>NZ_JBNAKP010000015.1:0-289327 GCF_049706645.1 Methanosarcina sp. | reverse complement strand
GTCAAAATAACTGCATTTAGAAGCTTCTGTACAGCTAAATACTCGTGAAGAAGCAATAAGAAAGTTGATGTAATCAAGTTCAGTGCATTTAGGCGGATTTATTGCGTTCAACTCAAAGATTTTTTTGATTATATTTATTATAATTATAGTAATGATCATATTTTAATATAATTTGCAGAAAAAAGATTCAACCGCGTAAGTCCTACTTATGATAAAAGAAAGAGCATAAAAAATAAAAAATTCATTTTGCAAGAATAAGAGCTTCTCCGCGTGAGAAATTAACTTCCTTGACTGAACCCCTGACACTCATTTGATCGCCGAGAATTCCTGTAAGCTGGATTGAATCGCCTTCAACCAGGATCTTTGCTACGGAATCCATAATTCTCTCACGTTCATCTCCACGAAGTAAGAAGACATTGATTTCACACATCTTTTATTTCTCCTTAAAATTCATTCCGATTTATTAAATTTTGTTGATCCTATTGAGTATAAAGTATATTTTACGCGCGGGCATAGCTTTTTACTGCATGCGTTAGTTATTTTGCGCTATCCTGGCTATAGTCATTAGTGAGCCTTTATCAATAAGAAGCTTCCGAAAATCTCTCCTGTAAAAGCCTCAGGGATAGTTCATCAGTTTTGCAACGGACAGTCCCGGTTCAAGCCCCAGGTCTTCAGCTACGCACTCACATTTCGTAAGAAGCATATAAGCAATAGGCCCGAAGTTATGCTCTGAGAGAGTCTCGTAGTTGGCCATACCCTTGCTGATAATAAGGGTCGCATCCTTCATAGCCTGGAGAAGTTCGGCCGGGGCCTCCTCAATCAGGACACCTACGGCATTTGAGCCGGTAGTCAGGATTCGGTCAACCTTTTTATCAATTTCGAACTCTTTTACCTCTTCCAGGGTCACATCTGTGAGAATCGGCCCGCCCCGAACTACG
The DNA here is from genome assembly GCF_049706645.1 of Methanosarcina sp. GTDB lineage: Archaea > Halobacteriota > Methanosarcinia > Methanosarcinales > Methanosarcinaceae > Methanosarcina. The sequence goes on along the minus strand of NZ_JBNAKP010000015.1, from coordinate 288,389 downwards.
AGTGTGATCTTTCCACCGAGTTTTTTGATAATATCAAAAACAAGCATATCGAAGAGAATTTCTCCGCAATTGTCGGCAATGTAAACGACATCCTGCAGGAGCCCGAGTATTTTAGGAGTATCGTCCACATCAAGCCCGTGTTCGAAATATTTCAGAAAAGCCGCCTCAAACTTGTCTTCACTGGCATCAAAGCCCATAATTCCGAAATCAAAGTAATTCGCAACCACGGATGCCAGCACTGCCCGCCTGAAAAGTTCCCCGTTGTCAGGAGAATTTTCATAAATTTTCTCTTCTGCCGCAGGCAGGACTTTCAGCGCAGCCTGGTTGATAAGCTTCTTTGTTACCGCATAAGGGTCATTGTCTTTCAGAACCTCATAGCATTTCCTGTGAATTTTGGTGGCCACGGAAGCGGATACGGCATCAGGGTTGTAATGTTTGTTCATAACTTCAAGGCATTCTTTGATGGTCTTGCTTATAAGGTCTTCATCATCCGTTGAAAGCTTAGACTGGAAGTGCACTCTTGAGAGCAGGCAGTAGGTACAGCGTGGGTTCATTTTCATAGGAACATTCCCTGTTTTTTGGTCCTGAAATAGATTTTGCCAGAATGTTATAGATATTTACGGCAAATATAATAAGAATTTACTCTTTCTGATAGAATAGATATTTAAAAAGGTAACTGAAATAGCAAAAATAGAACTGAAACAGCAAGACATAGAAAACTTCAGCGTAGATGCGTTCAGTAAACTTTAGCATTTAGTAAACTTCACAAGTCAAAAAAGTAAGAAGAAAATATTAAAATAAAATATGTATCGTGAGAAGAAAGCAAATCTCCTGAGAAAATATATCTCCAGAATACGTATCCTCAGAGTACATCAGAAGATAATTCTTTATAGCTTAAAGCTAAAATAATTTACAATGATCCAGGCAAATCGAGAATCCAGGGCTTTCCCAATTCTGTTTTTTCTTGCAATGTTTTTTGTCTTTTTCACTTTTTCAGCACCTGCCTCTGCACTGACCGAAGTTGAGGTAAATCCCGTTAATACACCCCATGGCGCAGTCGTGCTGATAGTGGACGGCCTGAGCGCGCCTTTTATCTATCCTGAGCTTACGCCGCATGCACTGGACGGCACACCCCTTGAAAAAGCCGAGCTTGAAAATCTACCGGAAATAAATAAAGAGAGTGCCAGGCTTCTGAAATTCCGTGCCCCTCAGACCTTTACCGAAGGAGGGCATTCAGTGCTTATCACGGGAAATCCGGGTGCGGACAGTGAGCTTGTAAGCTTTAAAGACGCAACAGTTTTCGATATTCTGCACAGGGAAGGTTATCTCTGTATTGCAGTTATGGAAAAAGGGGATTCCTGGTCGGTCTGCGCCGAGCAGGATGTTTTTCTCAGGGACAAAAATAACTCGATAAAGAACATGGCAATCGTGCTTGAGCAACCCGAGCCATCCCCTGGCACTCCTGAAGTGCCTGAAGGACTTTTGCAGGTTCTGGAAGAGGCGGCTCACAAAGCGCCTGGCTATGTCACATCAAAAGAGACCCGGGAAAAATACAGCGGATATAACAGATGGGGAATCGATACCGCCTGCGATATCGTGGAATATATGTCCGGAAACAGACCAGGACAAAAATACCTGCTCACAGTGAATGTAGGAGCTGTAGATATGAGCGGGCACTACAGGGATAACTATGGGTATATAGATTGTATCGAATGCCTCGATTCCGAATTTCCCCGGCTCTATGAACTCTGCAAAAAGAATGACATTGCCTTTGTCCTGACAGCCGACCACGGAATGGGTTTTTCCAAAGCGGATTCAAAAGGAGGCCACCAATCCGAAAAATTCTCAGTAACCGACGAAGCACAGCTCGTTCCCTTGATAGTAAATGCTGACGACGTTGGGATCGGAGTTCGCAGGGGAGAATACGGCCAGGAAGACTTTGCTCCGACGCTGCTTGGAATTCTTGACATCCCTGACAGGCCGAGGTTTGCAGAAGGAAATCAGATCCTCCTCACAGACCACGTAAACCTGAAGGTGGAACTCCCTGAGAAGGGCTCCGTAGAAATCAGGAAGGATGGAAACGTTATAGCCTCCCTGAAAAATGATGACCAGTTCCTCTTCCTGGGGCTTGAGCCGGGAAGTACCTTCATGACCAGCGCTGTCCTTGACTCCGGAAACAGCCTTGAAGCGAAGGAAAAAGAGGTTCTTCTTGAGACCGACTCGGTGCTTGAATTCACCGAAAAGGGGCAGAAAATCGAAGAAAAAAGCGGGAAAAATACGGAGTTTGATACTGGTTCAGGAGAAAAACCCACTTCTGCGGCAGGTTTTGAGAAAGGGAACTCGGGAACTTCGGATTCGAGTTTAAAGCATCTGATAGGGTATCTTGTGATAGGACTTGTAAATCTTGCGGGAATTATAATTATTGCAAAAATCCTGAAAAAAGCTCAAGAGACCGGAGAAGAGGAGAAATAAGAACCTGATGGATATAACGGATCTATGGATTTAACAAAATAATGGGTATAACGAAAAGAGATCATAAGTCATATACGTTTCCAAAGGCTTCCCTGAAGGTGACATCGACATCTTCCACATGAGCAAACGTGGGCCCTTTCCTGAGTTCACTTATAAAGAGCTTTACAGCTTCGGGTTTGCCTTCGGCAATGACAAAAACCCTGCCATCCCTTAAATTTATCGGGTTAGAGTCAACACCCAGACGCTCGGCAGCATTTCTTGCAAATCTTCGAAAACCAACACCCTGCACCCTTCCGGATACAAGGATTTCCGCCCGCACAGTTTCTCCAGAGGTCACAAATGGCTATTTTGAATAACCCTGATATATATCTATGGTTATTTCCGGTGGGGAAATTTGAGGGAAAGTGAGTTTTGGGAAGAAGGAAAATAGCAATTTATAAGGAAGATAAAGAAAGTTTTTCTTAACCTTATTTTGTTTAGTTGTAAATTTTTGGATTTGAGTCGGTTTTTTCATACGCCATATACGAGCTCAATTAAGGGATTATCTGCTTGTCCAGGATAGAATGTAAGGAGACGATTTCAATCAAGTATAGAGTCTACGTGTGAGTCGTAAGAAATAAAAGAGCTGATAAAGTCGCCGACGAATGTCCATAACAATATTAGACAATACTTTCACTCCGCTTTCTAAAGCATTTTATAATCTGAGGATATTGACAGTAATTGTGCATAGGAACGATGAGATCGCTGGCAGATATCAAATCCTGCCAGCTAATCTCCGGCTTTTCCTGATTATGGTTTAGGGCTTCTTTAAAGTACCCGCTTGCATGGCCCTTACTTCCTCCAATCCAATTGCCTGTCCACCTGCCCCCCAGCTTCCGCTCTTTACTTCCTCGACTACTACTAATGTAAAGCTACGGAGATTTTCTCCCATGAACGAGACTATAACGTCTGTGACGTCATTTATAAGCTTCTTGATTTCTTCCTCAGAGAATACACCTTCAATGAGTTTGATATCAACAAGTGGCATTTCTTTCGACCTCCCTATGTACAGTTTGACTTTTAGTCCACGTTTTTATTTAATTAATTATATAATATTTTATTCTATAAATACGCTAGTTATAAAGAGAATCTGAAAGTGTCTTTCAAGGGTTATTAAGCCTTAAAAAACATATTAAATACGTTTTTGGTATCTTTTCAATAACAAAGTTTGAATCTAAAACGGGATCAACAAAAAAGGCAACTTAAATCGCAATTAACTTAAATCCCAATTAAATTTTACTGAAAAACAATAAATTTTCGCTATAAACTGAGATTTATGTAGATAAGGCATTTACCCAATCTATTTTATTCAAAAACCGACTAATTTTATACGTTGTACTATGTGGCTGCAACCCCGATCTAAACATTTGATAACCTAAGGCTTAAGCTGGCGGTAATCGCTGGAAACTCCCAGGAAATTGAGTTTAGAAAAGCATACATTGTAGGAAGTAATAGATATATGAGGGTTATAGAAGAAACTCTAAAAAAATTTAGTTTTCTCAAATCAAACAATTACAAAAATATTATATCGTCCCTGCCCGATTATTTTGTTTAGAATAATTTAAGTTTTCATGCAATTTCAATGTCTTTCTCAAAAGTTTTATACTTAGACAGTCAAGTGATAGACAGGGATAAAGAGTGGAAACAATAAAATCAAACAAATATTATGATGCAGTAAAAGCGTATTTTATCGACCATAAAGATCCTGCCATGGTATATGCATTCCTTTTGAATAAGCTATGGACAGATAAGTATATACTATCTCAGAAAATGTATTACCAGCGTGTCGATAAGCTTAAAATGACGGACAATTGTGTTCGCTTCTATACAGGTACAGAGTGCGATCTTGAGTTGTGGTCAAATCCGGAAGATAAAGCTCTTGCGAACTGACTTTTTTGGAGGATATCAGAATCAATATTTTGCTCTTATAGTGCGTTTTGAAGATTTTTTCCACATACAAGCACTCAAAAGCAATACCTAAAAAACAATCCCTATATAGACTTCAGATCTCTTTGTGATTGAAAGGACTGTTATACAGCTCCTAATGAAACTCCTTGGAAAGTAAAAGTTCAGGCTTGTAGGTGTAGGGTCTTAAAACTTAAGGAAAGAGATGAGAGACAGACTTTGATTACGGATTTTTGATGATTACTTTTAGCTTTATTGCATTTTGCAGCTCAATCCGGGATTTATGAGGTTGAGATGAGAAATCAATAATATTGATCTTCAACTTCCCAACATCTACGTTTAGACTCCAAAGTCTACTGCACTTGATTTTTATACTTTAACTGCGTAATTCCTAGATATTATAAAATCCTGTTTTATTGATGAGTGGAAAGCCTGCATTCAAAAAAAATGGACGCTTAAACTGAAATTTATGAAAACAAAAAACTGAGCTCAGAGGTTATTCTACTCATTATTGTCAGGCATAAAGGGGGTAAGCATAAATGGTAGAATTGAATCAGAAAATTGGGGATCAAGAGCTTGTCATTACACGAGTTTTTAATGCACCGAGGGGTCTCGTTTGGAAGGCATGGACTGAGCCTGAGCACTTAATGCAATGGTGGGGACCGAAAGATTTCACTACGCCTGTTATCAAGATAGATTTCCGCGTGGGAGGGAAGTCTCTTTGGTGCATGCGATCACCTGAAGGTGAAGATTACTGGAGTACAGGTGTTTATCGGGAAATTGTCGAGCAGGAGAAGATTGTCACTACCGATTCATTTTCGGATGCTCAAGGTAATGTGGTACCAGCTTCTCATTATGGAATGAGCGGAGATTGGCCCTTAGAGCTACTTGTGACGGTAATATTTGAAGAAAACAACGGTAAAACTAAGATCACTCTGCGACATGAAGGCATTCCAGCTGGTGAAAATAGAGATTCGGCTGAGGCTGGTTGGAACGAATCCTTAGACAAGCTCGCTGAATATCTGATGAAAGTTTAAAAGAGATCAAATTAGGGAAATAATTGCATCCATTAAAAGTAATTAAACATGGCAAAAAATCACAATCTGGAAAAATACATCCTTGATGCCGCTTGGAGTAAACTTGTAACTTATACTTCATACAAAGCTAAAACGCTGGTAGAAAAGTAATACTCGTTGATCCAAAGAATACTTCAAAGATGTGTTCAAATTGTGGAATGCTGGTAGAAAAAGACCTGTTAGAAAGAACTCATAACTGTCATTTCTATGGTCTATCTATTGACCGTGATCTTAATGCTTCTATTAATATTCTCAGACTGGGATTACAGTCTGTTCGTAAAACCGATAGATACCCCTCATTTTAATGAGGGGAGCAGTCACATTCAAACAGATATAAAAGGAGGAAACGATATGCAAAAAATTACTCCATGCCTATTATTCGATGGTAAAGCTGAAGAGGCAATGAATTTTTATACCTCCATTTTTGCAAATTCAAAGACTGTTAGCATTATGCGCTATGGAGAAGCAGGCCAGGGACCGAAAGGGACAGTAATGTTCGCGGCATTCCAGCTCGAAGGACAAGATTTTATTGCATTAAACGGTGGTGGTTCACAATTCACCTTCTCGCCAGCGATATCATTTTTCGTCAATTGCGAGACTCAGGAAGAAATAGATGAGTTGTGGGAGAAACTCTCCGAGAGCGGAGAAAGCCAGGGACCCGGTTGGCTTAAAGACAAATACGGCGTGTCATGGCAAATCGTTCCCACTATTTTGGGCGAGCTTTTAAATGATCCTGATCCTGAGAAATCGCAAAGAGTTATGAATGCAATGCTTCAGATGGGTAAAATTGACATAGAAAAATTAAAGCAGGCATACGAGGGACAATAAACTTAAAAGAAAAAATACGAATGAGAAAAATACATAAAGTCATCTAACCCCGACCCTGTACTCAAGGCTCTGGACGTGATGGTCGGCATGTGGAGTAATAGTGAGAACTTTCACGTATGGTTATCGGGTTTAATAACGGACCGGATTAGAACCATATCTCGAACCAGTTCTTTTTTCATCTTCTACTTTTATTTTATGCCACCCACGCGAACTTTTTTTACCATGCTTCATGTGTTTTACAACATAAGCAGCTCCCAATGCTGCTACGGTATAACCTGCTATTTTCACAAATTGATGCACAATTATTCACCCCAAGCTATTATTGTACCTTATAGTTTATGAAGATGCGCAGACAAACAGAGCCGTCGTCATAAAGCAGCTCGTAGAGAGCTTAAAGAGTATCCTTAAGTCAATGTTCTTGCTTAAAGCTAGAAGAATCTTAAACTAAAGATTGCAACAACTCGCCTTTTATCTCAATAAGAACCACCGGAAGAGTGAAGTGGCAAAACAAAAAATTACTCTTAAGCTTCAGTAACAGTATACTGCTTAGGTAGAACTATGAATTGATATATTTTACCTACATTTCGCCATTCTATCTCTTCCAATGAATAAGCTTCATAGTGTACCTCAACATCAATTTCCCACAGGAGTTTATTTCTTTAAAATGAGGTACTTCGCACTTTTTATTGCGAGAGCAATTCCAATATCTATAAAACTTTATATCTCTTAATACCAAGCATGCAGGAGATTATTTTTATCGATGAAGGCAGCCTTCCCACACCTGAAGGTATCACAAGGGAGTGGGTAAAGGCTGCAGCTGAAAACCGAAATGAGGATGAAAAGCTATTTTCAATAATAAGAGAGGCTTTCCAGAGAAAAATCGATGTGGGAGTACACGTTCCCACATATCCACAGTTTAGAGATATGATAGGTCAGTTCCTGGATATTATCAGAGAAGAAAAGAATTGTTATGAACCTTATGTGTTAAAAGAGGAAAATGCAAAGATTCTTGAGCTGGAAATAATTGATGAAATTGCAAAACAATATAAAAAAGAGACAGGAAAGACTCTTGAAGTCAGGGTTTGTATTGCAGGCCCAACAGACCTGTATCTTCAGGCTTTCGGGGCAACAGCTTTTGTGGACGCTTATAATATCCTTGCGCTGGATATTGAGAAATTCATTAAACAGGCGTTTAAAACAGCAAAAAATTTCAAAATTAAAGTTATAGCTCTGGATGAGATCAGCCTGGGATTAACTGATAAGATTCAGTTTTCTGACTCTGAGATCATATCGGCCCTTACAGTTGCCTCTACCTATGCTCGGCAACAGGGAGCGGACATGGAGATTCATCTGTATTCCCCATTGAAGTATAAGCTTATATGTGAGACCCCTATCAATGTCATCGGATTTGAGTATGCGGGAACTCCTTCCTACCTCGATCTTCTGGACAGAAAAGTACTGGAGGACTCAAATACTTACGTAGGAGTCGGAGTCTCGAGAACCGATATTTTCAGTCTTATAAGCATTATCAATGAAAAGTATGGGGTCAATGCCTGGAAGGAAAAGGAATATCTGCAAAAAATCGTAACTGAGCTAGAGACTTCAGACGTCATAAAAAAGAGGCTTGAAACGGCTTTTTCCATTCTTGGGGACCGCATAAAATATGCGAATCCGGACTGCGGGCTGGCGTTCTGGCCGGATCAGGACCTCGCTTTCAAGCTGCTTGAGAACACAGCAAAAGCTATTAATGAATTTAATGCAGGAAAGGAAAATCAATGAATAAATTAGACTGAGTAAGAGATTATACGTTGCTTGTAACAATAAAATTGGCGGGATTTTACAAAAAAATTACTTTTAAGCTTCAGTCACGCTATATGCCGCCAGGCGCCTTTTTAGTTCTACGTCGCGTACATATTCAGCTATATCCTCAAAATCCGCAAGCCAGGCTTTCCTACACCACCTATATTTGACGGAAAACTTAAGCCCTTCTTCCTGTATTAAGGATAGAATCTAAAGCAAATGCTGAGGAGTCACGACCATTCTAGAAGATCAGAAACTCCCATATTAGTACCTCTTGGCTTTTTGAATCATTTTCTGCAAATTACATAAAATATTTAATAATAAAATAATAAAATAACACTACGCAGTTGGACAAGAAACCAACCGTAAGAGGATTAAAACTGTCTGATTCATAATAGTTACGACAGGCCGTCTAGTGCTCTACTCTGCCTATCAAACGCACAGTCCTGAGAGATTGAAACCTTAACATTCTAATTGGATGAGGTTAATAGATAAATATACGGAGGGATTGAGGGAATGGATCACTACGAAGAAGTTACAGAAACAATAATCCATAAAAAATTTATAAAAACTACTTGTGACATCTGCGGCAAAGATATTCAAGAAGAAAACATGGGATCTCATTTTAATGAAGTTACGATATGTCATGAATATGGGCAAAGATGGCAGGGATGTCAAACTGCAAGTAAGTTTGAACCTGATGTATGCGTTAAATGTTTTACAGAAAAGATACTCCCTTATCTTAAAAGTTTAGGTATTAATATTGAATATGTGGATAGTAGTTATTGAAAAGTTGAAGAATCAAATAATAATTGCAATTAATTTGAAAACTCATTAGAAACGCTGCATAAAATAGGATGGTATTTAACTTCTCCACAAAAGCAAAATTCCTGTCCAAAAATCAATCCAAAAAAGCCGCTAGCAATTATAATATAGGGCTTTTTATTTTGAGTTGGTAGTGGAGACAGTATTCGAAGTGCCTTAATCAAAATTTTGGTCTAAAAGTCTGTTCTTTTTTTCTTCAATGCTTATCCATTTTTTCTGTTGGCAGAATCTCTTTATCAACCCAAACCAGACCAGGTTCTAAAGCGCCTTTTTGGTTATACCATAATAAGAATCAACGCGCTCTGGTACCCTTATGTCGGTTTAAATCAAGCCCATGCTTTACACGGTATTTATACTGAAGGTAGGCTTCAACATCGCTTTTGTTGATTTTGTACCTGTATTTGCCGCTGGCAGACTTCTTCTTTAGCCTCGTGATATAAGAGTAATTGCTTGAAGTATAGTGATTAAGAGCATCTGCTACCTTTTTTAACTCAATATCCTCGTTGTCTGCAATCTCTTTACAGGTAAGGGAAACAGAATATGCATTAAATAACGATTCATATCCTGTATTTCAAATAATTAAACTTGTGATAAGCGCATTTAGCTATTCCTTTCCTTTAATTCTTTAACTTAAATTGCCAGTTTAGTTAAAAAGAAGAAGACCTTCAATTCCATATACTATAATTACGGCTAAAAAAACTTAATTTGCCTTCCATGATAGATTCCAGAGAATTTTTACTTGCAATTTTTAGAACTTCACTCCAAAATCTTGTTTCTCAATTTTTAATCTTTTAAATTTCTTAGATGCAAAATCTTTCGTGTTTTACTCACATTTACTCTATCTGACCTTCTGTTCTGACAAATAATCTAATACTTGGACTTTCAAGCCAAAAACTGAGGGAACTTTTAAATTTCTTTAAATTGTATTAATAATAAGATTTTTCAAATGAGATAATATAAACGGATGAAATATAATGGAAAGGAAGAACATATTGTATTCAAAAACTTTTGTTTCAGTATTTCTCGTTTCTTTTTTAATTTTCGTATCATCTACGACATCGGCAGCTCCTGTGCCAAGTGCTTCGCCTGCTGCAACATATGCATATATTCCAAATCAGAATGGGACTGTCTCTGTACTTGACACAGCAAATAATACTGTTATAGCCTCTGTGCCTGTAGGAAAATTACCTTTAGGAGTTGCAGTCACTTCGGATGCAACAAAAGTATATGTGGCGAACCAAGGCAGTGGCAGTGTCTCCGTAATTGACACTGCTACAAACACTGTTACAGCTACCGTGCCTGTAGAATGGTCTCCTCGCGGAGTTGCAGTCAGTCCAGACGGAACAAAGGTATATGTAACGGCTTGCTACTATGGCGGCATTGTCTCTATAATTGACACTGCAACGGACACTGTTACAGAGACAGTGGACGTAGAAGACTTCCCTACAGGAGTTGCAGTCACTCCGGATGGAACGAAGGTGTACGTGGCGAACTGGTACAGAAATGTATCTGTGATTAACACTTCAACCAACACTGTAATAGCCACGGTGAATGTAGGAAGTAATTATCCTCATGGATATCCTCATGGAGTCGCAGTCAACCCCGAAGGAACAAAGGTATACGTATCAAAAGGCGACACCCCTTGTTCAGTCAACGCCTGTTATCCAGGAAACGGTACAGTTTCTGTAATTGACACAGCAACAAACAATGTTACAGCCACAGTGCCTGTAGGACAGTCTCCTGGCGGAGTTGCAGTCACACCTGATGGAAAAAAGGTATATGTCGCAAACTCTGATCCTACTGTCTCTATAATTGACACCGCTACGAACACTGTTACAGCCACTATAAATGTAGGAAACCGGCCTTATGGAGTTGCAGTCAATCCGGCTGGAACAAAGGTATATGTAACGAATCCGGATAGTGGCATGGTCTCCCTAATTGACACCACAACTAACAAGGTTACAGCTACAGTGAATGTGGGAGGCAGTCCTACTGCTTTCGGGCAGTTTATAGCACATCCTTCAGCACTAAAACCAGTACTTATTGTGAACTTCAGTAGCAATATAAGCAGTGGTTATGCCCCACTGGCTGTCCAGTTTACTGATCTTTCACAAAATGCAACCGAATGGTACTGGGAATTTGGAGATGGAACTACTTCAACCGAGCAAAACCCAACTCATATTTATTCTTCAGCAGGGCCTTACACCGTTAAACTAATCGCAACCAATGAAAACGATATAGATTCAAAATTTGCTGTAGTAACTATTTTAGATTATAATGTACCTCCTGTAGCAAACTTTGCTGCCAATCCGTCTAGAGGCGGTAATCCTCTTTTCGTTCAGTTTACTGATCTTTCTCAAAATGCAGCTGGATGGAACTGGGACTTTGGAGATGGAGCTACTTCAACCCTTCAAAATCCGAGGCACGTTTATATAGATACATCAACCTATTGTGGTCCGGGGCGAACTCACATACAAAAAAACTATATTGTTACCCTGACTTTGAGCAATGAAAACGTTACTGCCTCTAAAACTTCTACTATATATATGGATCTTTTCTTTATTCATGGTCCCAGTCCCAGTAAAAGTACCTCAAGTGGAGGCGGTGGTTCCCCTGAGCCTGCAACAAATGTTGAAGTTAAAGATTTCTCACAGAGATTTGTTACCAGCGGAAATTCTGCAAAGTTTGATTTTCCAAAGAATGCTACTTCTGTCGTATCTGTGAGCTTCGATTCGAAGAAGACTGCTGGCAAGATAGCAACTAATGTCGAGATACTGAAAAATAAATCCATTCTTACCTCTGATATGCCTACTGGTGAAGTCTACAAATATTTGAATGTCTGGGTTGGAAATGGTGGGTTCGGAACTTCAAAGAATATCGAAAACGCGGTTGTATGCTTCAAGGTTGAGAGATCTTGGATACAGGATGAAAAAATCGACCCATCTTTTATAACTCTAAACAGATATAGTGACAATAAATGGAGCCAGCTTTCAACTAACCTGTCAGGGGAAGACGAAAAGTACCTGTATTTCACAGCACAAACGCTGGGCTTCTCTCAATTTGCAATAACGGATAATACTAAAGTAAACGAGACAGAGAAACAGTCTGGAACTGAGACTGGAACACAGTCTGTAGCTGTAAATGAAATACAGAATGAAGCTAACACTCGAAATACGACAGAAAATATTGAACAGACACCTGAGCAAAAGCAAAGCCCAAATACCTCTGCAAAAGAAAGCAAAAAAACTCCTAGCTTTGAAATAGCCTCTGATATTGCCTGTCTACTTTGCGTATTCTTGTACAAAAGAAGATAAGAAAGAGTGAAATACGTGGTATTATAGGATGTTTAATCAAATCTGGAGGTCTGCACGTTTATAGAGCCTATCCGAAGATTATTGCGACCTCCAAAACTTTTACAATTGGCAATACGCAACCGGAATTGATACTCAGATATAGACCTATTGTAACTTTTCAACATGCATTACTGGCTTTACGGATAGACTCTTATTGAAGAAGCTATCTACACGCATTGTAACTTGTACCATATATTATATTCAGAAAAATTGTATGAATATATTTGGGGTTCAATATGCATTTATAAAACTACTGCTAGCTGTTTACAAACCAGATTGAGGTATTGTAATCAATACTTTCCTAATACCCAACCTTAAAACTTAACTCCTTTAAACCTCAACCTGAACCCCAGAAACCAAGTTTTCCCATTTCTTAACTCTCTCCAAAACGTGGCTTTTAGGGTGAAAGGCTTACCACTCTTGGCGTTTTACTTTTAAGTACTTTTTTCTTCTACCTAGTACCCCAAAAAAAGCCAAAAATAGAGTCAAAAAACCGAGTCAAAAAAACCGCTAGCAATTATAATATAGGGCTTTTTAGTTTGAGCCGGTGATGAAGACGAATATTCGAAGTGAATGAACCTGAATTTTAATCGAAAAATTAGTTCATTTTCTTCTTCAACCCATATCCATTTTTTCTGTTGGCAGAATCTCTTTATCAACCCAAAACAGACTAAGTTATGGAGCTCCTTTTTGGCTATACCTGATAAGAATCAACGTGTTTCGGCATCTTATCGTGGTTTAAATAAAAGCCATGCTCAACACTGTATCTATATTGAAGAATGCTCCGACATTACTTTTGTTGCTATTCGTATGTGTATCGACAAATTTATCATTTGGTGCAAATAAAAATATTATTGATTCCGCTGTAGCATCGGTTGAAAATGCTGACTTGACAATTGAGGAAAAAGCTATTGAAAAGGAGTTAATAGAAATATCCTTTAAAGAGATTTAACGAATGGGGGAGAAGATAGTGCCTACAAAAGAAGAGATAGACAGCCAGATTATGGATCTCTGGGATGAAATCTTTGAACTTGAAGATAAACTTGGTGAAGAGCTGGATATTAAGTATGCGGAATGGCGTAAAGTAGAACCATTACTGGATAAAGGTATAGATGCAGATGAGGTTGTAATGCATATGGAGTCCATGAAGGGAATCAGTGAAGAGAGCATGCTTATTTACAGAGAGGTAAAAACAATCAAAAATAAATACAAACAAGAGATGGATGAGAAGCATGCAGAAATAGACACCTTGAATAAAGAAAAAAAATGATATAAAATGTCATTCGCCGGATTTTTAAGAGTAAGATATTAGTGTTTTTGGTCAGGCATTTTTGCAAAAAAGCTTGACCAAAAATTTTTAAAAATAAAAAAGCTTGACCAAAAATTTTTAAAAATATTTGACCAGAAATTTTTAAAAATTTTTGATCAAAAACCCAAGCTTTTTCGCAAAAATCCTGGGTTTAATAACGGGCCGGAGTAGAACCGTACCTTGAACCGTGTACTTTTTCATCTTCTACTTTTATTTTATGCGACTCAGCCTCACCAGCTGGTTTTTCCTTTTCTGTTTTTGTTTTATACCAACCACACAAACAGCAACCTTCTTTGCAATGCATGATACGTATATGTTTCACAATACAAACAAATCCTATTATTGCTAATATATAACCCACTATTTCCATAAGTTTATTCATAGTTATTCACTCCAATTTATTATTGCACCTTATCATTTATGAAGATACGTAAAGAGGTAGATTTATCACAGGGCTCAGCTTAGAAGAAGAGAGTTAGTAAAAAGTATTCTCTATTCAAAATAGGTTTTCTTTACTCACTGGCAAAAACCCGACCCAAAACTCAATTTAAAAAAGCCGCTCTGAAATAGAATACAGGATTTTTTATTCTGAGCAGATGTGAAAACAAATATTCGAAGTGAATGAATCTAAATGTAAGCGAGAAATTTTGAAAAAGACAGGTAAAAAGTACATCCGTTTTCAAAAAATATTCTTTCGTTTTTTCAACCATTACTCGTTTTCTCGGTCGTTTGAGTATCTTCATCAGCCTGAACTCATCGCTTTTGGTTGTACCATAATAAGAATCAATTGCTTTGGGACCCTTCTGTGCTGATTTGAATCAGAGGCATTGTTTCTTTGTTCCTGAAAAGAACGCTGGTCAGATATCAAAGTTAACCTTCAATATCTCACAATGCGGCAGATTTTTAATTTGTACGCCCTCAGGTGTTCCTGTTAGCTCCAGGCTATCAAATTCATTTGAACCGCATAGCACGTCCTGATTCGGGTGCGTGCCAGGTGTGATATTGCAGCTCATAACAGTCTTTCCACCGGCTGATACTACAATTGGAAGCCTTGGTGAGGCAGGGTGGTGCTTTGGAAGAACTATCAATGGTGACCTGATTTCCCGGATCATGAAGAGCACGCATTTAAGCCCTTTCTCAGTCTTCTCATTCACAGACAGCGCAGAAGCAACAATCAGGTCATGGGGTTCCAGTCCGAGCACAATCTCTTCGCTTTCAGTTTCCAGAAAGAACTGTCCACTCGGACCTGCTTTCACAATTGCCACTGTTCCTGCCGTTCCACGCAGGAGAAGCATTTCACTTTCCTTCAGTGAAATTTCTTTAGAAGAGGCCGATGTTTCCATGTTAAAAATAAGTATTAAAAAATCCGGCTGGTTATCAGGATTCTGTTACATTTTTAGACTGGCAGGAAGGACATTTTACATTCTTGCCAATACCTTTGAACTTATTTCCACAGTCCTTGCATGCGTAATCTTTAACCGGCAGTTTTCCTTCCATATCGATATCGAATGAGTCTCCAACACTACACATAGTTATCACCTCATGGTTTTATCAGGGGGCTTGCTATAATTATATAACCCACATATTATTACTCACACTTCTCCAATTAATACCTTTCCATATCTGTTATACTATCCCCAGGCAATTCTGAACGCAGTTTTCCCATCAGGGCAATCATTTCCGGAAAAGTATTGTGACGACGATACTTTTTTCATTAATCCTTTTGATTGTGATAATTGCTTAAAGAGCTATTTGTCGGTCTGGAATATTAAGAAATTAAGGAAGCTGTTTTCAACCATATATAGAAACTCTCTGTGATAGCTAACTCGAACTTAAAAGAAGCCATGGAACTGAACCTGTAATAATGTCCAGTGTAGAAGAAACTTAGTTGAGGCAAAATCACAAAATTATTTTATACTGCTTATGATTTTGCCAAAGACTTTCAAATGTAGGTTTGGACGAGTTAAAGGCCGTTTTTATGAGATACGAGCCTTAAGTTCTTTTTATACACTTGTGATCAATTAATTGTTGTCAGCAGGTTGACGAGTTTGATAGTTTCCTGATGAACAGCTGCATGGTAAGTAAGAAAAACGATTACTGGATTGATAGTTTATACTGGGAAAGGAAAATTTACCTGTTACTTTATTAAATATTAGATAAATAAAATATTAGATTGAGGCTCTATTATTGACTTTTTATGCTTATAATGCTAGTATATAGCTTTATTATTGTGATCATAAACTAAATTTATTTACATTACATGCTAAATTTATTTGGTCCAGTTCTTAAAACATATAATCAAGTTAGTCGAATAATAGAAATGATGAAACGAATAGCAATTTTCTTTGTAGTAGCTTTATTGGTTTTGATGCCATTTTCTGCAATGGCCAGCGCTCCACAGGTATCTTGTAAAGGAGGTACGTGTAGTAATTTAAAAATAACCAAGGTCACAATAAATCCTACAAGCAAAACCGCACCAGCTAAAGTCGGGTTTACAAGTTATATATCAGGTCCTGTTAAACTTGTCCAGTATACAGTAATTGATTCCAAAACTGGAAAAGTAGTCGGTTCCTCCAGTTCCTATTGTTCGAAATGTACGAAAAAAGGGATATGTACCTGTTCGTATATTATAAAAGAACCTGGAACCTATAACGTAAAAGTGACTGCATATGGTTCTGGAAATTGTTGTGTGAGTCTGGTAAAAAAGGCGGTCATTACGATAGCACCTGGGAAAACACCTTCAGAATTCGTTCCAGGCTTTAAATCCGTAATCTCTGGAAAGAAAGTTACCTTCAAAGATACGACTTCAGGTGCTAAACCTATAAAATGGAACTGGAATTTCGGCGACGGTTACCGATCAACTGCACAGAACCCGACCCACACCTATAAAAAGGCAGGAACTTATACGGTTTGTTTGACTGTATACAATAGTAACAATAATTACAAACTTGTCTATAATAGAATAGCTGTTAAATAATAAGGGAAAAATCCCTTCTATTTTTAAGTGAATTTTGTCTCGTCTATCTCTTAACCACGCTTCGGCGCATTAAGGATAAATCGAATCTTTAGAGAAAAAATGAAAACGTAACTGATATGAAGCCCGCTAAAATATGGACTGTAATCAAAAATTTATCTAAGAGCTTCATATATTTTCCAAAAACCGTTTTTCAAGGAGTTTGCACACGCACTATTCTAACAGTCTTCCTGTTTGGCAATTCATTCACAGTTTCATATTCAAACCCCAGGGCGCCTAACTCTGTGTAAAACCACTTTGGAATATGACTGCAAACGACATCCAGCCTATTGAATTCTCCTTTTTTCAAAAAGGGAATCAGAATTTTCTTTGAAGTTAACTCCGGATTCTTTAGAAGGATTTCCTCCATATTAAGACGAAAATCCCTTTCGTTTGTACCAGGTTCCAAAAATTGCATGATATCTAATTTGCTGGGCTTTTCCTGCCGCTTTTCAATAACCTCAAGCATTTCTTTTTTCACTGAGTCAAGAACTTCCAGCACGCTATTTTCTACAAGGAATATGTCAAAGCCTACTGCTTGAAAAACGCCGAACGCTATTCCCGGGATTTCACTTGCAACCATTATCTTTACATCACCAAGCTGTTTTATGGTATCCGTTACAGCCGTGCGTACCGCAGCAATGCCCTTCGCGTCGGAAACCTTATTTTCGAAACGGCTCACGATTTTCCATTTTCCTCCGTCTTCCCCATATATTGCAACTAATCCCGGTTCAAATATTGAGCCCGTCTCTTGTTTATCGTTTTCTACAACTGCAATTTTCAAGACAGATTCTCCTTTCAGGTTACAATTAAAGATTATTTGAGGCTGTGATTAAAGCAATTCCTCGCAGTCAGAACTATAGCTCGACTTTTATAAGCTCTGTTGTATAACTTGTATAAGTTATGTTGTATAATCTCTGCGATTAGCATCTGCAATCGCAGGAATATATCGTTTGCGACAGCGAGAACATACCCCACAGCCTGTAACGAGTGAGCCAGAGCACTTTAATTTGTATTATCAAAATTCGGTCCAAAGACAGATATTATTTTATTTGTCCAACTGCTTGCTAAAGAAGTCAGTGCCGGAGAAAATAAAAAAGTTCTAAAGATAATGCTGGAGAAAAGCTTCACAGGCATTATCTCGATACTTCGGGTTATTGTTATGAATTACTGTTTTTTCCTGGCAAAAGCTCTTAATTTAACTAAAGTTTCTGTTCCAAGTCTGCGTAATTCTTTGAGATTTTCCTGGTATACAAGCGCTGCCGGCACCAAGAGCAAAGGCATAACTGCCGCAGCTTTAGCTTCTTCCGGAACTGGCAACGATGCTATAAGACCCGCTCCCGTAGCACCGTAGATAGGAACTATAGGAAACAGCATAGCCAGACCGAATGTTCTTCTGAAATGGATGCCTAATTTTGCAGCCAGAAAACCATTAGACCCTATAACCAGACCAATCCCGATACTGGGCCCTATAGTTTGAAAAGGATTATATGATGGTCCGATATAGAGTCCAAGATCGACGCCAAAAAAGGAAACAAGGCCATTGAATTGATCCCTTTCCTCACTGGAGTTTCCTCCAAGACCTGATACAACTATGCCTATATCCAGTTGCAGAGGCCCTCTTCCTGCTCTCCTTCCATCCATTATCATTACTTCCCTTAAATGATAGATTACTTCCATCAAGCAATAAAAAGATTTACAGCTCTTCCGATTTCACACGATATCCACGGCCTTTTTTGAGATTCAGGGCATTGTTTCTCAGGGCACCCGCAAATATACTCCATGGTGTGTTATATCATTCAATAAGATATTCAGTTGTTAGAGAACGGTGGTTATGAAGTTTAAGGAATTACAATAGGATTCTGTAATCCAAGATTGGTTTTTAAATATAAATCCTAAGCGGAACATAAGAGAAGTTACTTAATAGCTATGCAATTTTTCACAGAATTTACAGGTAAAACTCCAAGTGAGTTATTAAAGGAAGTAGAAGCCGAAGTAAAAAATGGAGTCTTAATGTGGAGGAGGTCTGTAAAGCGATATTTATCAGAATTTAGAGAATACTTAGAAGAGGTACCTGTTTCTCAGCGACGTCAAGATAGCCATAGTATCTTAATTTAATTGCCCATTATCCAATTATGGAAATGGTCCGAATTTTAAGATAGCCTCTTAGTAAAAGCCAAGATTCAAATTATTTCCAGGCTACCACTTTAAGGATTAGAAAATAGAATAGTGGGTTGATTGTGAGTTAGTAAACAAAACGGTTATAGGAATTTTAACAAAGAAAAGTATGATATTAGTTTTATTTTTTGTCTTCTCCATTCCATTCCATTAAAGCCTTCTCAATAGATATCAATGTGAACATAGTAGTATTGAATATCTCGTCTGGATGTTGCGTTATCCAACTAATTTCGTCAAGAACGTCTTTTGGTAGCCTAAGAAGGTCGTTTAGCTCTTCTCCTATCTTCATGAAATATTCAGTATATCGTGAACCATACCTACTGTTATCACAAGCAGTGATAGAAATATACTGAGTATATGACCCGTCATTCATTATATCTCTTGAATATCTGTAATGAATTTCTTCAACACACTCCGAGTAATTGTCATTCAGTCTTCTGATGGTATCTGGAATCGATTCGCCATCTTTCTGCAAAGCTTTCAGGTCTGATAATACACTGTTAGAAAGTCTGAAAGTTTTGTATTGCTTCATATTACTACTCCTACAGTTAAGATATATAAATAGACTACTACATGATCAGTTAATATTACATTTGTTAAAGAAAATTTCATGGATTTTTCGAATAATTATACTACGTTATTAGTAATTTATTTACATTGGTAGTAGCGTTTAGTAAAAGATAGGTCTTGAAGAAAATCGGTCTTGAAGATCCGGCTGTTCTAATTATCTTCAAACATTAAACCCCCGATTTAAGCCGGCAAAAGTTTTAATATTTTCAGATACTGAGCCGAAAAGAAGGGATTTTAAATCTTTAATTTCTAGTTCTACAAAATTGTAAATAATATGATTGAGCTCATCTCAAAACTAAGTCTTTGAATTTCAAGTTCCAAATGATCAATCTAATTTTTCAATGACGAAAGCTGTTCTGAAACTTTTATTGAGGTCGAGCTAAATTTAGTTTTGAGTTCTGGGATCAGCTCAATATTAATAATGTTAGTTAAATAAATAATGTTAGTTCAATGAAATAATGTTAGTTCAATGAAATAATTATTTATAGTTAGCATGTGCAATATATCAAAGTACAACCAAAAGAAGTTGAAATTGAGGAAAACATGAAAATAAGAGTCGTCAGTTCAAGAGAAGAAATTTTCACTCTCAATCCTAATGAGCGTATTGTTCACCTGGCTTTCAGACCTTCAAACAAGGATATTTTAGGACTGGTCGAAACCTGCCCGAAAATTGAGGTAATTCAGCTACCTAAGTCTTATATGGCTACGGTTTCAAAGTCCATAGAAATGTTCCTTCAGATGCAGAGAATTCAGCTTCTCGAAGGAGATGTCTGGGGTCACAGGAAGGATATAAACGAGTACTACACCATTCCATCCTCAGTGATTGAGATAATAAGGGAAATGAAATCGGAGGGTACACCTGTTGAGAGAATTGAAGAAAAGGTTTCAAGGGAAAGAAATCTTAATCCTGAAATGGTTGCTTATATCCTGAGCAAGGAAACTTCTGCTTGAATTCGAGCAGGACAAGATGTGATGTTAGATACTTGACTGGGGATTGGATCATACAAAAGGTGATTTATCTTTTAGTATCTGATTTTTAGATTAAGTATTCTATTCAAGCAACTATTCAGTTTACCTTAAATCAGTTGCTTGATATTGATTTTGACTTAACAGATCAGTATGGTTACTAACTGATGAAAACTTTCGCTTCAAATTTTTTTGTTATATAGTCATTCCATAACACTTCAATTTAATCCAATTTCGTCAACATTAATCTTTTGAGTCATCAAATATCATATCTTATATCAAAATATCTAAAAAAGTTGCATCCACTAATCATCTCAGGATAAGACAATTTAGATGAGCAAGCTGATAATCGACAAAGTCAAGGGATACCTCGAATACAATTGTCGTTGTAATTTTTGCTCTTTTTGCAAAATTCTAAAGGGCTCCGCAGAGCCCGCCATATATTATCCTATCATATCCTAGAAGCCTGTAATGTCCTTCGAATTATGGCTGTCGCGTTCAATAACGGACCGGATTAGAACCATACCTTGAACCAGTTCTTTTTTCGCCGTGTACTTTTGCCTTAAACCCTTCTACTTTTGTTTTAAACTCTTCTACTTTTGTTTTAACGTGTTCTACTTTTGTTTTAACTTCTTCTGCTTTTGTTTTAACTTCTTCTGCTTTTGTTTTAGACTCCTCTACTTTTGGTTTATGCCAGCCACACATACAGCAACCTTCTTCACAATGCATGACGCGTATATGTTTTATAACACAAGCAAATCCTATTAAGGCTAAGATATAAACCACTATTTCCATAAGTTTATGCATAGTTATTCACCCCAATTTATTATTGTACCTTATCGTTTATGAAGATACGCAAACAAAAAGAAAGCCGTCATTACAAACGTTATAGCGGGTTTTAAAGAATGTCCTTAAGTCGACATTTTTGCTTAAATTTAGAAGAATTTTAAACTAAATTCCAAAAACTCGTCCTAATCTAAATGAGAAAATTTAAACATTTAATAAACCGATAATTGAAGACCCAATCGGCGGAGTCTTCGATCATATCGTAGGGCAGGTCTGGATATCCTGCCTTATCTCAAGCTAGAAAGGGGTCGATCTACCCAGCCCATCTACCTTTTGCTTTTCTAAATAAGTTGATCCCAAACCAACCCACTTTCGATGAGTAATAATTTTCAGAATTTATTTCATGATCAGAAACTCAATTGATTATTAAGAATACAAGATTCATAGAGCAATTTGGTTTTTGGGATCAGCTCGTCTAGAAAATTCGATGTACTGTTAAAATTTAGAAAATAGCAACGCTCATATTATGACGTTGCTATCCGGGACGGTTATTTCAGTGTGGTATTTTTTTCTCAGTATTCTCTGACACCTATATTTTACAGAAAATGAAGCACACTGCCCTTAATCAGAAAGAAAGATAAGACTATCAGAGAAAATAAGCATTTCTAACATAGGTAAAAATAGAAAAAAAGCCTATATACATTATGGATGACAAAAAACTTGCGAGTAGGTGCCCAGTTCCACCAACATTAAGGGAACTGTTGAAGAAACAAAAAGAGCTAGAAATGCAAGAAAAAGAAAAATTTTTCAAACCTTGAATTAACAGGAAATAAAGCCGAATTTCTCAGCAGGAAAGACTGTAATTTCTGCTGACAAGAGATTTTTTACGCCAAACTATTTTTTAATATTCACTCACTTCTTAGTCAAAATAAGCTGTCAGTAGAGGAGTTTTCCAATGAGCGGATAAATAAGATTCTACAGATGGGACATGCTCAGTCGTATCCTCAATATTTATATATCATGAAGTATATTAGAATCCTGGGCATCTGGAAGGTCATTAAAGACTTGTTCTTAACTCTTTTTAATAACCCCCCAACTCCCCAATATCCGGATGCCCAACCCCCAATATCATTGACAATTCTCGTTCAAACCTATTTTAAGGCCTGAATTCTGATGTATACTCTCCCTAATTTTCCAAAAAAGAATTCACTGACTGGAAGTCAAAATCATCTGTCAACATTGAAAGTACATTCTGGAAGGATTTTATGCAAGAGATTAATACTATTATTAAGCTTCAGGATCAAATAAACTAATAATATGGAGGCAGGTCTGTATTACCCAAATCGAGAGGTCTGGAATAAGATTGCTCTTTTTAATGTTGCTGATGGTACTTATTTTACCCCTTGCTTCGGCAGCTTCTGAGCTTAATTATCCAAGAATTTTAGACCAACCCTGGGATCATTCTCCTATCACCGTATATATAGATAACAAAACTGTGCCTCCTCATTATAGTCCTACCTATTACACACGGGTACAAAAAGCTTTGAATTACTGGGAAGAAGGGGGAAACGGAAAGCTTGAGTATACTCCTGTTTTTAAACTTGTGGATTCCGAAAAAGCTGATATAAGGATAATATGGGTCGAAGACCTGCAGAAAGAACAGGGAGCTCCTCCTGGAGTTGCAGGCGTTGCAATTCCATTTGTTGTCAAGGGGCGATTTGTACGTGTAGATATAATGCTTGGAGTTGGAAATTATCAGTGGACGAAGTGGGTCCCGTATAGTGATTCTGCAATGTTCGCCATTACAGAGCATGAATTGGGGCATGCCTTGGGATTGAATCACAGCAGCGACGAACAAGACATTATGTATCCAAAAAACGAGCAGATAGATAACACAAATCCTATCCTAAGTAAATACGGTTCTTTTTTACTTATAGCGGCTTACGTTACTCTTGCGATTGTCATCTTTCTCTCCGTAAGCTGGCTACTTAGCAGGAAAGAGAAAAAAGTTTAGAAAAAAACAATAAGTAAAGGTTTCTTGCAGTGTACATAATATAGGTTTCCAGACTTTTAATAACCATTTCCCATTTTTCGTTACCATATTCCCTGATTCTATCTTAAAAAAAGCAAGTTTGAATATCCAGAAGAAAAGAATCGGAAAAAATATCTTATCTTTTAATCATCGCACTCGATCTGATGGATCAAGTGACTTGCATATGATTCAGAGAGATCTATTTGCGGGTTGTATGGCATGACTTTTACTAGTCTCCCAAATCGTGAGACATACATATCAGAACCGCGTGAAGTTCTCACTTTTGTAAAAGTATATCCTTTTGCAAAAATCATTTTTTACCTCCAATACTTAATATGTTAGGCTAGACATATAAAGATTTTTTCACCTAACAATCGTTACATACCTCAGTTATTGAGATAAAATTGATTCAAGGACAGGCCAGATAAAGAAGACTTTAAAAACATACTAACTATATGCTCCAGGTTCAAACGCCTGGCAATCAACAGCCATCGAATTGCCCGGGAATAACAAGAAATGGTATAAATTTTGGTGAAAGAGACCCGCTTCCAATTAAGAATATTGTCAAGCGCCTTTTATTTATTTCCCCTAACGCAATTTTTAATTACCTGCCTTTGACTGCTCAAAAAAGAAAAGAGATTGATGGGTATATTGAGAAACCAGGAACGTTTCTGGAGAAATATAGACAATGAACTAAATCGGAGAAATTTAATTTTCCATAATAGTGAATTCCCAAAAAGGACTGTAGCTCTTATGGAGCTAATCCTGTTTGAAATTCTTCATTTTGAGGGAGACATCTGTTTGCTCATAACTTTCAGCTTCTTGATTGTTGAGATCGTTGCCTGAGATTCTTTGTAAATCTTGTCTTCATAATAGCTTATTATCTCATCAACAGGAGCCGCAAGAGCATAAATCTGTGTCGGTCGCCCTTTTCCATGCTTTTTTTCTGAGCGCACACTAACCCAGGACTGATTGTGCATTAACCTTATTGCAAGACTGATTTCAGGTTGCCTCAATCCGGTACTGATTTCAATTGCCTGGGAAGAAGCTTCGTCTACGTTCATAAGATATGCCATGGTTGTAGCGACATTTCTGGACATCCCGAGAGTCTTTAACGTTTCAATAAAAATAAAATCGTTTTCGTCCAATACTTTTACTTCAGAATCTTTCATGATAACCTCTTGATATTTCTAGTTTTATGAACAGTTGAAGATCATAATAACCATTAATGCTACTACTCTGCCCACAGGAGGAAAGAGAGCTGGGGCAAAGTAATAATCCAAAGATTCACAACATAATCATAACAGTATAAAACAAACAGATATAAAAAATTTTCTGAGTATTTGATACTTCACTTACATTTTATGCATTTTCCACTTGAAAAAAGGTTCAAACACTCATCAATAGAAAGCCAATTGATACGATACTAGAGAATATGAAACCCTGGTGGAAGTTTTGGTAATATCAGGAAAGTTAGTACTGGATTCTAATCGCAACCCTCAGGCATCAAAACGTCAAAAAATCGGCTAGCCCCTCTAAGTTAATTACATATGGACGAGCGAAATTATTTCGCCGCCGTTCCGAGTATAAAAGAAGTCTTCTGATGTGGAACAGAGATCGGTAAAAATCTACTAATGCGGATAAAGTTAAAAAAAGTGTCGATTCGGTTAATTTGGATACAAAACTTACTCATTAAAAAGAAGACAATAAGCATTCAAAAATGTATATAATTAAAGTACTTGAGGATACCTTTACGATAAATAGGGTTAATCTTTTTCCCTGTAATCACCGATATCCACCACACCCTTAATAGGTATTGGAAATCTGCGTTCAGGGTACTCATACTTTCTATCTTTATAAAATATGGTTTTTCATTATCCCCAATCCCTATTTTTGTTATTTCTCTCCTTATTATTTCTTTTCCTGGTTTCTGGTAAATCCTCAGAAATATTAGGAACTGACATAATATACTCCATGATATCGTCCAATTTTGCGCTGGCCATCGATACCGAAGTATCGGCACTTCCGTAATAGATGCGGAGTTCGTCACCTACTACGACCCATCCGCAGGGGAAAACAACATCATTAACGTCTCCACTGCGTTCGTAGGGTTCCCGGGGCCCGAAGACCCAGCCTTCTGACCTGCGAAGTACTTTCGTAGGGTCTTCAAGGTCAAGGAGAGCCAGTCCAAGCCGATAACTTAGTTTAGGGGTCGTCTGGCGTACCCCATGATACATAATTAACCATCCATCAGGTGTATGGAGCGGTTGCGGAGATAAACCGATTTTGTAAGCATCCCACCAGCCACCTTCCCTGGCATACAGAAGCACGTCGTGATTTTCCCAGGATTTCAGATCTGAAGAAAAGGAGATCCAGATATTCGCCTTCAAAGTATGAACAGTAGGTGCAGGCCTGTGTAACATTGCCCACTTTCCTTTAAACCTTACAGGAAACACAGCCGCATCTTTATTATCAGGCGGCATTACAGGTCCTGCTCGATCAAAATCACGAAAATTCTCTGTAAAGGCAAGCGCTGGTAAAGGACCTGAATCCGAAAAAGCCGTATATACTATGACCCACTTTTTCAGCTCATCTACGTAAGTTATCCGCGGATCTTCAACGCCGTATATCTCTTCAGGATAGTTAACAGGGTCCGGAAAAAATGTTGGCTTACTGTCAATTTCCCAGCCATCGATCCCATTATCACTCCTGGCTACTGTAAGGTGAGAAAAGCCCCTGTGGTCTTCAACCCTGACCAGTAATAGAATTTTACCATCAACTATAGCGGCTGCAGGGTTAAATACCGAATTGGCTCTATAAGGCCAATCTTCAACTGTAAGTATAGGATTTTTTCTGTGCCGTACAAATAGCTCCCCATGGTCTTTCCAGCTCATATTATCCCTCTTTCCCCTTCCGGATCGTTATTCTTCATTCCCCCTTCCAGGTCATATTATTTCCTCGTGTCTCTTCCAGATCATACATTTCCTCATTTATCGTGATCAATAGGCAAGACAATTTACCAATATCCAGGGCAGTAGCAATACTCCTGAGCCCGTAGATATAACGCCTGAGAGTATCTTCACAGTACTAAAATGGAATATACAAAACATGTAGAATAGCTATATAAAACGTGTAGAATAGCTATATAAAACGTGTATAATAGCTGTATAAATCCTATATAAAACCCATAAGATGTGACATAATTCCTTTTTCAAGGCTTGATCCCGAGTATGTCCTCTACGTATGCCCTGAGAATTTCCGCAACACTCCATGCCTGGGCAATGGTGCCTCCGGGAGAGTGCGGGTAATCTCCATCAAACACCTCAGAAATAGTGCCGATGCCTGCTGCTTCAAGATGCTCATCAAAGCCCTCAAGAAGGGCTCTCATATCTTTAAGGCTGCTGTTAGAATATCCATGGACCTTCAGATAAGCTTTCACATAGGCTCCAAGGAGCCAGGGCCAGACCGTCCCGTTATGATAGGCCGTATCTCTGTTAAGGGCGTCTCCACGATATTGCCCCTTATATAAGGGGTGGTCACTTGAAAGGGTTTTTAGCCCGAAAGGGGTTAGAAGATCTTTTTCAACCCTGTGTACGATCGCCTTTTCTTTCTCAGGAGAAAGCATGGTATAAGGGAGTGATACAACAAAAACCTGGTTAGGGCGGATTGCAGGGTCCTTGATCTGGTTTCCTGTCTCGTCCTGATATATAAGGTCAAAGAGACAGTCAGTCTCAGGATTCCAGAAGGCATTTTCAAAACTCGAAACTACCCCGGCTGCAAGATTCTCATATAAAGAGATATCTTCGCCGAGGAGAGTACCCAGGTAGGAAGCTGTTTTCAGGGCGTTATACCAGAGAGCATTCACCTCACAGGCTTTACCAGCTCTTGGGGTCACTGCCCATTCTCCGATTTTAGCATCCATCCAGGTTAACTGAGGGCCCTGTCGAATAAGGTAATCAGGATCCATGCCTATTCCAAAATCCGTGCCATTACAATAATTGTCTATAATCTCAGCTACGGTATCCCAGATATCCGAGAGGAAAAGGAAGTCCTGAGTATATGCGAAATAACGGTCCAGTGCATGAATAAACCAGAGAGAAGCATCCACTGTATTGTAAACCGGATCTCCTCCAAAAGCCGGGAAAGTGTTTGGAACCAGACCTCTCCGACAGTATCTGGAAAAATTGATGAGAGTGGACTTTGCCTCCTCGAAACGGTAGGGAATTAAAAGCAAGCCGGGCAGAGAAATCATGGCGTCTCTACCCCAGTCAGAGTACCAGTGATATCCTGCAATCACTGTATTTTCACCTGAAACGCGATTTCTCACTACAAAAGAGTCGGTTGCCTTGAGAAGTTTGAGAGCAAAAGGCTCGATAAGCTTGGAATCGAGAGCAAGGAGGTTCTGCCGGTTTGCTTCCCTTAAATAGAGTTTATTAACCTGCTCGAGCGTTAGAGAAGAAACATCCCCTGTTGAAGCAGCAATAAAAAAACGGGAAGTCCCCGGTTTTAGTTTGCTTTCAAAATAACCTGGGTTAAAGTTGTCTTCCTGGAAGTTAAGTCCCCTTTCCTTCTCAGTGTCATACTCCAGGTTATAGTGCCACACGGGCTCAGGGTGGTACTGGAGATTGGATGAAAGTGAGAAAGTAAAACCATTAGAGCTTGCCAGTTCCACTCCCGCTGGACCAGCTTTCTGGAAGAAGGAAATGTACGCGGAGCGAGCAGTGAGATTAAAGTCTCTTGAGCTTACCAGAGGGAAAATTCTTAGCAAAGCTCCCTCTTTTCTGGATGTAATTTCATAGAGAACGAAGGTTGTGTTACTATTATGAGCCATGAAGACTTTTTTCTTTAAGATAAAATCACCGGGCTGGTAAACCCAGAGAGGAAATGGATTACGAATGAATTCAGAAAGGTAATTGAAGCCCGTAGGAGAAATAATTTCTGGATATTTATGAACTGCGAGTTTATAAATCTCTTCATTGATAGAGATTTCCTCATCAAGGGAAGAAAGCACCAGAAGCCTCCCCGGAGAATTCTCCGGAGCTGCTACAAGAAGTCCATGGTAAGTCCTTGTGCCCGCCCCGATAATTGTAGAGGAAGCATATCCTCCAAGCCCGTTTCCTATAACCCATTCTCTTTTTATTCCTTCTTCATATGTGGAAAAGGAATCTGCTCCAAACCTGCCCCCACTCATACATATTTCATTAGGGTTGATTTATTAAATACCTGTACGTTTGGAAAAAAATCGATTATTACTGAAGTTATTGACTCGTTTTTATATATTTAAAAAAAAGGTCTATTTGGTATTATTAATCTATTTTTATACATTATTAATTCTCACTTTTTATACTCATTACGTATTTATTCTCTTACAGGCTCAATAAAACTTAAAAACATCTGCCCGTATGCTCCAGGGTTTTCGCCTTCTGCTTTTAAAAATCTTTTTTCAGGGCAAAACTTTATTATCTGCGTGGAAAAATCATTTCTATTAATATTATACATATTTAATAAATTTCAGGAAATTTGATAGCAGTTGCTAAGGGGAGTTGGAACGCGTGACATATACCTATCTGAACCCGAAAGTGGCCCTTATGGGGGCTGGGTGCGTAAAAGAAATCGGCAGGCATGCAAAAGACCTTGGGGCTACAAAAGCCCTTATAGTCTCCGGAAAAAGCAGGCATGGAGAACGGCTTGCACTGGATATCTACAAAATTCTTGAAGGTGCAGGCCTCGAAGCCACAATCTTTGCAGGAGCAGACCCGAACCCGACTGATACTTCAGTTATGGAAGGAGCGGATATTTATAGAAAAGAAGACTGCAATATGATAATCGCTGTCGGAGGAGGAAGCCCGATGGACTGTGCAAAGGCTATTGGCATTGTAGTATATAACGGGGGGTTAATCAATGACTATGAAGGTGTGGGCAAAGTTACAAAGGGAATTCCTCCGCTTATCACAGTAAATACGACTGCGGGCACTGCTAGTGAGATGACGAGTTTTACGATTATCACGGATACGAAGCGTCACATTAAAATGGCAATCGTCGACCCTCGCATAACCCCTGACGTCGCAGTTAATGACCCGGAACTCATGGTCAGCATGCCGCCCGCACTTACGGCTGCAACAGGTATGGATGCCTTAACCCATGCCGTTGAAGCATATGTTTCCACTATGGCTACACCTACAACGGATGCGGCTGCTATCAAGTCCATAGAACTTATTTCAAAATATTTACGCGAAGCCGTTGCCCACGGAGAAGACGTGAGGAACAGGGACATGATGGCACATGCGGAATACCTTGCAGGTATCGCCTTCAATAATGCAAGCCTTGGCTATGTGCATTCCATGGCGCACCAGCTAGGTGGGCTTTACGACCTTCCGCACGGGGTCTGCAATGCGATTCTTCTGCCCTATGTGGAGGCATACAATAAGAAGGTCGTCCCGGAACGCTTTGCCGATATTGCAAAGGCAATGGGGGAGAATATAGAAGGATTAAGCCCGGAAGAAGCTGCAGACCGAGCTATAGATGCCATCAGGAAACTTGCGTCCGATATCGGAATTCCTTCAGGCTTAAAAGAACTTGGCGCAAAGGAAGAAGACCTTGAACTCCTGGCTGAACATGCAATGCAGGACGTTTGCCGCCTGACAAATCCCAGGGACCTTTCAAAAGAAGATATTATTGAGATTTACAGGAAAGCCCTGTGAAAAATGCCTGGGAAAAGCACCTGAAATTGAGAATTCAAAGATAATAAGCCACTTCTTCAAGAGAAGGTATCAAGACTGCATAAACAAAGGGAGTGATTTTTGATGAAATTATTCGGGGGCCGTGGAGGCCATGAAGAAGAGAAAGGACACATATATAGAATGCATGAAAAACTCGTTTCCATCGGAGATGATTACTGGATAGAGGACGAAACTGGAGAGCGAGTGTTCCGTGTAGACGGAAAAGCGCTCCGGATTCGTGACACCTTGATTTTCAAAGACCTGCGGGGAAACGATCTTTATAAAATTACGGAAAAATTGCTCAGGATCAGGGATACGATGGATATCAAGAGAGCCGATGACGGCCTGGCTGCAACAGTCAAAAAAGATCTCATTAATATCTTGAGGGATAAATGGAAGGTTGAAATTCCGGACGGGCCTGATATGGAGATCCGTGGAAATATTCTGGACCACGAGTATAAGATTGAGTCTGAAGGAAGGAAAATTGCAGAAGTCTCAAAAAAGTGGTTCCGAATAAGGGATACTTATGGAGTGGAGATTGAGCCCGGACAGGATAATGCGCTTATCCTGGCGATTGCGGCTGCGCTTGATCAGATGGCACATGACTGAGTTAGTTCGCCTTAGAAGAGCATCCCAGCAAAACACGAACTAAACTGGCTAAGACAGCCTAGAAAGAGACCGTACAAATATTGGCGACCATGGACCGCGGGTGGCGGGTGTTAGGAGAAGCTTTATTTCTGCACGAGCGCTAATAAATGGATCATAAAAAATGATTAAGGAAGTAACTATGAATGCAAATAGTCATTCGACACCAGCCAGAATTCTTCTCTACAGTACCGCTGCGGTTATTCTAACTATCGGTATGCAGCAGATAGCAACTATACTCGTGCCTGTTTTTTTCTCGATTTTCGCCTTTCTAATTTTCGCCCCCCTCATCCACTGGCTCCAGAAAAAAGGGGTTCCTGGAACTGTTAGCGTCGGTCTGGCTATCCTTTTTTTCATTACTGTTGCCATGGGAACCGGGTTTCTGGTTGTAGGATCTTTACTTCAGCTCAGCAGTCGCATCCCAAACTATGAAACCCAGTTAATGGAAACTCTGGAAAACCTTTCAATATATTTGCCATCCGTCGGATTCTCTGTAGAATCAATCCTGCGTGATGTGGGAGCATTTGCTTTCAGTCTTACAGCAGGAATCCTTACTGGAGTTTTAGATGCCGGGACAACAACCGGGCTTATCATTATTACAACAACGTTCTTGCTGCTGGATGCCGCCGGAGCTCCGAAAAGGGTGCAGAAGGAGGCTGAAAAACAGTCTCTCCTGCTGTCGCAGACCATCGAATTTGGCAGAAGCCTTGTGAACTACATTGTCATACGGACTGAAACCAATCTGATAGGAGGGATCGGGACTGCCGTGCTTCTCCTTATCGGGGGCATTGATTTTGCAATTCTCTGGGGTTTCCTGACATTCCTGCTCGGTTATATTCCCTACCTGGGTTTTATTCTGGCTGCTTTTCCTCCAATGCTCCTTGCACTTTTTGAATATGGAGTTATAGGAGCACTGGCTGTCCTTGTCGGTATTTCGCTCATCAACGCGCTCGTAGAAAATATCCTTTTTCCGTCCCTTGCAGGAAAAGGCCTTAAGTTATCTCCGTCTGTCGTGTTTCTCTCTTTGTTTTACTGGGCTTATGTGCTGGGAACTCCGGGAGCACTGATTGCCATACCTCTTACAATGGTTGTGAAGATAATCCTGGAAAGTTTCGAAGAAACGCGCTGGCTGGCGAAACTGATGGAATCAAGTGGGAGCGAGGATAAGGGTGAAAAAAAAAGCGGGAGAAAACCCACTTTAAAAACCCCGGAAGATGCTCCAGTAGGACCGTTATGCAAATAAGTTGATTATCCGATACCCCGTTCACAGCCAGTTTTTTCTTGAAAAAGTGATATGAATAGAGGCGAAATTATAAATTCGTTTAAATTATATTTAAACATATTTACGAATTCGGATGGGGGGAATATCTCAAAACAATTTAGGGGAGTCTTTACTATCGGCATCCGGAACCGTATATCCTATCGGAATCCTAAACAGGATTAATTACGAAACTCACATGGTAAAGTAAAGAAGCATAGCATAGTAAGGAACCCTTTAATACACCAGGAAAGCCCCTGGCACAGTGAGGAGCCATGGCTACCTGATGAGTGCTGGATGATACAGGATTCTCCACCATTCCCTTTTACGTCGGGCTTTTTGAGATACGAGAAGCTCCGGACTACAATAAAACAAAGGAGTGATTAAAGATGGGATTAAGGGATAGACTCAGGGATCGTGAAAGCGTGAGCGGTTCCCAGGACCACGGAACAGCAGGTGGACAACGCTACAAAATGCGTGAAAGAATCATTTCAATAGGAGATGACTACTGGATCGAAAATGAAGCTGGGGAGCGTGCATTCTTTATTGACGGAAAGGCGCTCCGCATTCGCGAAACCCTGAATATTAAGGATGCGCAGGGAAACGATCTATATAAAATAAGGGAGAAAATGCTCAGGATCCGGGATACGATGGACATCGAGGATGCGGAAGGAAAAACGGCCGCATCAATCAAAAAAGCCCTGATTACACCTCTCCGCGACCGATTTAAAGTTGAAGTCGCAAATGGGCCTGAAATGGATGTACAGGGCAATATTCTGAGGCACGAATACAGCATTGACGCTGGCGGGACAAAAGTTGCAGAGGTCTCCAAAAAGTGGTTCCGGATAAGGGATACCTATGGGGTGGAGGTTTCTCCGGGACAGAATGCCCCTCTTATCCTGGCAATTACGGTAGCACTCGATCAGATGGTACACGACTAATAGAAAATTGGGGAAAAGGTTTTTTTCCGATCGCTTAAGGGAAAAGACCTGAAATTATCTCCTGCTTTTTTGTTTCCTGCTCTCATATATTGGAATTTCGTGCTTGGACTTGGGGGTGTTTTGCTTTCAATACCTCTTACATTAGTTATAAAGATTTTACTTAAGATTTTGAAGAAACAAGATGCATGGCCATTAATGGGACCAGTGGAACACATCGATGACAATTAAAAACTAGTCAAACTGCGTTTCTTTCAAATCTTATTTTAATATTATATATGATAACTCATATATATTCCAAATTTTATATTCTTTATAATATAATGATGCAACTATTTTTTTGATGCAGATTTCTCGATAGGGAAGAGAAAGATTGGGGGATAAAACATAAACACAAATACCATTTCAACGCCAGCCAAAATTCTGATTTACAGCACTGCTGCAGTTCTCCTTACACTTGGCATGAGGGCGATTTCAACCATACTGGTACCGGTTTTTTTCGCTCTGTTTGCCTTTCTGATCTTTTCTCCCCTTGTTCACTGGCTCATGAGGAAAGGGGTTCCGGGAAAGGTTAGCGTTCTTCTGGTAATCCTTATTTTCATGTTTGTTTTTGTTGGAACCGCAATTCTCTTTGCAAGCTCTTTACTCCAGATCAGCGGCAGGATTCCAAGCTATGAGAACCAGCTGCAGAGTATTCTGAACAGTATTTCAACGTATTTACCTGAAGCCGGAGTGTCGTTGGAATCGGCCCTACGCGATATTTCGGCATTTGCTTTCGGTGTAAGTGCGCAAATTATTACAGGAGCCTTAAATGCCGGATCAACAATTGTACTCATTTTTATCACGACAACGTTTTTACTTCTGGATGCTGCAGGTGCGCCAAAAAGAGTGCAAAGAGAAGCTGAAGAGCAGCCAGTCCATTTTTCGCGGTTTGCCGAGTTAAGCAAAACCGTTGTAAATTACATGCTCCTGAGGACTGAGACTAATCTGGTTGGGGGCATTGGAGTTACCATACTTTTCCTTCTTGGAGATATAGATTTTGCTCTTCTCTGGGGCCTCCTGTTCTTCCTGTTCGGTTATATCCCTTACCTGGGCTTTTATCTGGCCACTATTCCACCTATGCTTCTTGCCCTGTTCGAATACGGGGCTATAGGGGCCCTGGGTGTCCTTGCCGGCGTCACTATTATCAATGCGCTCGTGGAAAATGTCGTTTTCCCATCTATTGCGGGGAAAGGCCTTAAATTATCTCCGACGCTTGTGTTTCTTTCTTTATTTTACTGGTCTTATGTGCTTGGGACAGCAGGTGCGCTGATTGCCGTACCTCTTACAATAGTTGTAAAGATAGTTCTCGAAAGTTCCGAAGACACACGCTTGATAGCTAAACTGATGGAATCAAGTGGGGATAGGGATCAGGATGAGGAAAAGATTATAGAGAGTTCATCTTGAAATTCTAAAGACCTGTGATTTAAAAATTGCCAGTTAGCGACATCGACAGTTAATGCTGCACTCAGTCTTGCTAATTCGGAAAGCCTCAGTTTGGGCTATAAAAAGAAAGCAAAAAGGTATGCCCGACGATTTTAAAGAGTAATCCTTTTCAGCAGACCCGATAAAATTAATCAACATGCATAAAATAATATATATAAAAGAATAATTATATAAAATGGATTATTGAACGACGAGCCTGGGGGAAATCTCGAAGGTTCAATTGGGGGTTACAACACTAAAATTAATCGATAGATACCTGGTAAGCAACTTTCGCAATAAGACATTGATAAATCTCAGTATCCAGGTTGAAATCGACAGTATCAAAAAAGGCAATTTTAATTGATTCACCTGCCTCTGAATAGCGCAGTCTGTGGAAGGATATCAGTATACGCGAGATATTGTAAGATCACATTGCATGAAAAAACGTACTAAAACATACTATAGGCTTTCCTGTAACAAACTGGCTATTCCTTAACCCCGGTACAAAATGGCTTGAGGGATTTAAGCAGGACTTTTTCCCGGCTACTATATTGCTGCATGCTGAGATAGCAGAAAATGTGTATCAAGGGAAGAAGACATGACTAACCCAGGTTTTCAAGATTTACAAAACAATAGTGGAGACGATAGTTTAGCCTCTATTGGCGAACTGGCTTGAAAACAGAATAATCAATAAAATCTATGATATAAAAGGAGGTTCGAGTTATAGCAACTTTAACAGTTCTTAAGTTTGAAACTATTGATGGTGCTGAAAGGGCACTTCATGTGATTCAAGACCTCAGCAAGCAGGGCCTGATCAATCTGCATGACGCAGCCATAGTTACCTGGCCTGCGGACAAGAAAAAGCCAAAAACCAAACAATTGTCGGATTTATCAGGCGTAGGAGCAATGAGCGGCGCTTTTTGGGGCTTGCTGTTTGGTCTTATCTTCTTTGTTCCTATATTTGGAATGGTTGTTGGAGCCGCGTTGGGCGCACTCACCGGTTCCATGGCAGACGTTGGAATTAGTGATGAATTTATCAAGTCTGTCCGCAGCAAAGTGACTCCAGGTACGTCAGCCCTCTTTCTTATGACCAGCGATGCCGTGAAAGATAGGGTTTTCGAATCCATGAAACAGTTTAATTTTGAGATAATTGCTACCAACCTGTCCAAGGAAGAAGAGGACAAGCTTCGTGCAGCCTTTGCTGAAGAAGAAACAGCTCCAGCATACTGAATTCGGACCTGAAAGCCGACCCTTCGGAAATGCAAATTTTTCCGGAAGCCGGTTGTAAGATAAGAACAACGGTTCCTCAAAAAATGAATGTTGGGAGAGGAGCAGAAGGTCAGTTCCTTTCCACATTTTACTTTTATGCGTTTTTCAGGAAAAACAATGCTAGTAGGAGAATAAAAGAAGTTTGAGGAATGGCAATCTAACAGTTCTGAAGTTCGAAACTACCGATGGTGCTGAAAAGGCACGTCACGTGATTGAAGATCTGAGCAATCAGGGTCTGATAACGCTTCATGATGAAGCCATAGTTAACTGGCCTGCGGATAAGAAGAAAAATTTAGGGCAGCCTTTGCTGAAGAATAATCCCGAATGAAAAATCAGGTCTGGTCAGAGAGTCAACTCTCTGGAGATTTCTTTTCACTTCTTGAGATTGGTAACGATACAAAAATTACGGATTTTAAATAAATATCTGCTGCCTACCAGGTTTTTGTTACAAAAATGTGAAGAACTGCCGAATAATAGCCCTGTAAAGGAGTGAAAATGACACAAAACTTCCTGCATCCCCGCATTCATGTGATGGCCAAGCCTACCGGAGCGATCTGCAACCTGGCCTGTTCCTACTGTTTTTTTCTTGACAAGGAACTGCTCTATCCGGGTAGCAGGTTCCGAATGTCAGACGAAGTGCTGGAAAACTACATCCGGCAGCTTATCGAAGCCCACCGCAGCCCGCAGGTAACCGTTGCCTGGCAGGGGGGTGAACCCACGCTTATGGGCATCGGCTTTTACCGGCGTGCCATCGAACTGCAGGAAAAGTACAGAAAACCGGGAATGACGTTCGAAAATACGATGCAGACCAACGGCACACTCCTTGATGACGAATGGTGCCGGTTCTTTAAGGAAAACGGCTTTCTCATAGGGATCAGCATCGACGGCCCGCGTGAACTGCATGATGCCTACCGGGTGGACAAAAAAGGGGAGGGGAGCTTCGACAGGGTCATGAGTGGGCTTCGCCTACTGCAAAAACACGGCGTGGAATATAATGTCCTGACCACAGTTAACCGCACCAACGCCGATTATCCGCTGGAAGTCTACCGCTTCCTGCGGGACGAAGCCGGGACAGACTGGATTCAGTTCATTCCTGTTGTAGAGAGGATAAATGAGGAGGGACACTCCCTTTATCAGAAAGGGGACACGGTCTCGGACCGCTCGGTGCAGCCAGAGCAGTTTGGAAGCTTCCTGAGCCGTATTTTTGACGAGTGGGTGAGAAATGATGTGGGCAGGGTCTTCGTGCAGACTTTTGAGGCTTCTGTACGCAGGTGGCTGGGGATGCCTTCAGGCATGTGCGTTTTTGAAGAGACATGTGGTACGGGGCTTGCTCTGGAGCACAATGGCGATCTCTACTCGTGCGACCATTTTGTGGAGCCGGACTACCTGCTTGGCAATATTATGGAAAAAGAGATTTCTGAGCTTTCTGCCTCGGAAAAGCAGTACAGGTTCGGGCAGGACAAACATGCTACTCTGCCGCAGGAATGCCGTGAATGCGATGTGCTCTTTGCCTGCAGGGGAGAATGTCCTAAAAACCGCTTTCTTGCCACTTCTACCGGAGAAACCGGCCTGAACTACCTGTGCAAAGGCTGGAAAGCTTTCTTCCGGCATATCGACTTTCCGATGCAGATCATGGCAGGCCTGATGCGCAGGGGTTATCCGGCAGTAGAGGTCATGCGAGTCCTGGCCCTGGAAGACGCTTTTACCCGTGCAGGCCGAAACGACCCCTGCCCCTGTGGCAGTGGGCTCAAGTTCAAACGCTGTCACGGCCTCAAGAAAAAGGGGCCCAAAATCCGAAATGTCAATTAATCTATATAATGGGGATAAAAAAATGACAGAAAAGAAACCAAACATACTGGTCATCTGGGGAGATGACATTGGCATTAGTAACCTCAGTTGCTACAGTGACGGTCTGATGGGATACAGAACGCCAAACATTGACCGGATAGCTAACGAAGGTATAAGGTTTACGGACTCATATGGGGAGCAGAGCTGCACCGCAGGCAGGGCATCTTTTATTACAGGACAGAGTGCCTTCCGAACAGGTTTGAGTAAAGTAGGCATGCCCGGAGCAAAACTTGGAATCCGATCCGAGGACCCGACTATAGCCGAACTATTAAAGCCACTGGGTTATGCCACGGGCCAGTTTGGAAAAAATCATTTTGGAGACCGGGATGAACATTTGCCTACCAACCACGGTTTCGATGAGTTTTTTGGCAACCTTTACCACCTTAATGCTGAGGAAGAACCGGAAAATCCGGACTATCCACCTGAAAAAGACTTTCCAAATTTCCGGAAGAATTATGGTCCAAGGGGCGTAATCCGGAGCTATTCTGACGGCCGCATTGAAGATACAGGCCCACTAACCCGAAAACGCATGGAAACAGTGGACTTGGAATTTCTGGAAGCGGCCAGCGATTTTATTAAGCGCCAGCATGAAGCTGGAAAGCCGTTCTTTGTCTGGTTCAATACTACCTGGATGCATTTCAGGGTTCATATCCCGGAGAAAATAAAGGGGCAGTCCGGGCGCTGGCAGTCGGAATACCATGATGCAATGATCGAGCACGATCGGCAGGTTGGTATGCTGTTGAATTTGCTAGATGAACTTGGAATTGCCGATGACACTGTAGTTGTCTACAGCACGGACAATGGGCCCCATATGAATACCTGGCCCGATGCTGCCATGACCCCGTTCCGAAACGAGAAAAACTCCTGCTGGGAAGGAGCTTTCCGCGTTCCCGAAGTAATGCGCTGGCCTGCTAAGATCCGGGCAGGTACAATTTCTAATGAGATCGTGAGTCATCTTGACTGGCTGCCCACTTTCCTTGCAGCAGCTGGAGAGCCGGATATTAAGGAAAAACTCAAAGAAGGCTACAAAGCAGGAGACCGAACTTTCAAGGTGCATCTTGACGGCTATAATCTGCTTCCGTATTTTACAGGAAAAGAAAAGAAATCCCCACGTATAGAGTTCTTTTACTTTTCCGACGATGGGGACCTGGTAGCTCTCAGGTACGATAACTGGAAAATGGTCTTTATGGAGCAGCGCGTAATTGGTACTTTACAGGTCTGGGCTGAACCTTTTGTCCAGCTTCGCGTACCAAAAATCTTCAACCTGCGCACCGATCCTTATGAAAGGGCGGATCAGACCTCAAACACCTATTATGACTGGCTGCTGGATCATGCCTTCCTGCTGGTGCCTGCCCAGGCTATTGTGGGTGATTTTTTGGCAACTTTCAAAGATTATCCTCCACGCCAGAAAGCTGCAAGTTTTACCGTGGATCAGGTTATGGACAGGCTTTTGCAGGGAATCGGGAGCACCTGAGTGTGAGGGAAACGAAAAGAACAAATGGGGCTAATGCCTGTTAATTTAACCTGAATTTCAGGAGCTGAGATAAGCGGGAAGCAGGTTTTAAACGGAGGTAAGCAGGTTTTAAACGCTGGATAGCTGGACTTTAAGCGAATCAAGCGAGTTATGCCGGTAATTTTGAAAATCTCCGGGATGTATCGGGTGGAGCATGTGCAGGGTGTATATACTTATGTAATACTTACAACCCTTTTTCCTCATTTTTGCTGCACTCTTATTCATCCCTTCGTGGGCACCCTTGCTGTTTTTGCAATTTTTATGATTGTGAATGTGTTTTCAGAAAATCCTGTTTTCCCCTGACTCGCAGGAAAGGGGCTCAATTTATCTCCTCAACATCTCCTGCAATCTTATTTCTTACCCTGTTCTACTGGAACTGCGTACCTGGAAGGACAGGTATGCTACTGTCATATCACTTACGATATTTTGAAACTCATATCTGAAAGGTTTGATGAAATGAGATGGCTTGCCAGGTGGATTGGTCCAGCGGAAGATCTTGAACACAGTTAAAAAGAGCAGAAAAAAGCTGAGAACCCGGGGACAAGAAAAATTCGGAACTCTTGAAAAAATTTTTATACTATTAGCCGAATGCTAATTAACGGTATAAAGGTATCCGGGAGCGTAAATGAACACGGATAAAATCAACAAAGATAGTTACTCAGTGCCCGCCAGGATATTACTCTACGGCACGGCAGCAGTCATCCTGACAATCGGGATGAGGGAGATTTCAGGTATACTTGTGCCTGTCTTCTTCTCAATTTTTGCCTTTCTGATCTTTGCCCCTCTGGTTAACTGGTTCCAGAGAAAGGGCGTGCCCGGTCCAGTCAGTGTAGGTCTGGTAATTTTCTTCTTTATTATTATTGCCACGGGTACAGTTCTTCTTGTTGCCGGATCCCTGTTCCAGCTCAGCAGCCAGATTCCTGGTTATCAGACTCAATTTTCGGACTTAATACAAAATATTGAGCGATATTTACCTGCATCAGATGAATTTTCCTTTGAAGGAATTCTGCGCGATATAGGGGCATTCGTACTTGGTCTGACTGCAGGAATTCTTACAGGAGCTTTGAATGCCGGAACAACAACCGCGCTCATTATTACCACTACAACTTTTTTGCTTCTGGACGCAGCAGGCGCTCTTAGAAAGGTTCAAAGGGAAGCTGGAACTCAACCAATGCTGTTTTTACAAGTTATCCAACTTGGTAAGAGCCTGGTGAGTTTTATTCTTATAAGGACTGAGACCAATTTGATTGCAGGCATTGGAACGACCATACTTCTTCTTATCGTAAGAATCGATTTTGCAGTTCTCTGGGGTATTCTGACCTTCGTGCTTGGTTATATTCCGTTTCTTGGTTTTATTCTGGCAGCTTTTCCACCTGTGTTGCTTGCACTATTTAAGTACGGACCTCTTGGAGCACTCGCAATTCTTGCTGGGCTCTGGCTTATAAACGAGTTCGTAGAAAGTGTTGTTCTCCCATCTCTTGCAGGAAAAGGCCTTAAATTATCTCCGTCGATAGTATTTCTTTCTTTATTTTACTGGGCTTTTGTACTGGGCCCTTCAGGTGCACTTATAGCCATACCTCTTACAATGGTTGTAAAAATGATCCTGGAAAGTTCCGATGATACTCGCTGGCTGGCAGGGTTGATGGAATCGGGTGAAAGCAAAGAATAAAATCAAGAGAATACAGGAGTAAAACCAGGGGAATATAGGAGTAAAACCAGGAGAAGATAGGCGAGATGCTTTTTTAAATCGGGGAAGAGCGACCTCAAAAAGCAGTAAACCCGAACTCATAAAAAGAATCATAAAGAATCTTAATTGAAATACTCTAAAGTATGTAAATCCGTATATAATAATATATATAAAAGCAACAGTATATTATTAGCTTGCCGAATTCTATCGGCTTGCCTAATCCGGGCCTGCGGATTGGGGTTGCAGGTTCTGCAAAAAGCTATATCCAGCATTTGCCGAAGAATAATTTGAGAATGAGCTCATCCCAAAACCAATTTTACTTCCCCATCAACAAGAATTTCAAAAATATTTCCAGAATCGGAAACTCGATTGACTATCCTATCTTCGCGATTCAAAGGAATTATTTCGAGTTTTGAGATCAGCTCAATATTAATTTTGGGATAGGCTCAATAAAATAATGAACTCAGATTTCGCCAGAGAGTCTGCTTTCTGAGCACGATTTTAATTTTCCCAGAGCTAATAGCTATAAAACTGATAGTCATAAATGATAATCGTAGAATGGAAATTATAAAACTGGCAGTCTGGCAAGAAAATAGCGAATAACGAATTTTGATAAAAGACTGAAGAAAAAAAGCAGAGATGCACTGCCGATTGAAACCTCCATGTTAAGGATTCCGGTTCACAGAATAAATAAAGAGCTTAAATAGACCAAAAATTGCAAAAGGTCAAATTAAAACCAATAAAAATGAAAGAAGTAAAAACAAAAAGATAAATCCGGAGGAGTCTGATAATCAGAGCAGTTAAGTTTGTTGCAGGCATGCGGTTCTTCGTGCTCATTCCGGTTATCGGGCTGGCCGTTGCGGCTGACGTGCTGTTTATTAAAGGTGGCATTGACCTTGTTCATTTCCTCTGGGAACTTGTTTCCGGAATGCAGGAGGCCGATACCCAGGGGAGTGTGATTGTCGAACTTGTGGAGATTGTGCACCTCTTTCTGGTCGGTACTGTGCTTTTTCTCACCTCCCTGGGTCTTTATGAGTTATTTATTCAGTCACTCCCTTTACCCGAATGGCTGAGAACGCATAATATTGAAGAACTGGAACTGAACCTTGTCGGACTAACCGTAGTTGTGCTTGCTGTCAATTT
The DNA here is from genome assembly GCF_049706645.1 of Methanosarcina sp. GTDB lineage: Archaea > Halobacteriota > Methanosarcinia > Methanosarcinales > Methanosarcinaceae > Methanosarcina. Next base: position 246,753 of record NZ_JBNAKP010000015.1, on the reverse strand, counting down.
CCTGAGCGTGATCTTTGAACCACAAGAAATCAACCTGGCTGTCTATGGAATAGGATATGCCTTACCCATAGCAGCTCTGGCTTATTTCATGAAAGTGCGCTCTTCAATAAAAGGAAGTGAGAAAGAAAGCAGGACAGCCAGCAGGGAAGAAAGTTCTGAGGGCAGTGAGCCAGCCTATTTACCACTCGAAAGAATAAATTGAAGTGGTTGAAATTTGATTACGTGCATCGATAACTTTTCAGAAGGCACTCCAGAAAAATCCAGACTTTTTCAATGGAAGGAATGAAAATCCTTTCCGAAGGGCAATGCGGATCTTTGATCGTCGGCCCTAAAGAAATCATTTCCATACCCTCATTTACCGAACCGATTATCCCGCATTCAAGCCCGGCGTGAATCACTTTAATCTCAGGTTCTCTTCCGAATGTTCCGGTGTAAACCTGCCTGCACCTGGAGAGCAGTTCGGATTTCAGGTCGGGTTCCCAGGCAGGATATCCGGGTTCATGTTCAATCCATGCGCCTGCGAGCTTTGCCACTGCTTCCACCTTTCCGGTAATTTCAGCCAATCTGGGATTATTAGAACTGCGCTGGCTTGATACGATCATTATTTCATTTTCAGTCGTCCTTACCGTTGCAAGGTTATTTGAGGTTTCGACAAGCCCCCGAATAGTTTCCGACATCCTGTAAACTCCATGTGGCAACCCCAGGAGCAGTTCTATCAGTTTTTCTTCGGTCCCTGCCGAAATGACCCGGATACGGGAAACTTCTTTTTTGGGAGCCCTGTCTCCTGCCCCTTCAAAGCTTATTTCTCCTCCAGTAGCTTCGAGATTCAAAATAAGGCCAGGGTCGGTTTTTGCATATTCAGCCTGAAACGCCTTCCTGAGACCTGACACGGCTTCCTTGGCTTCCTCGAGCTTTTCCCTGCGGAGTGCAATAAAGGCCTCTGCAGTACTGGGAATTGCATTATGGACGCTGCCCCCGTTTAGCAGGACAAGCCTCAAATTTTCTGCTCCGAGCCTGTCCCTGAGGCCTGCCAGCGCCAGGGAGAGCAGCTGTATCCCGTTTGCACGCTGTTTGTTGATCTCAACCCCGGAATGCCCGCCTTCCAGCCCCTCAACCGAGAGCCTGAAAAACCCGAATAAATTTTCATTTTTAAAGTCGAACAGTTCCCATTCAACAGGGAGTGTAATCAGCGAATTCTGCCCGCCTGCGCATCCTATTACAAAAACGCCTTCATCCTCTGAGTCAAGATTCAGAAGCACCTTCCCTTCAAAGAAACAGGCCTCAATTCCTTTCGCCCCTGTCAACCCTGTCTCCTCGTCTACCGTAAAGAGCAGCTCAAGCGGCGGATGTCCGATTTCTCCTTTCTTCCCTGCCTCTGCCATTACAAGCCCGACTGCAAGTGCAATCCCATTGTCCGCACCTATGGAAGTCCCATCTCCCCGCACCCATTCCCCATCATAAACGCATCTTACAGGGTCTCTGGAAAAGTCGTGCCTGGAATCTTTGCATTTCTCGCAGACCATATCCATATGCCCCTGCAGAATAAGTGTGGGGGAATTCTCATATCCGGCCGTTGCAGGGACTTTGATGAGCACATTGTTTAAGGAATCGGCTTTTACCTCAAAACCTCTGGATAGGCCCCACTCCTGCAGCCAGACGGAAATCTGGTCTTCATGCTTTGAACGCCTTGGAATTCTATTGATCTCTTCAAAGACTTCAAGGATCTGTTGAGTTTTCGGGTGCATAGGGATCAATTTTTAGTTTTCTTTCCGGGTTGTTTTTTAGGGTTATTCTGTAGGGTTGTTTTTCAGAGTTATTCTGTAGGGTTGTTGTTAGTTCATGTACTGAATCATGTATTTTTATAACTTACTGAAAAAAACCGTCACGCAATTTGATAAGTTTGAATAATATCTCAAAGCTATTTAGAAATTCAGTTAACAGGCCAGCTAGTAAATCAATTGCCTAATATTGACAGAAGTACAGGTTAAACAATATTAATAAAAATATATAAACATCTCAGAAACATCGAATAGAAAATCGAATTTAATAACTGGTTATATAAACTGACCTGAATTAAAAAAAGGTTATACTAAGCGGCCTGAACTAAAAAATTATACTAAATTATCTGAATTGAAGAACAGATTATTCCAGGCCATTTAAATTAAAGAACGGGCGTGAAACAACGCCCTGTATTTAAGAATGAAATGGCTTTCCTGCGTTTGAAATTGAAAGATACCTTATAAAAAATGCCCTGCATAAGATTTTATCAGGGATGCGGCATCATTTTTCCTCTTTGCGAAGACATTTGACTTTCTGTGCGTTCGGCTAACTGACGCTTAAACTGCTTGATATTTTTAGCCTGATCCCGCTCAGCCAGCTCACGCCTTGCTTTGCCGACTACCTCTTCACTTGGCACGCCAGCTCCATTCATCTTCCACTGGAACTTAAAGCTGGACCATTTATCGGTAAGCTCGCTGAACCGCCTGTATTCCGTATTAGAAGGCATGAGGTCAAGCTGCTCATCGATTACCTTATTTACATAGTTTTTATTCGGCTCGAAAACGACCAGAGGTTCGATAACATCAGCCTTTACGACATCCCTGATGTCTCTGCCTTCATACTTTTCAAGGAGGCGGGCACAGCCCTCGAAGTGCGAGATTTCCATTTTTGCGAAATTCTCCCAGATGCTTTTTATCCTGGGATCGGTTTCGGTCTGTGCGCAGGAGAAATAGATATAGGCTTCACAGAGCTGCATAAGTGCAGACTTTTCGAGCATTGTTTCCCGCGGATCGCCGAGTAACCCGTACTGGGTTACATGCTCTTCTTCAACATCGGCAATCTCGGAGTAAAGCTGCCTTGCAAGTTCGTCAGAATACATGTTCCCGTGAGTCTTGTAGAAAAGCTCGGTCTGCTGCTCGCCTGCAACAATGGTGAGATAATTCATTTTAGTTTTAATGTCAGCTGTGTCCTTATCGTAATGGTTGCGCATGGTGTCGTCAGGATGGCGGTGATGGGCAACTGTTGGTCTTCCCGGTTTTACCTCGGTCTTGCCCTGGACAATAGACTCAGGATCGCCGCCTTCCAGATAATCATAAAGGCAGCTGTAGCGATAGAGGTGGTCGAAGTCTTCAAGCAATGCAAAGTCCAGCGTTTGCTTTACATATGGATCAGGCTCGTTTTTAGCAAGGTTTGCAGTGAGATCGACAGCTACCTGTTCATAGCCAAGCGTAGTCTCTACAACACTCTGATTAGCCGGATTTAGCCAGTCGACCGTCTGCTGCTGCATGGAATCGACACGCCTCATCATTGCCATCTGCCGTTTAATCTCAGGATCGACAGTCATCCGTTCCATAGCATGGGACATGAGGATCGAAGCATTCTCAATACCATTCATCAGAATCACCCGGGTCCGGGTGTATGCATCGACTGATTTCTTGTCATACGGAGGTTTGACTATCTCCTTCCAGTTCATAAACTGTTCTTCTATCGGAATACTATCCATTTCAAAAGGTCTGAATTGTGCCATTACTATTTCCCCCAGATTTTTTACCAGCCCTGGCCCTTTGCGCAGTATCAGAATTAGTATAATTCCAGCTTCCTGATACAGAATTCCACAAAGAGCAAGGCCTTTCACTTTTGCCAGAATATCTTCTCAGCAGAGTACCCCACATATCTGCAATATTTCCCGCCTTAAGCTCCAGTGACTCCGGCTGCAGGCAAGGTGACTGACATTTAGCTGGCCTTATTTTAAGATCCTGTTTTTACTTATAATAATAGAATATATGTATAAATTTGATCTATATAAAATCCATCGTATATTAATTTCGAGATGAGTATGTTAATTTTGATAGAAATGTAATAGCCAAAGAAGTCAAAAGCTTCAAAATTAATAAGAGTAATATAATAAATAAGAACGTTATAGTATTAATATCCGATTTGTAAGATTAATTTCCAATCGGATAATTGAACCGTCATAGGGTTAGCGGTTCAGAAAATATTCTAAAGGGACGGGGGTAGGTTTAGCGTGCCGGATACATTGGATATGCTGATTTTCTGGGCTGTAGTTATGGTGCGTTTTTTTATACCTCTCGCCATTCCTCGCTACCCTCTTCCAGGCGTGCTTGCCTGCCTGATCTTAGACGGTATCGACCAGACGATCTTCCAGCTGTTTACGAGCCTGCCCCTTGAAGGCTACCAGAGCTATGATAAAGCCCTTGATAATTATTACCTGGCCATAGCATACCTTTCAACCATGCGGAACTGGTCAAATCTCTTCGCTTTTAAGATAAGCCGCTTCCTTTTCTATTACAGGCTGGTTGGTGCAGCTCTTTTCGAGCTAACACAGCTGAGGGCGATATTGTTTATTTTTCCAAATACCTTCGAATACTTCTTTATTTTTTACGAGGCAGTCCGCCTTAAATGGAACCCGATAGTGCTCACAAAAAACAAACTGATCACTGCTACAGCCCTCATCTGGATCTTCGTCAAACTGCCGCAGGAATACTGGATTCACATTGCTCAGTTGGACACTACCGACTGGATCCGGGCAAACCCCTTAAACGCCCTCATCCTGATCGCCTATGCGATGTTCCTGCTCGGCCTGGCGTGGTGGCTCTTACGGGACCTGCCTCCAATGAGACCTGGCTTTGAAATTGCAGCCGACTCTCTCCCTGTTGCCCAAGAAGAGTCTTCCGGTCAAGGAAGCAGAACTAGTCTTACGGTACTTAATTCTGCAGAACGTTTCTTCAATAACGCGCTTGTCGAAAAAATAGCGCTGGTATCTCTCCTGAGCATAATTTTTGCCCAGATCCTTCCAGGGGTACGTTCAACCAACCTCCAGCTGGCGATAGGCATGGCTATTATTATAATAATAAACACTGCATTGAGCCACTGGCTTGCCAGGCGCGGGAACCATTGGAAGTCTATTATTCAGGAGTTTATAGTTATGTCCGTCGTAAACCTCGGCATAGTCCTTGCATTTGACTACCTGCTGCCAAGGTACGGCGGTTCAATCAATCTTTTAAACACACTATTCTTCATCCTCCTCCTGACCCTGAACGTAACTCTCTATGACAGATATCGGGAGGTACACATCAGGAGAAACCCTGAGAGAAGCAATTGATTCTGGAAGATAAAAACGTTTGAAGTCTCGTGAGAGATATAAATGTGAAATATTATAAATTAAATAACGGTATTTTAGAATAAAGTGTTTTAGAATAAAAGTATTTTAGAAACAACCTTTCAAGCCGGATAGGAAATGACTATATCTGACCCGGTTGAGTGCCGGGAAAGGAGGCAAACCCATAATGCCTGAGACATCGGATCTGCTCATTTTCTGGGCTGTAGTTGTGGCTCGCTTTCTAATACCGCTTGCCATTCCCAGTTATCCCCTTCCAGGCATTACACTTTCCTTATTGCTTGATATGATAGACCAGACGATTTTCCAGCAGTTTACGTACCTGCCTCTGGAAGATTACCAGGGTTATGACAAGGCTCTCGATATTTATTATCTGGCAATTACCTATCTCTCAACTCTGCGCAACTGGTCAAATTTCTTCGCCTTCAAAGTAGGCCGATCCCTTTTTTACTACAGGCTGGTCGGAGTGACCCTGTTCGAACTAACACACCTGCGCCTGCTCTTGCTTATTTTTCCCAATATCTTTGAATATTTCTTCATTTTCTATGAGCTCGTCCGCCTGAAATGGGACCCGAGGATACTTACGAAAGACAAATTAATCACCACTGCCGCCTTTATCTGGATCTTTGTCAAATTGCCGCAGGAATACTGGATACATATTGCCAGGATGGACACGACGGACTGGGTGAGAGCCAATCCTCCGAATGTGATAATCCTGATTGGCTGGGCTGCTCTCCTTACTTTCCTGGCCTGGCGGCTTTTGCGGGACCTGCCCCCTATGCGGCCTGGCCTGATAGTTGCCGCCAGTTACAGGAATTTTCCGTATGACAGCCCTCAGGCCAGGAATATGAGGGATAATTATACGAGCCAGAGATTTTTCGACGACTTTCTGCATTACGAACTGATCGAAAAGATTATACTTGTTTCCCTGCTGAGCGTAATTTTTGCCCAGATTCTTCCGGAGGTCCGGGCAAGCAGCCTTCAGGTTGCAATCGGCTTATCGCTTCTTATTATAATAAACACCGAACTGAGCCAGTGGCTTGCCAGGCGCGGAACCCGCTGGAAATCGATAATCTGGGAGTTCATAGTAATCTCTGCCGTGAATTTCGGGATCGTGCTCGCATATGATTTCCTTATAATCAGGCTCGGCGGTTCAATCAACCTTCCTGACACTTTATTCTTTATTCTTCTCCTGACCCTGAACGTTACACTGTATGACAGGTACCGGCGGTCGCAAATCTGGAGCCGGGCAGGGACAGTTGTTTTTGCATGGTCAAAACAAACGGATTGAAAGGCTGAACCGGAAGAAAAATAATAGTTACAACCCCCTGAAAAAATATCTCAATGCCAGATGTACCTAAAATCTCAATCCGTGCCTGAAAATCTAAATCAGTACCTGAAAATTTAAATCAGTACATGAAAAACTCAACATGTACCTGAAAAACAAGATGAATAGAAATAACTGCACAGAATGATTTCCGGATTAAAGGACAGCCTTTTATTTACTCTCTCTCCTTAGCCTGTAATAAATGTCCAGTATTTTTACTGTGTTCTCAGAAACCCGCACCTTCGTGTCCTTTCCCGGCCTGAAAAACGCAAAATGGTGAATCTCACTTCCCGGTTCTGGCTCCCCCTTCGCCTTAATTTTGAAGACCTTGGACGCATGAAACTTGAAAAGATATCTCACATCGTAAGCCCGAAGCCCTGTCTCTTCCCGAAGCTCCCGAATCGCAGTTTCGATACTGGCTTCCCCTTTTTTCGGTTTTCCTCCGGGGAGCCGGTAGTAAGACCCGGAACTGCTCACCAGCAGGATTCCGTTATCGGTTTCCACTATTACCGAGCCTCTTCGGTTGTCGTATGCGCTTGGAATATTTTTACCCTCTTTGAAAAGGTTATGTTTAAAGGTTATATTCTACAGATTTTCTACTTGTTTATAAGGGTTTATTTTTTTGGAAATACTTAATACTTCCACAGATCGGTTGCTTTCTTTACTCGGGCCCGGCTAATGAAAATTTTTTATTTTTCTTTCAATTTATCAATAATTTAAGTTATCAATGCAACTTTCCTAACTCATACATCAATAAGCTGTAAATACGTAAATTCATCGTCCTGTATTTTTATATCCTAAAAATGCAATATAGCCATCCAGCATATTTACGATTCTTATGCCGGGGACAGCCGCAGCATCTATGAGGCAGTAGCCTGAGAACAGAATAATGGATTTATTACACTCATAGCCACTTATAAGCAAGATCGAAATGCAAGATGTCCATCACGACAATGTTCACAAACACTTTGAACTTTTTTGAGAACGTTCCATTAATCACTATCTAAATAAATTATTTTAGTTTGTTAAATCCAATTCTCATAAGTCTGCATAAGTAGTCCGTTTTTACAAGCCCTTCTTTTTACAGGTTAGAATGTAAATTACTTTATAAAACACACCTGTGGCACAATTCGAGTTTTCAGGGGTTACAGGGATAGTATTCATGCAGAATAAGGCGCAGCTTAAATAATTATTAAACAGACAAAAAAAATTAAATATGATGAAGAGATTATATAAGTTTATGGAAACACAGTTCAGAAACGATTTGATCTCAGCACTTGGTTGGCTTGCTCTCTGGATTATTGTCAGAACTTACGTAAACGCCTGTGCACCCTAACTTCAGGAGCCTGAAAAAGAAATCCGGACTAATGAAGCTGCAAAGACAATTTTTTGATTAAGCCGTCGGATTTGCCGAAGCCTCAGGGTAACAGATACAATAGACAGGTAAGAGAAATAACATACAATTTTTTATATTTAAAATTCGATTTACCCCCGATGGCAGCCTTCTGGTCACGGTCCAGAACCCTTGGCGCAAAACATAAGGGCTTTTCCTGGCGGATAGACGATCGAGGAAACCTTTTCATAAAAAGGAAGTTCAGAAAGAATCGTTTTCCCAGAATCGATAAGATTAGCTGCCGCCATCTGGACAGGCTCTGCGAGTTCATGCAGGATGGGGAATGGAAAGCCCTTGCGAACGGCGCTGCAAACCTGTGCATGGGAACGGAGAAGGACGGCATCGGGAAGTTCCTGTACAAGCTCCGTCCGGAAGTATCTTATGCCCAGCTTTCAAGCCAGCTGGGAGCTATTTTTTACCAGGCTGGAGTCTGGGGATGGAATGAGCAGAAAAGGGGAATGAAATTCCTGCTGCTTTCGGGAAACTGGCAGGAAAAAACAATCAAGTATTACAGGGATTCACTAAACCCGGAAAATGAAGTCGTTTTTCTTGATAACGTGCTTGAGCCTGCGAAGAAAGAAAAGCCGGGGAACCAGCAAAAGCAGGAAGGGCAAATTGAAACAATTCAGAAAACCGGGCAGATGAGACTTTCGGCTTTTTTCCGGAATTAAGGAAAAAATAAAAGAAAAATTCAGAAAAAGAGAATTTAAACACAAATAATAAAAAATCAAAGAAAAGTTAAAAAGAATTAAAAAGAGTTTAGAAAAGTTTAAAAATTTTAAAAAAGATTTTAAAATAGAGTTTACAGAATAACGGATTCAGGTGGTTTCGATCTCCATTTCGATACCCCCAACCTTCTTTGCAATAAGAGTATATACCGTGCCAAAAAGAAATCCCGCTATTGCTCCCCCAATTCCGTAAAAAACAACAAGAAATACGACCATAAATATACCTTCAGTGAAGCCCAGCCCATCTGCACTCGCTATTAGAAAAACAAACGGCGAAAAGATGATTGCAAGAGTAAGGTACATGAGGCTCAGGACTTTTGCCAGAGACGTGCTATTTAAAGATGTTATACGTATTATTTCAAATCCCCCTTAAAAATAAGTAAAAGCCGTGAAAGTATAAAAATTTACTCTGTTGGCGGCTAAAGGAAGTAGTTTTTTTGCTTATGAGGAGATTTTCCCACTTTTTTGCCTGTGGAGGGATTTTTCCGGATGTCTTTCGAATATTCCAAATTCCTGAGTTCAGCTTAATTCCGGAATTCAGCTTTATACCGTTAATTTCCGAACATTAACGTTTAAGACCAGCCTCAACAAATATTGAGAAAACCGATTTTTTCTAAAATTATCTCTTTACTTTATGGAGGTTGGCTTGCACGGGACTGGCGGATATCGACATACTTGACATTCTTACAGGAATAGACCAGTTAATCTGGGGGCCGCCGCTTCTGGTTTTACTTGTGGGAACCGGAATTTTTCTGACCTGGAAGCTCGGGCTGATCCAGATCTTCAGGTTGCCCCTTGCGCTCAGGTACGTGTTTAACTCAAGAAAAGCCGAAATCGGGGTACAGGGGGATATTTCGAGTTTTGCGGCGCTCAGCACTGCGCTGTCTGCAACGGTAGGGACAGGGAATATAGTTGGGGTCGCAACTGCAATAAAAACGGGAGGGCCGGGAGCTCTCTTCTGGATGTTTCTTGCAGCTTTTTTCGGGATGGCAACCATGTATTCCGAGTCCCTGCTTGCAGTCAAATACAGGACCGTGGATGCAAACGGGCAGATGTCAGGAGGGCCCATGTATTATATCAGAAACGGGCTTGAACAGAAGAAGTACAGCCGCATCCTTGCAGCCGCTTTTGCCTTCTTTGGGGTAAATGTAGCCCTTTTCGGGATAGGAACCTTTCCGCAGGTAAATGCCATTGTTGATTCGGCCAGGATTGCCTTTGATATCCCTGAAACCCTGAGCGCGGCTGTAATAAGCCTGCTTGTAGCGTTTGTGACGCTTGGCGGAATCAGGAGGATTGCAGCCGTAGCCCAGCTTCTTGTGCCTTTCATGGCAATTGGCTATGTGCTGGGCTGCCTGGTAATTATAGGCTTGAACCTCGAGAAGATTCCTGAAACCCTGGCCCTGATAATAAACTCCGCATTTACAGGAACGGCTGCACGGGGCGGCTTTCTTGGGGCAGGGGTAATGCTTGCGGTCAGAATGGGAATTGCGCGGGGAATTTTCTCAAACGAATCCGGCCTTGGAAGTTCCCCGATAGCTGCTGCGGCTGCAAAGGTAAAAGAGCCTGCCAGGCAGGGGCTTATTTCCATGACAGGGACTTTTTTCGATACAATTATCATCTGTTTCATGACCGGAACAGTACTGATCGTAACAGATTCCTGGACAGGCGACCTTGCAGGCGCCTATATGACAAGCTACGCCTTTTCCACCGTACTTGCAGAGGCCGGAAATTACATTGTAACAGTCGGGCTCATCTTCTTTGCCTTTACAACTATTCTGGGGTGGAATTACTATGGTGAGCGCTGTACGGAATTCCTCTTCGGCGTAAAAGGAATTCTCCCTTACAAGATCGTTTATATCCTGATTGTTGCCTCAGGCGCCTTCCTGACCCTTGATATCATCTGGGTGCTTGCAGACATAGTAAACGGACTCATGGCTCTCCCAAACCTTATTGCCCTGCTGGCTCTTCGGAAAGTTGTTGCGGCCGAAACCAGTCAATATTTTGAGAAACTGGAGGCTGAAACCTCAAATTCCGCTGAGGCGTCGAAATAATCCGCCTGGAGCATGGTAAACCCCTGGAATATCGAACAACCCTGCCGAAAACGCCGTTTTGGCTCAAACACAACCGTTGGGCCGCAACCGTTGGGCCGCAACCATTGCGCCGGTTGATCACGCCGACAATTCCGTTTTCGATCAAACCTTTTTTAAAAAGGTTTGTGATCACGCCGGATAGGGTTAGGGGATTATAAGTATTTCTCAACCCAGGCGTTGCCACGTTTTCGCTCAAGCCTTTTTTGAAAAGGCTTGCAATAGAAAAATACAACATGTTACAAGTTGCAAATAAAGTGCAACCGTTATAAACCAGGCATAAGGATTGTTACCCTATGAAGCTCGCCTATCCAGAAAAGTGTTCCTGTACCGGGAAAAAGAAGTATAAGCTGATAGATCGAATGTCGGCAGAAAGAGGATCCGTAGATAAAAAACCGGGAGATCGAAGTTCGGTATATAAAATGCTGGCAGATAGAATAATAAGAGATAGAATGTCAGCCGCAGCTCTTCGGTTTGCAGTTGCCTTATTGATTATAACCATTTTTCTGACGGGCCCCGCTTCTGCAGTTGTAGTGTCCGGAAGCACTCATTTAGGGGTTGAGATCTCGGAAATCACTCCCAACCCTGCCAGGCCAGGCGAAGACCTGCTGATAAAAGTAAATGTACAGAATGCCGGAGACGAGCCCGCAGAAAACGTGATAATAGGAATTGAGGAAATTCATCCTTTTGTTTTTAAGTATAGCACGTCAGAAATATACGGTTCCGGGACGAACACAGAGCAAAATTTCCAGATTCAACAGATCCGGCAGCGTTCCAAAGTCGAACTGAATTTCTATTTCAGGGTAGATCAGGAGGCTGAATCCGGAATTTATCAGCTCGAGTTTACTATCAAAGACAACAGCGGAACAAGTTTTTCGAGAAGAATTCCCATTCGGGTGGAAGGAAACCCGGATCTCGTGCTTACAGGCACTGAAATTCTTCCTGTAAACGCAGATAATTCTTCTTCAGGAGCCATAATTCCGGGACAGGAATTCTACCTCAGGACAGCGGTTAAAAATGCAGGAAACGGGGACGCAAAAAACGTCAGGGTAATGCTCAACCTCAATAATTCGTCGCCTGTAATCCCGCTGGAAGATAATGTCCGTTTCTTTGAAAACCTGAGTGCAGGCAGTTCCGAAAACCTATCGTTCAAACTTCTTCTCGGCAGCAACGCCGAGGTGCAGCCCTACAGGATTCCCCTGCGGATAACGGCTTCGAATAACACCGACACCTTCCAGATAGACAAGATCCAGGAGATTGGAATTAACGTGCTTAACCGGGCGAAGATCGACATTTCAAGCCTGAAATTCGACCCCGGAATGCCTGTGAAAGGGCAGCAGGTATCCATGTCCGTACGGCTTGAAAATGTAGGGGAAGGGGAAGCTCGCTCAGTCAAGGCTAGGCTTGAAGGGCTTGAAGGTTCGGGAAGTACAGGTGCCTTTCTCGGACGCCTTGATAAGGACGATGATGCCCCTGCAGTTTTTACATTTACTCCTGAAAAAGCAGGAGAGCAGGAAGTGACACTGCTGGTGGAGTACGAGGATGATTTCGGAGGGCACCAGCTTAGCGAGAACCTGACTTTTAATGTGGAAAGCCAGGAAGGTAGCACTGTTCCGATTGTGCTCGGAGTGGTACTGATTCTTGCAGCCGTGATTTTCTATATGAAAAAGAAAGGCAAGCTCTAAAATCCCGGAAACAAGCATCCCAGAAACAAGCAGGAAAATGGAATTAACCAGAAAGGACGCCTATTATGCTCGAAAAAGCGAAAGTTTCCCTCTTCCTTGCCAGCCGCTCAATAACCAGGGGCAATAAAGGGATTACGATCTTTACAGTCTTTGTCCTGACCCTGATCTTTATACAGCTTGTGCTTTTTTCAAGCATGCTTGCAGGAGTTACGCTGAAATTTAATGAACTGATGGTCGATTTTCAGACCGGGAATGTTGTGGTCGAACCAGAAACCGAGGCAAGATTCATTGAGGATGCCTCAGCTCTTCAGAAAAAAATAGAAAGTCTTCCGCAGGTGGTAGGGACCTCGGCTCGCCTGAAAACGACTGGAAACTTCCGCTATAAAGAAAAAGAAATGGGAACTACGGTTTACGGGATAGATCCTGCAGATGAAATACTTGTAACAGGCCTTGAAGACGCCATAATAAGTGGGGAGTTTCTGAGCAGGCCTGACAGAGGAGAAGTCATTCTGGGCAGGGAAGTCTCAGGAGGTTTCGAAGCCCTTATGGAATCGAGATCTCTGGGAGGTGTGGAGGTAGGAGACACCGTTGAACTTACCGTAGGGGGCGTAACCAGGCAGTTCAGAGTAAAAGGGATTTATACAACCCGTTATTTTATGGCTGACGCTTCAGCTTATCTTACCAGAGCTGACCTCGAAGCGATGATGGGTATTGAGGGCAGGGGCTTTGCCCAGGAAATTGCCGTTAAAACCGCAGACGGTACTCCTGAATACGATACCAGAACTGCGCTCCTCTCCCTCGGAATCAGTGAGAATATCCGCACCTGGCAGGAGTTTGCAGGCATTCTCCGCCTGATTGAAAATACGCTTGGCCTGATTCGGAACATTATGAACGCTATCGGCCTGCTAATCGCTTTTGTGATAATCTTTGTAGTCATTTACGTAAACATCGTGAACAAAAAGAGACAGATAGGCGTTCAGAAAGCCATAGGGATCGAGCAAAATGTAATAGTTGCATCCTTTGTGCTCCAGGCCATGCTTTACGCAGGCGCGGGCGTCATACTTGGCTATGCTTTTATGCGCTTCGGGCTTGCGCCTTATACGGTTTCTCACCCTGTAGAGATTCCTCTCGGCACCATGAGCCTGAGGCTGGACGACGCCGAAGCCATAAACCGCGCTGTCCTCCTTTTCCTGGCTTCTATCGTCGGTTCGGTAATTCCTGCGTACAAACTGGCCCAGAGAGATCTTCTGGACTTGATATGGGGAAAATAAAGGAGGAAAAGTGTGGAAGAAGCCCGAAAACAGACTGAGAATATGCTAAAAAACGAAACCGGGAATCCGGAAAGAGACACAACCGGAAAAACGAAAGGACAGCCTGGTGATTCTATAAGGCCGTCCGAAGGTTCAATCATAGAAGGCATCATTATAGAAGGCATAGATATAGTGCGCACCTTCAGGATGGGAGAGGTACATGTTCGAGCCCTGCGCGGCGTAAATGTAAGAATTCGGCATGGAGAGTTTATTGCAATCATGGGCCCGAGCGGCTCAGGAAAGACCACTCTCTTAAACCAGCTCGGCCTGCTTGATACCCCAAACTCCGGAAAAGTCATTATAGACGGCACGGATACCTCCCGCATGTCCGACAGCGAAAAAGGCAAATTCCGGCTGCATAATCTGGGCTATGTCTTTCAGGACTATGCTCTTCTTCCCGAACTCAATGCCTCGGAAAACGTCTATATCTCCCTTATGATGCAGGGCAAAAGTAAAGCCGAATGCGAATCCGCAGCTGCAGAGATCCTTACCGCAGTTGGCCTTGGGGACCGCCTGCAGCAGCTCCCCTCAAAAATGAGCGGCGGCCAGCAGCAGAGAGTCTCAATAGCCCGGGCTCTTGCCCACTCCCCAAGAGTCCTTTTTGCAGACGAGCCCTGTGCCAACCTGGACTCCGAGACTTCAAAGGAAGTCCTTGACCTTTTCAAAAAATTTAACCGGGAAGAGGGACAGACGATTGTAATGGTTACCCATGAAGACTGGCATGCCAGATATGCTGACAGGATAATAAAGTTGAAAGATGGAATAATCCAGCAGTAAATGCTTTAGAAAAGACTGGATATTCTACAATGAAACCTGAGATTCTATAGTTAATCTTTTACGTTCAGGCGGGGCTTTAAAAACCTGCACCTGATCTCTTAACTATTTTAATGCCCGAAAATCGGCATTCCAGGTCTAAAACATGTTTTCTGTTTCCACGAGTTGCTTAAATTATTAGAAAAGTTTTTCATTAACATCTGCAATATAATTAGAATAAAATTACAATTGTGGGAAGAGATTTACATGCTTTTTGAGCCCTTGCTGGTTAAATATAAAGCTTATTTGAAGCAATATTACAGCATTCTCAGGTTTCTACAAATCGTCGGGAAGTTTGTCTTTCTTTTCCTGTTAATGATTTTATTTAATACCTACGAGTTTGCTTACTTTATTCCTGGAGCTGAAGCATTTATCAAAACCCAAAAGTATATCGACCCCTACTGGTTTAATATTTTTTTGATGGGAACGGGAGCGGTTATACTCACTTTTTTAGGAATCGCCTTCAGCAAACCGCTCAGGAAGAAAAGAGAATTAAACCTCATGAACATGCTTGAAGGAAAATTTCCGGGCCTCAGGACAAAGCTGAGTACGGCATATGACAATAAACAAAATTTGAATATAGTTACTGATAAACTTTTTCATGATGTATATAAACAGCTAGCCGATGCCGATGTTAAAAAACTTGTTCCAGGCAGGCAGATCCTCAGCGCATTTTTAGTGTTTTTACTATTCAGCGGATCGGTTGCTTTCTGCATAGCTGAAGGTTTTAGCTTTGACATCTCTCCCAGCCGCCTGATCGAGAAAATCCCGGATTTACCTGAAGGAAAGGCTTCAGGCCAGGCCGAAAACGAAACTGTTGAAGAGACCGATTATGGTGTAGAAGCTGTCATAATAAAAAACGGAGAGCAGATCGAAATGGAAATCAACCCGAGCCTGGGACTTGGATTTACAAATCGGATAGATTTAGAGACAGCCAGTAAGTTCAATGAAAGCTCGAACAGCTCTAAAAACGGGTTCAGGTATAGCCAGACGTATACCGAAGATCTCCCCGAAGAATATGAACCGCTGATAAAGCAATATTTTGAAAAGCTCTCATCTTAAAAAGAGAGGAGTTTCAATGAAGGAAATACAGGAAATCCAGCTTGAAGATTCGGAACTTAATTTAAAACCCACTTATGAAAAAGCCCCTGCGATTTTCGAGGCCATTTTTAAGGAGATAGGCAATGCCATAGTCGGCCAGAAAGAAATGATAAGGCAGATCCTTATAGCCATGCTGTGCGAAGGGCACGTGCTGGTCGAAAGCAATCCGGGACTGGGTAAAACCCTGACCATATCCACGATTTCCCAGATTATGAACATGAAATTTAGCAGGATACAGTGCACGCCTGACCTCATGCCTGCGGATATCACAGGTACCGATATAATAGAAGATGACGAGAAAGGCTCCAAACACTTCAAGTTCAAACAGGGCCCGGTTTTTGCAAATATTGTCCTTGCCGATGAGATCAACCGTGCATCCCCGAAAACCCAGTCTGCGCTGCTTGAGGCCATGCAGGAAAAGCAGGTAACTGTGGCAAATACGACATACCTGCTTGACAAACCCTTTTTTATACTCGCTACCCAGAACCCGATTGAGATGGAAGGGACTTACGCTTTGCCCGAAGCCCAGCTTGACAGGTTTCTACTGAAAATCCAGCTGCAATACCCGGATAAAGAAGAGGAGTTTGAGATTGTAAACAGGTACGCTGAAGCTTTCAGGCCGACGGTCAGGAAGTGCATTGACAAACAGACCTTCCTTGAACTTCAGCAAATCACCCGGAGAATTCCAATCTCCAACAAACTCAAAAGATACGCGATCGAGATCGTGAACCAGACCAGGAATCTGCCTGATATGATAGAAGCCGGTGCATCCCCGCGTGCTTCAATAGCCCTGATTCTCTGTGCTAAGGCAAACGCGTTTCTTGACAACCGGGGATATGTCGAAAGAGAAGACATCGATGCTATGGTGCTTCCTGCCCTTCGCCACAGGATTATTCTCTCATTTGAGGCTGCACGGAACAATACTACCAGCGACAAAATTATACAAAAAATCCTGGAGGACAAAAAACAACTGCATAACGAATGAAAAACGGCTGGAGATGGCAATAAAATCTGGGCCGAGGCAGAGAAAAAGTGTGGCAGGAAGCAGGGATAGATTATGGTCAGGGACAGCAGTAGAATATGGTTGGGGGCAGTAATAGAATATGGCTGGAGGCGTGATAGAATGTGGCCGGAGGCAGGGATAGGATATGGACGGTGCAAAACATAGAATAGATACCTCATTCCTGACTCAGCTCGACAGGTATGCACTCCCGATCAGGAACAGGGTAACAGCGGTTCACTCAGGCAGCCATATCTCAACAAGGAAGGGATCGGGGCTTGACCTTGTAGACCATAGAAGATACAATCCCGGAGATTCATTAAAGAAGATCGACTGGAACCTCTATGCCCGTACTGAAAAACTCTATATACGCAGGTTCGAAGAAGACAAAAACCTGAATATGGTAATACTTCTTGATGCGAGCAGCAGCATGCTCTTTCCTGAAAACGATCCGAATAAATTCGAATATGCCTCAACCATAGCCACAGGGATCGCTTACATTGTAATGCGGTACAACGACCAGTACATGATTGCAACGTTTGCGGAGAATGTAGATTATACTAAAGCCCTCAAAGGAAGGGAAGAATTCCTTCGAACCATTGATAACCTGTCTCGAATTTCAGTCAATGGAAAGACGAAGCTTGCAGATTGTGCAGATTCTATATACCCCAGAATAAAATCAAAATCAATGGTCTTAATAGTTTCAGATTTCCTGGATAATCCCGATTCCATCCGATACGCTGTCCACAGGCTGCGCAGGCACGAACTCGTACTTATACACCTCTATGATGAAACCGAGATCAACCTGCCTGAAACCGTAGGCGGCACCGTCAAATTTATTGACAGTGAGACAAACGAAGAGTTCAGCATCTCGGTTGGCCCGCAGTTCAAAAAGGAATATGCTGACGAATACGGGAAACATATGGCTGAACTGGATAAAATCGCACACGATTTTAAGATTCCCTATTTTAAAGTCAGTATTGACAACCGGCCGATTGATACTGTTCTCACAATCATAGGTGAAAGGTGACCCTACCTATGGATTACGAATTTTCCCCGGGTCTGGCTGCGCTTGCAGGTATAATTCCCCTGATTATAGTGTACCTGCTTAAACCTCGCCCAAAACAGGTAATCCTGCCTTCTTTAATGTTTGTCCGGAAAATCGGCAGGGAGGCATTCGATTCAAGGCGTAAAATCAGTAAGAAAATAACAGACCCGCTTTTCTTTTTACAGCTTTTTGCCCTGATCCTTATGGCTATTGCCATTGCAGGCCCTTTACTTGAGAATATTAAGGAGGATTCGGAAAAAGTTGTGGTTATCATAGATTCGTCTGCCAGCATGGCAGTGCCTGACCGGATAAGTGATGCGAAATCCATAGCAATCGAAAGCCTGGGTAAGGAAAATACGGTTATCGCTGCCGAAAGCATGCCTGTGGTACTCGCAAAAGCGATAGAAGCAGCCGATGCCGAAGAGCTGATCAATAGCCTGGAAGCCAGAGATACTCCTGGCAATATTCCGGAAGCTGTTCTGACCGTTATAAATGACGAAGGAAACCGGAAGGCAAAAGTTGTGGTTATATCCGACTTTGAAAACTGGGCAGGAAGAGCACCTGAAACGTATATTAAAATCGCCAGGGCAAAAAACCTTGAGCTTGAGTTCAGGCAGGTAGGCAGGGCAGCTGGCAATTGCGCAATCATAGGTGGATATCTTAAAGACCGGAATGATGGAACCTATGAATATACCTGCACTGTCAAAAACTTCAACAATGAAAGCGTGAAGCTTGATATCCGGCTGGAAAGCAAATCCGGGCTGCTTTCGACACAAAAAATAAGTAAGCCGGTATCGCTTGGGAAATTCGGGACCCAGCAAATAAAATTTTCCAGTATCCCTCAGGGCACATCGACTGTGGAAATTCTCAACAAGGATGCACTGCCCTGTGATAATATTGCCTGGATTTCTATCCCTGAAATCAAGCCAAGGCAAATGCTTATATTGACAGATCCTGACCCGGCAACAGGCAAATCCCCCCTGATAACAGCCTTATCCCTTATGCCCGGGCTTACGGTCGATGTGCAACATGAGCTTCCGGTGGATTTTGCGAAGTATGATGATATTGTCATAGCTTGTGAGTATGAACCCCTGCCAGTATCCACTATAAAGGAAATTACTGCTTATGCAAAAAGCGGGAAAGCCCTGATAGTTATCGGAAACGGATGCCTGTATAATTCTTCGGAAATGCATGAGTTATATCCGATCCTGCCTGTAGAGATAAGCTCAATCAAAGAAGACGCCAGCCGTACGTTCGAGACCGCAGGGAGCGGTACACAGATTTTTGAGGGAATTTCATTTAGCGAAGTGTATATCCGAAAGTACCTGGCTGCGGTTCCACGTGAGAACGCCTCGGTACTTGCCGAATTCAAAGGCGCCGGGCCTGCAGTCTCTACCTGGAAGCTTGACAACGGGACAGTTGCCTATGTGGGGATAAGCGATACTGCTGGAAACGAGGCATGGAATAACTTCCCTACCGTTCCCACGTATCCGGTATTCTGGGCAAAGCTTCTCAAATATCTATGGGGAATCGGGGATATCAGTGAAACCAATGTAAACACAGGGAGATACCAGGCATTTGACCGGAATGTCAGAATCGAAATCCCCGGGGAAACAATCAGCAGTAAGTTCGTTTACTATGACAAATGTGGACTTTACAACCTGAACCAGAAAACCGTTGCAGCTAACCTCTATGATTCCACGGAGTCAAATACCTTTACTGAAAACCGATTAAACCTGACAGGTGAGAGCGAAGGTGTTCAAAAAGAAGACCTGTATACGAAGTCGCCTGACAAATTCCGGAAATACCTGATTTACGCCCTGTTGCTCCTTCTTATCCTGGAAAATGTGATCATGTTCAGGAGGAAAATAATATGAGCTCTGGTTTTCTGTATAAATCCGAGCTGCTTCTCCTGCTGCCTCTGGCGGGATTCTTGCTTTTCGGGCTGGGAAAAAAAGCCAGTAAAAAACATCTGTTCTTCCACGTACTTGTCGCATTCCTCCTGATTCTGGCACTCGCGGCTCCGTATTCTGCAGAAATAACTTCCCCGGAGACCAATCAATCCAGGATAACCGTAATTTCTGACGAAACCACAAGTATGGAACTGCTTCAGAAAGGAGTTCCGCAGAATATATCCGAGAAACTTAGCAACAGGGTTCCTGTTACGGTTACAACCATATCAGGATCACATACCTCGCTCGGGGACGCTATTATGCAGCAGGCATCCCCTGAAAACTATGTACTTATAATTTCAGACGGACAGAGCAATTCGGGTACTCCGATTGAAGATGCACTTTCCTACTGTTACGGAAACGGTTTCCCTGTAGCTGCGCTCATTCCGAATACGCTCAAAGAAGATCTCAGTGTAGAGATTGAAGGAGGAAACGAGCTTGTAATAGGAAATGAGGCTCCTTTCGAACTCTACGTCAGGAAGTCAACTGAAAATGAGATGAGGTACGAGCTGAGAGTTACGGTTGACCATAAGCAGGTAATGGAAAAGAAAATTATCCAGACCGGAAGGATAGAAAGCTTCAATTTCAGCCATACATTCGATACACTGGGGCCGCATACGGTAAAAGCGACCCTTCATCCC
Source organism: Methanosarcina sp. (assembly GCF_049706645.1). Taxonomy (GTDB): domain Archaea; phylum Halobacteriota; class Methanosarcinia; order Methanosarcinales; family Methanosarcinaceae; genus Methanosarcina. Next base: position 226,531 of record NZ_JBNAKP010000015.1, on the reverse strand, counting down.
GCAAACATAAACGTTAAGGGTCTGGATTACTTCGAGAATAATAACCAGTACATGAAAAGTGTATATGTGACTCCGAAACCGAAAGTGCTTTTTGTGACAGAAGAGCGGGATTCACCTCTGGCAAGCATACTTAACGAAGTTTATGAAGTTCATCCTGCACGGTCATTCAGCTCCCTTAACGGCATGGATGCCGTGGTGATCGACAACCAGGCTGCATCGACAATTTCAAATTCGGAAGTCGAAGCCCTCAGGAAGTATATTATTAATGGCGGCGGCATGGTAGTGGTCGGAGGGGATACTTCTTTCGACTATCCTGCCGAACGTACCTATCAAAATACACAATTTGAAACACTCCTGCCTGTCACGTCCAGCTCTTCAAACTGGAGAGGCGGCAGGAATATCGTCCTTATGCTTGATGTTTCGCCAAGCACCCTGCAAAGTAACAGGATTGGAGGGCGTGTTTTAGACGATATACTCTCCAATGCAGTTGTCCTGCTTGAAAACGATCACCTTAAAGATGCGAGAGTGGACGTAATCACATTCGGGAGCAAGGGGAAGGATGTCACAAACGGATTCGTGGATATGTCCAAAGAATCCAACAGGTTGTGGCTTGAAGGTGAGATTAGGAAAATTACCCCTTCAGGAGACTCGACATCACTTGAACGGGGAATGTTAGCTGCACGTAACCTGCTTAGAGGACAGAACAGCAGTGCAGATGCTGAAATTATAATCGTTTCTGATGGCGGGATAGGCAATAGGAATGAGGGAGATAAAACTTTTGAACAGGCCATAAGCTGCGCAGATTCGCTTCATGAAGAAGGAATAGGCATCCATTTTGTTCATATTCACTCCCCAAGCACCGAACGCCAGGTCACTCCCAATGGCAAATATTACGCCGACCTGATGATGAATAGAATTGGTCTATCGAAAAATTATAATAAAATAGAACCCGGGCAGCGGGTGAATGTCAGCTTTTCTGAGAAATCGGAAGATTCTGAGGATATAGAAGATAACTTTTCCAGCGGCGCATTAATAGTCTATGATCCAAGGCATTTCATCACAAGGGAGATTTCCGAAATACCTCATGATCTCCTGGGCTACAATGAGGTAAGCCCGAAGCCGGAAGCAAACAGGCTTGTAGCGACCAGGCTGGGCAAACCCGTAATAACAGTCTGGAGGCTTGGCCTCGGCCGGGTTGCAGCGGTTACAACCGATAACGGATACGGCCAGGGGGTACCCTGGGCTCCTTCCCTCTATACAGGCAATGACAGCCTGGTAATTACAAGAACCCTGAACTGGGCAGTCGCAGATACCGAAATGTTCGAGAGCATGCAGCTAAAAGTTCCTGACCTTAAAGTAAACCAGCCAGGCCGGATCCTTATTACAACCAGGGAAGAAGGAGCTCCTGAACTCTATTTTGACAAAAAGCCCATGGAAATAACTCCTATCGGAAACAGGATGTACGAATCGTATGTCACCCCGGTTACCTTCGGGCTCCATAAGATCTCCGAAAAGCCTGCCGGGGTAAACGAGACTGAGGAATTCATGCCTGAAAGCTTCGGCGTCGAAAACGTATCCTGGAGGCCTGCCTCTGCAAACTGCCCTGACGAATATACCCATATCGGCGAAAACCCATTATTCCGAACTGCCCTTCTCGAAAACGGGGGAAAAATCTATACCACAGCCGATATTTATTCCCGCATAACAACCGACTCCGTAACCCATGCGGAAAAGCAGGCCGTGACAAAAGTAATATATACGAAATATATCCTTGTGCTTGCCTTTCTAATATACCTGATATATACCTTATATCACACCTACAACACCCGTATGAAGTAAGCTGCCTTTCCAGGCTCATTTCATCTGCAATTATTTTGTTCCGGAACTATTCTATCCTGGAATTCTTCTGCTCTGGGCTATTTTATTCCGGAATTATTTTATTCAGGAACTATTCTGGAACAAAATTATTTTTCGACCCTGCTCTGGAGCTATTTTATTCCGGAATTATTTTACAGGAACTATTTTCTGTTATTTCCTGGTTAAAATTTTAATCCCTTTCAGAGTGTTATTCGTGTAATAATATAACCGTTAGATCAGTGAATAACCATTCGGTCAATGAACTAAAGTTAGAAAGGTATACAAAAAAATGTAAATGAAATAAGATTAACTGTTAAAAATATTATATACAATAAGTGCATAGTATGAATTGCGTTCTCATCCCTTTAATACCCCACTAGCAAACAACACCTACTCCAGAACATTACTCCACTGTAAAGGGATAGAAAGAGAAACTCGCAACCCACAAGTCGAAGTACCTCAATACCTCTTCCCCAACTAAATAAAGTGAGTCTCTTAACTACCGTTCGGAACTCCCAGGTTTTTCGGATGAGAACGTCACTTCATTTTTAAAAAGTTTTCCGAAACTTTACGATTCCGGTATAAATAATCTTATTTTAAGAGATAAGAGTTTAAGCGTCTGACTATAAACGTATCTAGCGGATCTAATTTTGATACTATTTTGCTCGATCATAAAAGTTGAGTGACTGATCTCAAACTGAGAATAAGCCAGCTAAAACACAAAAACGCAGAAAATTCTGTCCCATAATTCTATCACATAAGTTAGCCCTCCCGAGCGAAGCCCATCGTTACCTATTATAATTATTCCCACCTGAGAAAATTAAAAGCAGTTTCTCTTACCCATAGCACAGCCCTATTGAGCACAACCCTTGGGCCGCAAACGTTACGCCGTTTGATCACGCCGACAGTGTCGTTTTCACGCATCCATGCGTTTTTGATCAAACCTTTTTTTAAAAGGTTTGCGTTGCGCCGTTTGATCACGCCGACAGTGTCGTTTTCACGCATCCATGCGTTTTTGATCAAACTTTTTTTGAAAAAGTTTGCGATCAAACCTTTTTTTAAAAGGCTTGCGCTACGCTGTTTGATCACGCCGGATAGGGTTTGGAGATATAGATATTTCTGAATCACAACCTTTGCGCCAGTTGGCAATGCCGCACCCGTGCGTTTTTATCAAAATTTTAGAAAAAGTTTGCGAAACTCGGGTGAAAATGCGTAAAATTTCTATCGCATAAATTAGCCCTCTTGAGCGAGTTGAAAAAGTAGCCTATCTTGCCCATAAGCCAGCCCTCTTGAGCTCACTTCAGTTTTTATTCATATTAGCCCTCTTGAGCTCGCTTCAGTATCTTCATTTATAAATTAGCCCTCTTGAGCGAACGGAGTGAGCGAAAAAGGCAGCGTACTCCCGAGGCGCAATTCGGGTGCGAAAAGGGCAGCGACTGCAGAGCCGCAACTCTGCCGAGACAGAAATCGGGTAGTTTAATGATATAAGGTTAAACCAATGAAGAAAAATTAGATCTCTACACTAAGAAAATAAAGCTAAAATAACATTATGTGTTAAAAATATTATATATGGTGCGAACATAGTATAACTTGCGTTCTCATCACAAGACCACATAGCAAGACCTATTCCACAAGAAATACTTCAACGCCTACTCCGAAAAATCTACTCTAAAAGTGAAGAGATAAGAAGCTCGCAACCCGTGAGTCCAGTACCAAACCTCTTCCTGAATAAGACCTAATAAGTGCCGTTCGGAACTTCCAGAATTTCCAGATGAGAACGCAATCTTTTCTCTAAACAAAATATCGTTAACAGAATATTGTTAAGGCTTTTCAAAATAGTAAAAGTATTAAAAGATAGTAAAAACATTAATTATGGTAAAAAATATTAAAAGCAGTAAAAAAATAGTAAAATGAAAAACAGAGTTTTTATATAGATATTGTCTCGCTTTTTTTCCGTTTGAAAACCGCAGTTACTGTTCCTTTTTCATCAATATCGTTCTTGATCAAAACCAGTTCCCAGCCTTCGTTTCCGATTCTTTCGAGTTCGCTCATCATTTGTGGCATGTTCAAGCCATTAAGCCTGCGAGAATCATACTCCCATTGATGTATCATTTAATACCCCTCCGGTTAATGATAAAGATAAACTTTTTAATGTTTATATTGGAATAAAACTATAAATAACCCGAACAAAAGGAAAAAAGCAACCAGGTATTTGCCTCAGATGCGGTTATTTCTCTTTTTCCTCAGGCTCATTTACTTTGTTTCCCGTTCTTCGGGCCTTATTTCTCAGGGTTAGCTCAGTGCACCCTGGAATCGGACAAACCTGCGATTTCGGACCGAAAAAGCACGCCTTTTTCATACCTGAGCCTGCGGATTCTCTCACGTGCCATAAAATCAAGTACGAGTTCGATATCTTCAGGATATCCTGCACCCGGATAGAGGGGCAGGAGAGGTTCCGAGTTTTGCCCTGTAATATAGAACATATTTTCACCGAAATAGGCAATAAAATCAAGCTGATACTTTTCGAATACCTGGCAAAGGAACTTTTTTGAGAGGGGAGGTTTTGCAAACTCAAAATCCGCGTCAGTTACTTCGATTCCTGCCTCGTACATAAAAAAAGGATGGCAGGATAGGATATAAACTGCCAGGTAAGGAGTTTGCGAGATCTTCAATCTCTCATTTCAGGTCCGAGGTTCTTTTTTTAAGGTCTTTTGTCAAAGATGACTTCTTTTTCTCAACCCGCTCCAGAAGTGCCTTTCCAAGGTTTGAGTACTCTTTTTTCACAGGCTTCTCTTTTTTCGCGGTTTTCTGGGCAAAAATAGCTTCTTCTTCTTTGTTTTCAAAGATGCCTGATAACCGATCAAAAGCCATAACTGAAGCCTCAAGCAACTTCTTTTGCCCGGACAGGTCACCAGGAGGGAGCTCTCCTGCGCGTGTGAGAAGCCCTGCGAACTGTTCAAAGATCCCGATAAGTTTCTGGGTTTCATCCTGCTCCCTGACCTCCTCAGCCATTTTCGAAAGGTATCGCTCACTTTCAAGCTTTGCTATGCCAGGCCTGTCGCTAAAAAGAATGAATAGCAGGCTCTGGTAAAACGGATGATAGAACTCAGGGATGTGAGAGCCAACCGCGGCTTCGGAGGCTTCTTTAAAGTAGTTGACAGCTTCCTTCAACCCGAAAATGTAAGTGGCCTCGTTTTCTGCCCTTAGCGCCCTCCAGAGAGAAGCTCTTCCGAGCGAGCGGAACGCATACCTTCGAACATAAACATACGGATTATCAGTAAGCGCCTTGAGGTCTCTCCATGCCTGGGTTTTGTCCGGCACATGGAAAAAAGCAGCTCCAAGTGCCCGTGTTGCCGCCCTCTGCACAAAACTGTCGCTATGGTCGGAGAGCCTTAGCAGGTCCATCCAGGCTTTTCCTTTATCGGAGACCTCTGTATAGCCCGAAGATAGGGCAAGAACCGCTCCTCTTCTGACTTCACGGTCTTCGACTGATGCAAGCCTTACAAGTTCGTTCCAGGCTGCCTGCTTATTTTCAGAATAAGTGAAAGCAGCCGCAAGAAGTTCTGCGGCTCTCTTCCGGAGCTGGGCATCCTGGCTTTCAGTGAGCCTGACAAGGTCGAAAAAAACTGCGGATTTTTCCTCAATCCCTGGAAAAATATCCGAAAGCAGGTCTGCAGCATCCCTTCTGACGCCTGTATCCTCATTCCCGGTCAGATTAAGAAGTTCGTTCCAGATATCCTGCTTTTTGCCGGTATATCGGGAATAGGCAGCAAGCAGAGCTTCTATTGCCTCTCTTCGCCTCTGGGGATCCGGATCCGAACCCAGGTTAATAAGCTTATTTACAACTTCATCTTTATCCGGAAGACCAGAGCCTGACCTGGCAAATAAGTCCTTCATATCTTTTTTCCTTATGTACGCCCTGCTGTCAACTTCAGGCCCGGCAAGATCAGAGGCAGGCTTTTTAATAGCTGTTTCTTTAACCTGCAGACTACCGGCTTCTTCTGCTTTTCCGGATTTACCTTTTTCCCCGAATTTGCCATCTTCTTCAGATCTGCCATCTTCTTCCGATTTACCAGATTCTTCGGACTTAGCAGCTTCTCCGGAGTTGCGATTTATTTCGAGTGCATATTTCTCCCACAGTTTACCCCGCTCTCCGGAATTACCTTTTTCCATCTTTTCCCACTCCCCTTCATTTACTTCGCGCTTATGGCGTAATTCGGGATCAGCAGAAGCAAGCGTATTATCTACAACCTTTCGGAGTACGGAACTGTCCTTCGTTTCAGCCATGTGCACAAGCTCGGAATATGCCTCGCTCCTGAAGGAAATGTATGGAAAAACCTTCGTAAGAGTATCCTCTGCTGTGCTTCGCACGTCTTCGTTTTCATCCCCGGATAATTCGACAAGCTCCTTCCAGAGTAAATCTTTGTTATCCAGACCTGGAAATAAGGATACAAGCGCATCAGCTGCTGCATTCCTTACATGCTTGTCCCTGGCCTCTGTCAGGCTCAGGAAATCAGCCCAGACTTTTCTCTTGTCCGGCATATCAGGAAATATAAAAACCAGGGCATTTATGGCCTGCTTTCGGATATATCCATTTTCGTCTCCGGTAAGCCTGAGGATATCATCCCAGGCCTTTTTCTTATCCGGAATATGAGAAAAAACCGATGGTAGAGCCAGAAGAGCTTCCTTCTGGACTTCAGGATTTCCCGATACTGCAAGTTCCAGCAGCGTCTCAAGGGATTCGTCCTTCAGCTCGTCCGGCATCTGCGCGTAAACAGCGCCAAGAGCGCGTGCAGCCTGTTCCCTTACCTTCTCATCCACAGACTCGGTAGCCAGTTCCAGTACCTCATTCCAGGCTTCTTCTTTTTCCTCATCCGCCAGTTCCGGAAAAACCAGGCTTAAAAGCGAAGCCGACTTTTCCCGCACATAGGAATTCTCCGAAGATCCCATCTCAAGCAAGTCTTTCCACACCTGCTGCTTATCAGGAGCTTCCGGTACCAGATAGTAAATTGAGCTGACAATTTCCCTGCTCACATCTTCCATACTTGATCTGGAGTTTATCAGCCCGACAAGATCTTTCCATGCCTTATTCTTGTCCGGCATGAGGGGAAAAATGCTGACCAGAGCATTGGTTGCAGCCGTCATTACTGACTCTGCCGGATAAGCTGTCAGATTAACAAATTTATTCCATACAAGCTCCCTGTCCGGCACATTAGGAAAAACCGTTACAAGGGAGCTGATAGCTTCTTCCCGGACTGCATTCTCTCCGTCAGAACAAAGCCTTAACAGGTCTTCAAAAGCCTGTCTCCGGTCAGGAAAAGCCTCAAAAAGGGCTCCCAGCTGCCTTGCAGCCTTTATTCTCTCATCCGAAACCTGATTGAAAGTCCTATCATGTATCTCTGGCTGCTCACTCAAGAATTTCCACCAACCTCTGCTCTAATGCCGTCCTATTTACAATCTCTTATTTACAATATCCAAATCTGGCAGGTTTCCTCTTATAACTATTGATTCCGGATTTTAGCCGGGAGTAAAAATTATTAAGTGTCTGGCTGAGAATTAGCTAAAGCCGTCTATTAACTGCAGCCATTCAGAAAAAACCAGCTTCCGGATCAGAGATTTCTCAGGCCATGGCCGAAGATATAATTTTTCTTTTCGGAATTCAGGGACACTCGACGACAGCGAAACGGGCGGCTTTTTCCAGAAATAAATTAAAAGGGGAGTAAAAAAGAGGGAGCAAGATATAGGAAATGGCAGCATCAGATCTTCAGACAGTATCATATCTTTAAGACAGCGTTAGACCTTTAAATTAATCTTTTAGATTTCTCATACTGAAAAGTATTGCTAAGGAGTTTTTTAATTTAACCCGATTTCTCATAAAAAAGTTTCGTTCGGTTTTTATTGGTACCTTTCAGCCGTCAAATATCTGTTCAGTCCCTGCTCGGATTCTTTAGCTGCTATTCCCACACTTCTCTAGCTTCAGGACGCTTCAGCCTGGCAACGAAATTTAAACCAAGCTTCTTTAATATGGCAGTTGATGCATTCTCCCAGGGAGGGCTTCTTATGTACGGCTCAGCAGTTGAGCTTATAATATCTTCAATCATTTGTGTAAGATTATTAATCGATACTGCAACCTTGCCTTTTTCATCATCTCGATAAATTTCATCACATCAACTCCTGTTTGCTTAACATATAAAATAGGTCCGGAAAGAACCGACGTTTAGCAGATTCGAATCTCTATTTCGATTTGTAGTAGAATTCCTCGTGAGTTATAAAAATGGGTTCCCATTTAGAGAAACACTGTTTCAATCTTATTTAAGTTAATTTTCCCTTATATTTCCAACAGAGTATATTAAATTGAGAATAATAAATGATTTGGGCCTATATAATTGCTTAATTATATAGTCTGCTACAGATATTATACGTAGTTTATCAATGTGTTATGTAATAAAACGAAAAGGATAAAGATAAATTAGAAAAAATGAAATTAAACTATAGAGAGAAGATTAATATTTTATTAAATAAAAGGATGGAACCATGCGGCAACAGGGTATAGTTTTCAGGCTGGCACAAACAGTAACAGATTTTATTGAACCTGTGATATCTTATCTGATCATTGGATCTAAAAAAGCGGCTGAAGAAGCTGGCAAAAAAGTAGGACCTGAGGTCTGGGAAATTAAGAAAAATCTATGGGGAAAACTGTCTTCGGGAGAAAGGCCTGGGTTAAGAGAAGCCGCAGGAGATATGGTTATTGCGCCGTATGATCTGGAGGTAAAGCAAATTTTGACCCAGGAAATTTCGAAAACTTTTGAAAAGAATCCTGATTTGGCTAAAGAAATTTCATTTTTTATGGATAACGAGGAAATACAGAGGATAATGGCCGTAGAAGTGCAGAAGATGACGGCTGAAGAGCGTTCGGCAGGGTATGCGAAGCAAACCTCAACTGATAGAGCAAAAGTGTATGAAGAATTTAATAGGATGTTTGAAGAATTCGTTGAAAAAAACAGTACTGTTCAAGGATTAGAAAGTTCCGAAATGTCGGGTACTGAAGGGATCGTATCTGACCAGACAGTTGCATTCGAGAATGCTGTCAAAAACCAGCGGCAACCTTACATGCACATCCAGCTTAACCAGGGAATTGCAGTAGAAGATAGTCCCATTTCCATAAGAATGGCAAAAATTGCAGATTTTAAACAAATCGAGTCTAAAATTCAAAATAAGTCTAAAAATTCAAAGAGTCCCCTTTCACTTATTGCTCATATGGAGGGGCCAGAAAAAGAAGAATTTATGGAGAAAGCTCTTGACTTTGCCTCGAATATTCAATACGGTAATCTGAGGTCAGAGATTCTTGCCATGATCATTCCTATCCTGGAGGGCCCAAGAAAAGTAGAACTTATAGAAAAAGCTCTTTACTCTGCCTCCAACATTCAGGATGAAAACGAAAGAGCCCTTGTCTTTTCTTCGCTTGCTCCACATTTGAGAGGGCCGGGAAAAGAGAGGCTTATCGAAAATATCTTTGTCTTTGCCCCCTATATTCGTTATGGAGACGCAAAATTTCAGTTACTCTCCTCACTTGCTCCGCATCTTTACGGGTCGAAAAATGAAAGACTTATTGAAAAAGCCCTTGAACTGGTAACAGTGATTCACTCCGACTATCAAAAGGTACAGGCTCTTTCTTTTCTTATTATGTACCTGAATGAACAAAGAAAACAGGAAGTTATAGAACAGACCCTTGAACTGGCTTCCAACCTTAAAGATAAAGATATGAGGCCCGAAGCCCTCTCGTATATTCTCCCTTATCTGGATGAACCACTAAAAAAAGAGATTCTTAAAAAAGCCCTTAAGCTGGCATCCGGGATTAAATCCGAGTATCAAAAAGCAGAGGCTCTATCCTCGCTTGCTTCGTATCTTGATGAGCTGGAAAAAGAAGAAAAAAAGGTTATAGATTCCTGAATCGGGATTGCCCTGAGAGAACTGTACAAGTGAACTTTAGCAAGTTCAAAAGCCCGAGGGAACGAATCTGGATTCGGACTCAAAAGTCTATGGATATTTCAAACTTCCTTTTATTTCTGAAAACCAGACTGAATACATACTCAGTAGAAACTAGACGTTTAATAGAGGTTAAGTATATGTAAATCAAGATTTATCATTGATTTATATACTAAAATTTATATTAATTTATGTGCATGAATCTACTCACTTTATTAAATCTGTGTATCCGACCGAGTAAAATGGCCGAATTCGTACAGAGGGGTAAGGAATGAAGATGAAATTAATAGTTTCCCTGCTGTTACTATGCCTGGTTTTTTCTGCTGGATTAGCTCAGGCGCAGTTTGGAGGAAACGGGTGCAGGCCCATTAAATTTGTTAACGTTACGCCTGACAGGTTTGAGTGTATGAAAGAGAGGCTTCAGGAATCCGGCGTCAGTATCCCGCCGGGGAATGAAGGAGAGCTTTCGGGACGGGGGTTTACTGCAGACTTCGAATGGGATGGAACGTCGAATCTTACAATCAGGGTTACGGACAAACCTTTCTTTGTCAGCTGTGAGAACATAGACCAGGCGCTAATACAGTTTGTAAAAGAATGCGATGGTTCGTGAAGGTAAGCCTGGGCTAAGTTTTCGGCTTGAGGTAAAAGGGATATTGAAAGCTAATCGAAGAGCTCAGGCTTTATTCTCTTTTGCTCCGTTCCTTAAGTCCTGAGGTATAGCTAAAAAATGCCGCCCAGGATTGAAAGTAGTATCTTGCTCATGAAATACCAATTACGTGGGATTATGTTGGGTTAACTGGATGATTAACAAAAATGTTACCCCAGAAGAACTTAAGTCCCGAACTCTCAACCCGGGCATACAAAAATATTAGAGTTAAACGGCCGGATGCAGGCGCATTATGCGCCGATTCTTACTTATCAAACACCTTTTTGATTTGACCTTTTTTCTCCTTTGCTTTACCTTCAAGCTTTTCAACGCTACCTTCGGCTTCCAGATCGGGATTATTACTTAGCTCCCCGACAGTTTCCTTAAGCTCACCCTTTGCTTTGCGAAGCTTACCTTCTACCTGATCCTCAGTGCTTGATTTCATGATACTCCCCCTTTTCTAAGGTCTTCCTTTTCTAAAGTCTCTTTTTATCCTTGAGGATATTAAAGCTGTCTCACCTTTTCAAGAGATGTATGTCTTTTAAAAGGTGTAAGCCGAAAGAAAAAAATCAGAAAATTGTCGGCATTAATGGCTGTAATACCCACATTTGATATTCTACATATTATAATAGTAAACTAATATTTCTAAAACCTTTTCCCGGTAGATACTTTAGTTAAATCGTTTTAATGAGTTTCGAACTGGTTCCTCGGTGTTTTAAAGTATTTCAGTTTCAATATTGGTACTGATGATTTCACCGGCTGCGAAGCAGCCTGCCTTTCCCGAAAAATGGAGAAAAGAGAAAACTCAGGTTTTAAATGGTGTCAAATTTGTTGTTTTTCTTAATTTTATCCAATTCCCCTTTATTCTCTCAAGCAAAACCTTAGAAGCCTCATAACCCCGATTTTCTTTTCTGGCAAGATCAAACCTCTGTCTCACAAGCCCACCGAAAACGCCTTTGAAAAATAGACTGCCTCTGTTTTTCGGTCTTTTCCTTTATCATCTTAACTTTTGACTCATCAAGGCGGTGAAGTGCGCACGAACACCCCAAAACAATCATCAATATGACTGCAAGCTTTCGGAGACAGCATGATACATTTCTTCTGCAAAGCTTATGGAAAATGAGGCTTCTTCGAAAGTGACGAAAATCCCGCCATACTGGACGTTGTGACGAGATACACGCATCTTATCGAATATGTTTGCAAGTTTTAGAACGCGATAGTCTTCTTTATATAGATGTTTAAGTGCTATACCAAGGCTGGAATAGCTACGCTCGGTGTAGCCTCGTGAAAAAAGTAAAGCTCTGGCACTGTGGAATGCACTGTTATATGCAGCCAGTTGCACCATCTCATACTCTTCAATTTCCAGGTTCTTCTGTGCGGAACGCAGAAAACGCTCTGCCGTCGATAGAGATACAGGTATTCTTTCCCAGGCTCGGGAATCATGCTTGATCAGTTTTTCGGCTTCGCACTCCCTCCAATTCATAGTTCTTCACCCGCGAAAAGAATATACCTGGCGAGTACGCCCAGCACAAAAGGATCACCATTTTCCTTTCGGCTCTCCCATTCATAGTAAGGGATAACAGTTACCTGAAGCTCATGCCCGACTTCTGTTTCAATTTCCGGAACGAAGGTATAATTAACGTCCTGCTCTGCTCCAATTACCAGAATGTCAATATCACTTTTTTCATCAAAACATCCCGATGCCGTGCTCCCATACACTGCAAGAGAAATCGCATTCGGAGCCAGTTCTTCCAGCTTCCCTTTCCATAGCTTCAACACCATAAAAGTCTTTTTTAGCTCCTTCACTACATAGCTGGAATCTTTAAGTGTAAACATATGCGCCGTACCAATCTTTTTCATGTCCACGAGATGTTCCCTATAAAACAAATCCGTGAACCTATTAACGCTGCCGGGTGAGACTTCAAGTTCACGGGCAAGCTCATTTATGTTTATTGAACTGGCAGGATGAGAAAGAAACCATCCCAGGATTTTGTTCCCAACACATTTACTGAATTCTCCCATCAACAATATATTGAATGATTATTCAATATATTAAATAGTTATGAACATAGAATTCTCTGCTGGACATATGCGCATATCACAGAGTTGAAGATTTTTTTTAGTTTTGGGTACCGCGCTCTCACCGGTCGCAGGCGACCGGCTTTTCCCGAAAAATGGAAAAGAAAGAGATTAATTTTAAAATAGTATGAAGTTCATTTTTTCCATCTTCCTCCTCTCTTAAGAATTGTTTTCTCAATTAAAGGCTTGATTAATTATCGATAATACAAGGTTCAGAAAACAATTTTGAGCCTTGGGATATGCTCTAAGAGTAAAAATTTACTCTAATTTATCCACTACATAAATAATATTGAAGTCTGTGGTTCCTCAATGTTATATAAATTACATGATGTCGATGCAAATACAATATATATTTATATATGCATTAAGGACTGAATATTTAATAGAATGCTAATTTATCTTGAAAATAATTTTTAGATAAAATTGGTATTCGGATCGCTACTCGATAAATTTTGAGAAAAAGGGGTACTATGCTTCTTAACTCAATAAAAATTGAAAATTACAGAAGACTCAATAATATTTATTTGCCATTATCTCGATTTGTCTGTATTGTTGGGGAGAATAATAGTGGAAAGTCTTCAACCTTATTAGCTCTAAGCTTATTTATAACAGGTTCCAAAATTAGCAAAACTGATTATTATGACAGTACAAAGCCCATTCGTATTGAAGCAGAATTAAAAATAAATGAAAGCGATCTGTCTAAGGTTAAAGAAGAAGAAAAAGAGAAAATTATTGAAATAGTAGTTGATAACAAACTGACATTAGTCAGACGCTATGAGGTTAATGGCTTACCGAGTCTTTGCTACAAAAAATTAATGCCAGTAGATGAGAGGTTTGACGATTCTAAAATCGCTGAAGTTTTACGTGGCAAAAAAGGTAATGAAATCAAAACTGCTATAACAGATCATCTTCCACAATGGAAAGAATTTTTTGACGGAGTAAAAACTCAAACGGATGCTAAGGAAATTGTGGATTCAATAATCAAAGATATGCCTAGTAGTCAACTTGAAGAGAAAGATGTTAAGTTGCCAATTCCAGAATCTACGATTAAAACATTAATGCCAGAACCCTATTATATCCAAGCTGTAAAAGATATTAATGACGATGTGAAAACAAAAGAATCTGCTACATTTGGGAAAATTATTTCCTTATTCCACAAACAAATTGAAGGATCAGAACCAGTTAAAGACATTGTCGAATCTTTTGGAAAAATTATAACTCTGTTTAATAAACCTAATATTGCAGAAGGTCGTCCAGACGAGCGGCTTAATGAAGTAAAAGAAATAGAAAAACTAGTAAATAACTATCTGGAAGAAAATTTTCCAAATTCAAAACTTGAGTTCTATATACCACCAATAGAACTCAAAGGTCTGCTTTCTACAGCTCAGATATATGTTGACGATGGTACAAGAGGGTTAATTGATTCTAAAGGTGACGGTTTAAAGAGAGCCGTAACTTTTTCGTTATTAAGAAGCTATGTTGAGATGAACAGCAAACAAAAATCATTGGATTCATTGGGTAGCGAAGAGTCAGAGTCCAAAAAAGAGGAAAATCCCTATCATCCATATCTATTTCTTTTTGAAGAACCTGAGTTATATCTTCATCCGGCAGCTCAAAAAATACTATTCGATGCTCTTTCCACTATTTCAGAATCAAATCAAGTAGTAGTCACAACCCATTCCCCAATTTTCTTTTCATCTACTTCCACAAATACGTTTGTCAAAATGAAAAAAGTATATGAAAATGATACAAAACCTTATTCAACTACAATTTATATTGATCTTCATAATAATTCATCATACAAGGATCTATTTCAATTGATCTGCTATGAGAATAATTGTGCTGCCTTTTTCGCAAATAGAGTAGTTTTAGTTGAAGGGGATTCTGATGTATACTTCTTTAACCACGTGGCTAAAACCTTAGACAAGAATTGGGATTTCAATAGGAAAAACATACCCCTCATAAAGATTAATGGTAAGGGAAGCGTTCAAAGATATAGAGAATTTTTTAATTCTTTTGAAATAGATGTACACGCCATTTTAGACCTTGATGTTTTAGTTGACGGTTTTAATAAACTCGGAGTGAGTGCATATACTAAATCAATTTATAGTCAGTTAATAAATGAAATTGATAGAATAGCTATCGATCAAAAAATAGATGGATCCTCAAAAGGATCTCAGATCAAGAAGATGAGTAGAAAATATGATTGGGTTCAACGTTACAAGAGATTAAAGGAGATATGTGAGAATTTAAGTTTAGGGAATACCCTAAGTGAAAATGAGATTACTGAGATAAATTTACTCTTTGAGATCGAGGAAGAAAATAAGCGTAAACTAGTTCTTCAAAATGGAAAGTATGAAATTTCAAATAAAAACATCCTTTTGTCTTCTTTAAGAGATGAGAAAATATATGTTCTCTCAAAGGGCGCTATTGAAGATTACTATCCATTAGGGTTTTGTGGCGAAGATAAGCCTTCAAGAGCTATTAATGCTTGTGCATCACTCCCAGATAGGCAAAGTATATTAGACATCTTTATGGCAAACAACGAAAAAACTGAATTTGAAGTAATTTTCGAAAAAATATTTGAAACTATCCAGACGCCAGCAAATGAGTCAAATATGTCAATTTTGGATATTTCAACAGAGAATCAAACTTCAGCTTATCAATCTTAACTCCATAGGCTACTTCACAGCAAGCCATTCCAGAGAAAAAGAAAAGGAAAAAGAAATCGAGTCTCAAGATATAGTATCAGGTCTATTTCTTTTTCCCGCTCTTCTTCTTCTCTTTCTTTATCTTCTCAAGCAAAACCTCAGCCGTCTCATAATCCCTGCCTTCTCTTCTTGCAATCTCAGCCTCTGTCTCAACAAGTTCCCCGGAAAAAGCCTTTTCAAGAATGGACTGCCTTAGTTTTTCTGTTTTTTCTCTTGCCGCTGCAACTTTTGCTTCAATCGAATCGGCAAAGGCAAAGAGGGCATCAACACGCCGGACAATTTCATGCTGTTCGGGGAGGGGTGGGAGAGGAATTGGCAGATTAGCTACAGATTGGGTATTAAAATGAGATAGCGCAATACCGACTTTATTTAATTCAATTGTTGATTTGGCTATTGAATTAAGGTAATATGAACCATATTCTGAAACAAATCCAAAAGGTTGTTTTACAACGACTAAATCTGAACAGTTCGCTTCTTTCAAATAATCGGGAATTACACAAGAAACTCCTACATTACCTGATCTTACGACTACTAAATCATTTGGTTCAAGTGCCGATTTTTTAATCTTATCATGAAATTCAGGAGAGATATATTTTAATCCAGAGGGATCATAACGATTTTCTCTAACATTTTGAGATCGTAGAAAAGGTATCCCTTCTTCGATATATTCATCTTTCATTGGTCCTACATGACCAACCGTTACTCTATTGGATACACTAATAATCGAATACCATTCCCATTTTGATGATAACTCGGGTAATTCTGATTCATCTATTTTTTTTACTTTGTAATTTGCATGGCTTTTTAGATTTTTTTCGGAATATTGCATATGACGAATCAGTGAAGAAATTGGTTCAATATCAGGATTATCTTTCCTCCATTCTTCAGTTATCCTCCCATTACAAGCAGCCGCAAGCACCGATTGCCGAAACTTCTTCAAAACCTCCTGCACCCTGTCAAGCTTCTTATTTGTTGCATCCAGACGGGCGAAAAGTGCTTCAATAGCTGAAACGATGCGGTGCTGTTCGGGGAGAGAAGGGAGTGCAACAACCATGCTTGATATCTTTTTCAGCGTCAATCTAGTAATTGCAACGCCTCCCATTTTCTCCGAAATATTAGTTTGAAAATCAGGAGACCTGATATAATACATAATATATTTATTTGAAATTGTATCTGGAAACTTTAGCAAAGCTACACTAGATAACATGCTAAAAGGCTCAGTCAAATTATTTAATGTGGCTATTCCCGTTGTCGCTCCATCTTTAATTAATAATAAATCTCCATATTCAGGATTACAGCGAGAATAAATTTCATTATGAACCTCAGATGAGACAAAAGTCAAGTTCTCCAAATTAATTCCATCATTTTTAATATTTTTTGCAGTGATATACTTGAAGTCGCCTTCAGGACTATTTGGTGGAGAATGATGTGTCCCATCAGTTATTTTGATTGAGATCTCATCAAGTCTGGTTTCAATCCACCCTTCCGGCAGTTCACTCTTCTGCTGCATACCCATTCCCCATCAAATCAAGAATAGCATTCAGTTCGCCCAGCGCTGCTTCAAGCTCGTCAATTGCCTCGGCTGCAAGCTCTTCAGGATCGGGCAGGCCGTCGGTGTCGCTTAAGGAATCGTCCCTGAGCCACTTCAGGGAATCGATTTTAAAGTCATGGGCTTTGAGTTCGGAGACGTGGAAACTGCGCCAGCGGTCTTCCTGGGAATCTTTTTCTTCACGTTTTGCCCTGCCGTTGGGATCAGGACCGAAGCACTTTTCAAATTCCGCAAAATGTTCTTTTGTGAGCGGGCGGTCTTTTTTTGTGATCTTCGGGACGTTGGTCCGGCAGTCGTAGACCCAGGTCTGGTCTGTGGGGATGCCTTTCGTGAAAAAGATCACATTGGTTTTCGTGCCAGGGGAATAAGGGGTGAATGTGCCGTCCGGAAGGCGCAGGACTGTATGGAGGTCGCAGTCTTCACAGAGCACCTTGAAAACCTCTCCTGCCTGGTCGGCAAAAAGCACATTGTCAGGCACGACGATTGCGGCTCTGCCTCCGGGTTTTAAAATGGTCATGACGTGCTGGATGAAATTGAGCTGTTTGTTTGAAGTTTCGATAACGAAATCTTCACGGACAGGGGCCTGATTTGCGCCTTTTGTCCCGAAAGGCGGATTGGTGAGCACCACATCAAATCTCATCGAATCAGGGATTTCATAGATCGAATCTCCCAGTTTGATTTCAGGCTCGATTCCGTGAAGGTAGAGGTTCATAAGCGCAAGCCTGCGCGGGCGTTCCACGAGTTCCTGCCCGAAATAGGTGCTGTTGCGGATGAGTTTTGCCAGGTCGCGGTCAAAGGCTCCGCCTGCGGTTATAGTTTTCAGCCATTCGTAGGCGCAGACCAGAAAGCCGCCGGTTCCGCATGCTGGATCCATAATTGAAAAATCCCGATGACTGCGGGGGTCGGGTTTTGTGCACCGAACTATTGTCTGGATTACAATTCTCGGAGTAAAGTACTGCCCTGCACCTTTCTTGCCTTCGCTTGCCGCTTTTTCCAGAAGGCCCTCAAAAGCCATAGCTTTGACATCGATATCAAGTCCTGTCCACTCGGTTTCATCGATAAGCGAAATGATCTTTTTAAGGCTTACAGGGTTATGAAAACGCGAGAGAGCACCTGCAAAGATATCCCCAAGAAGATCCTCTTCTTTACCAAGTTTCCGCAGAGCGTCATTATAATGATCCGTGAGGTCAGTTCCCGATTTTTCCTTCAGGGATTGCCAGTCACAGGCCTTGGGGAGTTTAATTCCCCGCTCGTCTGCCATTTTTAAAAAAAGCAGGTATGTAATTTGCTCGATATAATCGCCGTAATCTATACCTTCATGCCGTAAAGTGTGGCAAAAACCCCATAATTTCTGTACAATATCACTCATGCTGCAACTGCCCTGTTAAATTCTGAAATCAAACTCGAAAGCTGGCCTTCAAAAATACGGTTAGCCTTATTCCATCCACCGTAGTCGGAAAACACAGGAATGTAATCAAAATCCTCTTTATCGATGGAGAGATTTGCAATCAAATGCTCTCTGATCCGGCCAAGCCATAAATGCTGATCAGGTGTAAAATGTTTTCCCACGGTTACCCTTTCAAAAGCAAGATTGACACGCTCTTCAGCCGTTAAAAGTACCTCTTCTTCACGGGCAGCGTGCTTGATCATTGAAATAATATCTACAAGCGCCTTGTTGTAGCTCACCTTATGGGCTCTTTGCAGATTCTCAATCGTAAACCGCTGCTGAGAAGATTCGAGTTTTTCTTTTAGCTCTCCAAGAGCATCAGTACTCCAATCTTGAGGGCGGTCAAGAAGGATGCCTATTGCGGCAATTTTTTCGGAATTCTGTTTTACAAAGTCTGAAAAGATATTCAGATAGTCCTTCGGCTTATATTCATTACCGGCAGCATCCCTAACTATCCAGGTAGATGAAATCACGTCCCTTATTGCATAATCCACAAGGAAAGTTTTTGGTGGGCGTGGATAATTCTCAAGCAGGTTCAAAAAATCAGGATTTCGGAGTATTTTCATAGTTCCTGTAAAATCTTCTGAGAGATTCCTTTCGAGCGAGATCGCAAAGCGGTTAAGATCACCTTTTTCTACGAAAGCACTGAACATGTCCCTGGCTTCCCCACTCATTTCCTTATCGATTCTGTTGAGCCGCTTTGTCAGAGCGCGTGCATTATAAGCCCTGTCCCGATTATTCCATATGTCTTCGATAACCTTTTTTATCGGCTTCACTTCTTTTTTTGGAGGTTCGGCGGTCACACCTGTAACCCCCTTGAAATAATCAACAAGGGTTCCTCCAAAGCAATCGAAAACAACAAAATGTGACTTATCTGGATAATGCTCCCCTTTACGTGTACCGCGTCCAATCATCTGTTCAAAAAGGATACGGGACTTAACAGCACGCAAAAAGACAATAAATTCGATATCAGGAACATCAACTCCTGTTGATAGGAGATCAACCGTGACAGCTATTCCCGGCTCTTTTCGGTTCCTGAATTCTCTGATTCTCTGCAAAGGCCTGTCAACCTTGCCTGTTATCTTCTGCACAAAAGCGTCGCCTCTGCCAAAGATATCCCTTGCAAGATCAACAATCCGGTCAGCATGGGATAAGTTACCAGGTAGATCCTGTACTGCAAAAATCAGGGTTTTCGGAAAGCGCCCGTACTTTTCTTCGTGATCTTCTGCGTAACGTTTAATCTCTTCAAGGATTTTCCTGTTTGAGTCAATGTTTGTGATCTCTCGTTCTATTTTCTCAGCCGGGAATTCACGCTCATCTTCAAGCACTTCAACCACAAGATTTCCTGAATCGGGATCTATAGCATCAACTACTTCACCCTCGCGGAGAAAGATTCCGTTCATGCGAACATTAGATTCCAGTGCAACAATATCATAGTCAACCAGATACCCATCCCTGACAGCCTGCTCATATCCATACTTATAAACGATATCTTTAAAATAAGCGGAAGTGTGAGCAGCTGGTGTAGCTGTAAGCCCTACTCGAATCGCATCAAAGTGATCAAGAGTATTCCGCCACACCGAAACTTCCTGTGTAGAATAGCCCCTGTGGCATTCGTCAGCTATGATCAGGTCAAAAGCGTGTATTGGAATGTCGAGCTTCTTTGCGTCTTCATCTTCGGGCTCATCACTGCATGCGAGCTCAGAAGCTTTTCCAAAGAGATTGATACTCATCCGCTGAATTGTGGATACGTATACAAAGCTGTGTTCTGGTTTTGGGTTTGTAAGGTAAGCTTCAGGGATCAAGTTTGAATCAAAAGACTCATTTTCATCCAGGTCGCCTCTTTGGAACCGTTGGCTGTAGACTTCATAGGTTTTGTCAAATTTTAAACCCTGCTCAGTTTCAAAAGATGAAAATGCTCTTACGGCCTGTGCAGCAAGTGCTCTCCTATCAACAAGAAATAGAACTCTTTTTGCGAGACCTGCTTTCATTAAACGGTAAATAAGATTAACAATCGTAAATGTCTTCCCGGTTCCGGTTGCCATTGCAACCAGCATTGTCCGTTTACGATCAACAATAGCATGCCCTATTGCATCACATGCCTCACACTGATAATGCCTCATTCTTGTGTTATTGGATATATCGAAAAATTTGGTACTTTGCTCTTCAAAGTCATAATTTAGTTTTTCAACTAGAGCCTGAGGCGTGTGAAACCCGATTATTGGCCTCGAACGGCTAAAAGGATAACGAACATCATGGTGCTGGATCTGTTTTCCATTTGTTGAATATAAAAAAGGAACTCGATACCCATTAAAATTAAAAGGATTATTCGGAATCCCGCGTGAATACCTTTCAGCCTGCGTTAAAACGCTCTGTATGCCAGATTCTTCCTTCTTTGCCTCAACAATTCCGAGAATTTTTCCCCCGACACAAAGCGCATAATCGGCAGGTCCATAATCAGTTGGATACTCTCTAATTGCACAATTATCATAATTATTCTGTCCTTTCATCTTATCGTAAGGAACAATACTCCATCCTGCAGCGACAAGCATTGGATTTATGAGCATTTTCCGCGTCTCAGATTCGTTGAGTTTAACCATTGCGCATCATCATAATTAGTGGGCTTTTATTATGATTAGGAAAACTTCATCACATATTAAATTCATTTGTATAAATAAGTTAGAGTTTTTTTACGAATATCAATACCATTCAGTAGTGTTATAGGCTTTTTTTCTCTTTTGTAGTATCTATCAGAAAAAGCCGCTTCGCTTCGCGAGCGGGACAAGAACGTCCGGGATATAGCAGTACAGTTGTACTTTTATCAATCCAAAATTTATTTTTCAAACGCACATCTTTATATAACTCCATACTTACCTTCTGCCATGAACAACGGTACTACCAGAGCAAACATTAAAGAAGGGATGAGTGTAGGCATTGTCTTAAAAGAAGACCAGAGAACCGGAAAAATCACCCAGGGCGTTGTAAAAAGAATTTTAACCAACTCTTCAACTCATCCGCATGGAATAAAAGTCCAGTTAACTAATGGCCAGGTCGGAAGAGTTAAGGAAATCTATTAAAAGTGCAGGAGTCATTTTTCGGAAATTGTCTTTTTAAATACTCAGTCCCGGATACAGGCCGTACCCTTAAGATATATAAATCGCCAGTTCACTCAATGGCAAAAATACAAATGGGAATCAGACATGCTGAAGCTATTGCTTCAAATATATTTTTCATTGCTGCATCGACTCTTAGCAGCGAAATCAAAAGAGTGTTTACGCAGCCTCAAGGTCGAAAGCAGGTTATTGTCACTGGAGAGATGCTGCAAAAACTGCCGGATCCGGTAAAAAGATATCTTACGTATTCGGGAGTGGTTGGCAAGCCGATGGTTCAAACGGTACGGCTCAAGCAGGTTGGAAAAATCCGGAAAGATGCCACCCAACCGTGGATAAACTTTGTTGCTAAAGAATACTTTTCCGTAAGCCCGCCGGGTTTTGTGTGGATTGCGTATATGAAAGTTTTTGGTTTGCCTCTCATGCGAGTGAGAGATTATTACATGGAAGGCAGGGGCAATATTCTGGTGAAGGCGCTTTCATTATTCACGGTTGCGGATTCCGGAGGCGAAAAATGGACCAGGGAGCAATGATGCGTTACCTTTGAAATGATGTGGTTCCCATCAGCATTTTTAGGAGAAAACATTTCTTTTGAATCCATTGATGCAAGTTCGGTGAGAGTAACCTTGAGGGATATGGGCAAAAGCGTAACAGCGACCATGTATTTCGACGGCCAAGGGAAATTGACAAATTTCACGGCTCCGCGTTACAGGGATATGGGCAACAATAAATTTGAACTGGAAAACTGGTTTACTCCCATTCGAGGATACGGCGAATTCGAGGGACTGAGGCTTCCCATAAAAGGGGCAGGCGTCTGGAATTTAAAAGAAGGCGATCTGGAATATATAGATATAACCGTAACCGATTTAAAGTATGATCCGCAAGGGCCGTATTGAGAAATAGAAGTAAATGAAGAAACGGACGGCACTTTACAGTTATTCTTTTATTTATCCTTCAATCATTTTTTTAGTTGCCCTTTTTTTAGTTATCCTTTTTTAATTTTAATCATCCTTTTTTTAATTTTGACATCACGTTCTGCTTCACCAGTTTCTCATACTTTTTCCAGGTTTTATCATCAACTTCAGGCATTGAGATGATATGAGCCTCGCTTCTCTGAGGGCCTGTGCAGGAGTCGATTGCCTTCTGGATGGCAGTCGGATCTTTATTCCCTACCAGGTCTATCACTTTTATTTCTTTCAGGAAGCGGGAGATTGCAGTCATCGGGATTTCGTTTAAATAGGGAAGGGGGGCCTGTGAACCAATGATTTTTCGTGAGCCTGCCATTGTGGAGACTCCGTTTTCGGCAAGTGCGATCAGGGACTGGCCTGACAGGTGGGCACTTTCTTCTCCGCAGACGATCAGGCAGCTTATTTTTGGGTTTGCAAGCACATTGACAATTATTTTCTCAATCCCGAAGTTTTCGGAAAAACAGGTTCCGCAAATTGCATAGTTTTTCAGGTCCCAGCTCCTGTAATCAGAAGCAAGCGTTACCACGGCTACGCTTGAATTTACATCCCCTATTACATAATCCCCAGAGGTTACAGGCCATTCCACGATATTTGCTCCTA
Organism: Methanosarcina sp.; assembly: GCF_049706645.1. GTDB lineage: Archaea > Halobacteriota > Methanosarcinia > Methanosarcinales > Methanosarcinaceae > Methanosarcina. The sequence goes on along the minus strand of NZ_JBNAKP010000015.1, from coordinate 203,578 downwards.
CGACTGGCTCATTATTTAAAGCAGATAGAAAAACACTACTTTTCTATTTTTGATGTCTTCTGGAACTCATTCTATAAGCTCTTGTTGAAAAAAGTTTCTTTTTTATTTCCATTTTTAGTGTACAGGGTAAAGAACACTGCTTCTTTTTTTATGTAAGGTGGATTTTTATTTGTCATTTATATTCACCTTTACTGATACGATGGCAACCCCCTATGGAAATCGGGCGTTCAGCATTCGGACAGGTAAACGAGGTGGAGGGACTACGATATCGTCACATACGAGAACCTGCTCTATGCTGGGCAACCTGCCGATGAAGCTGGAGTCTCCGACCAGGGGAGATATTCAGCTTCCTTACCTATCTCGATTTACGGAGCAGTCTCAGTACGCATTAGTCTCAGCAAGATTCAAATGCGGGTCCCGCTGAAGGGAAAGATCCCTGCACCTTGGACCGTGACGTGGCCCGAGATCAAGTCGCCGTCCACAATCCCTTCGCATCTGATATCCATATGCACCGGCGTGGTCATCGGTGCCTTGAACGAGAACCGATTACCTTCGACTTTACCCTCGACAATCTTCACGCTAGTTCCCTGCGACGAGCTCGTCACCGAGCCGGAAATCCCCCCGTTTCTCGTGTCCATCACGATCGTTAGATCCAGGTCGGCGGCCGGATGGTGAAAAACGACCTGCCACGTTCCGTCTAACGCGGTGCGCTTTTCCGTATTGGTTGTTGCCCCGCCAGTGATGTCTGTCTCGGACCGCCTGGACGCTGGCGATCGCTGAGGGCTGACTGCGCTGAGGGCTGGAAGCTGCCCAAGATGCGGCCTGCCTGGCTCAGGCTGTACTCCGACCGAGTTCAGGAAGCCAGCCGTCATCCGATAGTACCCGACGACGAAGATGATCTCGATTATCTGCACGTCGTCACGAGTCGCTTTCAACGCCGCCCAGGTGTCGTCCGATATGCAGTCGTCCGAACACAGTTCGTCGACCGCACAGAAAAGTGCAGCGTCGGCGTCAGACCACGATGCCGACCCATTGGACAGCCCCTCGATCTCGGCCTTGGTTGCACCAGCTCCGAGCGCGCCCAGGGTGTGATTCGCCCATTCGTACTCGCACTCGGTGCGGAGTGCGACCCGCACGCCAACTCGCGATCCTTGGGGGACAGCCGACCTCTGAAGAGCAACATCTCACCGAGTAGGCTCCACGACGTCAACAGGTCCTCGTGGCGAACGAGCGTCCTAATGACGTTTGACGCGCCGATCCCAGCGAGGACACGCTGGCTCTCGGTCATCGATGCCATGTCGACGGGCGGAATGCGTGGTTCAGTAGGGCGCTTCATGCCATCCTCCCAGGGCGAACTGGCCACGTATTGAGCGTCAGATTACTTGCAGCGAGATATTGGGTCGCCAACAGATTGAACTTCTTCGCTCTAATTGCGGTAATCATCGCCCCGATCTTGCCCCCTCCGAATTTGCTGAAGTCGTACCCAATGAGGCTGCCCCCGTCCTCTGCCCACTTGTCCGGCAAGATAGGATTCTGCCTCTGGCTCTGCACGGCCCGGGTATACAGGGTCATGAGAGTCGTTTCTTTTTCTTGCGTGAAAGGGATTTTTTCACTTATTATTGGCTTCTCCATTTCGTTGATAATGTGATTGTTGGCCATCATTTCAGTCACGTTCCTTCTGTTCTAGGTATCATCTCTCAGTGTGGTCGCCCACATTTCCACCACTTTATCTATACGGTATAAGGAACCTGGGGGTTCGCCCAACACACGCTCAATCGCATCCATATTTCGTGTTTTTCGGTTTTTCACGGGTACAGATTATGGATTCTTAAATTGTCCACCGGTCTTATAAATTAAATTGCTACCTAAAACTTCAGCTCAAAGATTTTCGATCTTAGTTTCCGCCAGTCTCTGTTTTTCGATTTTTACAAGCCTGAAAGAGAGGAAGACGACCGCGTATATGATTGCGGCTGCGATCAGGAAGGAAATTGCTCCGACCTGTGTGTAAAGCAGGCCTCCTGCAAGCAATCCTATAATACTTGCAAGGCTGCTTGCACTCATGGCAAACCCCTGTACCGAGCCCTGATATTTGTTGCCTGCAAATTTCGAGAGGATCGAGAGGACGCAGGGCCACATGACTCCGTTTCCAAGCGCAAAAAAGACGGCTGCCATATATATCAGGAAAAAGTTTCCGGGGACCAGCAGGATGAACTGCATGCCAAGGATGAAGCCGCCTGCAACGACCAGAGTCGATTCGCGATATCTTTTGGCAAGTCTTGCAAGAACCGGGCCCTGCACAAACGCCATAAGGGCACTAATCACGGAAAAATAAATTCCAAGTTCGGCAGGATCCCATTCAAGGGTGGCAACTGCAAAGATGGGAAACGCAGTATAATAGATATTAAAGCCGAGGAAGATCAGGAAATACAGTAACAGCATAAAAGGAATGTATTCAAGCTTGAAGACCTCACCGAAGGTTATCCTTTTTTCTCCCTTAACCTGATAGCATTCCTTCTGTTCCTGTCCGAGCACTTTTCTTAGGCTTTCAGGCTCAGGATACCTTTCAATTGCACAGGGCTTCGAATCCGGAAGAAGAAAAAGCACGATAAGCGTTCCTGCAACCGAAATAAGCAGGGCTGCAGATACAGGAAGAAGTTCACCGTAGATGGTTGTTCCGAGAACGCCTGCAAGAGCAGGGCCGACCACATATCCCAGATTGGAGGCAACCGACATCCGGCCGTAATTCTTGTTCCGATCTTCCTCAGATGTCAGGTCGGCAAGGTAGGCGTTTGCCACGGATATATTTCCCCCGGTAGCACCGTCAAGAGCCCTTGCGAAAAACAGCGCAAGCAGAGGGAGGGTAACCGTAAAGATGCCGAGAAGCTCGGATTTTACCTCCATCAAAGGGATTACCGGCAGGAACAGAGCGGCAAGAAAGATTACCCAGGCGATAAGGGTTCCAAGCTGGCTCAGTAACAGGATCTTTTTTCTGCCGTAAAGGTCAGACCACCGCCCCAGGATAGGGGCCCCGATGAGTTGAAAGGCCGGATATGTCGAGGCAAGCAGGCCGTAAATCAATGCATTTCCCCCGTAGTCTGTCACAAGAAAAACAAGAAAAGTTAGAATAACCCCGAATCCGAGAGTTCCTATAAATGTGATAGTATAGAGAGGAAGAAGTGCCTTTCCGTCCGCGGATGAAGGTTCCGAATCCCGAATCATCCATAAATAATATGCATATTCTATGCCTTATAATATATCCCCCCATCAAATTCTTCCGGACTGTCCCTCAGTTCCCGAATTATCCCTCAGTTCGCAAATTTCTTTTAGCTCCCAAATTCCTTTGCTCTCAGGCCATCATTCAGTTCCCGAAATTTTAGGTTTTATTTTTTGATGTCTCTTTCAGAAGAGATGGATGCATAACTAGAAATGTGCCCGTCTCTAATATGAATTCAGGTCTATCTCAATCTCTGGCAGCTTATTCAGGGGCCTTTATGATATTTTGAGGTTGAATATTGACACCCGGGGCTGTTAGAAAGAATTTATCGATTCATTTACTTTTTGAGTAATTTTAACAAATATAAGCGATAATAAGAGGTCAGGTAACGATTGAAACCCCTCTGGTGCGCTCCCTGGCCCTCATTTCAATAATATAAGAATTACTAGATATTAGTTTTAAATTTCGAGTTTTCTTCATCTTTTATAAAGGGAGATAAAGTATCATCAAGTTTTAAAAACCTCAATCCATAGCGAGGTATAGACTATTGGAAAAAGTATACTTATATTCTAATTTTACAATATGAGATTTAGTCCCAGCTTGCCTCCCTAGAAAGTAAAGTCAAAAGTAGGGAAGCGACAAAACGGGAACTTAAAGATCTTTAGAGCTTAAGGAATAAAGATCTTAAAAAATAAGAAGGAAAATTCAAAAACGGGTGAATACTTCGAAAAGTTGAGAAAAAGTGAACTTTAGGGAAGTTCAAACTAAAGCTGCGGCGTCTGCTGCTGTTATAATAACGTCGCGTACTCCGATTCCTTCCGGAACTACTACAGCAGGAGCCGCTAACGAATCCCGTACAGACAACCTGTCCTGCGGCCCTGATATATTTAAGGAGGGGCAGTTGCAAGGCAACAGAAGTTACGGTTGCCGTATTTCTCTGTAGGGACTCAAACCTGCAGGTCAGACCTGTAAGGATCGACTGCGGGAATGAAAACTCGGAATGTAGCGGTAGCAAGACGGTGTCGGATACCGTGAGAATGAGGGTTAGATTCCTTATACCGAAGAATCTTTCAGACAGTTCCTGAGGGCGGTTTCAGGGGCTGCCTGAAATATCTTTCTTATTTTTTAGCTCGTTGTTTCTCAGGAGAATTCTGCTAATAGACTTCGGATTCGAGTCGATTGTTTCGGATTAATTCAGGCTTATTTCAGGTATTTCTGCCGTTGAGGTTAAGCCCTATTACTTCCGGGGTTAGAATGAAAAGAGAGACCATTGAGAACTATTGAGAAATCATTGATAAACCATTGAGAACGTTGAGAAATTATTGAGAACATTGGGAAATTATTGAGAAACCATTTCAGGGATTTACAGGTTTCCTGAACCTGTAAATCTGACCACATCTGTAAAAATTGTCCCGAGCCCTGCACGGATTGAATATACGATGCTGAGATCTATACTTTTAAGTGCCAGGTAAAAAATATGAAACTGATCGGATTGAAAAGAAGAGAAAAGTGAAGAAAGTAATTTCAAAAACCCTGAAAAGATTTAAATGCATACAGTTCCGCAGACCTCAAATCTAATTGCCGGTAAAAGCAAGTAACAGGAATTCATCAATTTACGATTTTACACATCTTTATTTTACCTTTTTTCACCTTATTTTACCTTACTTTACTTTTATTATTATCTTTTATTCAGTATTTATTTATATTTTAGAATTTATTGCCTTTTTATAAGCATAATCAGCAAATTTTAGCCCATTTTTTACAGGTTTATATCTATCTGGTATCCCCTAAAAAACAGCTCCCAGATCTGGCTGTTATAATGACGCTTTTTGATTAAAACGGTGGCTGAAGACCCAGAATGTTTTCCTTTGTTTGAAGGTTTTTACTGCTATAATTCCGGACTTTTTCCAGATACATTTATATAAGATGAGAGCCACTGCCATATTGGCAGTAAAAATAAAGAGTCATATAATCTGTTATTAAAAACTTCATTTTTGTTTTTAATAAAAGAATGTATAGATCTTATTTTTATAGCAACCTAGACTGTATCCGCTATAAGCGGAGGTGAAATGAAAATGAGTTTTAGTGACAGAGGGAGCTCTTTCAGGGGAAGAGACAGCAACCGGGGAAACAGAGACAACAACCGTGGAGGTTTCAGAGGCGGAAACAGCGGCCCCAGGGAAATGTACCCCGCAGTTTGTTCTGACTGTGGTGTAGAGACTCAGGTCCCATTCAAGCCAGCTGAAGGAAGACCGGTTTACTGCAGAGACTGCCTACCAAACCACAGGAAGTTATAAATCCAGAAATTCCAAATTTTCGGTTATAATCATATCATTGGAAACCTTCCTGTAACAGGGTTTCCAAACTCCTTTTATTCTTACATACAACCGATCACGTAAGACCCTTTTTTTCTGGGGGAGCCGCTCATATTTTTTCCGCTTATCATGGATTAGTCTTATATAGCATAAAAAGGGTTATACTTTTAGTAAAAATAATGAGACATATAATCTGTTATTAAAAACTCCATTTTTGTTTTTAAATAATAAGTTATATCCGATCATGTTTTTATCGAGTACATGTATCCGCTATAAGCGGAGGTGAAACGAAAATGGGTTTTAATGACAGAGGAAATTCCTTCCGTGGCGGTAACCGAGGAGGTAACAGTAACCGCGGAGGTTTCAGAGGCGGTAACAGCGGCCCCAGGGAAATGCATAAAGTTATCTGTTCTGACTGCGGTGTTGAGACAGAAGTTCCATTCAAACCGACAGAAGGACGGCCAGTTTACTGTAGAGACTGCCTGCCTAACCACAGGAAATTCTAAATTAAAATTCTTAGTGAAGTGTTGATCTATAAGTTCATTATATCAACACCTGTTCCACTTTTTATTTTATGCTCTTTACCTTATGATAGGTGAAGGGCATCAGAGCCAGCATTTTTATAAATACTTAACTATAAATATTTCAAGTTTATTCGTTCAGTGGGGGTATAAATACCATTTACATGCATTTTTATAATTTGTTTAACTAATATAAAAATGCATTAAAGGGTTTTGAATCAAGCTATCAGTCCATGGACTGAGGAGTAAATTAAGGTTCTTGAAAAACCTTTAAAATTTAAAAGTTTCCTGAGGTTCAGGATTATTCAGAGGCTCCGGATTTCTTAGAGGTTCTTTAATTCCTATTCATTTATGAACCTTCAAGTAAGAGTACCTGAAGCATCCACAGGCGCAGAAAGTTTGAAAAACCTGATCAAACAGAAGCAAATCGTAATAAAATAAACTAAATTAGTAACAATACGAGGAATTAACCTGGCGAACTATAGAAGCAATATAAGGAAGAGAAAAGCAGGAACCGGAAGCTCCGTGCCCGCTACTCAGGAAGTAACAAGGGTACGTACTCCGCGAAAAGAAAATCACGAAGTTCTGGCAACCGTAGGAAGCCTTTTAGGCTCAAAAAGGGTCACATTGCAGTGTATGGACGGTGTAGTCCGAATGGGCCGGATTCCAGGGTCCAAAAACAAGAAAATGTGGATCCACGAGGGAGATGTAGTAATCGCTGCTCCCTGGGAAATTCAGGATTCCAAAGCCGATGTGATCTGGAAGTACACAAGACCTCAGGTTGAATGGCTTGAGAGAAAAGGGTACCTTAAATAAGTACCCGAGATAACGCAGTGAATTTTGACAAAACCATATCATCCTGATTATACTCCGGTTTTAACCAGCTTTCGGTTAAACCTTTCTCCCTCTCCATGTTCTTTCTTCAAGCACTTACCGTTAAATCCCTGGACCTGCTTTTAATCTTTCCAGCTTATCTTTAATCATCTCGACTTACTTTTAACTCGCTTTTAAGCTCTTCAGCTTACCTTTAACCTCTTTGACCTGCTTAACCCCTTCAGCTTACCTTTACCCTCTTCAACTTGCTTAACCCCTTAAACTACCTTTAACCTCTTCAACCTTTAATTTCTTCAACTTGCCTTTAATTTCGCTAACTTACCAGTTAACCTCTCAATTTTTCTCATCAGGCTGATGGAGTTCGACTGGCAGTTATAATCTCAGTCAGTAAGGGATTGCCTGCAAAGAATTCTGAGAGTTGAGTTTAGACAGAAGCAGCTTTTAAGTAGGAAGTCTTTCTGCCTGATCCCGATTTTTATGAGTAAAACTTATATAATTTGACTGTATACTAAGAGCATTAAAAATAAAGAGATGTATAATCTGTTATTAAAAACTAGTTTCTGTTTTTAATCAAAGAGTAATATACAGCCTTATTTTTAAACTATTGACTATCCGCTGTAAGCGGAGGTGAAAAGAAAATGGCTTTTAATGACAGAGGAAATTCCTTCCGGGGAAGAGACAGCAACCGCGGAGGTTTCGGAGCTCCCAGGGAAATGCACAACGCAACCTGCTCTGACTGTGGCGCTGAAACTCAGGTACCTTTCAGGCCTGACCCTGACAGACCAGTCTACTGCAGAGAGTGTCTTCCTAACCACAGGAAACCCAGAGAAAACAGGTACTAATACCGGGTTTGCTCAAAAAATTTCACTTTACAGATTATGTCCGTTTAGTTTAGCTTGAGCAGACCAAACGGACCCCTTCTTTTATAGCACTCTTTATTAAAAAGGTCTTTATCGGATAATTTCTTTATTGAATTAATCTCTTTATCAAATTGATCTCTTCATTGAATTAATCTCTTTATCAAATTAATCTCTTTACTGGATAATACTCTTTCATTTAACAATTGGAAGGTTTTACTTCTTAATGAGTTATAATTTGAACTTTTAACCCTTTTAAATCATGCCGAGAAAATTCCGCATTTACCAGCGTTTATTTTTCAAAAAATTTTTCCCTCCTTTATTTATATATTAAATATTTCTATTCTTCAAGCCATCCGTTCATAGAAAATTTTATATAATTAAATAACTATGTGGATGCAGTTAAAATAAAGAGACGTATAATCTGTTATTAAAAACTCATTTTTGTTTTTAATCAATAAATTTTATACAATCTTATTTTTACCCTATTATTACCCGCTATAAGCGGAGGTGAAACGAAAATGGGTTTTAATGACAGAGGAAATTCTTACCGTGGCGGCAACAGAGACAGCAACCGCGGAGGTTTCAGAGGCGGCAACAGCGGCCCCAGGGAAATGACAAAAGTGACCTGTTCTGACTGCGGTGTTGAGACAGAAGTTCCGTTCAAACCGACAGAAGGACGGCCGGTCTACTGTAGAGACTGCCTGCCTAACCACAGGAGATTCTAAGAATAGTCTGTGTTGAGTGTTAATTATATGATTCAGTCAATTATAAGGCGAATCTTGATTGATACTCAATTCAAATTTACTATTTATTTTTATTCTCTTTGTTTTTTGCCTTTTTTCGGGGGATTTTTAGGAAATCAAAAAAAGGCGAATTGAGAATAAAAACAGCGAAAAAATGTTCGAGATTGGAACTATCGAAACAAGAAACCAGTATTGGAGGAATTAACCTGGCTAATTACAGAAGCACTATCAGAAAGAGAAAAGTAGGATCAAATAAACCGGTAGGTGCAGGAGATACCCCGGAAATAACAAGGGTACGCACCCCTCGCAAGGACAGAAACGAAGTTCTGGCAACAGTATCAAGTTTACTTGGTTCAAAAAGAGTCACATTGCAGTGTATGGACGGTGTAGTCCGAATGGGCCGAATACCCGGATCAAAGAACAAGAAAATGTGGATTCGCGAAGGCGATGTAGTTATAGCAAACCCCTGGGAAGTTCAGGATTCCAAAGCCGACGTTACCTGGAAATATACAAGGCCCCAGATCGAGTGGCTTGAACGAAAAGGGTACCTTAACTGAGGGCGCCTTAAGTCCTTTCTTCACTTTATAACTTATCTGATTTGAAAGCTTTTAGTCTCGTTTAAAAGCCTGTATTCTCATTTTACACTTTTAATTCACTTTACCGATTTATTCACTTTACACTTTTAATTCACTTTACATTTTTAATTCACTTTACCGATTTAATTCCATTTTAATATTTTAACCTCTTTTAAGCACCTTTTTACTTTAACGCTTATCTCACTACTGCTTCTCAACAAATGAACCTTATAAGTCTACTAAAGGCCTGTACCTGTTAAAAGCAGGCTTTGAAACTTCAATAAAACGGTCTTACTATGCACCTGGTTCAAATGCCCTTCTTTACATTCAGGAATCAAATCTTCCTGTAGATACCAGGCTGATACCTTTCTGTTTATTCAGGAGTCAGGAGTATTATAATAATTTTTCACAATAATTTTTCAATTCTGAATAATTCGTCAGCTTCTTCTTTGCTCAAAAGCCCCCTCGCTATCAGAACTTCCTTTACAGGCATTTTCTTATCCAGCACCTCTTTTGCGATCTCCGCAGCCTTTATATATCCGATTTTTGGAGCAAGGAAGGTTACAAGAATCGGATTTAGTTCAAGGTAAGCCCTGCACCTGTCTTCATGCGCCTTAATTCCCTCCACACAGCGCTTCTGGAAAACCGGCAGATAATTTGTGAGCAGGGTAATCGAGATCAGAATGTTGGAAGTTATTACAGGGGTCATAACATTGAGCTCAAGTTGACCGGCCTGGGCTGCAAGAGCCACCGCGGTGTCATTGCCCACAATCTGGAACCCGATCATATCCAGGCACTCAGCCATCACAGGATTGTACTTTCCCGGCATCATGGACGAGCCAGGCTGTACAGCCGGAAGCTCGATTTCGGAAATGCCGGTAGTTGGGCCGGCATTAAGGAGCCTGAGGTCATTGGCTATCCTTATAAGTTCAAGCGCAAGTTCTCGAAGGGCTCCTGAAAAGGCTGCAAACTGGGACCGGCTCTGCAGGACTTCGAAACTATCAGTTGCCTTTCGAAGAGGCAACTTACAGAGCTCGGAGAGTTTCGAGATTACAAGCTCCCGATACCCCGGATAGGTATTTGCCCCTGTTCCGGTTGCAGTTCCTCCTAAGGGAAGCTCAAGGAGATCGTTTCTTCGCTCTTCTATCCTGCTCGAAGCTCTCAGCAGCGCAGCCGAATAAGCTCCGAACTCATCGCCCAGGGTCACAGGTAGGGCATCCATAAGATGCGTCCGGCCTGACTTGGGAATTCCCGAAAATTCCACGGCTTTTGCCCGAAAAGCTTCCGAAAGAGAGGCAAGCACATCAAGAAGCTTGTCAGCCGCAAAAATCACAGCTATGCAGGAAGCGGTTGGAAAGGTATCATTGGTTGACTGGGCCCTGTTTACGTGGTCATTAGGGCTGAGAAAGCCATAATCTCCCCGGTCTCGGCCAAGAATTTCCAGGGCCCGGTTCGCAAGCACTTCGTTAATGTTCATGTTAAAAGAAGTGCCTGCTCCTGCCTGAAAAACGTCCACCGGAAACTGGTCCGAATACCGCCCTGCAAGCTCGGAAAGCACTTCATCGGCTGCCGATACAATGGCATTTCCTCTATCCCTGTCAAGCGCTCCGAGTTCCAGATTGGTAAGTGCTGCTGCCTTTTTTATAAGAATATATGCCCTTACGAACTCAGGCCTTGCCCTGTGCCCGCTTACAGGGAAATTACAGAGAGCCCGCTGGGTCTGGATGCCATAATAAGCGTCGGCCGGAACTTCCATTTCCCCCAGGGAATCCATCTCGACCCTGGTTTTCAGATTAATATATTCACCTCAGAAAATCTCCTTTGAAAGCTTCAGAATTTTTGCTCAGGTGTCTTTCCTGACTTTTTGAGCTCCTTCCTGGCCTTTCCTATTCCCTCAATCGGGGGAACACCTTTCGGGCAGACAGCCCTGCAGTTGGCATGGAATTCACAGCCCCACCAGCCGGACTTACTGTTAGCAAGCATGAGCCTCGATTTGTCATCGGGTTCGCGAGGATCGATATGAAACCGGTAAAGCTTGGCAAGAGCAGCAGGGCCCAGGAAATCCTTTTCTTTTCCCGAGACAGGACAGGCACTCACGCAGGCTGCACAGAGTACACAGTTTGTGTACATTTCAAGTTGTTTTACGGCATCGGGCTGCATGAGCCGCTCCCTCTCCAGAGGCTTTGAAGCCGGTTTAAATGTCGGCTCTACTGCCCTGTAAAACTCGAAGAATTTGTCCATATCCACTATAAGGTCCTTCACTTTGGGCAGGGAAGGAAGAGGCTCTACAAGTACCTCATCTTCGGGATCCCAGGAAACAGTCTCTTCCATCCCCGGAAAGGGTCTCAGTTTTATCTTCCCTTCCCCTTTGAGAAGGGATTCTATCCGGACCCGGCAGGCAAGCCCGGGTATCTTATTAATCAGCATCGCGCAACTCCCGCAAACTGCTCCCCTGCAGGAGTAGCGGAAGGCAAGGGAATCATCGAGTTCTTCCTGGATTTTGAACAACGCAGAAAGAACCGTCATCCCCGCTGAGGGTTCGATTTCAAAGGTATCGTAACGGGACTCCCCTGTTTCCCTGTCAAAACGGAATACCTTCAATCTCATCAGTATACACGCTCCTTTATCGGGAACCTGCCAGCCCTTACAGGCAGGGGTTCAAGCACAGGTTTTCCGTCTTTTAGCCTGTAGAGCGTATGGAAAAGAAAGTTCTTGTCATCCCTGTGAGGGTAATCAACCCTTGAATGGGATCCACGGCTTTCCTGCCTGGAAATAGCCCCCCTTGCAACAGCTTCTGCAATGTCAAATAATCCCCCAAGTTCAAGGGTGTAGATAAGTGCATAATTGAATGACCCGGACCTGTTATTGATATAAACTTCAGGGAAGCTGCTTTTGAGTTCGAGGAGCTTTTCCAGCCCTTTTTCCATCCTCTTTCCTTCCCGAAAAACTCCGAAATACTCAAACATCGTTTTCTTCAGTTCATCCCTGAGGCCGGGCATTTTGACCCCGGATTTCCTGGCAAGCAGGGTTTTTATCCGTGCATCTTCTTCATGCAGGTTTTGAAGGACAGCCTTCTCAGCCCCTTTCCTGTCCCAGCCAGAGCCCGGGAATGACTTTCCGATCTCCTGCCCTGCGAGCTTGCCGAAAACCACGGCCTCAAGAAGGGAATTGCCCCCTAGCCGATTTGCCCCATGCACGCTTATGCAGGCGCATTCTCCTGCCGCATATAGCCCGCGCAGTTCGGTTGCCAGAGAATTGCCTGCCGAAATTCCTCCCATGGAATAGTGCTGGCCTGGCTGTACCGGAATCGGAGCTTCAACAGGGTCGATGCCTGCAAAGTCGAGGCAGATAAGCCTTATTCCAGGCAGCCGTTCTGCAATTTTCTCTTCATTCAGGTGCCTGAGGTCAAGGAGCACGTAACCGCCCTCAAATCCTCTGCCCTCCTCGATCTCCTGCTGGATGGCTCTCGCAACAATATCCCTTGGGGCAAGTTCCATTGAGGCAGGAGCGTATTTCTGCATGAAGCGCTCGTTCCTGTTATTCAGAAGATAACCTCCTTCCCCTCTTGCCCCTTCCGTGATCAGGATATTTGTGCCGTAAAGGGTGGTCGGGTGAAACTGCACGAACTCCATGTCCTCTAAAGGCACGCCTGCCCGAAGCGCCAGCGATGCGCCATCCCCTGTATTAATCAGGGAATTTGTGGAACGGTCAAAAAGCCGCCCAAAACCGCCAGTCGCAAGGAGCAGGGAATGACAGGTAAAACCGTGCAGGCTCCCGTCAGCGATATTCAGTGCCGTACAGCCCACACACCTTTCCTCTTTTCCGGAACCAGTTTCAAAAGGAACATCCCCAAGCTTTACCAAGGTAGTTACAAAAAACTCGTCATAAAAGCTAAGCCTGCCCATCTGCCGGTTTTCTCCTCTCTCCCTACCCATAAGCTGTTCATAAAGCGAGTGCAGAATATTATGCCCGGTCCGGTCTGCAGCATAACAGGTTCTTGGGAACATGCCTCCCCCAAAAGGCCTCTGGGCTATCCTGCCGTCAGGAAACCTGGAAAAAACGGTTCCGAAATGCTCAAGTTCTATTACTGCAGCAGGTGCGTGTTTACACATGATTTCCACGGCATCCTGGTCAGCCAGGTAATCCGAACCTCTGACCGTATCAAAGGCATGCGCTTCCCAGGAATCCTCGGCTACGGCATTCCCTAATGCTGCGTTTATCCCTCCCTGGGCTGCCACGGAATGGGAGCGAAGAGGGTGCACCTTGGAAATTACGGCTGTATCAAGTCCCTGATCCACAATTTCAATCGCTGCCCGAAGCCCGGTAAGTCCTGCCCCGATTATCACTACATCGTGTGAATGGACAGGATATCCGGCCTCATTTCCTTCGCCTCCCAATTATTTCCCTCCAGGCTTAACTTCAACATTGTAGGGCCTGCATGGATTTAACCTGCAAACCCAGTTTTCCAGTCGGAATTATATATTGCAATCAGAATTTACACGTAAGCTTTCCCAGTTCTATCGAGAAAGTTTCATAGTTTACGGAATAGTCAATAGGGCACTCGATTACTGCTACTTTATTCAGGGCAAAAGCTCTCTCCAGGACTTCTGCAAGATCGTCGTCTTCGTTGATCCTGAAACCGGCAGCTCCGAAGCTCCCGGCAAAACGAGAAAAATCAGGATTTCCATAGTCCAGCCCGAAATCCTTAAAATGCATCTTTTTCTGTTTCCATTTAATAAAGCCGAAACCGTTGTCATTGAGAATCAGGACAACAATAGGGATTCCATAGCGAATTGCGGTCTCAATTTCCTGGCAGTTCATCATAAACCCCCCATCCCCGCAGATTGCAAGCACACGGCGCTCAGGATGAAGAAGTTTTGCGGCAATCCCCGAAGGAAGCCCTGCACCCATAGTTGCAAGCGCATTGTCAAGGAGCACGGTATTGGGGGCATATGCCTTATAAAGGCGAGCGAACCAGAGTTTATAAATTCCATTGTCCAGGGTGATTATATCTTCCCTCCCGAGCACCTTCCTGACACTCTGGACTACGGCCTGCGGGAGAGGAGGGTAACTTTTCCTGGCAATAGCATTTATTTTTTCCTCAATGAAATTCCTTGTGTGCTCAAAGACCGGAAATTCCCGCTTTCCAGGTATACATGCGGCAAGTTCCCTGATTGAAGAAGCTACATCCCCAATTATTTCTACCGTGGGGTTAAAATACCTGTCAGGTACGGATTCCACGAAATCGATATTTATAATCTTCTTGTCCAGCGTCCTGTTCCACAGGTAGGGAGGATATTCCACTATATCGTACCCAATAGTGATAATAAGGTCAGCCCCGTCAATTCCGCAGTTAACATAGTCCCTGGCATGAATCCCTGTGGCAAAGAGGCTATGAACGCAGTCATCCGGAACAACTCCTTTCCCCATCTGGGTATGCACCAGGTAGATGCCTGTTCGCCCGATAAAATCTTCGAGCTCTTCAGTAACCGAGTTGCGGTTTGCTCCTGAGGAAACTATGATCAGGGGGTTTTTAGCCTCACAGACCATAGTCGCGGCTTTTTTCACAGCCTCGGGATCAGGGTAAGGAATTTTAATTTCGCTTCGCTTCTGAACCACCGCCTCAGTCTCTTCTCCAGCCACGTCTTCAGGAAGCTCAATATGTACGGCTCCTGGCCTTTCGGCTTCCGCACGTTTAAAGGCATTACGGATCACTGTGGGAATCATTCCCGGATCGGTGATAGATACAGCGTTTTTGCAGAGAGGCTCCATCATCCTGACAACGTTTACAAGCTGGAAGCGGGCCTGCCAGTTGTCAGCCAGAGCCTTCTGTCCGGATATGGAAATAAGAGGGGCTCCTATAAGCTGCGCCTGGGCAACGCCTGTAACGAGGTTAGTGGCTCCGGGCCCAAGCGTTGAAAAACAAACCCCTGGCTTCCCTGTCAGCCTCCCATACGTTGCAGCCATAAACGCCGCAGCCTGTTCGTGCCTTGTTACGACCAGTTTGATTCCGGAGGTCCTCAGGGATTCAAGCAGGTCAAGGTTTTCTTCACCTGGCAGTCCGAAAATATATTCAACGCCTTCTTCTTCAAGCTGGGCAACCAAAAGATCCGAAGCTTTCATGAAAAAACCCCAAATATAGCTGGCTTTTATTCGAGTCGAATTAAACTCAACTCAGGTTTGATTATTAAGCCTTGATTAAGTTGTTTGTTAAACTTAAATTAAGCTTACCGATCAGGCTTGAGCAGAATCCCAGACTTAAGCAGGCCGAATCCCAGGCTTAAGCAGGTTTTCTTGGTAAGCTCTGGAGCAGGTTTTTTCAATATAAGCTTCAATCAGTGTAAATAAGCTTCAATCAGTCTAAAGCCCGCGAACCTTACTTGTTGACCACAACCGTCTTTATATTCACAAATGCTTTAAGCCCATAATGGGAAAGTTCTCTCCCGATTCCGGATTTCTTTACCCCGCCAAAAGGCAGCCTCGGATCGGATTTGACCATTCCGTTGATAGTCACAAATCCGGATTTTATTCTTTTTGCCAGCCTCTGGGCTCTTTCAAGGTCTCTGGACCATATCTCGGCTCCGAGCCCGAATTCTGTTGAGTTTGCGATTTTCACGGCTTCATCCTCGTCCTTTGCCGTGATCACCGGCGCAATGGGCCCGAAAACCTCTATATTGCAAACCTTCATGTCGGTACTGGCTGCAGGGATAAGGGTCGGCCTGAAGAAGAAACCCTTATTATGTTCTTCTCCGTAAACATGGGGCTCGGCACCTTTCTTTTTTGCGTCTTTCAGGACCCTTTCAAGGCTATCGAGAAATTCTTTCTTTGCAATCGGCCCGATATCGGTTTCCTCATCCATAGGGTCCCCGATTTTCAGTTCCTGCATTTCAAGTTCAAATGCCTCGATAAAATCCACAACAACGTCTTCTGCGACAATAAACCGCTTGGCAGCAATACAGCTCTGTCCGGTATTGAGAAATCGGGACTTCACCGCGATCTGCGCAGCCCTCTCGATGTCGGCATCCTCAAGCACTATGAAAGGGTCCGAGCCCCCCAGTTCCAGTACGAGAGGCTTGATCAATCCCCCGGCAAGCTCCCCTATTTCCGAGCCTGCGGCTATGCTGCCGGTAAGTGAAACTCCATCTACCATTTCTTCTTCAATAATTTCCATTGCAGTCTTCGAGTCAATTAACAGGGTATTGAAAACGTTTTCCGGAAACCCGGCCTCAAGAAAAACTTTTTCAATCTCCAGCGCCGACCCCGGCACATTCGAAGCGTGCTTGATTACGCATACATTTCCTGCACACATTGCAGGTACCGCAAACCTGAAGACCTGCCAGAACGGGAAATTCCAGGGCATAATCCCGAAAATCACTCCCAGGGGCTCAAAAGTCACATAGCTTTTTTCAGCCCCTGTGTCCACAAGCTCGTCATTCAGGAAACCGGCCGCGTTTTCCGCGTAATAATCGCAGAGCCATGCACATTTTTCAATCTCGCCCCTTGACTGCCTGATAGGTTTTCCCATTTCCTTCGTAATAATTTCGGCATATATTTCGATATTTCGTCGAAGGACCTCCCCGGCCCTTGAAAAGTATTTTGCCCTTTCCTCAACAGACAATGAACTCCACCCGGAAAAAGCAGCCCTGGAATTTTCAATCCTGGCCTCGCATTCCCCGAAAGAAAATGAGTCATATGTCCAGTTTACCTCTTCAGTATAAGGATTAACGGATTTTATTTTCATGACTTCCCCCCGAAAAGTCATTTAAGAGTCATTAAACAATATTGGAATTCCCGGTATTATAACTTAAGGAAATCGAGCAGAAAATAAAGATTCTGCAAAAGTTCTCAATTTGAGGCTATTGAGAAGATCCGGTAAGAGAGAAATCTCCTGACTTATGACCAGATTTTCGTCGTTTAAGAAGAATAATGTTCAGAATCTAGCAGTAATTGTTATAAAACCCCAATATCAATTATAAAGCATCTATTATAAAACACATTAATTAAGTGGAGGGAAAATATGAGAAAAGCACTCGTCATGTTGATAGTGTTGTTAGGCGTATTCCTTGCAATAGGATGCGCTGGTGAGGAGGGTGAGGCTCCGGAAGCAGGAACTCCAGCTGAGGAAATAGAAGATGTAACTCCAGCTGCAGAAGGCACTCCAGCGCAGGTAGTAACTGAAGTTGAGGCTGTAACGGTAGTTGAAGTCGTAACTCCAGTTGAAGAAGTAGTAGTCGAAACTCCAGTTGTAGCAGAGACTCCAGTTGTAGCAGTAACTCCGGCTGAAGAAGAAGCTGAAACTGAAATGGAAACTGTAACTGAAGAAGAAGCTGAAGAAGAAGCTGAAACCGTAGAAGAAACTCCAGCTGCAGACACCACGGACGAGAACGGTGGAGTGATCAGAGTAACTCCCAACAGGTAACTAAATAGTAACTGGTAGATATGGGCAGGCAATCCAGTAACTTTGAGTCAAAGCTAATTTATTATGCTATCGGCAATGATAGGGATTCTGCCCATAATACAAAACTTTTAAAGTACAAGCTGTAGCGTAAATTTTATTTTACAACATAAGCTTTAAATACATTGAAGCGTAGCTGCGGCACTTTAGTCATGCAACAGGAAGACAAATTATCTGAATCAACTGAATCAAACTACCTGAACCAAATATCCAGTCCGCATTTGCCAGAGAAGGCATATCAGGAGTGTCTGGAAATCTAGCTTTAAGGAGAGAGCCTTTTAAAAATAGCTTCACTTCTTAGAGAAAATTTGTCTGTTTTGAGCCATCCTGTTCTGAGTTATCCCGTTTTAGATTATCCCGTTTTAGATTATCCCCTTCTAAATTATGCTGTTCTTAGCCTTTTTACCGATTGAACTGCTTTTATTGAGTAATAAGCCATCGTATATGAAGGATAATTGCGCAGTAATGTCATTCAGAATTCTTATTTCGTATACTTTAAAATGACTTGTTTCGCAATTTAGAGAAAGAGGAAATTTAAAAAAAGGAAAATCTTTAAATTTATTCCATTTACTGTCGTAATAGAGGTATAACATCGGATAAAGTTATAAAAGTAACTGTGTTTAGAATCTGGTAGGAACTATTATAAAATCAAGATATTAATTATAAAGCACCTTATTTTTATGGGGGGAAAGAATGAGAAGAGAACTTGCAGTTTTCATAGTTTTACTCAGCATATTCCTGGCAATAGGCTGTGCAGATACAGGTGATGAAGGTGAAGCCGATGAAGGAGTAACTCCGGCTGAAGAAGTCGACGAAGAGGCACCGGAAGCAGGTGAAGGCGGAGCAAATGTAGAGCGGATAACGCCAGCCGAAGAGCCTGTCGTTCCAGCCGAAGAACCTGCAGCTCCAGTAGAGGAAGAAACGCCTGAACTTCCAATCGGCAGCGGCGAGAATATTGAAGTGGCAATCGAGGATAATGCCTTTAACCCGGCCACAGTCAATATCTCCACAGGTGATACCGTAAGATGGACTAACCTTGATACAGCTTCCCATACCGTCACAGGCACGGGGGCCAGTTTCGGGTCTGAGGTCCTGAACGAGGGAGATTCATACGAGTTCCTGTTTACCGATGCGGGCACCTATGACTATTACTGTTCCATCCATCCTGAAATGAGAGGAACTGTAGTAGTTGAGGAAGAAGCCGATTAAAGGCTTTACTTCGGGGTAGGTAATAAAAAAGATAAAAATTGATGAAAATCTGTATTTAAAAAAATCTTTTAAAAACAATTTTCTATTTTTAAAGCCGCGTTAAATTGGAACTTTATCAGTTGATTTAACCATTTTTTAATTGTATAAATTTTAACGCCAATCTGTAAAACCGCTTCAAAGGGATTCTTTTATTTTCAGAATTACAGTCGCGTTTTGCTTTAAAACTAATTGTCTAAAGAGATTTAACTCCTATCTAACGAAATAAAACCCAGAAAAGCCTCTATTACGCTTTCGGCTTCTTTTCCGGTTTTTGCAAGCAAATTCCTAGCCCCTGGGCACCTTCAAGGAGCTTGATCACGAGAGGCGAAACCCTACTATGCGAATCAGATCTTCCACATCATCAGGCGAGCGAGCATATCCCGTAGCAGGAAGCCCGACTTCCATACTGGAAAGTAATTGCAAAGCTCGCAGTTTATCCCTTGAGCTGGAGATTGCCACGGATTCGTTCACGCAAAAAACTCCCATTAATTCGAACTGCCTCACCACTGCAGTCCCGTAGAATGTAATCGAGGCCCCAATTCTTGGGATAATGGCATCAAAATCACAAAGGTTATTTCCCCTGTAACGGATCATGGGATTGGATGAGGTAATATTCATATAGCAGCGCATTGTCTCGATTACCTGCATGGTATGCCCTCTTTTTCTTCCTGCCTCCACAAAACGACAAGTGGAGTATGATTTTTTTTCCTGCGACGGATTCCTATTTTCACGCTAAACCCTCCCCCTTCGGGCCGCTTGATCTAAAAAAATGAAAATGAAGAACGTTAAATGAAAAAAGGTAAAATCCTGAATAAGAAACAGGCTGCTTGATTTGAAATTCGGTTACTGGATGTCTCCCCCTACATCGGCATACCTGGGATCAATTTCTACAGCTTTTCTGTATGCCTCTTCAGCCTCTTCTTCCCGCCCGAGGAAACTCAGGCAGACAGCTTTCCCGAACCATGAGTCTGCAGCCTCAGGACTAAGTTTGAGTGCCTGCTCATAGATCTCCAGAGCTTCTTCGAAGCGTTTGAGCTGGGCGAGTACGAAACCCAGACTGGAATAGGCCTCGAAATACTCAGGGTCCAGCTGTGTGGCTTTCCTGTATGCTTCGACGGTTTCCTCAAATCTCTGCATCTGGCTGAGGGTAAAGCCTTTATTATACCAGACATCGGCATTTTCGGCGTTGATTTCAATTGCTTTGTCAAAGGCTTTAATTGCCTCGTCATACTTTTCAAGGTTTTCGAGGTCTATCCCCATATTATTCCAGGCGTCATCGTTCTCAGGATCCAGTTCCACAGCCTTCTCATACGCTTTCAGAGCCTGCCTGTAACTGCCAAGACTGTCCAGGTCCACGCCTTTATAGTACCAGGCTTCAAGGAAGTTAGGGTCAAGTTCGAGTGCCTTATCGTAAGCGAGAATTGCTTCGTCATAGTTGCCCATTTGCCCGAGAGCTATACCTTTTCCTACCCAGGCTTCTTTATATTCGGGATTTTCCTCAAGGACTTTTTCATAGGCTTCGATAGCTGCCTCGTAATCACCAGCCTGGCTCAGGTTCAGGGCTTTTCCATACCATGCATTGGGATAGTCCGGCCTGAGCTCAAGGGCTTTTTCATAGGCTTTAACAGCTTCGTTGTGCTTTCCAGCCTGGGAAAAGGAAAAAGCCATATTATTCCAGAGGTCCGGGTCCTCAGGATTGATCTTGATAGCTTTTTCATAGAGCTCGAGAGCTTCTTCGTATCTTCCAAGGGTCTCAAGAACCGCAGCCTTATTGTTTAAAAGGTAGATGTTACTCGGGTCCTTATCGATTGCTTTATCAAAAGCTATCACTGCTTCATTAAATTTGCCAAGCCTGAGAAAGTCAAGTCCGCATTCGTTAAGTTCGGCTGCAAGGACTTCGTTACTGGCTTCCTGCTTACCTACATCCCCCGAATCACTCAGAACATACATGTCTTCGGAAACCGGCCCTTCTTCAGATTTCTCTTCCCCGCCTTCTTTTGTGAAGGTTTTATCTTTTGGTTCGTCGGAACTCATATCAAAATTTCCTGTTCTGCCTTTTATAGTAGACCCTGCGGATTCTTAAGTGCCCGCGTTCGGTATTTACTTAAATCTGTTGTTCGTTTATGATCTATACATCTGTCCTTTATGGCTTTTATAGCCTCTCCCCGAAAAACCCTGGGAAAAGTTCCGAAAAAGAGAACAGAGAGAGAAAAAGCAATATCTATAAAGTTCAGAAAAACAGGCAGGTCCGGAAAAAATGGAAGAACTTGAGACAAGCAGGAACGGAATTCGGAAAAATACGGATCCTGGAGACCTGAAAGCCGTGCTTTTTGATATGGACAACACCCTTTTTGACTTCGTAGCCGCAAAACTCGAAGCTTGCAGGGAGATTCTCTCATATATCGGGAGGGAAAAAGGAGATATTGCCAGGGAACCTTCTGAGCTTTTCGGGTATTTCCTGAGAGGAACTTACGGTTTTGAAGACTACGAAAATATTCGAGACTATATGCAGGAAAGAAACCTTTTTACAGCTCAGGGCTACAGGGAGTGCTGTGAGATATATGAAAGGGAAAAACTGCAAAACCTTGAACTCTATCCAGCTGTAATGGATACTCTTGATAAGCTTAAGGGGCTGGGCTTAAAGCTTGCAGTTATAACGGATGCAGATAGGAATCATGCTCTGGCAAGGCTTACAAAAGTCGGGCTCCTGAATTACTTCGACCTTCTCGTGGCTGCGGATATGACAGGTACACAAAAACCAGATCCTGCACACTTTCTTTTTGCGCTTGAAGCTATCGGGATAAAGCCAGGAGAAACCCTGGTAGTAGGAGACAGTATCAAAAGGGATATGGCACCTGCCCGCAAACTCGGATTGAAAACCGCATATGCTTCCTACGGAGACTGGAGACCTGGAGAAGAAACGGATCAGTGCTTTGATTTCAGGCTCAATACATTTTCGGATTTGCTTGAAATATCCGGACTTTGAGAAGGCTTGAATGAAAACGATGAACGCCTGTAGAACACCTATACTAAGAGATACTTATAATTCCCAGGCCCTATCCGGCGTGATCAACCGGCGCAACGGTTGCGGCCCAACGGTTGCGGCCCAACGGTTGCGTTTGAGCGAAAAACTGGGCTTTGAGAAGGCGTGAAATTAAGTTTGGAACCTGTAAGCCAGATACATCAGCAGAAAAGAAAACTTTCGGAGAAAAGGAAACTTTTGGCCGCCAGTCTGAAAATCCCGGAAAGGAATTTTCCGCTAACGGCTTTTTCTGGCTCTGGGTCTTTAACACTTATGGAAAAACTTGAAGTCTGGCTACTTAAAGGAGATCGGAATATATCGGATTTATATCGACTGCCCTTTCGTAGGCTTCCATTGCTTTCTGATGTTTCTTAATCCTGTCGTATACAATACCTTTACCAATCCAGGCTTTTGTAAAACTGGGATTGATATCGATAGCTCTCTCAAAAGCTTGAAGTGCCTCTTTATATTTTTCCAGGTCTCTCAGGGCAATTCCCTTATTATACCAGAACCGGGCATTCTCGGGATTTGTTTTTATCTTGGTGTCAAAAACCTCCACGGCTTTTTCAATATAAAGTCTTGCCTCGTCGTGCTTTCCAAGCAAGCGGAGAGCCACACCCTTGTTATAAAGGGCTTTCCCGTTCGCAGGGTTTAATTCAAGAGCCCTGTTAAACGCGCTAATAGCCTCTTCAAAACTCTTTACCTTGCAAAGCCCCATGCCTTTCTTGCACCATTCGCTTGCGCTCATGGAGCCCATGTCGTAATTCTTTTCATAAAGGCGGATAGCCTTCTCAAAATCATCCATAGCGTCTTCGTATGCCCTCATTTCCCTCAGAGCCATTCCCCGCCTGTACCAGACTTCAGGGTCCTCAGGAGCGAGATATATAGCCCGGTAGTAAGCATCCAGAGCTTCTTTATACTGCATTAGACCTATAAGAAGTTCAGCTTTGGAATACCAGGTCTTCGCATCCGCGGGATTGATCTCAAGGGACCTGTTAAGAGCATCGAGAGCTTCATCATATTTGAAAAGGCTTTTCAGGACCATCCCTTTGCTAAACAGGATTTTTGCATTGTCAGGGCTTATTTCCAGAGCTTTGTTGTATGCATCCAGAGCTTCTGCGAATCGTCTAAGCTCATGGAGTGCAACACCTTTATTGTACCACTCGTTCGAAGTCATCACTCAACCACACCTTTTTTCGATTACGTTTTTCCACCTTTTACCACATCTACTCTAGCAATAATAATAATATATGCCTTCAGAGCGTTAAATCAATTTTGTACTTTAGCTTCGTATCAAAAATAAGGACGTTATCTACAGCTTCACATTATGACTTACGTTTTGAGGACATATTTACTAGGACATATTTACAGTTACACATGATAACGTATGTTTTGCTCTTTTTTAAGGATTTTGAAATATTTCTATACTTTATTATTTTAAAAATAGAGTTTTCAAAGTACGGACAAAAATTAGATAAGGTAAAACAACTTTATATTATGTTCTTTCAAATTATTATTCTAATTAATAAAAATATATTTATTTTAGTCTTGAGTTCTTCCTCTCTTTCTCTATATAATCCATAATTTTGCCCTGACCTGGAAATAATTGATCCATAAAATAAAATCGGAAAAATTCGGTAAGTTCGATTTCGGTAAAAGTTGGAACTCCCTCCTCTCACGGCCTGTCAGAAGTCTGATTATTAGCTTTTCACATTGAGAACTTGAGGATCTCCTAAAGTTAGGAGACTTAGTTTAGGACCAGAGACTTAGTTCAGGATCGGGTTCTTCTCTTCATAGCTTTTAATCTCCTGAAAGCGTATTCTAAAGATCTTTGCAAAAATAATAGATATGAGTATCATGAGGATTCCGGCAAGTTAACTAAATTAATAAATGCAGTTTAAGAAACTCTTAAAGCATTTACAGAAATATCTAATAAAGTATCTAATAAAAACATTTAATAAAGAAATTAATAAAGGCTTTAGTAAACTTAATAAATGTTTTAGTAAAGATGTTTAATAAAGACATATAAGAATCTTCTGACATGCCTAGAAAGATAAAAAATTTTTGAAGGGATGCCCTAAAAAGATTTGGCTTTTCAGAGCAGTTTTTCCAGTTTGCAAAGCCTTAGAGTACAAGAAGTTAATTTCCTGCTATAAACCGACTTTCGATTTACATATGAGCGCGCCTTAAGATCATCCCCACTCTGGCTCTCAGTTCCACGGGGTTGAAAGGCGTAGTAACGTAGTCATCGACTCCCGATTCAAAAGCTTTAACCCGATTTTTCACCCCGCCTCTGTCACTGAGCACCATCACCGGGATCCACCAGTACCTTGAACTGGTTCTAAGCTGCTTGCATATTTTAAAACCTTCAAGATCTGCAAGCCCGGTATCCAGCAGGACAAGGTCGGGTTTTTCACTCTTTACGACTTCAAGTGCTGAAAAGCCGCCAGGAACTTTGACAACATTATAATTTTCAGCCTCAAGCGTGGCCTTAATATTGGGGGCACTGCTTCCATCACCCATAATCAGGATTTTCTGCCTTGTATCTTTGAAATTTGCAATGCGGGTTTTTACCAGTTCCTCCGGAACTGAAAGAGTAGAGGCAATATCCCTTTCAGTTATTTCAGGCTGTGCTTCAATCAATTTCAAAATCTCATGATCAAGATTTTTATTATCCATCACCCTCCATCACCATACAGTATACATTTTCTTAGGTATTAAACATTTCTCAAATTCTTTGGAACAGACGGTAATTTAAATTTAATACAGTACAAAGGGAACAGAGTTATCCAAATATTTAGAAGAATTTTTATGTA
Source organism: Methanosarcina sp. (assembly GCF_049706645.1). Classification (GTDB taxonomy): domain Archaea; phylum Halobacteriota; class Methanosarcinia; order Methanosarcinales; family Methanosarcinaceae; genus Methanosarcina. The sequence continues at coordinate 178,975 of NZ_JBNAKP010000015.1, read as the reverse complement.
TCGCCGGCTTAACCAATAAGCAGATAAGTTTATAACCGTAAATAGCAAGTTAATATTGGAAATAAGAATCACTTACGGAGAACAGCCACCTCTGAGATGATAACAATGGACCCACTGGAAAAAATCTTCGGAAAAACCGCACAAATGACAGTACTCAAGAACCTGATCGAACACCAGAACGAATCAACCTACCTATCGGGGATAGCTGAAGAAACTGGCCTGTCTCACTCCAGCGTATCAAGGGTTATTACCCCTCTGATTGCGTCAGGCATTGTCATAGAAAAACCCCTGGGAAAGCAAATCCGGACTTTCCAGCTCAATATGGACAGCGAGGCAACACGGCTGATTATAGATTTCTACAACAAAATCAACCAGATGCTGGAATAAATCTGAAGAAGCAGGAGCGCGAAAAAACAGAAAATAAGGGGCAGAACAGGTTTACTGTCCCGTCTTTTAAAATTTACAAACAATTAAATTTTAAGGCAATTTCAGCCGGAAAACCCTGATTCGGATGGCTTTCATGCAGTATCTTTTTTGAAGCTTTCTATGTACTCATTTGCAGCAGTAGCTGCGAGTGCCCCATCTCTAACGGCTGCCACAAGCTGCCAGATCGGTGTGTCTCGGCAGTCTCCCACAGCATAAATCCCTTTCTGTGAGGTTTCAAGAAAGCGATCTGTCCTGATAAAACCCTCTTCATCCTTTTCCACATCAATGATTTCAGTGTTCGGATGGATGCCCACGTAAATAAAAACACCATCCGTAGCAAGTTCGTGATTTTCTCCGGTTTTGAGATCCTTAAAGATTACTTTCTCGACCCTTCGAATATTTCCGCTGCTCCCTATTATTTCCAGGATACAGGAATTGAAAATGAACTCAATATTCGGAGTCGCAAAAGCCCTGTCTTGAAGAATTTTTGCAGCTCTCAACCGGTCCCTCCTGTGAATAATGTACACCTTCCGGGCAATCTTTGAAAGGAGAAGGGCATCCGTAATTGCCGAGTTGCCGCCTCCGACCACTATAACGGTTTTGTTTCTAAAAAAAGGCCCGTCACAAATGGCGCAGTAGGAAACCCCTTTACTGATGAACTCTTTTTCTCCAGGTACGTTCAGATGTTTGGGATTTGCGCCTGTAGCAATTATGACAGCTTTTGATTCAAGGTCTCCACTGTCCGTAGAGATTATTTTTCTATTCCCTTCAGCGTGAACAGAAAGGACTTCGGTTATCTTTGTTTCTACCCCGGCTTCCTGAGCATGGCTTTTATATTTTTCCATCAACTCAAGCCCTGAAATCGCTGGAAAGCCAGGGTAATTTTCCACTACATCCGCAAGCGCAATCTGGCCGCTAATTTCGCTTCTTTCAAGAATCAGAGTGTTAAGTCCGAAACGTACGGCATAGATGCCGGCTGCGAGCCCTCCAGGCCCCCCTCCTATGATAATCAGATCGTACATACTTGCCTCCTGGGAAAAACAGTTTCAGAAAAAATACACATTTTTGAAATTAACTCAGCTAACAAGGGCTATAGCATCGGCTTTTTTCGGAAGGCCTGTAAAAGCCAACTCCCCATCAATAATAGTCGTAGGAACCCCTACTATGCCGTATTTATCTATCAGTGCCTGGCCCTCCGGAGTTTCCACGTCTATTTCCTCGTATTCAAAGTCATACTCGGATTTCAAATCTTTCCAGAGTCTACGAGTTGCCGGACAGGCAGTACACCAGCTGGCGTGAATGAGCGTAACTTTAACCATTATAAAACCCCTCTAAAAACTGCAGTCATAAGCCATTGTAGTATTAATTTCCAGATATAAATAAGTTAAGCGTGCCCGTAAATTAAGAAAATAAAGACTTATTATTACCCGGATCTATCCTAACAAAAAGCTTTAAGCCAGGAAGGCTTTAAAGCGGTTATGCTTACATTTATAGGCCTGGGCCTTTTTGACGAATATGACATTTCTTTAAAGGGTCTTGAGGCTGTCAGGGAAGCTGACCTGGTTTATGCGGAGTTCTATACATCCTGTCTTATGGGTACGAACCTTGAAAAAATGGAGGAACTCTACGGAAAGAAAGTTTTTTTGCTTTCAAGAGAGGATGTGGAGCAGCATCCTGACTGGCTCAACGAGGCAAGAGATAGGAAACTCTGCTTCCTGACTGGCGGAGATACAATGGTCTCCACAACCCATGTAGATTTGCGCCTGAGAGCTGAAAAGCTGGGAATCGAGACCCGCCTGATTCACGGGGCTTCCATTGCCTCGGCTGTTTCAGGGCTTACAGGACTGCAAAACTATCGTTTCGGGAAATCTGCAAGCATTCCTCACCCCTATGAAAGCAGGAGAGGCACAAGAGTAATCTCGGAAACCCCTTACGATATTATAAAGCAAAACTCGGAACTTGGCCTGCATACTCTGGTCTTCCTGGATATAGATCAGGAAAAAGGCTACATGACTGTAAATACTGCACTTGAACTTCTCCTGGAGGTTGAGGAAAAAAGGGGAGAAGGGGTTATGCACGGAACTGCTGCAGTAGGAATAGCCAGGGCAGGCTCGGAAAAACCGATCGTAAAAGCGGGCTATGCAGAAAACTTAAAAGACTTCGATTTTGGAAAACCTCTCCATATCCTTGTAATCCCCGGAAAACTGCACTTTCTTGAGGCTGAGGCTCTTGTGAAACTCGCAGGAGGCCCAATAGGATTTATGAAAGAAGTGGAGTAAACCACAAAGAAATAGGGTAAAGAGAGAATAATATTGCTAAGATATCTCCGGTGATCAAAATGCCTGCCGATCTGGATGAAAAAGTCAAAAGATACGAAGACATGTTAGAAAGAGCACTCCAGAAAGCTAAATATGCTCCAATCCAGGGATCCCATATGTATGCAGTTGCAAAGGATTATTATACGATGGCAGAAGCCTATTATAAAGATGGGGTATATTTTCTGGAGAATAAAGACCCTGTAAATGCTCTGGCCTCTTTCAGCTATGGTCATGCCTGGCTTGATGCGGGAGCAAAACTAGGGGTTTTTGCAGTCGATGATGAAACACTTTTTACTATATAAAGCAGGAAAATGAGATAAAGTCGAAAAAAAGGTCAGAAATGCCCGAACTCTGATATAAGGGAGAAAGCGTACAGACCTTAATTGGAAGGATTAAAGTTACAGGGCTAAAAATTAAAAACTTAACTGAAAAACCATATAAAAGTAAATATAATACTATTCCATTTGAAGCAGAAACAATTTATATACTTTATTCTATCCTTTAGGTTCTGTAAAAAACTTTCCCTGATCGGGAAATCTTCTTGAAAAATGCATATAACTGAATAATTATGGTGGACGATAATGAAGAACTTCCATGTGGTACTTGAAGCAGCTTGGTTGGTTAGAGATGTAAAGACGGCTGATGATGCTATAGGGGTCGCGATTTCGGAGGCTGGAAAACGCCTGAACCCTAAACTGGATTTTGTAGAGGTTGACGTGGGAACTACGTCCTGCCCGGTGTGCGGTGAGCCTTTCAGCAGTGTTTTCATAGCAGCAAACACCGCTCTTGTAGGCCTTATTTTTGAGATGAAGGTTTTTGACGCCGAGTCTGCCGAACATGCAGAAAGGATCGCAAAATCCGTTATAGGGAAATCCCTCAGGGACATTCCGTTGACAGTTGTTGAAGTGACCGAATTCGAAAGGTCAGCCGAGAAGGGCGAACAGCAACAGAAGAGTAAAACAGGCAAATAAACAGTTTTTTCCCCAGGACCTGTCAGGAACAGAAAAGAGATTCTGCTGCGGCTAGTTATGTCTCTGGTTTTTGTTCAGGCCTGACTTGAAGAGACGCACGGCTAAAAATAGGCCTTCGGTGAGAAAAGATGCTTATCATTTAATAGAAGCCAGCAAAAAGCAAGTTTTATCTTTCCGGCAGGCTTGACTTTAAAGTCGTATCCAGAACAAAGACCCCGGGCTTTTTTACAACCCACGAAAAAAGAGGACACTGCATGGACAGAGTAATTTCCATCGTAGGGCATACTGCCCTTGATTACATCGTAGATGTTGAAAAAATCGCAGGAAAAAACGAATCGTCCCCTGTTATTGATTATGAAGAATATCCTGGCGGAGGAGCTGCCAATATTGCGGTTGCCATTGCAAAGCTTGGAGGAAAGAGCCAGCTGATTTCCCCTGTAGGTACGGATTTTTCAAGCTCAGGATATGAAAAACTCCTTACAGAGGCCTGTGTTGATCTCTCCCGGCTTTACAGGCTTGAGGATTGGAAAATTTCCAAGGCATTTATTTTTACGGACAGGGAAGACAACCAGACAACCTATTTTTACTGGGGAGCCTCTTCAAAATTCAAAGAATTGGAACCCGAACCTGCAGATTTTGTCCATCTTGCAACCGCAGACTCGGTCTATAATGCAAAGCTAGCACAGATTGCCGGCTTCGTATCCTTTGATCCTGGGCAGGATCTTATAACCTATTCAAAAGAAAAACTTGAGCTTATACTTGCCCATACTGATATCCTTTTCGCGAACCGGCACGAAATCAGGCGAGTTTCGGAAATGACCGGAAAGACTTTTTCCGAACTCAAGGCCATGATCGACATTATCGTTGTTACATACGATGCCGAGGGCAGCAGGATCTATAAAGGTGAAGAAGAATTCGCAATTCCTGTCATTTCGGTTAAAGCGGTAGATCCCACAGGCGCAGGAGACGCTTACAGGGCGGGTTTCCTGCTGGCTCTCACCAGAGGGCATTCGCTTTCCACATGTGGAAAAATAGGATCGACCGTAGCCTCTTTTGCCGTACAGACACGGGGCTGCCAGACAGGCCTTCCCACCTGGGAAGAAATGATAATTCGTTATGAGGCCAATTTCGGAAGGCTTGAGAAAGAGTGCTGAAATTGCGAATACCGAAGATATTATGATGAAAATTCAAAAAGTATATAAAATATTACATAATGATCCACGCATATAACCCCCGACGTACGAAAAAGATAGTAAAACAAAAAGGGATGCAGATGAAACTCGCAGCACTGGTTTCCGGTGGCAAGGACTCGATTTTTGCCATATATAAAGCCCTTCAGGAAGGGCATGAAGTCACCCACCTGATTAATATAATTCCCGCAAGGGACGATTCCTACATGTACCATTCCATCAACCTCCACATGGTAGAACTGATCTCTGCCGCCTGTGAAATCCCATTGATCCAGCAAGAGTCCAGCGGAATAAAGGAACTCGAACTGGATGACCTGACCCTTGCCCTCAAGAAAGTGGATGTAGATGGGGTATCCGTAGGCGCGATCGAATCTCAGTACCAGGCAGGTAGAGTGAAAAAGATCTGCGACTCCCTGGGGCTTAGGGTCTATACCCCTCTCTGGCACAGGGACCCTGAGGAATTGCTCAATGAGATGGCAAAAGTGCTCGACATCCGGATCGTCAGGGTCGCAGCTGACGGCCTAGATAAATCCTGGCTGGGCCGCCCTATAAACGTAAATTCGATCGAAAATCTCAAAGCCCTGAATAAACGGTACATGGTCCACATGGCCGGGGAAGGCGGGGAATACGAGACTGTTGTGCTTGACGCCCCTTTCTTTAAGAAGCGCATCGAGATTGTAAAAAGCGAGATTGAATGGCAGGGCGATACTGGCTCCTTAAAGATCCTGGAAGCAAAACTCGTTGACAAGAATTGATTATCAAAAAGGCTTCCTGAGAAAATATAAGCCTCAGGAAAAGGCTTTTATTTATTTCATGGTTTAGAAACACTGTAATTCTTCAAAGCAACGTGTTCTTACTTCATATTTTTTTATTTTTAACTGCTCTGTCGTTCATATGATTTTTAAGTTTATCATTAACATGGTTTTTCAAGCTTGAACCCGGATTTGCCATGTAAGTTCCGGTTTTAAATTAATGGCTAAAAAAGTATGAGTACGGGGGAAAACTTATATTAAATCGCAGTATATCCTTATTTTTATATAATATATTGCATATTTATGAGTGGGGCATCTGAGAAAAATCTTTTTCTGTTGTAAACCTCAGCCAACACTTACCCCCAACTCCCCACACTCCCAACACTCAGATGCCTTATCCCCAATACTATTTTTTAGTACCTTTTTCTAACATGGGTTTTCTAACTATTGTTTTATGAGCTTTTAACTATTGATTTATGGGTTTTCTAACTATTGTTTTATGGGTTTTCTAACTATTGTTTTTCAGGGATGTCTTCTCAACGTTGCTTTTCAATAACATTCTTTTCTGCAGCTCAGCCTGATTCTTTTTGTTTCCTATAAATAGCTCCGCCTGAAAAGAAGAATAAGCTAAAAAAGAAAGAATAATCGCAATAACGCAGGGCTGAGAAGCGATAGACAGGACTGAGCAGTTAAGTACAGGGTTAATAATTAAGATGACTAAAAAAGGTTTTAAGAGGATTTAAAAAGATTTAAGATGATTAAAAAAGAATTTCGGGGTAAGACCACCGAATTTATTGATTAATGTATTTTAAACCTGAAGTGACGACTTTAATATTTAACAAACCTTAGGGTTTAACGGTATCAATCAAATCCAGAATTCTCAGGGCAAGGTATGCACCGTTTGCACCATTATCGATCCCTACGCTTCCTACAGGCACTCCTGGAGGCATCTGGGCAATAGAGAGCAGGGCATCCAGTCCGCCGAGTTTGGCGCTTACAGGGACTCCTACCACAGGTCTCTTTGTTTTGGAAGCCACAACCCCTGGAAGGGCTGCCGATAAGCCTGCAATTGTAATAAAGACCTTTGCATCAGTGCTTGAGATGTAGCTGTCAAGTTCGTCGGGGTTCCTGTGAGCGGAAATAACCATGACTTCATACGTATATTTGCTCTTTTCTAGCACGGATATCGCACGATTGGCGATCGGCCTATCGGATTCGGAACCCATAATTACTGAGATATCAACCATTTTACGTTCTCCTGAGCAGTCAGGGCAGGCTTCCCTTGCCACTCAATTCATTCTGGCGTTCAATACTCATCCTTATAAGAATCTCAAAAATAGCTTTTATAGACCCCAAATCAAGGTTGAGTTCGGTTGCGGCATTTAAAGCTCTGTTGATTACAACCTCATTCTGCTTCTGGTCATTTATCGAAGTCCCATTTATTCTTTTTGACTCAAGTATTCTCTCAGCCAGACTTACTCTTCTATTAATGAGGGCAAGAATTTCCCTATCAATTTCTCCAATTTCTTTACGGACAGTCTCAAGTTCGCTCAAGTGAACCCCTCGTTTTATAAAGACATTGCATCTCTGTTATTTATAGAGGTTTCTATAACCCTGCCTTCTATCCCACAACTTTCCCAGGCCGACCTCAGTTCTTTTACCTGTTCGGCTCGCACAAGCGCCGCATAGGAAGGGCCTGTTCCGGAAAGACTCACTCCTTTTACCCCGCATTCAAGCGCTCGAAGCATATGTTCCGTATTAAAGCCAAGGGCCCCGCAGTAGAGGAAACCATTGAGCGTCATGGCTCGTTCATAATCACCTTCAAGAGCAAGTTCGTAAGCAATTTCCACGTACGGAGCTATAAGTCTTGAACGTTTTACATCCGTATTCGCACTGAAAGCTTTCCTCGCAGGCGCAAATATCAGGACTTTTGAGTCGAGTTCCTCGCGCCTGAGAAGTTTCATTTCCCGGTTATCGGTGACTACAATCCCTCCGAGAAAAGAAGCACACGCATCATCAAAAGCGCCTGTTATGGTAACTCCTGCTTCTTTTGCAGCCTTCACCCCGAGTTTTACAACCTCAAGAGGCGGGAGAGCCTCACCAATCGCACGCAGGGTTGCAAGCACTGAGGCATTTGCTGCGGCACTGCTGCTCTTGAGCCCGCCTGCCAGTGGGACTTCGCTTCTTGTGCTTACCGTACCTCCCAGCTTAAGCCCGAACCGCTCAAGGGTCATTTCAACGCAGCGCTCAATAAGACGGGTATCTCCTTCAGGCATCTCCTCGATGAAACCTGAAACTGCGGTCTCGCCTTCTGAAAGTTCGACCTTTGCAAAGGTCATTAAATCTATTCCGAATGCAGCACCCTTCCAGGTAGCTATTGCATTTATTATGGTTCCTGCTCCCGACGCGCAGGCGCGCCCTTCAAGTGTCATCAAGCCCAGAATGCGCTGTTCTTTAATATTTTTTGCTGCTTTTTATCACAGGATCTAAACTGTCCCTGGAATGCAGGGCTTAGCAATAGATTCATAAAAAAGCCGGAATCCACAAATATAAATAGTAAAATTGAATGACGTATATAGAAAAAGTAGTTCTAAGTATTATCAGGAACTACTATAAAATTATGAATAAATATTCCTAATTTCAGATTTAGCAGATTTAACCAAAAACGGGGAATCAATATCGAGACCAGGAAAGTACAGCAGACAGGCGGATCCACTTACATTATTTCCCTTCCGAAACAATGGGCTGAAAAAGTGGGAATCAAAACAGGCATGAGGGTTTCCCTCCAGGCACAGCCGGACGGAAAACTACTCATAAACCCAATTCTTGAAGGGCGGGCAGTCAAAACAAAAAAGATCGATGTGACAGGCTGCGGAGTTAAAGCTCTGGAGCGAGATATTATCGCTGCATATCTCCATGGATATGACAGGATCGAACTCTCCTCGAAAAGAATACTCGCCGAACAGAAGCAAACAATTCGGAGGGTCTGCTACAAACTCATAGGCCCGGAAATTACTGAAGAAAGCTCGAACTGCGTGGTTATCCAGGATCTCCTTAACCCGAATGAACTTCCGATTAAAAAAGGTGTACAGAGGATGTTCCTTATTGCGGGGTCCATGCAAAAGGATGCCGTAAGGGCTCTTAAAACTATTGATTACGACCTTGCACTTGATGTAAGCCAGAGAGATGATGAGGTTGACAGGCTATATCTCCTAATCTCCAAGCAGTTCCGCTCTATTCTCTGCGGAGGGGGAATGCCGGATTCCGCAGAAACCAATATAGAAGAATACCATGAGTTTAGAATGGCGGCAAGCCCGCTGGAAAGAATAGCCGACCATGCACAGAAAATAGCAAATGTTGCCTCAAAATTGCAACAGCCTGTTAGTGATAAGGTGACGGAAGAGCTCGAAAAACTCAACAACGCTTATATAGAACTGGTGAAGCTCTCAATTGAGGCCCTCTTCAATGCCGATACCTCTCTTGCCAATCAGGTAATAGATGGTGTTGACAATATGCGCACGTGGGTAGAGGAACTGCATGCATCTATTCTGGAACTGGAGTCCCATGAGACCATGATTTTATTAGGGACCGTTGTAGACAGCCTGGCCAGAATAGGAGACCTTAGCTCCAATATAGCCGAAATTGCCATAAACACGGCAATCCGGGACCGATGATCAAAACTCTGCCGGAGAAACCGGAAACGCTTCCCAACCTGAAAAGGTAAAATAACCTCCTTTTTCAAGCAAAATACCCCGGGAGCAATAAAAAAATTAAATATATAGCTAGGCTCTTAAATCCGAGATAATAGATTTACCTTTCAATGCCCTGAGCTATTCAAAAGAGATCTTGGAATTTATAAAGGGTACCCTGAAATTTTAAAAGATACCTTGAAATATCTAGAGGAAAACTGAGCTGTAGAAGCTATAAACGAGAATTGAGTGAGAAGGATAACAGACGATATTCTGATAAAAACGATTTATATTTTTAAGATTGAATGAATAAAAATCGGAAAAAATATAAAGGAAAGTGCAGAACATCAGTGCACATATAAAATTTTAATATAAACAAAAAGAGTTTGGGAGAGCTAAAGTCTTCTGGATAAAAAGCTTTTTATTTCTTGATAAAAAGGCTTTTTATTATATGTGGTGAGGGAATCAGGCGATAAAAGCAATTTATTTATATTCTGGTGTTATTTCCACGGAGGCACTTTCTATTTTACCGCAGAAAGGGCCTGAAATTTCCTATTTATTCCCAGATATATCGGAAAGGAATAAGAATATCTTAATTTCCCCCGGTTCCCTCAATACGACAAATAGAAATTACTTATATGCATGGATCAATAGATTAAAAATTTACATAAATACCAACCCATAAAGGAAAGCAATCCGAGAAATCCTTAGGTGCTATGCTTTTCCCAAAGGAGGGAAGCTATGAATATGATAAAACGATTTAAGGTAAGCTTTTCAAAAATGTTCAACAAGCTGTTCAAGAAAAAAGGAGCATGCATAGGAATCTACGGTCCCCCCAATGCCGGCAAGACGACCCTTAGCAATCGCATCCTCAAGGATTGGGTCGGAGGCGAGGAAACAATGGGTTCTGTTTCTCATATCGCCCACGAGACCAGGCACGCCAAGAGAAGGAACGCAATAAGTATCGAGACCAACGGGCATACAATCAGCCTTGATATCGTAGATACACCCGGGCTTGCCACAAAAATCGATTTTCACGACTTCATGGAGCAGGGAATGAGTGATTCCGAGTCCAAGAAACGATCCAAAGAAGCAACCGAAGGCGTAATCGAAGCTGTCAAATGGCTGGATGACCTCGACGGGGTCATACTGGTTATGGATTCCACCGAAAATCCCTATACCCAGGTCAATGTAACGGTAATAGGGAATATGGAAGCCAGAAACCTTCCGCTTCTTATCGTAGCAAACAAGGTAGACCTTCCTGAAGCCGACCCGGCCGTCATAAAGGAAGCCTTTCCCCAGCACCCCATGGTGCCAGTCTCGGCACTTGAAGGAGTGGGAATGGATTCGTTTTATGAAGCTCTGGCAAAACAGTTCGGGTGATCTACATGCAGGGAATTCAGCTTGATTTGATATCCGAAGCCAGAATCTCTCAGATGGCTTCAATGGAAAAAGTCCGATACATAATCGATGAGGTACGGAAAGGTAAAATCCTGGTGCTTGAAAAAGGCCTGAACCCGATGGAGGAAGCAAAGCTCATAGAAATGACAATGTCCGCAATCCAGCCTGATGTATTTTCAGGTATCGAGATGCAAAGTTATCCTGCAAATTCCGATGGTTCGTTGCTGGGAAAATTATTCAAAAAACAGAGCAACAAGAGACTTACGGTAATAGGGCCTGCAAACCAGCTCAAAACCCTTAAGAAAGATCGGAATCTCATCAGTGCACTTGTCTCTGCAAGTAAGTAAACGAAGTGGAAGCAATGTGTACCCAGAAGACCCAAGACGTGGAAGCTATAATCTCCCCTCCCCAGTCCCTCGGCTCCTTTGAGATGGGCAGGAATGACGTCAATGTAATCTGTACTTACGGAAAAATCGCCGTATGGTTTGGACGGAAAGTTCCTGATTACATTATAGCGCAGGTACTTATAGGAATTTCAAAAGTCGACCAGTCTACGGTTCATGAGTTTGAAATAATCTGCAACTTTGATGAGATCACGGAATATGAGAGTAAAGGGTACACACTCGTGTCCTATGGAAAAACAGCCGGTGGTTATCGCGTAAACTATAGCATTCCCTTTTCCAATAGAAAAGCCCTTTTCCACCTATCAAAATTTATACTTGAAGAACTCCGAAAGGGAGAAGCGCGTAAGGACTTTTACTGGAACGGGAGTGACTGCGATATCCAGAGACTCTATCACGAATTTAAAAATAACATCGAAAATTGGGAGCTGAAAACTATTAATTATAAGACCGAACCGCAAACAAACAGGTAAAAACCTGTACTACTGGCACTGCGGCAGGGTATAAAAGAAAGCTTCCGAAAACTTGCCCGAAATCCTTATCACAAACTTAAAGAGAGTGGAAAAGGGTTTGAAAAAGCATTACAGGAGTTGTTTTCAGTTATTGAAGCAGGCTTGAATTATTGAAGCAGGCAGGTAAATAAAATTTTAATCAATTGATTGTTATAAGGAATTAGGCATTTAACCCAATGTTTTTTGGAGAACTCATATGAAAAAAACTCAGGTAAACGACTGCGAAGATGTATTATTATCAATGAGAATGATTGCAGAAAACCTCAATGAGGTAATTAAGATACTTGACAGAGAGGCCATAAAGGCGATGATCCAGAAAATTCTGGGAGGCGAAAGAGTCTTTCTGATGGGAGCGGGAAGGTCCGGGCTTGTTGCCAAAGCTTTTGCAATGAGACTTATGCACCTTGGGTTCAGCGTGTATGTGGTCGGCGAAACTACAACCCCTGCTGTCCAGCCGCAGGATGTTGTGATTGCCATCTCAGGGTCAGGAGAGACCCGTTCTATAGCGGACCTCGGAAAAATAGTAAAAGATATTGGCTCAACCCTCATAACGGTTACTTCAAAAAAGGAATCTACACTCGGCAGAATTTCGGATATTGCTATGATCCTTCCGAGCAAGACCAAAAACGACCTTGATGCAGGCGGCTACCTTGAAAGAAACATGCGGGGAGATTACAGAAACGTGCCTCCTCTGGGCACATCTTTCGAAATTACCTCGCTGATTTTCCTTGATTCAATAATCGCGCAGCTGATCACGCTTACAGGCGCATCGGAAGCCGAACTTAAGTCAAGGCATACCAACATCGAATAAAGGCCTGAAAATCGCCAGAAAGCAGTGGGTATATTCAGAACAATTATTTGCAGGGATACAGGAGGGCTTAATTTGAAGGAAATAAAGTTTTCTGAGAACGTTGCCAGAATAGATACGTCGGGGATTCGAAAAATTTTCGAAGCTGCAGGGTCGGATGCCATCAACCTTGGGCTCGGGCAGCCGGATTTTGATACCCCGGAGCATATAAAGGCAGCCGCAATAAAAGCCATAAACGAAGGTTTTACGGGTTATACCGTAGGTACTGGGATCCCGGAGTTAAGAAAAGCCCTGAGTTGCAAATTCAGGGAGGAAAACGGGTTTTCGGTTTCCCCGGAGGAAATAATTGTCACCTCGGGAGCATCGGAAGCTCTTGCCATTGCCCTTGCAGCCCTTCTAAACCATGGGGACGAAGTCATTATCTCAAACCCCGGCTTTGTTTCTTACAATGCACTGACCGAGATCCTGAGCGGTAAAGCCGTAGGTGTCCCTCTTGCCGAAGACCTTACCATGAAGCCTGAGGCTGTGCTTGAGAAAATTACCCCGAAGACCCGGGCTATCATCCTTAATTCTCCGTCAAACCCCACCGGCGCAGTCTCAAGCAGGGCAGATATAAAAGCCCTGGCTGAGATTGCCGACGACCACAATATAACCATTATTTCAGACGAAGTCTATGAGTACTTTATCTATGAAGGAGAGCACGTAAGCCCTGCCAGCTACTCGGACAATGTAATTACGGTAAACGCTACTTCAAAGAGCTATGCCATGACCGGCTGGAGGCTCGGGTACGTCGCAGCCAGAAAAGATTACATCGGTCAGATGCTCAAGGTGCACCAGTACATGCAGGCCTGCGCAAACTCAATCGCTCAGAAAGCTGCTTATGCCGCCGTGACAGGACCTAAAGATTCTGTCAATGCCATGCGGGAGGAGTTCAGAAAGCGCAGGGATGTCCTCGTAAAAGGCCTTAACGAGCTAGGAATGGAATGTGCCCTTCCGAGAGGCGCCTTCTATGCATTCCCGAAAGTCTCGAATTCCGCAGAGGTTGCATCGAAAATGATCTCAAATGGCATTATTGTCGTTCCCGGTACGGCTTTCGGGAGCGAGGGTGACGGCTACATCAGGATTTCCTATGCGGCTTCAATGAAAGATATCGAAAGAGCCCTGAGCATTATGGAAAAAGTACTCTGAGAAATATTAAAAAATATTCAAAACACTCAAAAACACTCAAAAACACTCAAAAATAGGGAATAGTAAGAGACCCCTTTAAAGGAAATACTTTTTCTTTGCTTTTCCCTTTTATCTATCTTCGTTTCGTTTTTTTCATGTTTGATACGGCTGACCTGTCAAAAGGGTTATCTTGCTCCAGATTTAGCCGCCCTCCGAAGCACCATCTCAGCCGATTCAGCCGGACGTGTATGAATTACTGATTTTATTAGAAGTGCTTTAATTCGTACCTGTTCTCGATCAGCTCAGGCAGGCCTATATAAAACTTAATGCTCTGTAAAATATATATACAGATACACAAATTAAGGCTAAAGATATCACATTAATTAACAAAATCGAAAGAGATAACTGCTATCAGTACGTAATTTTTTTCACTATAAAAATGGGAAAATTAAAAAAATGAAAAATCAATCTGGATAAGGTCCCTTTCCATCGATAAAGAGAATCCAAAAGCCGGTAAAAGTCCGGATCTTATCAAAATCATGTGCCGGTTGGCCCTGGAAATCTGGAATATCTTCATAAAAATGGTTCTGGAAAAACATATGAAAAAGCGACATACGCGTAAGCTATTTGTTACTAAAGGGATTTTTGCACTGACCTGTATTCTTTTATTGCTGAGCCCTGCTTCCGGCTCGACCTTTGTGTCTGAAAGCCGGCTGACGGGCTGCTTTTACGGAGGATATAGAAACCCTACCGGAGTTTTTCTGACCGAAACCCAGATATCTCCTTTACTTTTTACCCAGGATATCTCGCTTCCCCTTTCAGGAAACCGGGAAGGAAAAAGTAAGCACCTTGAACAAATAAGCCCCTTCTTACTCCTGACAGCGGGCGTTCTTGCAGGTTTCAATCCCTGCCTGCTTGCAGTAATGGCTTTTCTCGCCTCAGTCACCCTTGCCCAGCATGGAAGAAGAAGAGAAATGCTCGAAATCACGCTCGGTTTTTCGGCAGGGATTTTTACCATGTATATGCTCGCAGGAATGGGCATACTAAGCGTAGTTAATTTCCTGCCTGAAATCCAGGGGAGTTTTATAGAAATTTCAATCCTGCTCATTGCCCTGCTCGGCTTCTGGCACATTTTCGATGGTTACTGGCTGAAAAAACATGCGAAAACCACCTTCAGGACTCCTGCACCCCTGAAAAGGTTTATGGAAAAGATGGATAAAAATAACCTTCTACTACTGTCCTTCCTTTCAGGAAGCATGTTTTCCCTGGTCAAAGCTCCCTGCGTAGGAGCGGTCTTCCTTTCACTCCTGAGCATCCTGGCAACAAAAACCGATATTGTCAGGGGAACTTTATATATGGGACTTTATAATCTCGGCCTTTTGCTTCCCGTAGTAGTCCTTGGCCTTCTCCTTGCCTTCGGACTCAGCCCGAGTAAAGTCACCCAATTCAGGGAAAGATGGAGAGTAGAGATCCGACTGACAACTGGATTTATACTGATTTCCGTTGCCCTCCTCATGCAACTTGGAATAATCTAACCTCAAAGAAACCCTGGAAAAGCTCAAATTAACTGCGAGAAAAGGAAAAATGGAAGAAAAGATAAATTCTGTTCAGTAAATTAGCCCTCTTGAGCTAAACCGTTGTGCCGAAACCGTTGTGCCGAAACCGTTGCGCCGGTTTATCACGCCGGATAGGGCTAGGGGATTAGAGATATTTCTTAATCATAGGCTTCCCCGTTTTCACTCAAGCCTTTTTTGTAGAGGCTTGCGTTTTTGATAAAACTTTTTTTGAAAAAGTTTTCGCTCAAGCCTTTTTTGAAAAGGCTTGCGGAATTCGGGTGTCAGATTGCAGGCTCGGTATCCGATTCTTCGGAAGAAGAGAGGCGTTTTTCTTCAATCATCTCCAGAAGCCTGTCCATTACTTCTTCAATTCCTTCTCCGGTGACCGTGGAGATATTAAATTCTACTTCGTCCAGTTTCTGGAATTCGGGCCTGTCAGCTTTGTTTGCAACCACAAGCAGGGGGAGTTCAAAGTTCTCCCGAATTTCCGCAAGCAGGCGTCTCTGGTCTTTGATTTCGTATCCGCAGCTTTCACTGGGGTCAATCATGAACATTACGACCGCATCAAGGTAGTGAATTGCAGTAATTGCCTGCCTTTCGATATAGTTTCTCTCGGACATAGGGCGGTCAAGAAGGCCCGGTGTATCCATAACCTGGTAACGTACTCCATCCCGCGTGAAATGCCCGATTGTCACCCCTTTTGTTGTGAAAGGATAAGGAGCGACTTCCGGGCTTGCACCTGTAATTTTCGAGACAAAGCTTGACTTTCCTACATTCGGGTAGCCGGCAATCACGATTGTGGGTTCGTCCTGGACGTCAGGAAGTTTCCGCAAGATGTTTCTGGCTTCGTTGAGGAAGAGAAGGTCCTTGTTAATGGAATTGATAATCGAGGCAAGCCTTCCGAAAGCCTCTTTCCGGACAGGCTCGGGGACCTCCGAATTTCGAATTTTCCCAACATAGCTCCTTGCAACCTCATGGATCTTCCTGCTGGCCCAATCTACGGATGCAAGGGACATCTTGAGTTTTTCCACGCCTACAAGGATATCCGTGAGTTCATAATAGAATCTGGGCAACTGTTCAAAACTTGGGAATCGCCTGACTATATTTGCAAGATTATCCGTGAGGATATTTGCGGCTGTCAGCAGCATAGACTCATTGGCCCTGAATCGGCTTTCTCTGCTCTCTATGGTTTTCCCGGACATAGCTCGCGCTGACCGCTTAAAGGCTTTATTGATTAATTCCTGGGAAGTAGGAACTGTGTAAATTTTCTCAAAGATCATCATGTTCTAACCCTCTGGGGGCTCTGCTAAGTTATATAAACGTTATTATATATGAAAAGTTTTAACAAAATACGCAAGCAAGAGTCTCGCAGAGATTCCTGAAGGCGGTTCCTGAGAAGGAATTTATTTCTCGGTTTTCGATTTATGATTACAAATCCTGGCGACAAACTCTTATATAAAGTATAAAACCAGGTGGATATTCAAAGCAGGACCGGACTCTTTTTATATTTGTAATAGTAATTTGTAATAGGATTTATAATCATTAATTATGGTAAATATATGCGTTAACTTACATTATCGATGTATAGGTTTTATACATCATCCTTATAAAGGTATATGAAATTAATGGTGGTAGTATGGAACTCACTCCGATTCAAAAAGACATTATTATTTCATTAATCAACCTTCAGCGGCAAAAGGACCGGGCAATCAAAGGGGAAGAGATAGCCGAGGTCATCCAGCGCAATCCTGGAACTATCCGCAACCAGATGCAACTATTAAAGGCCCTGGGGCTTGTGGAAGGAGTGCCCGGACCAAAGGGAGGGTACAAACCTACAGGAGCAGCATATGACGCATTACGAATTCAGCAATTGAAAAATGAGTCCGTAGTCCCTCTTTATAGAAACAATGTGTTAGTTAATGGGGCTACAGCTGCCGAAATTAGTTTTACGACAGTCAGGAATCCTGACGCCTGCAGCGGAGTCATCCGCGTAATAGGAAACACGAAAGACTTCGTGATGGATGATAAGCTTCAGGTAGGTCCTACGCCTGTAAACCGCCTGATAATCCGTGGAGAAGTTACAGGGAGGGATGACACTAACAATTCTATTCTCTTCAATATTACGGAAATGATTTCTCTCCCTAAAAAGCATGTCAAGCATTATATGAAGTACCCTCCTCTGCTTGTGAACCTGAATGCAAGTATTCAGGAAGCAACGAGACTTTTTATCAGGAATAACGTTCATGGAGCTCCTGTAGAAGACAAGGGAAAAATCGTGGGAATCATTACCTACACTGATATTGCCCATGCAATTGCTCAGGGAAAACCTAACGTAAAAGTCAAGGACATTATGACAAAAGAACTTATCACAGTTGATGGGGATATGCAGCTTTACGACGTTGTAAAACTTTTCCACAAGTATAACGTAGGAAGGCTTATCGTAACCATTAACGGAGTACCCAAAGGCACGCTGTCAAAAACCGATGTCCTGAACGAACTGGCAGTATATTGAGAAAACCAAGACTTCCACCGCTTCTTCAAAGAATTAAAAGAAATTCTGCAGAAGCAGCCGAAAAAATCTCAATATTCCTGATCATTGCTAGAATATCAGATTGTCTGTATTTTCGATATCGAGTTATCTATATTTTTGATATAGAATTATCTATATTTTCGATATCGAGTTATCTGTATTCTCAAACCGAGAGGTAAAAACCTCCAGGCCCTTAATCCCTTTTCATGCTTTCGTGCCGGGCACTGAGTTCGGCTGCAATTTCATCAAGGGTAATATTATTTGCTGCAAGCAGTACCAGAAGATGGAAAATCAGATCCGAACTTTCCGAAACGATCTCTGAGTGGTTTTCGTTCCTGACTGCAAGAATCGTTTCAATTGATTCTTCTCCTACTTTTTCAAGAATCTTGTTCATACCTTTGCGGTGGTTCAAAAGCTTGCAGACATATGAGCGCTCGTCATAGTTCTGTTTTCGGTCCAGGATGATCTCATATACTCTGTTCAAGATTGATAGGTCGGCATCCGACATTCTAACACCTGTTTAATTAAACACGGATAAATACTTAAAAAATTTAAAATTAGAAAAATATCCAAAAAAGTAATAATAGGAGATTTTTCAAACCTTCCTTGGGTCGGTGATTTCTCCGGTAAGGGCTGACGCTCCTGCAGTTGCAGGGGAAGACAGGTACACAAAAGATTCGGGACTTCCTTCTCTACCCTTGAAGTTGCGGTTCGAGGTTGCAAGGCCCACTTCACCTGCGCCGAGCAAGCCGAAAGAGCCACCCATACAGGGCCCGCAGCACGGGGATTCTACGATTGCACCTGCGTTCATAAGCTTTTCTATATACCCGGCTCTCAGGAGTTTCAGGTACTCGGTCCTTGAAGCGGGAACAACAAGCAGGCGAACGCCCTTAGCTACTGGCTCATCGCCCATAATATCGGCCATAATTTTAATATCTTCAAACCTGCCATTCGTGCAGGAACCCACAAAGATCTGGTCAAGTTTTGTGCCTTCGACCTCAGTTACGGGTTTTACGTTATCTACATTGTGGGGGCAGGCTATCTGGGGCTCAAGGTCCGAGATATCGTAGTGCCGAATTCCAACATATTCTGCACCTTCATCGGATTTCCAGTATGGGTCGAATTCGTAATACAGGATCCTCTCTTTGAGATAGTCTGCAGTTACTTCATCGGCTTCAATAATTCCTGCCTTTCCTCCCATCTCGATTGCCATATTGGACATAGTCATGCGTTCGGGAATGGAAAGAGAGCGGATTGTTGAGCCTCCAAACTCGGCTGCCATATACCTGGCTCCTTCGACTCCTACGTCACCTATCAGGTGGAGGATGAGGTCTTTTGAATAAACCCGTTCCGGCAGACTACCTTCCACTTCAAAGCGGAAAGTTTCGGGTACCCTGAACCAGAGTTTGCCGGTGGCGAAAACGGCTGCCATATCAGTAGACCCTATACCTGTAGAAAACGCCCCCAGTGCACCATATGCACATGTATGCGAGTCCGAGCCAACTATAAGGTCTCCTGGCAGCACATGCCCTTTTTCGGGAAGAACCTGATGGCAAACTCCTTCATATACATCATAATTTAAAATGCCCTGTTCCTCAGCAAATTCCCGGAGCATTATATGATTTGCCGTGGCGTTAATAGAATCCGCAGGAACCTGGTGGTCGAATACGATCACTATTTTTGTCGGGTCCCAGACTTTTTTCTCTTCTTTGTCTCTCATTATCTCGTAAAAGCCTTTGACTGCCAGCGGACCTGTAATGTCATGTGTCATTGCCAGGTCTATATTTGCCAGCACGAAATCCCCGGCTTTTACGGGACTTCCGGAGGCCTTCGAAAAGATCTTTTCCGAAACGGTCATCGGACGATTTTCATTACCAGACATCCCGGTCATGGGGAATAACTGGCTCTTTCTAATAAATAAATTTAATTGATGATGCGGGCAAAAAAAGAGTAAAAAATCTTGCAGGCCCATGGAAAGACAGAAATGTTAAAAAATAAGAGAAGCTTACCGGCAAATTTTACAGTTTATGTCGATTCTGTGCTGTTAATCAACAAATTCAGTGCTTCCGCTGCTATCATGGACTATAAAGGTACATGTGCCGTCCTCCAGGCTCCTTTTCGTAAGCTCAAGGCCTTTTCCGCCTCTTCTGAAATCCACGAATTTTTCATACATGGCCAGGGTGTCCTCAAGTTCCGAAACATACCTCAAGAGAAGATCCCCTGCCAGTTTTCGGCTGTCTTCTGCAGAAATAGGGTACCCGAGACCTTCACATTCGCAGGTTTGCAGTCTCAGCCCTTCGAGATAAAAGGGATAAGTGCTGCAGAGCATGGGACGCACAGGGTAAACCCGACATCTGTGTGTATCTTTTTCAAGAAAAATACAGTCTCCGTTCCTCTTTCGCCTGAGTATCCATCCAAAGGCATGAAGCCTGCCCTCACAATCAATACACTCCTGAAGAGACTCAAGAATTTCAGGAGATAGCGACTCTTCATTTTCCTCCGATGGCATGGAAGAAGTTTCAGGATGCTTTTCTTCATTCTCCAGGGTTTCATCCCGGATAGGAGCCTCAGGCACAAATGGTCCTGCAACCTCCAGTTTTGAGAGGCCTGTATATTCCCGGATTCTTTCGGTCTCGGAAGGAATTACCGCTACCCTGTTGTCCCCAAAAGCCCTTCTGCAGCATTTTCCACAGTGCTGGCAGTAGAAACCGATTTTCCTGATTTCCGCTGCAAGCTGTTCAGGATCGAGTTTATGAGCCATTTCTATTTCTTTCTTGAGACCGGCAATAAGAAGGAGCTGATAGCTTGTTTTCCCGGATTCCCGCTTATTGCCTGCGCTAGAAGCTTCCATATAAAGACTCGTGTCCTGCTGGTACATCAAATTAACGCAGGAAGCAGTTAACGCCAGGAGTATTCAAAAATCCCATTTAGAAAGACCTTTATCCAGCTGACAATGGATCGCAATAAGAAACTATATATCAGGGAACCCGGTTTAAACTTAAGTTTATATGTGGCAGACATTACTCAAAAAGTTTGAAAAATATCCTGCGCAGGCAAAAGTGCTTAAGCTGCTCTTTGAACGCGGGTTTCAGGTGAACGAAGAAGGAAAGGTCACCTCCGGAAGTATTGAGATAGCACATACCCAGCTTGCAAAAGAAGCAGGTGTTGACCGGCGGGTTGTTGACGCAACTACAAAGACTATTATTTCAGACGAACTTCTGAGCACGATTTTTAAAAATGTCCATTCCATTCCTTTCCTCAAGGACGTAGCCCCTTCCCTTGGCCTGGGAGTGATCATTATTATCCCGCAAGATGCAGCTCACGTGGGCATCCTTGCAGAGGTTGCAGGCCTGATTTCCAGAAGTAATGTGAGCATCCGCCAGGCTGTATCGGATGACCCTTATCTAACTGATAACCCGAGACTTACGATCATTACCGACAAGAAAGTGCCTGGAGAACTTGTGGACAAAATCCTCGAACTGCCCTCGGTCAAAGGAGTAAGTATTTACTGAGTATCTTCTACGCCGTAAATTAAGATTCAGCAAGTAAAATGAAACGGGACAGGAAATCCCATATAAAAGACTGTTTTTTAATTGAGAAAAGAGGTTTTTAGAATTGAATTACTTTCTGCCTCTTCTAAACACGGAAAGCCCGAGAGCCAGTCCCAGAAATCCGAAAAACAGCGCATGCATAGAAATATTTCTTACTTCAATTCTGGGCATCGAATCTCCTGTAAAATCTTTAGCGGCATCCGCGGCCCTGAAAATTTCATGCTCTATCGACGGTCCCAGTTCTGCAAGCGATCGGGTTCCGGTAAAGGATAAGATGAAGTTCCCCACAGAATCAAGATTTCTCCTGCTGAGAATTTCCTCGATACCGATACCCTCGTTTCTGCGGCCTGAGCCCTGACCTCCGGTATCTTCTGAATTGGTTTTATCCCCGATAGAGGACTGGTTTACTGGCTTCAGCACCGTAATAACGATAAAGGTTGAAGAACTGCCGTTATCGTTCTCTGCCGTCAGGGAGACTGTATAGTTTCCGGGACAGCAGAAAGTATGTTTTGGGTCAGGGCAGCAGGAAGTCTTCCCGTCTCCAAAACTCCAGCACAATGAGGCTGCATTTTCGGAAAAATCAAAAAACTGGACCGTAAGCGGAACATACCCGCCTGTCACATTGGCATTGATTTTAGCCTCAGGAAGTACCGGAACCGAAGGGTCCGGAGCTCTCAAAACATTTATTGTCACATAGGTTGAGTCGCTGCCGTTCTCGTTCGTGACGTTCAGGGTAACCGTATAATTGCCCTCATTGACAAAAGTATGCAAAAAATCCGAAGAGTTCGAAGTTTCCAGATTTCCAAGGCTCCACAGCAGCGAGCTGGCATTTTCTGAGAAATCTGTAAATCCAACCGTAAGTGGGGCATACCCTGCTGTCACATTGGAAGTAAAAATTGCTTCTGGCAGTACCGGAAGTTCCGGAATGAAATCAATCAAAGGCCTGTAATCCATACTCTTTGTCCGGCTGTTGACGGCATATACCGTGTCACCGACACCATCTCCGTCCTCATCCGTGCCTGTGTAATCACTCCAGCAGTTGCCTGAGGTCCGGTTCCAGACATTGAACTTATCGTCCCTGGCATTATTTGTATTATTAAAATAATTATTATATATCGCGTTGCCTGAAGAAGTAAATGACTTGATGCCACAATCAGTGTTTGAATATACGAGGTTATCGCTTAAAGTGTTATTATCGGACTTAAACAGGCAAATGCCGATAATATTCCCCGAAACATTGTTATTATTTATGGTGCAGCTTTGAGCACCATTGAGGTAAATCCCGCATTTGCTGTCAGCTACTGAGAAACCGCTGATTGTTACGTTGCTGGCAACTACCTTGAATACATTGCTCTCTGTATCCTCTCCGGTAATAACCGTATCAGAAGGGTCTCTTGAATCCGAGATTATTGTCAGGTTATCCTGATCGATCAGGATGCTTTCATTATATTCTCCGGGTTTTACAAAGATAGTATCGCCCGGTGAGGCCTTATCTACTGCAGCCTGGATCGATTCTTCCGGAAATACGTAAATATTTTCTGTCGCCCCGGTTTCTGAAATTGAGACCGCAGCTAGAAATACTACAAATAAGCAGACCCATCTGAGAATTTTAACTTTTGCCATTTTAACCCGCACATCAATCCAGGAATTTTACAGAATTATTTTTTAAAAGGATAACATATAAAATTGTTGATTTAAAAAAATATTAGAAAACAGAAATTAAAACTAAAGTCTTTTTAAAAACTTTATCCGGAAAAAATAGGTTTTCCGGGTTTGTTCGCCTTCAAGCAATCCTATATATGAAGATTCGAGACAAAAAGTAAGATAGGGGCTATATATAAGACTTTTCTAAAATTAAACTATCCGATTAAGTTTATATCCCAAAGTAGACCATGGAGATTAAGGTCTGATTCAGTTAAATTTAAAAAAAGGCGTTCAAAAATATAATTAGACTTTAACCTTATTTTCTGGATCCGACAAATAATCTCATTTCTGAAGCCGCAGATCCCAGTTCTGCTACGAATTCAAGGTTATGCTGTAATTCTCATATAGTCTCTGTAATCTCATATAGCTTTCATGAATTTTCATGTAGTTCTCATGAATTCTCATGTAGTTTTCATGTAACCTCATGTAGCTTTCAGTAATTCTCATGTAACTTTCAGTAATTCTCATGTAGCTTTCAGTAATTCTCATGTAGCTTTCATGTAATTCTCATGTAATAGTAAGCTTACTGGAAAATTAATCATAACGTATATTAATTATAATTTTCAATGGTTCTGGAAGAAAAAAATCTCCTTTCAGACAGGCATTAAATCTGCAAAGCCAAAGGTTTTTAAGCAGATCTTAGTTAATTCTTGAAAAATCCAGCTGGAGAAGACTTATCATGCAGGAAAAAATAAAAGAAATCGCAGCTCGAGTTCGAGAACTGCGTGAACTATCGGATCTCACGGTCAAAGACATGGCAGAATATCTGCAGGTATCCGATGAAACTTATGAGAAATATGAAAACGGAACAGAGGATATTCCGGCAAGCATACTTTTTGAAATTGCACACAAGTTGCGCGTAGACATGGCTACCCTCCTGACAGGGGAAGAGCCGCGCATGAATATTTTTACAGTTACGAGGGATGGAAAAGGGGTCAGTGTTGAGAGGAGGAAGCAGTACAGGTACCAGAACCTGGCTGAAAAATTCATTCACAAAAAAGCTGAATTTTTTATAGTTTCAGTCGAACCCAAACCGTATGGGACAAAGCCTGAGACCAATTCCCACCCAGGGCAGGAATTTAATTATGTGCTTGAAGGAAGCCTGAAGGTCTATATCCACAATAATGAGATTGTCCTGAAAAAAGGAGATTCCATTTATTTTGACTCCACTTACGAACACGCCATGGAAGCTCTGGAAGGAGAAACAGCCAAATTCCTGGCAGTTATAATATAATTCGACAAAACAACTCTATTTGATGTAGTTTGATTTAACGAATTTGATTTAACAAACTCAATTTAACAAATTCAATTTAATGCGATTTGGTCTCAAGTCCGATAAAAAATCCGATATACGGGATAAAATCTTGAAAAACTTGAAATTAAAACCAGGCCCTGAAGCCTTTAAAATAAAAGCTATAAAAATAAGTAGATAAAACGGGTGTCCAGAATGACTTCCTTGCTCAGCCAATTTGTTTCCAAAACTGATTTCGGATCCTATGAAGATTTCGAGGAAAATTTCAAAATCCTTGTTCCTGAAAACTTCAACTTTGCCTATGACATAGTCGATGCCTATGCAGGAAATTCCCCTGAGAAACTTGCTATGATCTGGTGTGACGATAACGGGGAAGAGAGAAGCTTTACCTTCAAAGACCTGAAGTACTACAGCGACAAAGCTGCGAATATCTTTGCAAAGCATGGGATAGGAAAAGGCGACTATGTGATGCTTACCTTGAAGAGCCGGTATGAGTTCTGGTACTGTATCCTTGCATTGCATAAACTGGGAGCCATTGCCGTACCTGCGACCCATATGCTCAAGACGCGGGATATCGTATACCGGATCGAAAAAGCCGGCTTGAAAATGATTGTCTGCATATCGGAAGATGAAGTTCCCGAGCAGGTGGACGAAGCACATTCCGAGTGTGGGAACGTCCCACTCAAAAAAGCAGTCGTCGGAGGAAAGGTTCGGGAAGGCTGGATTGATTTCAGGAAAGAGCTCGAAGAAGCCTCTGCTGATTTTGAACACCCCTCAGGCGACGCCGCTACAAAAAACAGCGATATTTCCCTCGTATATTTCTCCTCTGGGACCGCTGGCTTCCCGAAAATGGTGGAACACGACTTTACCTATCCTCTCGGGCATATTCTCACCGCAAAATACTGGCAGAACGTAGAAGATAACGGGCTACACTATACGGTTGCAGACAGCGGCTGGGGGAAATGCGTATGGGGAAAAATATATGGGCAATGGATATCAGGTTGTGCGGTTTTTGTCTATGATTACGACAGATTTGAAGCCAGAAACATGCTTGAAAAAGCCTCGAAATTCGGGGTTACAACATTCTGCGCCCCACCAACGATTTACCGTTTTCTGATTAAGGAAGATCTCTCAAAGTATGATTTCGGTACCCTGAAATACGCGGTTGTTGCAGGCGAACCTCTTAACCCTGAAGTATATAACCGATTCCTTGAATTTACCGGAATAAAGCTTATGGAAGGATTCGGGCAAACTGAAACCGTTGTAACTATCGCAACCTACCCCTGGATGGAACCGAAACCCGGCTCTATCGGAAGGCCGTCTCCTGGCTATAAAATTGAATTGATGGATAGGGACGGCAGGCTCTGTGATGTAGGGGAAGAGGGAGAAATCGTTATCAACACAAAGGAAAGAAAACCTGTCGGGCTCTTCGTCCACTATGGAAAAGATCCTGAGAAGACTGAAGAAACCTGGCACGACGGTTATTATCATACAGGGGATATGGCCTGGATGGACGAAGACGGTTACCTGTGGTTTGTGGGAAGGGCTGACGATATCATAAAGACCTCAGGGTACAAAGTCGGGCCTTTTGAAGTCGAAAGCGCCCTTATCCAGCACCCTGCAGTGCTCGAATGTGCAATTACAGGTGCTCCTGACCCTGTAAGAGGCCAGGTTATCAAGGCAACCATTGTGCTTACAAAAGGATACACCCCTGGAGACGCACTTAAAAAAGAGCTTCAGGAACATGTAAAAAGAGTCACTGCACCTTACAAATATCCCCGGATTATAGAGTTTGTGGATGAACTTCCAAAGACCATTAGCGGAAAAATCCGCAGGGTTGAGATCCGGGATAAAGACCAGAACTGAACCAGAAAAAGTAGCCTGAGAAATTCAGCTTCTGGAAGAACTCGGGTACGATTAGAAAGCAAACAGGACCTGGTTTGATCCGAAAATCGAGAAGTTTCGGGTCAAATCAAAAAAAGGAAAAGAAAGGAAAGAAATAAGTACCTTAAACCTTCTGGAAAGTTTGCTCTGAGAAGATGCGGCTCCGGATTCACTTAATAGCTTTATCTAAATGTTCCCGCCAACTTACGGAATATAACAGCTTGTTCACGCTAACATACTGGATATTAGCAGATTACACGTTTTACAGTATAAAAAATACATGGAGAACTGAAGGCTCTTCTTTCTGTCACAGAAAACCGGTTAAAGAAATTGGGGCTGGAAAAAGTCCGGGAAAGAAAAATAAAACTCTGGATGACCCCAAATCCGGGAATGGGCCTGAAAGCTGAGAAAAGCCCAGAGGGCAACTGAAAATAAACAAATGAGGATGTCATATGTCAAAGAATGATAAAAAAGAACCATACCCTGTTATTAATACCCTGGAGTGTAAGGCCTGCGGGCGCTGCCTTCTAGCCTGCCCCAAAGGCGTACTTTTCATGAGTGAAAACCTGAATGCCAGGGGCTACCACTATGTGGAGTACAAAGGAGAGGGATGCTCAGGCTGTGCAAGCTGCTATTATACCTGCCCTGAGCCGCTTGCAATCGAAATTCATATTCCCCTGAAAGCTGAGGAAGCAAAGTAAGGCAGAAAAGGAGGAAAATTATGGCAACACAACTCATAAAAGGCAACTCAGCAATAATCGTCGGTGCACTCTATGCCGGATGTGACTGTTTTTTCGGATACCCAATAACTCCGGCGAGTGAGATTCTGCATGACGCATCCAGGTATTTCCCGAAAATAGGTCGGAAATTTGTCCAGGCCGAATCCGAAGAGTCGGCGATTAACATGGTCTACGGAGGAGCATCGGCAGGGCACAGGGTCATGACATCCTCTTCAGGCCCGGGAATTAGCCTGATGCAGGAAGGGCTTTCCTACCTTGCCGGCGCCGAGCTTCCCTGCGTAATTGTAGACATCATGAGAGCAGGCCCCGGCCTTGGAAACATAGGGCCGGAACAAGCTGATTATAACCAGGTGGTTAAAGGCGGAGGGCACGGAAACTACAAAAATATCGTGCTTGCCCCGAATTCAGTGCAGGAAATGTGCGATTTTACCATAAAAGCCTTTGAGCTTGCTTTCAAGTACAGGAACCCTGCTGTGGTGCTTGCAGACGGTGTCCTCGGACAGATGATCGAGTCCCTTGAATTTCCGAAGCAAGCTATTGTCCCTGAAACTGATACAACCTGGGCCGTCAACGGTACAGCCGAAACCAGGCCTAACCTGATAACCTCTATCTTTCTGGATTTTAACGAGCTTGGAAGATTTAATGAAAAACTGCAGGAAAAGTACGAGCTCATAAGGCAGAACGAGGTCGATTATGAGGAGTACCTGACCGATGATGCTTCGATTGTCCTTGTTTCTTACGGGATCAGCAGCCGGATCTGCAGATCAGCCGTAGACCTTGCCAGAGAGGAGGGTATCAAAGTCGGGCTTTTCAGGCCGAAAACTCTATTCCCATTCCCTGAAGCGCAGTTGAAAGTCCTGGCAGACAGGGGCTGCTCTTTCATTTCCGTGGAAATGAGTAATGGACAGATGAAAGACGATGTCAGGCTTGCAATCAGCTGTTCACAACCTGTAGAGCTTGTAAATCGTATGGGAGGGAACCTGATTACCCTTGACCAGATTATGGATAAAATCAGGAAAATTGCAGGGGAGGCATGAAAATGGCAGCAGAAATCATTAACGGAGAAAAAGTTATCAGAAAGCCAAAAGCCCTGTACTCGGACTACCCCAGAAAAGGAGGGGCAGCCTCGACAGCTACTCACTACTGTCCCGGATGCGGGCATGGGGTTCTGCATAAGCTTATTGCCGAAGCAATCGATGATCTCGGGATCCAGGACAGGACCGTTATGATCAGCCCCGTGGGTTGTGCGGTCTTTGCTTACTATTATTTTGACGCAGGCAATATCCAGGTTGCCCACGGGCGGGCACCTGCGGTAGGGACAGGAGTTTCCAGGGCCGAAGAAAATGCCGTGGTTATTTCCTACCAGGGCGATGGAGACCTTGCTTCCATAGGCCTGAACGAGACTCTCCAGGCCGCAAACAGGGGTGAAAAGCTTGCAGTCTTTTTCGTAAACAATACCGTTTACGGAATGACAGGCGGACAGATGGCGCCTACAACCCTTGTGGGCGAGAAAACCACAACATGCCCAGAGGGACGGGATCCCCGTTTTGCAGGCTATCCACTCCATATGTGCGAGCTGCTGGACAACCTTAAGGCTCCGGTTTTTATTGAGAGGGTTTCAGTCTCGGATATTTCCCATATAAGGAAAGCCAGGAAAGCCGTGCGGAAGGCACTTGAGATCCAGCGTGACGGCAAAGGATATGCTTTTGTTGAAGTCCTTGCCGCCTGCCCGACTAATCTCAAGATGGATGCTGAACAGGCTATCAATTTCATAAATGAGGAAATGGAAAAAGAATTTCCTCTCAAGAATTTCAGGGATAAAGCCGGAGAAGTCGAGCCTTTGCACCGTGGAGTCAGTGACTTTACAACTGAAACCCTTGAACAGTTATACGGGATTGAAGCGGATACCGGGGAAAAGCCTGCCAGAAAGGATTTTGCCCCGATTCAGACCAAAATTGCGGGTTTCGGAGGGCAGGGTGTTCTCAGCATGGGTATTATCCTTGCGCAGGCAGGAGTAAAGGCAAATCTCAATGCATCCTGGTTCCCGTCCTATGGCCCGGAACAGAGAGGAGGCACATCGAACTGTTCAGTCGTGATTTCAGGCCAGCCTATAGGCTCTCCTACAGTTTACACCCCGGACATCCTGGTAGCTATGAACCGTCCTTCCCTTGAAAGGTTCGAAGGGGCAGTCCGGGAAGGAGGCTTTATCCTCTACGATTCGTCTATCGGCGAAGCCGAAACGCCTGCCGGTGTCAAAGCTGTTGCAGTCCCTGCAACCGAAAAAGCTAAGGAGGCCGGTTCTGAGCAAGCCGCCAATTCCTTCATGCTCGGAGTCCTGGTTGGCCTTAACGCAACCGGCCTGGAAGAAGAAGTCTTCAAGGAAGCTCTTGCTGAAAACTTCGCAGGGAAGCCAAGAGTCATCGAGTTTAACCGGATGGTTCTCGAAGCCGGGGCACAGTGGGCAAGAGAAAATGTTAAAATCTAAGACTTTAAGGTTTGAAAAAACTGTAAGGTTTGAGGAAAACTGAGTTTCGAAAGCACTGGAATTGCGCAAAAAACAGGTGGGGAAGCTTTTTCTCTACCTGATTGTAGTTTTCAGTAGTTTTCAGTAGTTTTCAGTAGTTTCCATAATTTTTAGCTAATTTATTCTCTTTAATTGCTTAACTGTCCCATGCTGATTTTCAGATTGCTCTGCATAGAAAATTGTTCTGAGAAGCATAAATTTCTGAAAAACTCAATCGGCAGGTATAATTGATCACAAAAAAGAGATAATTAGATATACACATTACTCTGGAACCAATCATAAACTTTATTAAAGCTGAACACATTGTAAGGAAAAGAAGGGCTTTTATAAATTGCTTTTAAAAGTATTTGCTAAAAAGCAATATTATTTTAAAAGTAGTTTACTGGTCTAGAATTAAATGGCAGGGGGCCGAGTCCCTATTCTCGAATCCCTACCTGCGATCCAACCCAGAGATTAAGAGGAAACCCTATTACTCTTAATCTCAGTATAGAAGTAGATGGTAAGACTTTTAATCTCAGTATAGAAGTAGATGGTAGGGGTCGAGTCCCTATTCTCGAATCCCTATCTGCGATCCAACCCATAGATTGAGAGGAAACCCTATTACTCTCAATCTAAACACATTTTATAACGGTGTGGAGATATATATCATAACCGACCCAAAAAACAATTCGTAAATTGAATTTTGTTTAGGTTACTTATTTTGGTTATTCGTAAAATTTTCAATGGCGTTGAAAATTTTAATTCTATAAATCGGTCACTCTTTTCCAGTATATCTAAGGTTCTTTAAAGCTATTTTCGGACGACTGTAACAGGTTCGCATCAAGATGTAACAGGCTAATTTTGAGATGCAGCTAGATGCAGCTAATATAAATAAGCTAGTTTTAAGATGCATTAATATAAATAAATCAGGGTACTGTAAAATAAAGATGCAGCTACAGTTAAATGAAGTATAGTTAAATGGATATTATTACTGAAATAAATAGATCAACTATATTAATGGAATCAAAATTAAAGAAAATTAGTGTTGTCCTTTAATCCGGAAAAGCAAAAATTATATCTATAACATGTTAGTCGCAGGATGTTAATCGTAGCGTACTAATAGTAACGTTCTAAAACCGGGTTAAATAGAAATGAATCTGGAAAAGTCCTGGACCATATTAGATGCCATAACTGTAAAAAGTACACTGAAAAAATGCACTGTAACAAGTATGCTGTGAAAAAAGAGTGAATACGCACAACCTGCGAGGAAATGTTCTGAGTTTGGTGCTGAGGTAAAGCTGAAGAAAAACGAAAAAATGCTTAACCTGCGCATCAATTTCGTAAGCGGCGGCTAGCAGTACCAATAAAAACAAGAATTTAGGAACGGTCACAAGGTTTATAAAAAATAAAGACATTATGAAGAAGAGTAAGTGATCCTG
The DNA here is from genome assembly GCF_049706645.1 of Methanosarcina sp. Taxonomy (GTDB): domain Archaea; phylum Halobacteriota; class Methanosarcinia; order Methanosarcinales; family Methanosarcinaceae; genus Methanosarcina. Next base: position 148,181 of record NZ_JBNAKP010000015.1, on the reverse strand, counting down.
AAAATTAATTTAGAAGTAGATGGTAGGGTCTGAGTCCCTATTCTCAGGTCCTACCTGCGATCCAACCCAAAGATTAAGAGGAAACCCTATTACTCTTAATCTATACCTTTATAGTGGCGTGGGGATATATATCATAACCGACCCAAAAAACTGTTCGTAATATTATTTTTTAAACGTATCCTGTTTTTTTTCCGTAGCGAAACTTTTAATGACGTTAAAATCTTTAATCGAAATATAAAATTCAAAAAATTAAATTGCAATAAATTACCAGTTACATTAAAGACCTATTTTTTGAAGCCTCTCAAAGAAAAGAGAAGATATGTAAGAGTTAGAGAGCAGGTAATAAAAGAACTTTTAGATTCCGGAAAAATAACAAACTTTATTAAAGCTGAACACATTGTAAGGAAAAGAAGGGCTTTTATAAATTGCTTTTAAAAGTATTTGCTAAAAAGCAATATTATTCTAAAAGTAGTTTACTGGTCTAGAAGTAATGGTAGGGGGTCGAGTCCCTATTCTCGAGTCCCTACCTATGATCCAACCCAGAGATTAAGAGGAAACCCTATTACTCTTAATCTGTATTATTTTATAATTACATGGGAATACATATCATAGCCGACCCAAAAATTCTGTTCTCGCCCAAAGTTTTAATAAAATACAATAATTTTTCCTCTTCTGAAATTTCAACGCCGTTGAAAAGCTCCTGAGACAGCAATTATTAGAATTGCGTCCCGGTAAAAACCAGATTTTAGTTTCAGTAGTGTTTACACTAATCCTCAAGATTCAGTGATTTTCAAGGCTTATATCACTACAGCCACAGAAAAGCCTGATCTACACAAGATGCCATAAAAACCTGCAGCCTGGAAAAAAGTTTCCGTATTTTTTTGTTTGTGTACTCAAGCCACTGACAATTTTTTAAAATTAGTTCGCTTACACCGTTGAGAGAGGTTCTTCGATCAAGCCGTTTTTGAAAAGGTTTGCGTTGCACCGGTTGATCACGCCGGATAGGGATTGGGGATTAGAAGTATTTCTCAATCACAAGCGTTAGCCGTTTTCGATCAAACCTTTTTTGAAAAGGTTTGCGATCAAGCCGTTTTTGAAAAGGCTTGTAGCTTGCGGGACTCGGGCCGCAATTTATTAGAGGAATGATAGAGGCCCTGTTTCCATTCGTGGGCCCCTATCGATGATCCCAACCCCATAAGATTGAGAGGAAACCCTATAACTCTCAACCTGTACTCTGTGTTATAGCATCTTAAAATATATATTATAACCCGTCTAAAAAATAGTTTCTGATTAAATTTACTGAACAAATGTATATTTTTGCTCTCGTTAAAAATTTCAAGCCAGCAAAAAAGAGAACTTCAAAATGAATGCGCAAAAAAAACTGAAATTGAGACAGCCGGAATTAAGAAGAAAGGGGCCAGAAGGCCTTTTTAATATTTCGGCCCATCTGGAATGCGCTTTTGAATAAGCCTTTGAGTAAGCTTTTGAGTAAGCTTTTGAGTAAGCCTTTGGATAAGCTTTCAAATAAGGTAAGACCTGAGCGGCGGGAAGCCGTTAAAACTCACAGAACTGTAGCTTTGGGTATAGGCACCCGTCGTAAAGATATAAACGCGGTTTCCTTCCCGCATTGTGTGGGGGAAACTATACTTGTGCTGTTCATAAAGAATATCCATGCTGTCGCAGGTCGGGCCTGCAAGGATTACTTCTTCGGCACAACCCTTTTTATCGCAGAAAATGGGGTATTTGATGCACTCATCAAGGGTTTCTATAAGGCCCCCGAATTTGCCGATATCGAGATATACCCATTTGTACTGGTTGAATCTGGCCTTTTTGGCTATCATTACAACTTCACTTACGATTACCCCGGCATTGGCGACCAGAGATCGGCCGGGTTCTATAATAATTTCAGGCAGCTCCTCTCCGAAGTCCTCATGCAAAAAGCGGCGGATTTCCCGGGCATAGGTTTCAAGATCGTGAGCCTGCGCCTGGTATTTTGCAGGAAAACCTCCTCCGAGGTTGATCATTTTCAGACGTATGCCCTTTTCAGCCACTGCCTCAAAAAGGTATTTGCACTTGGAAATGGCGTTATCCCACTGGCCAATATCCCTCTGCTGGGAACCAACGTGAAAAGAAAGCCCATAAGGCTCAAGCCCCATTTTTTCGGCCTTCAGAATGAGCTTATATATCAGATCAGGATGCGAACCGAACTTCCTTGAGAGAGGCCAGTCAGCCCCATCGCTTTCAGTAAGGATACGGAAAAACACTCTGGAGCCCGGGGCTCTTCGGGCTAACTTTTTTAAATCACTTTCAGAGTCGGTAACATAAAGCCTCACTCCCTTTTCATATGCGTACTCTATGTCCTTCTCTTTTTTGATAGTATTGCCGTAACTGATCCTTTCAGGTTCTACCCCAAGCCTGAGAAGCTGATCAAGTTCGTAAACCGTTGCCACATCAAAATTAGAGCCTTTGTTCTTCAGGGCAAGCACGACTTCGTCCATGGGATTAGCCTTTACAGCATAGTGAATTTTTGCAAAGGGCATGTGCTCTACCAGTTCTTCGTAGCTTTGCTCTATTCTCGGCAGGTCAACGATTAGAAATGGGGTTTCTTTATCCCGGGAGAACTTTTTGATTCGGTTAAACTCATCTCTTGAAACAAAGTCCTCCAGCGGAAATTCATAACGCTCTTTTCTCATATCTACTCCCTTTTAAAATTGGAACTGATCCGTAATCAAACTTATGTAAGTACTAGTTAATAATTTTTAGCATCTCAATAATTTGTAATGATTATTAAGTTTATAATCAATTATTTTGATAATGCGTGAAATAAAACGATTCAAATAGGATTTAATGTATATAAAACTAATTATTGGTGAATATCAAGACACAAGACTAACTGAAATCAATAAATATTTAATATAAATCGTCGTATTATTAAAAAAGGCATAACCAAGTCCTTTTTTTGCATTAAAGCCGGAAAAAAGCCTTTTAAGCCAGGAGGAGAGACGAGGAATCGTAGATACTCCCGGAATATGCATGAACAATTTTTACCCCAAAGAAAGGACTTTAAACGTTGAAATTAAAATAAGGGTTTAATTAAATGGTTTAAAGGGTTAAAAGGCGCTATTAAGTATTATTTTTAACAAATATTTTTTATTAAGCCATTTTACATAATGCCAGATTTACGGATTTATAAATAATTTTAATGTGTAGGTGGTAGGCCTTTCTTTCTGGTTCTGAGCAGCACTATCAGTATACCGAGTCCTGCAAGTACAAGACCGTAAGTTATAACTTCCAGACTTAGCTGAGAAAAAAGAAATACAGTCGAGAGGGCGCCAAGAAGCGGAAGCAGGGGAAAACGGCCGATATTCAGGGGAACTCTGAAAGGACGATTTCTTCCGGGGTCAGTATAACGGAGCTTTATCAGGGAGAGATTGACCATAAAAAAGACCGCAAAGATCATAAAATTAGAAATATTTGCTACGATCGCAATATCCCTGAGCAGCACGAACAGGATTGAGAGACAGGCAAGTCCGAAAATTGCGACCCACGGAGTATGATAACTGGGGTGTACCCGGGAGAGGCTTCTCGGAAGCGACCCTGAATATGCCATACCGTAAATAATCCTTGACCCTCCAAGCATAACCACAAGTACGGTATTCATGGTAGAAAGAAGGGCGATCCAGGACATAAGGACAAAAGCATCGTTCCCCAGAGAAACAGCCACAACATCTGCAAGCGGAACCCCTGAAAGTCCGAGAACCCGAAAATCAAGCACGCTTACTGCAATTACTGCCACGCACATGTACAGGAAAACCGTAAAAAATATGGCAATTAGCAGGGCTTTCGGAGTCGTTTTTTCGGCTTCTTTCGTTTCCTGAGACAATCGCACAATGTCTTCAAAACCGAGAAATGCGAAAAAAATCAGAGTCGAAGCCTCAAAGATTCCTGCAAGGTCCGTAGCTTCAAGATAATTTACCGTTCCAAGGTAAGGGAAACCTGTGTAAATGACAATTAAAAGTCCGGACACTTCTATCAGACTTATGAGAATAGCCAGCCGGGCTGATTCCTTTATCCCGTAAATCATTATAAGGCTGAGAAAGATAAACAGGCCTACTGCTCCTATTAAGTATCCGCTCCCGAAAAGGTTGCTGAAGTACCTGCCAAATCCAAGGGCAACCGCAGAACTCGTTATCACCACAAAATAGATGACAAGCAGCCCAACAAATAGGCCAATGCGTTCTCCAAAAGCTCTCTTTACGAACTCATATTCCGCACCTGCCCAGGGGTACATAGAAGCAAGCTCCATATAGCTAAGGGCGGAAAGTGCAGCTGTAGCCCCGGCAAACAGAAAAGAAAACCAGACCATATTGCCTGCAAGCCCTGCAGCTCTCCCCATAAGCACGTAAATCCCGGCTCCGAGAATATTGCCAATTCCTACCAGAGTAATCTCCAGCAAATTCAATTCCTTTTTTAGTTCAGACTCCCTTTCCATAAGAAACCCCTGCACCAAAACCTGAAGTTCACGACGATAAAAATAATTTTAAAAACGGGCCTCAGGCATATCAGAAAGACTTATACTGAAAGCTCATTATCAAGTTTTTATCACCAGGCTCTAAAAACTACCCTTTTATAAAATGTCCTGATCTCAATAAAAGGCTTAGTTTCCTGAATTAAGTTTAATTCCAGATATTATATACCATGAGAAGCTTTGTATCTTAACTCCTGTTAAAAATAAAATAACACAAAATTAAGCATTTTCAGCCCGCTGAGATAAAATGAAGCCCAAAAGGTTAAGCTCAGTTACTCGTTCCGTAGACCTTGCTTATCCCACAAACAGAGCAATTGTAATAATTAGCCTGCTTTTTTTCCTGGGAACCGCATGCCTTCAACTCATCCTCGGGAAGGAAATCTTTTCGGCTTTGGAGTCAGGCTTAGGGGCAGGAGCATCGGTTTTTCTTGCGTGGGCATTTGCAAGAGAGCTGGATCCTGACAATGAATTCTCAGCTTTTGTTGCGGCTTTTTTGGGCTGTACAGGGTTCCTGCTTTTTCCGCCTCCTTTCCTGCTTGCTCTTTTCCTGGAACTCCTGCTTATCCGTGTAATAAACAGGAGTACGGGCCTGCCTGCAAAAACTTCCGATTCTCTTGCGATACTTCTGCTTTCGGGCTGGATTTCATTTCAGGGAGAATGGGCTTTCAGCTTATTTACAGCACTTGCATTTTTCCTGGACTCTTTCCTTCCGGAACCCAATCGATGCAACCGCGTTTTTGGAGGCATCATATTTATGATTTCATTGCTTGCCTTTGTGAAGACTGCAGGTAAAGAAAGCATTTTGATGGATATCCAGTTAGGACTATTCGTGCTTGCAGCAACTCTCCTTTTTATTCCACGGGTCCTCAGATCCGGGAAAATAAAATCCAGAGGGGACCTGACAGGAATTCCCTTAGATCCGCTTCGGACCCAGGCGGCTCAACTGACAGCCCTTCTGAACGCAATTTTATTTGCAGCCCTGGAAGGATGGGCAGGAATTGAAAGCCTCATGCCTTTATGGGGAGCGGTTTTAGGCGTTGCCCTTTATGGAAATCTAAAAGTGCTGCTGAAAAGGTTAAGTAAGGCTCCTCTGACAGATTAAACTGGCCCGACCCGAGTTAACCCCGGATCTGGCCGGACTGAAAGGGGCCTTATGCATAGCTCAAAATCGGTTTTTCAGGCGTGAATCATCAGGCAGAGGTCTTTTGGGAGAACGATTTCATTTTTTGGGCAAGCTCCCGGCCGATTTCCTCAACCCTTTTCAAATCTTCTTCCCCGGGCCTGCCTTTTACCTGAAGCGTTCCCACAACTTCCATCTTAGAAGGAACCAGAATTTCTCCTGCCTGCTTCAGAGCTCCTCCGCCCCAGCCAAAGGACCCGAGTATAACCCCGTACTTTGCAGGCGGATTGAGCGCTTTTACCAGGTAAGTGCCGTAAACGGCAAGAGGATGCATGCCTGCGAGGACAGTAGGAGCTCCGAGGATAATAGCCCGTGAATCGACCAGTTCCCTTGCGATATCTCCTATATCCGAGACTGCAAGGTCATACACTCTGACATCTATGCCTTCTTTCAACAAGGTTTCGGCAATTGTCCTGACCATGAGTTGTGTGGAACCCCACATACTCACATAGACAATAAGGGCTTTATTTTCGGTCTCCCCTGCAGTCCACTTCTTATAGGGCTCAAGTATACGCTGCGGATTTTTATAGATAGGCCCATGACTCGGGGCAATAATCTCGATATTAAGATCCTTTATTTTTTCAAGAGCCTTTGCCCCCATTTTCCCAAAAGGCATCATGATTTCCCCGTAATAGCGTTTTGCGAGAGGGATAAGATCCTCCAGGTCTTCATCGTAAACGCCCTGGGCTGTGTGAGACCCGAAGAAATCACACGGGAAAAGGATCCTGTCTTCAGGAAGGTATGTAAACATAGTTTCAGGCCAGTGAAGCCAGGGAGCTTCGATGAAGCGCAGGGTTTTCCCTCCCAGCTCAAGAGTATCTCCGTCGGCAACGACTTTAACCCGGGCTTCTGGCAGTTCGTGGTAAAGGCTTGCCATTTTCACGCCTCTGTCCGTCGTAACGAGTATTGAGCCAGGAGCCCTATCCATAATGTAACGAATTGCACTGGCATGGTCGGGCTCGGCATGATTCATTATCAGGTAGTCCAGCTTTTCCAGGCTGGAGACCAGCTTTATCTTTTCTTCGAACTCCTGTTCAAAACCAGGGTTCACGGTATCTATAAGGGCTGTTTTCTCTTCTCCTTTCACAAGATAAGCGTTGTAGCTCGTCCCCTGAGGCAGCGGGATCAAAGCATCAAACATTCTGCGGTTCCAGTCTTTTGCCCCAACCCAGAACACATTTCTGGCAATTTCAGGAATACTGTAAATTTCCATATTTTTTCCTCCATTCTCCCCGATAGAATAAGAAATGGCTCAAAATAAAGAGCAGATAAAAAAATCTCTGTCTGCATCTCGCAATCTGATAGATGGATTTATTTAGTGACTATATTGTATTCGTCCAATATATTTATTAGGCAAAACCCTTAACTGACAGAATCTTAAAGGACAAAATCTCAACAGACAGAATTTTAACTGAAGTTTCAACGTAATCATCAAAAACCAACTGTGCAGAAAAATGAAGAATAAAGCTGTGCTGCCTCTTTTTTTATAGTATTTTTTCTGAAAAATAAAAAAAAGAAAAACTTTATATAGACAGCAGTAAGTTATCTTCTTCCTAGCAGGCAAGAGTTCACAAAATTATGGCCGATATGTCAACCCGTGAGCCTGAAAATATTCGGGATTGAATTGAGGCTTTAAATATTCCGAATATACAGTAAAAAAGAAGGGATAATTATGAAAACATCATCTATAGAACTGAATCCTAATAAACTGGTACAATACCTCAACAAACCAGCAGAAGAATTCACCAAAGAGGACATTATAAAGTTCGTCAAGGAAAACGGCGTTAAGATGCTGACTTTCCGCTATGTTGGCGGGGATGGGAGACTTAAAGCCCTCGCCTTCGTGATCAGAGACGAAGAACATCTTGACAACTTACTCTCCGCTGGTGAGAGAGTCGACGGATCAAGCCTTTTCACATACATCGAAGCAGACTCAAGCGATCTCTATGTCCTTCCTAAATACAGGACTGCCTTCGTGAATCCTTTTGAAGAAATCCCAACCCTTGATATCCTCTGTTCTTACTTTGACAAGGACGGAACCCCTCTCGCAAGCTCTTCCGAAACCGTCATGAAGAAGGCTGCCCAGGTCCTGACCGAGAAGACAGGCTATGAACTTCAGGCAATGGGAGAACTCGAATACTACATTATCGCCAACAAAGATGAAGTCAATATGGGTTTCCCGGCTGTTGACCAGAGAGGATACCACGAATCCAATCCCTTCACCAAATTCGACCAGCTCAGGAAAGAAGCAATGATGTATATCTCCGAAGCTGGCGGAAAAATCAAGTACGGGCACTCTGAAGTCGGAAACTTTACTGACGATAAATACTACTACGAGCAGAACGAAATCGAATTCGAGACTGACACGCTTGAGAACAGTGTCGACCGTCTGCTTATTGCAAAATGGATGCTCAGGATGCTTGCTGACCAGTACGGTGTAATTGTCAGCTTTGCCCCGAAGATCACTGTCGGAAAAGCAGGCAGCGGACTGCATGTCCACATGAAACTCCTGAAGGACGGAAAGAGCGTTATGGTCGAAAACGGAAATGTTAGCGACACTGCAAAGCGTGCAATAGCCGGCCTTCTTGACATTGCATCAGGAATTACTGCCTTTGGAAACAGGATTCCGACATCCTACCTCCGCCTTGTACCTCACCAGGAAGCTCCTACCAACATCTGCTGGGGAGACAGGAACCGCTCTGCCCTGGTTCGTGTGCCTCTTGGCTGGTTCTCTGAAGGATCCAGCAAGATGATAGCCATCGCCAATCCGACTTACGATGATGAGTTCAAGAGCCACAGCTACAAGTCTACCTTTGAATTCCGTGCCGCAGACCCCTCAGCTGACCTTTACCTCCTCCTTGCAGCCTTTGCTGTAGGTATCCGCCACGGCTTTGAAATGGACAATGCTCTTGAGGTTGCAAAGAACCTCTACATCAGCGTGAACATTTTCAAGGACGAGCACAAGGACAGGCTTGCTCAGCTTGAGCACCTGCCTGCTTCCTGCTACGAGTCCGCTCAGGCCCTGAAGAAACTGAAGGATATTTTCATGGAGTACGATGTCTTCACCGAAGGTATGATTAACGACACCGTAAAATACCTTGAAGGTCTCGACGACAACCAGCTCAGTGAGAGACTTTACGGCAAGAACGAAGAAATCAGGAAACTTGTGGACTCTTACATCCACGTTGGCTGAGCTCTATAGAAGTAACTTTAAACAACCTTTTTTCTTTTTTCACAAAAAAGCAGGGCTCTGCTTGTCAGAAAGCAGGCCCTGTAAAAACGAATTTCCTCCAGTTTTTGCAATTTTATTGACATCTGGCAGTACTTTATAATCCACCGTAAGAAAATACTTATTGCCTTTTGAAACATAGATGGATGTAACTTTTCTACGTGGATGTTAACAATGGCTGGTTCAGTGAAAAATAACCCGCAAAATAGACCACCTGACAACGATTGGAGAAATACGTTATATACAACAATATTTGAAGCTGACACACCTGCCGGAAAACTGTTTGACGAAATCCTGATCCTATCCATTCTGCTGAGCGTTATTGTTGTCATGCTCGATAGCGTAAGGGAAACTTCGGCTTTATACGGTGATCTGTTTTATTCCCTGGAATGGATTTTCACAATACTGTTTACGGTTGAATATCTCTTGCGCCTGGTCTGTGTTGGCCTACCAATCCGGTACGCCACAAGTTTTTTTGGGATAATAGACCTGATAGCAATTCTCCCTACATACTTCAGCCTGTTTTTGCCAGGTAGCGAGTACCTGCTGGTAATCCGAAGTTTACGTCTACTCAGGATTTTCAGGGTGCTTAAACTTGCTAAGTATCTTAGTGAAGCTGACTTATTGATTAGAGCTTTACATGCAAGCCGAAGAAAAATAACCCTGTTCCTTTTTACTGTTTTAAATCTGGTGGTAATACTGGGTTCCCTGATGTACGTCATTGAAGGTGGAGAAAGCGGGTTTACAAGTATACCAAAGAGCATTTACTGGGCAATTATAACACTTACAACCGTGGATACGGGGACATAGTTCCTGAGACTAACCTCGGGCAGGCAATGGCATCTATTGTCATGATAATAGGTTACAGCATCATCGCGGTTCCGACAGGTATTGTCACATCCGAAATTGCACGTGCAAGCAAATATTCTAAAGGAAGGGTGTGTCAAAACTGCAGTTTTGAAGGACACGACAGCGACGCTGAGTTCTGCAAACACTGCGGGGCAAAACTATAGTCTGGAGCTTATATTTTGTCAACTGACCCTGCATTTATCAACTGAGCTCGTTTCTTGATGTTGTTCTATGCCTCTTATGAAGACCTGTTTTCTGGATGTTGTTCTATGTCTCTTATAAAGGTCTGGGGTCGGCTTTATTTACTGCAAAGAAATGTATAGAGGATTAGTTCAGAAAAATCAGAATAAAAAAACCCGGACCGATTCAAAAATGATAGAAGTGAGCAATCCAGAAGTAAATAATGAAGAAAAGTCTGGAATACCTGAAAACCAGAAAGAAATTTCAGAAAACGTCCCGAAAATCACAATCATCTGTTCTGCCCCCGATCTTGCCAGCCAGAATATTAAGACCCATCTTTTGAGCCTTAAGGAGTGGGAAGTTCTTGAGCTTCCTGAAAATTCCGGATTCTCTGCAGCCAGGGAATCAAGGGACGGAAAATTCAGGCTTATCGAAATTGAAGAAATGCATGTTTTCCAGGACGGGCTCGACAGGAAACTCGAAAATGCACGGCTGCCAGCCTCCCTCATAATTTTCGCATCCAAACACCGCAGTAAAGAGGAAATTTCTTCCCTTACCGTGCACTGCACAGGAAATCCCTCGGACGAGGCAAGGCTTGGAGGCTTCCCGAAATCCCTTGCAGTCTCTTCTCCGGCTGCCATGAAATCCATTCTTACGGAAATGAAGCGCCTGGTTGAACAAAAAGACCTGAAGTATGATGTTACCCTTGAAGTGACCCATCATGGGCCCACGGAACTTTCAGTTCCGTCGCTTTATGCCGAAATCGGAAGCACTGAAGTGCAGTGGAAAAATCCTGAAGCAGGCGAGGTAGCTGCAAAAGCCATCCTTGCAGTCTCCTTTGAAAAAGTGCCTATTGTTCTCGGTTTTGGAGGCGGGCATTATGCCATGCGCCAGACAGGGCTTTTGCTCGAAACCGGAATCTCTTTCGGGCATAATTTTCCAAAATACCAGCTGGAATTCGTGGATGAGGCCCTTATCAGGCAGGCTATTGAGAAATCAAAGGCTGATTTTGCTTATTTTGACCGGAAATCCATGAAAAGTGAAGACAGGAACAGGATTTCCGAAGTCCTTGAGAAACTGGGACTCAGGGTCCTGAAAGAATCCGAAATTCGGGAAAACTATGGGTACTAACCTTAAAGCAAGGGTTAAAACAGGCCCAATACTACAAAAAAACGATGTTGTTCTTCTCCAGATGGATTACGTTGCTATAGATCAGAGGCGCTCCAGTATACGGAACAGGATATAATGTTAAGTATTGAGATATTACCGGTTTTCCTCCGCTTTCTTTTTGGAGGGAGCGCGGTTGTAATTTCCACACTCATTGCAAAGAACTTCGGAGGCAGGCTGGGGGGAATTTTTGCGGCTTTCCCTGCTGTGTACCTGCAGCAATCCTCAGCCTGAGTATGAATTATCAAGGCAGTGAACTGCTCCTGGTTTCAGAACAGCTTTCGAAAGGTGCACTTGTGGGGATGCTAGCAGACATTGCCTGTGCCCTTGCTGCAAGTTATTTTATTCTCCGATCCGGGTGGAAAAGAGGGCTGGCTTACGCACTTCTTCTCTGGGCCGTGCTTGCCCCGGCAATCTATTTCACATGGTTTGGGTTTTGAAAAAAAGCTGCAAATCCTCTGAAGAGGAAGAGTAGAAAAGAAGGAGTTGTATCATGAAATTAGATTTCAGGGACCTGGCCCTCAGGTTCGCCTTTGGGGGAACCGCTGTCGCTGCCTGTTTTATTCTGCTGCAGATAATTCCCTCAAAATCTTTTGCAGGAATTTTTGTTGCTTTTCCAGCTGTAATGGCAGCTTCCGTGGTAATGGCAGGTTACTTCGGGACCTCAGAACAAGCTTCTGACATTGCCCTAGGAGCCAGCGCAGGGATGATGGGCTGTGCTATCTGCGTGCTTACTTCCGTATTCTGTATGGAGCACCTTAACAGGTGGGGCCTTTCACTTAATATTGCCCTGTCGATCTGGTTTTTCAGCTCATATTCAGCAACCAGGCTGATCCACGGTTTACTGGAAAAAATAAGAGGAAAAAGACACCAAAAAACAGGTTATTGAAATTTTCAGGTTCCAGAAAAGGTTCTTAAAAGGAAGCTTTTCCAGGCTGATCTTTACTGCACCTTTCTCCATCTATAGAGACCATCTGGCCTCAGATGAAGCTCTGATTGCCTGGATTGCTCTTCTATTTTTGCTGTGTTATTTACCTGGATTTATTGCTTTAATTTCATTGGTTCTCCGCAACACGTTACGTTGCCGGTACAGCAAGCGTCCGTAGCGCAGGAGACGTCTCCACACTCTTTTACTACCTGAAGCTCAAAACCACATATTTCGCAGCGAAGAACCTGACCCATTTTTAAATCTCCACAGTTCATTTCCATATCACCTCAAATTGCCTGATATGAAAAGTATGTAATTTAGGTTCAAACTGCTTTTGAAACAATGATTCTGAACATTAGTCTATAAAACTAGGACTAAAAAGAAAATGAAGGGGCCACGCAAATAAGTTCAGAGCATGTTTTCCTGCTTACAGAATACTGGTCAATGCCTCTGGAACTAACTGGAAATTTTAGAATTACTCAAACAAATTTCGCTGAAGAAGGTTAAAAAGGAGCATTCAAAAAGAAGTCAAATGCAGAAATTCAGGCTGAAAAAGAGAATGACCGAAAATTATATAATTAGGAAAACCCTAACTAACAGGACGGATCGATAATGAGTGAGAAAAAAGAGCATTTGTTCATAGTTTTTGAAAACCTGATCAAAATCAAAAGCGAATGCTCTTCTCAAATCTTCTCCGAGTGTGGGTTATCGGATATTACTCTCAAGCAGATAAGATATCTAAAGACCATTGACGAATGCGGGGAAGTAACTTTTAGCAGGCTTGCTAAAATCACCAGCAACTCAAAACCCACCATCACTGAGACGATTAACAAATTTATCAAAATGGAGTGCGTGTACAGGGAGAAATCCCAGGATGACGGCAGGATTTTTTACATTCGTCTGACAGAAAAAGGGCAGACGATAGCCAATGCTGAGGAACACGCTTTGTTGCAGGTTATTGAAAGGATCGCGAACTCACTGGAAGAGAAAGAAATGGACATGCTTATCAAAATTTTAGGAAAGATAAGGTAATTTTTTTGTCCGCGAAAATAGTTAGGTTAATTAAAACTAAATACTTGAGATAATAATTGAGACGATTGACAATGTATTCAGAACAAACTGGAGAAAACCGAGAGAAACTGGTAGTGCCCCTTTTTGAGATAGTGGTTTACCCTAAAAGCCGGACAAAACTAATGGCTGACAAAGTTACCGGCGAAATACTATTAAATGAAATGAAAAATGCCGAATTCGTGAACGCTATCGGGCTGACAGTAAAGAGCGGCACAAAGGCTTCGGACTTATCCGAAGATAGTTTGTATAAAACCGGAAATTTGCTTAAAATCACATTTGTACAGCCTGCTGATGACGGATATCTCGTTGTCGCAAAGGCTATCGAAAGAATCGAGGCGGTTTCCCTGTACAGACGGGACGGGCTGTTCTATGCAACCTATAAGCCTGTTTATGATCTGCCGGACTTCGAGGAGGATGCTGAAGCCGAAGTAATGGCAAACATAAAAAAGACAATTCACGAGATAAGCAACCGGTTCCAGGGTTCCGAGCAGTTTACCCGGCCAATCGATAAGATGGATTCCATTGACCAGATTATGGGATTTGTCATGCCGTACATACCTGTAAAACTTGCCGAAAAGCAGAAACTCCTGGAGCTAGCTTCGGTTCGTGAAAGGTATCTTATGTTCTTTCACATTCTTACAAAGCAGAAAGAGAATATCAATCTCCAGATCGAAATGGCAAAAAAAGTTACCGACAAAATAAGCAAGTCGAATAGAGAGGCAATGCTCCGCGAGCAACTGAAGGTGATTCAGGAAGAGCTCAATGAGGGGGATGACTCCGCTTCAGGCGATGCCGCGTACAGGGAGAAAATCGAGAATTCGAAGATGCCTGATGAAGTGAAAAAGAAAGCACTGTCAGAGCTAAAGAAACTCGAAGCCGGAGGTAACCATAATCCAGAAGCTCACGTTATAAGGAATTATCTTGACCTCCTGGTCGACCTTCCCTGGGTAACCGAAGAGAAAAAGAGCATCGATATTGCCGAAGCCCGGCGTGTGCTTGAGAGCAACCACAATGGACTGGAAAAGGTCAAGGAGAGAATAATCCAGCACCTGGCGGTAATGAAACTGAAGCGTGAGAAGCAGGGCTCAATTTTGCTCCTGACAGGGCCGCCCGGAACTGGCAAAACAAGCCTTGGAAAAAGCATCGCCGATGCGCTTGACAGGAAATATGTCCGGGTCAGCTTCGGAGGTGTCAAAGACGAAGCCGAAATCCGGGGACACAGGCGGACATACGTAGGGGCCCTGCCCGGAAGAATTATTCAGGGCATGAGAAAAGCAGGCACGAAAAATCCCGTGTTTATACTCGACGAGGTCGATAAGCTTTCAGCTTCTTACTCAGGAGACCCGGCAAGTGCCCTTCTGGAAGTACTTGACCCCGAACAGAACAATACCTTCTCAGACCACTATCTGGAAGTCCCATACGATCTGTCGGATGTGCTGTTCATAGCTACTGCCAACTCCGTGGCAAGTATACCCTGGCCGCTTCTTGACAGAATGGAGACGATCGAGATTTCAGGCTACACAAAGAATGAGAAGTTTGCAATTGCAAGAGACCATCTGCTTCCCTATATCCTGGAAGAACACGGCCTTGATGCGGAGAAACTCAAAATTGAAGATGAGGCCCTGAAAGAAATTATCGATAAATACACCCGCGAAGCTGGCGTCCGGGGACTTAAAAAACAGCTTGCAAAGACTGCAAGGTTTGTGTCCGAAAAAATTGTTTCAGGCCAGACCGATCTTCCTTACGTGGTCAGGGCGGATATGCTCAAAGAAGTCCTCGGAAAAGAGGTTATCCGGCAGGAAGAAGCCAGAAAAGAGAACGTGCCCGGCGTGGTTACAGGGCTTGCCTGGACGCCGGTAGGAGGAGATATTCTCTTCATAGAAGGTACGTTTATGCCAGGCACTGGAAAGCTTACGCTTACAGGCCAGCTCGGGGATGTGATGAAAGAATCTGCAAAGATATCTTTGAGCCTTGTCAGGTCAAGGCTTGCAAACACTGCAAACAGCTTTGACTTTACTTCAAGCGACATTCACATCCACGTCCCTTCAGGTGCAACCCCGAAGGACGGGCCTTCCGCAGGTGTGACCCTCTTTACTGCTCTGACATCCCTGATCACGGGCAAAGCCGTTGATCCGAAAATAGCCATGACAGGTGAGATTACACTGAGCGGTGCCGTATTGCCTGTGGGCGGCATAAAGGAGAAAGTCCTGGCAGCTCACAGGGCAGGCATAAAGAAGGTTATCCTGCCAAAAGAAAACGAAAGGGATCTTGAGGATGTGCCTGAAGATGCCAGAAACGAACTTAAATTCGTACCCGTAGAGACCATTGAAGAGGTCCTGAAAGAAGCACTTGACCTTGACCTGCCAAGGCAGGTGATGTCATATTCGGGAAACAGTTTCGCACCTGTGCACAATGCATAAGCATTGAAAGTGCTGCATGAGCACTGAAATAATGCATAAATCTTTAACAGGTGCAAAATCGGGGATAATGGCTTATCAGAGCCTTAGAATCCCCTATCTTCCTTTTAATTATTTTTAATTCTAATTTTCTTCTTTAATTTCATCCAATCTTGCTTTTTCTTATTAATTTTATCAAGAGCTCCACCTGATTTCTGTCCTGGGAATTTGAAAGCATTTCAGTTCTTTTTTTAACTATTATTTTCCCTATTGACAGCAAGTATTATCCTCTTTGCAGATTGATATAAAACTGGAACGTTTGGAGGCAAAACCATGAAAGTAATAGCAATAAACGGAAGCCCCAGAAAACACTGGAATACAGCGACCCTGCTGGAGAAAGCTCTCGAAGGTGCAAAAGCCGAGGGTGCAGAAACCGAATTAATACATCTCTATGATCTCGATTTCAAAGGGTGCATAAGTTGCTTTGCCTGCAAGGTAAAAGATGGAAAAAGCCTTGCCAGATGCGCTATGAAAGATGAGCTGACGCCTGTGCTGAAAAGGCTGGAAGAGGCCGATGCCGTGATCCTCGGATCGCCAATTTATCTCGGGAACTTAACGGGAGAAATGAGATCTTTTATGGAGCGCTATACATTTCCATATATCACTTACTCGGTTGATGTCCAGACATTTTATCCGAAAAATATCCCGGTTGGTTACATTTACACTATGAATATAAAGGAAGAAAACTTTGGAATGTTTTGTCTTGATAAGGTTTTTGAGATGAATGAATGGCTTGCAACAAGGATATTCGGGTATTCCGAATCGTTATGGAGTACCGACACATACCAGTTTGATGATTATTCAAAGTATATTTCCTCTATTTTTAATCCAGAAGAGAAAGCAAAAAGGAGAAAAGAAGTATTTCCTCAGGACTGCCAGAAAGCCTTTGAAATGGGATCAAGGTTTGTTAAGCGGCAAAAAGC
Source organism: Methanosarcina sp. (assembly GCF_049706645.1). Taxonomy (GTDB): domain Archaea; phylum Halobacteriota; class Methanosarcinia; order Methanosarcinales; family Methanosarcinaceae; genus Methanosarcina. Next base: position 131,670 of record NZ_JBNAKP010000015.1, on the reverse strand, counting down.
GTTAGAAGCACAGAAAGAAAAGTAATAAAATTTATAGCAAAGAAATTGCTTAAGCTTAGACGATTTCACCACACCCGTGAAGAGCTGCGGAAAAATTCAAATCTGTCCACAGCCTCAGGAGAAAGCCCCAGTTCTTCAAACATCTCCCTGAAAACCGCCCGGTATTCATCTTCAGGTATCGTTTCTCCGCTGCTTCCTACAGGCATTATAATTTGGAGCCTGGTCTCTCCGGAAGCATCCAGTTGAACCACGTACCTGTTCCCCTCATTATAAGTCATTATCCTCGCCCCCGGGACAAAATACCTTACCGAACCCAGCCGGTTCCCGTCCTTTAAAAAGACTTCTTCTATGTCCGAACCTGCCGTAGAGTACGTATAAATACCCAGAGTGGGCCCGTAAGAGGAATCATCACTGTTTTCCATGAGATAGGCATATACAGCCGGGAAATCCGGAGATTCGTTCACCTGTATTTCAACGTCCCATGCCTGGTTTTGTGCGGCTTTTTTCATAGTTTCAAGATAATTTTCCGAAAGTTTTTCATCCTTTTCCGAAACTTTTTCATCCGGGCCGAAGAGAAGCCCGAATTTTTCAAGCATCCAGGAGTCATCCGGAAATTCCGAAGGCTGCAAGGGGGATTCGAGGTCTGTGTGGCTGAAGTTCGAGACAGCCACACAGGTTCCGGTTCCGGCTTCCAATCCGTCTTCACACATGAAAACCGTAAGCTCGGAGTTACTATTATAATTAAACCTCATATCCTGCACAAGAGCAGCACCTCCGAAACTTTTCCGGACTTCCGGGACATCACCGGGGTCAAAACCCGGAAAACTTCCAGGCCAGGGCCAGTAGCCTTCCACTTCATAACCAGCTTTCTCCGCTTTCGTAAGTACTGAACCGTAATCAAAAGACCCGATATCAACTTTCTCCTCAGTATAGTACCAGGAACTATCAAAAGCTGCATACATAATAAGAAAAGGGCTGTAGATATACAGTACAAAAAGGAGGGGAAGGAATAATAATAGTATCAGTATGGCTTTTTGTTTATTCATGAAACCCTCAACTCCGGGAAAACACAGTAAACTGGAGGCGCTGCCAGCGTTCCGAGTTATAGGTCAAATTTCAAAACTATTGGGACTAATATATCTTGGTCTTATATCTTAGTCTTACATAACGCTAATAACACTACATTGTATATGTTAAAATATTAAATAAGTTAGGCTTATTTTGTGGATTTTTATATCCAAAAATAGAAAGTCAAATATTTAACCATAAATCCGGAATTTCCCAAAAGCCCCAGAATAACCTATAGTTTCTCCTTTCTATCTTCAGCAGACGGCCAATAACGTCACTGAAACTTTCTACTTCCCGTCTTACATTTTTTAGGAGATTGTATATATCGTTCCGGATTGAGATTGTCTTTGTACCTCTGTATCTGTGTATGTGTGCACAGAAACACGGTCCTTTGTTTTCCCGGTACTCAGGCCGTTTCTCTTATTCCTTTCCTCTGCAAAATAAACCATGTCGCAAGCACAAGGGCTCCGCAGCCCAGGGCAATGGTCCCCAGCACCGGGATCTTGTCTGCCCACTCCAGGGAAATGAACCACATGCCTGCAGCCCCGAGGGTGAAACAGGTGAAAATCAGCAGGGAAGAAGCCGAACCTGTATCCCTGTCGACCTGTTCCAGCACAAAGTTGTTGCTCGGGGGTCGGCTAATGCCGATCGAAAAGGTGATAAGGAACATTGGCAGGGCAAAACTCCAGGGGCCGTGCTGGCCGGTTGCAAGAAGAAGGATTCCGCCCAGGAAAATCCCTGTAAATCCCATGGTCATCAGATTCCCGGAGCTGAAAACCTTTCTTAACCGGAGGCAGGTAATGGATCCTACCATAATTGCAAGCGCATTGAAAGCAAAGAAGTAACTGTACTTTTGCTCGGTGAGCCCGAATTCGGTAACATAAATGGTGGAGGAGCCTGCGATGAAACTGTAAAGAGGAAAAAGGCTGATTGACATCACCAGGACCATTACCAGGTAAAGCGGGTTGAGCATTAGCCGGCCGTAGGCATGCATAACTCTGGAAAAAGGAGTATTGGATACCGAAGAAAGCGTCTCAGGAAAACGAAAAACCCCAAGCATCCCGATTCCTCCCATGAACGCCTGAATAACAAAGATCCAGGGCCAGGAAAAGTCAACAAGGATCCAGCCGCCGATTACAGGGGCAAGCATAGGGGCAATCGCCATTATAACGGCGGTATAAGCCAGAACTCTTTCCCTTTCCTGCCCCGAGAAGATATCCCTGGTCATTGCCATTGAAAGGGAAGAGCTTGCAGCAGCCCCTGCCGCCTGGAGCATGCGGGAGAAGATCAGCATTGAAGCGCTTGAAGCCAGGGCACAGAGAAAGCTTGCAATTATATACACGGCTAGCCCGAAAAGGAGAGGCCTGCGGCGGCCAAACCTGTCGGAAATGGGGCCGTAGAATAGAAGGAAAAAACCATAGGTAACAAAGAAGCAAATCAGGGTCAGGTTGATTACGGATAAGGGCTGATTCCAGGTTTCGGCAAGAGAAGGAAGTGCAGGCAGCATCATATCCGTTGACATTGCAGGAAAAGCGGTTAAAAGAGCCAGCAGCGGCACTGTTCCTTTCAGATTATCTCGCAAGTTTCCATTCTGATTTCCTTTGAAATTATATTTTTCTTTTTGAAAATGCATAGCAAGATCCTTTTACGCTTTTATTTGTTAAATTTAAGAACTGCCTAAATCTAATAACTGGTTATAACAGAATAAGCCAGTTATAACAGGATAAAATGTTGTAGTGGGTAAACTTGTATAAAGCATAGACTGGCTATAACAGGATATACTGTAACAAGCAGAATAGATATCGAAAGAACAGCGTGGTTTATAAAAGTTGTCAGTATATCCGGATTAAGAAAGTTAATCCGAATCAGGAAAGTTAACCGCAAAAATCAAAAAGGCTATGTATTAAAATCGAAATAGCTTGAATAGAACCAGCGTGAAAAACCTGCGAAAATATGGAGACCTCCCTTTTAATCTTGCCGTTATCCACGGCGGCCCGGGCGCCCCGGGAGAAATGGCACCTGTTGCAAGGGAACTTTCCGCTTTCAGAGGCGTACTTGAACCGCTTCAAACCGCAGTAATCCTTGACGGGCAGGTTAGGGAACTGAGAGAGATTCTTGAAAAGCACGGCAGCCTGCCAGTTACCCTGGTCGGTTTTTCATGGGGTGCAATGCTCAGCTTTATATTTACTGCCCGGCATCCGCAGTTAGTAAAAAAGCTTGTACTTATCGGGAGCGGCCCCTATGAAGAGAAATATGCTACAAACATAACGAAAACGCGGATAAGCCGGCTCGGGAAAACTTTTTCAGCCTGACCGAAACCCTGAACGATCCTTCCGCTGAAAACAAGAACGAGGCCCTTTGCAGCTTTGGGAAGTTAATCTCGAAAGCCGATACTTATGATTCCCTTCCGTATAAAGACGAGCTACTTGAATGCAGATATGAGAGTTTCAAAGGTGTGTGGGAAGAAGCCAGTGAACTGAGAAGCTGCGGAAAACTGCTTGAACTCGGAAAAGAAATCTGCTGCCCGGTAGTTGCAATTCATGGCGATTACGATCCGCATCCTTTTGAAGGCGTTAAAGAACCTCTTTTCAGGAACCTGAAGGATTTCAGGTTCATTTTGCTGGAAAAGTGCGGGCACAGGCCATGGATTGAAAGAGAGGCAAAGGAAAGATTTTACAGTCTACTGAGGAATGAAATCTAAATAAAATTAGTTCCGGAGATTAAAGTTTAAATATATCTGCGTTTGTAAACTGGCCTTAAATCCATTCTATACTGTAAATTAAATCTTTTTGTTCCAGCCATTTAAAAAGGAAAAGTGAGAAATTTGATAGAACAGTCGCAGTTAATCTATTTTATTGCAGCTTCTGCGGCGCTTACACTTCTTCCGGGCCCTGATATTTTATTCGTATTAACCCAGAGCATTTCGCAGGGCAGGAAAGCAGGAGTTGCAACCGCATCCGGTCTCTGTACGGGCGTACTTGTCCACACTACTGCAGCCGCACTCGGAATTTCCGCCCTGGTGTATAAATCCGCTCTTGCTTTTGAAATCGTAAAATACGCAGGTGCAGCCTATCTGCTCTACCTTGCCTGGCATGCCTTAAAAGAAAGCGAAGAGCTGATATCTTCTACCCCTATCCGGGAAAACGATGCCTTTGCGCTTTACAGGCGCGGGATCTTTATGAACGTTTTAAACCCTAAAGTTGCCCTCTTTTTCCTTGCCTTCCTGCCCCAGTTTGTAAATATAGATTCAGGAAATGTCCCGGTGCAGATGATATTTCTGGGAATAATTTTCATGGCTCAGGCCTGGCTGATCTTTTCCGCAATCTCGGTCTTTGCCGGAACCGTCGGCGAGAAAATAATACGGAAACCAGGGATCGGGAAGTATATTAACCGGGGAAAAGCCGGGATTTTCGCATTCATCGGAATTAAACTTGCTCTGTCTCATAAATGAACCAGAAGCAAGTGAAAACAAGTGAAAATAAGTAAGAATAAGTAAAAATAAGCGAAAGTAGTTAAAAACAAATATAATTTCAAGAGCAAATGTAATTTAATTTAACCATACCGGTCAAGACCTGACAGTTTGAATTGATATACATAAAGGCTTAGAAGAATTAATCTAGCAAGAACTGTCCAGTAATTCAGCACAATAAGGATGATCAAATTCATCCTTTTTACCATTTGAGCAGTCAAAGAACAAAAACATCAGGAACTTTACCTGCATCCGTATTTTACGGAGAATTGTCCGGACTGCTCAATTTTCCCATCTGGTGTGCTACAAAAATTTTAAAATCTTCTGCCTCTATCACAGGGAATACGTCAACCTGGCATAAATCGGCAAATGGCAAATTATAAGTCATATAATCTTTGACAGTTTCTACGTCAAATAGAGTAATCACACGCCCTCCGCCTGCATCAAACCACTGGTTAATAACCTTCAACCCATTTGGAGAACCCATTTTTTCCACCTGTTCCCATCGCTTAAACAGCTCCATGGTATTTTCAGGGTCAAATGTTGTTATGTCTAACAATAACATATTTTTTAGTTCCTTATCCGGTCTGATAATTTATAATTTCTATATATACAGTATAGGATATGAGACTTATATACATTTAGTATTGAGAAAGAATTGAAATAAGAGCTTAATTAAAAAAGTTATCTTTCCCTTTTGATCCGGGCTGTTTAAAGCTTCAAAATCGAATAAAAGAATTGACAATTTGCGAAAACTCCTCACGTTTAGAGGCATTAAAACATCGACAGCAAAATAGACAACCAAAAGTCAATTAATCGTAAAAGATAATGTAAGTCAAACTTGTATGCTCCAGAGTGGATTTTATGATTGCGGACCCAAACCTTACATTATTTCATATCATCAATGGTATGGCTGGAAGAAACCCTCTTCTTGACAGTACCATGATATTTGCAGCAAAATATATCATTTATATTTTTGGTGCTTATCTTGCATACACATGGTTTGTAAGAAACAGGTGCCGGCAGGAGATATTGTTTACCGGATACTCAGCCCTGCTGGGCCTCGGAATAAATATTCTTATCACCCGATTCTATTTTCACCCGAGGCCTTTTATGATCCCCACCGGGACCCTGCTTATAGCGCATGCCTTTGAATCTTCGTTCCCATCCGACCACGCTACTATAATGTTTTCGATTTCACTGATGCTTCTGGCATTTAAAGATTTGAGGCGTACCGGCGCGATATTTATAATGCTTTCATGCGTTAGCGGGTTTGCGAGAGTTTATTCCGGGCTGCATTTTCCCATGGATATCGCTGGCTCTTTACTTGCCGCTTCAGTTTCGATAGGAATATTGCTGGCCCTGAAAAATTATCTGATCCCCATTAACAGGATATTAATTTCCTACTTTGAAAATATTAAGGAGAAGCTCGCAAAAAAAGGTTTAAAAACGTCTTGTAAATAAGTTATAAACCGAAAGTGAGCATAGGATACGAGAGTGACAGGAAGCAATAACACCATGCGATTGATGACATACAGCCAGGATTTGTACAGATGAGCTTGAAAGAGCTTAAAACAAAACTTAACGAATTCTTCTCCGGCGAAGACCGAGTTTGGCTGAGGAAATTATATGTCTGAAAAATACAAAATTTAAACTAATTATAGTACCATATAAACAATCTAACTGAAGCAGGGGGTAGTTATCACGCCAAGAGTAATCCATTTTGAGATATCTGCAGGAGACGTTGCAAGAGCAAAAAAGTTCTATGAAGAAGTATTCGGCTGGAAGATAGAGCGATCGGAAGGTTCGATGGAATACTGGAACATAATAACCGGCAAGCAAGAAGAGCCGGGAATCGATGGCGGCCTGATGAAAAGGCAGGGCGGAGAACCGGGAGCGGACACTCCGATAGGTACCTATATCTGCACAATAGGCGTCCCGAACATCGATGAATACCTGAGTAAGATACAGAAGCACGGCGGCAAAGTGACTATGGAAAAAAGGCCCATACGCGGCGTCGGCTGGTATGCATATTGCCTCGACACCGAAAAAAATATATTCGGAATAATGCAGCCTGACACGAGTGTCAGATAACTTTTTAAATCTATTTTTTTACTTACCCGGCTTTTTGGCCCGATTTATTCCGATCTATCCCGATCCGGCGCGTAAAAGGCATGCTCTACAGAGCTTTTTTTTCAAAATTGAATAGAAGCAGCCGCTAACAGATATTTAGATATTATATTTACATCGCTCTCTCAGTACAGACTCAATCTTCCAAACGCGGACCTGATTATAGCTTTTTCGCTTCCTCTCCTTCTCGCCCAGGTTTCCTGTACTTCCTTCCCATCAGCCCCATAACAACCCGTAAAAGAGGATCTTAAGTACAAAGGCGGAATGTAAAAAAGTAAACTGGAATTTAAGAGTAAACTAGAATTTAAGAGTAAACTGGAATTTAAGAGTAAACCGGAATATAGAGTGAAAACATATAACCTGAGTACGGACAAGTAAAATGGAGTGGAAATGTGAAAGAGGAGCGACTAAAGCCGATTAAAGCCCTCACGTTTGGAGAGGCCCTTTTTGATATTATCAGGGGTTCAGCCCACCTCGGAGGAGCCCCTCTGAACCTTGCAGCCCATCTTGCAAAACTGGGAGCAAAACCGGCTGTGATCACGGCAGTCGGAAGGGACGAGCTTGGAGAAATCCTGCTTGAGAGGGCTGAAGCGATGGGAATTGACACCTCGTACATCCTGATTGACGAGAATAGGCCCACCGGAACCGTTACTGTAGAATTAAGGGCTGAAGGAATTCCGGTTTTCACGATCAACGAAGGCGTTGCCTGGGATGCGATTATGCCGGGCGAAAAGGAGTTCAGGGCTCTTTCCGGGGAAGAATGGGATGTTTTCTGTTTTGGAACCCTTGCCCAGAGGACGGAAGAAAACCGGAAAACTCTGAAGAGGCTGTTTTCGGAAATAAAGTCAAGACATTTCTTTTATGATATAAACCTTAGGACCGGATTCTACAAAAAAGAATGGATACTATCTTCCCTCGAACACACCACGATTTTAAAGATGAACGAAGAAGAGGCTGAGATACTTTCCAGCCTGCTTTCTGGCACTTCAAACGCCTGCAAACCTTTTTGCTCTTACGAAGCCTTCTGCCGGCTCCTTACGGAAAAATATTCGGGTATATCCGTAATCTGCATAACAAAAGGGCCCAGAGGCGCGGCTGTTTATCATAAGGGCGTTTATGAGGAGGTGGAAACCACTCCCGTCGAGGTGGCAGATACCGTCGGAGCCGGAGATGCTTTTTCCGCAGGTTTTCTTTACACCTGCCTCTCAGGATACGGAGCCTCGAAAGCCGCTTCAATCGGCTGCATTCTTGGGACTTATGTGGCATCAAAACCGGGTTCGGTGCCTGAATATTCAAACGAGCTTATAGAAGAATTTAAAGCTGAGGATTTAAGTTTGAATCCGGTTAAGATTAACTGAATTGAGATGTGCCAGGATATAACTCAATTAAAAGTTGAAAGAATTCAGTTTATAGAAAGAACCGGATTTATCTGCATAGAGGTTTTTTAGAAGGGAATTCCCCAGAGAGGGTACCATTTTTCTACATTTTTCTCAACAGGCATTTCCCTTTCCATTTCCGCCCTTAACCTGAACTCGAAGGGGTTGTCTCTTTGCTTGCCGGAAAGCGGGATAAAGGGGTAATAAGTTCCCTGCTTAAAATTGTAAATCCAGTAAACTGCTTTTCCACCTCCGGGCTTTCCGGCTTCGGGTTCGCTGTCAAACCTGTAAATGGCACAGAGAAGCTGCTCTCCAAAGCCGTGCTCTTCAAGGGTCTCACTTACAAGATGAATGCTTGCAACAAGGTCTTCGAAGTCCGGGTCTTTAAAGATAGCCCAGAGAAAGTTAAACTCATCTTTTTCAAGCCTGAATTCGGTTTTTGTTTCTTTTGAACTGTATTCCAGAAGTTCCTGAATCTCCTTTCGCGCAGATTCGTACGCTGAAGCACCTATTGGCTTAAAACAAATTCCTGCAGCTCCTGAAGGCTTCAGGCCAAGATTGCTTTCCAGAGTAATGCTGGCCGTGGAGATTGCAAAGAGATTGTCAGTTTTTGCTTTCGGAAGCCTGCTCCTCCCGAGTACCGCATCCATAAAATCCCGGAGACCCATTTAATTTCTCCTTATTTGACCCATATTTTGAATGTATTCTGTGGATTTCGTGTTAATTCAGACTCGTTTAAGTCATGTCCTGCTGCATCTTTTCAAGCCTGGCTATTCTTTTTTCCACGGACGGGTGAGTGGAAAAGAGGTCCATTATGGAAGAACCTGAAATTGCAGGCACCGTGAAAAAGGCATTCATTCCTTCTACTGTCCTGAGATCTTCACTCGGAACCCTGGCCATAACCCCGCTTATTTTCATGAGGGCAGATGCAAGAACAGATGGCTGCCCGGTAATAACGGCTGCGCCCCTATCTGCAGCATATTCCCTGTAGCGGGAAAGGGCGCGAATTAGTATGAAGCTGACAATCCAGACCGCAATTGAAACCAGCCAAATGAGCACTACGCCTCCGCCGTCCCGTCGCCTATCCCCTCCCATACCTCCGAAGTAAAGGCTGTAGCGCATAAAGTAGAAAGCCAGGGTTGAGATAAAACTGGCAATCGTCATGACAGCCATATCCCTGTTCTTGACATGGCTGAGTTCATGGGCAAGCACGGCCTCAAGTTCGGCTGGAGAGAGCTTGTCCAGAATTCCTGTCGTAACTGCAACGACAGCTTTGTTCTGGCTCCGGCCTGTTGCAAAAGCATTCGGAACCTGGGACCTGACAATTGCCACCTGTGGTTTCGGGAGGTCAGCAATTGCGCAGAGCCTGGTAATTATCCCATGAAGCTGCGGGGCTTCGCTTTCAGAAACAACATTCGCTCCGGTTGACCAGAGCACCAGTTTATCCGAATAAAAATACTGTATAGCCATGAAAGAGCCTACAAAAAGCAGCATAACCACTGGTTGGGTTCCCTGATACGAAAGAAATGCCAGGAAAAAAAGGTAAACTGCTGCCAGAAGAAACATTGTGAAAATCATTCGTGCCTGAAGTCCCAGATCCCGTTCCCACTTTCGTTTCATTGATTACTGCTCCCGAGTATGATTAAAAGTTAAACTGCGGTTAAGTGAGCTGCATTGATTGCAACTAAGATAAGCGCGATTACAGTAAATTACAACTAAAGAGAAATGCGATTAAAATTAAACACCGCTAGTCAAGTGCGTTTAAATGGTTATTAAATTTAAGTTAAATTATAATTATCTGAATTAAATTATAATTAAACCTACGTTAAATTATAATTAAACCTATGTTAAATGAAAATATTACCTACGTTACATGAAAATCAAGTTCGAATTAAACGAACTTGCAGGCGTGAACCTGTAAATCAGGTAAATCTGCAGATCAGGCGGAAAATTTTGATAGCGGCCGGGGGTAAAGATTACAGGGGCACAATATAGCTGCCTCTTCAATCAGAATATGAGATCAGCCCAGTTATATGTATCCTATAAAATATTTCCTCAAAGATTAAAGTTCTTTCCCCCTGTGGAAAAATTCAGGTTTTCTGTTTATCCATTAAAAGATAGTTCAAAAGGTAAAGGAAAGGGTCAAAGTGAGAAAAGGTCAAAGTGATATTTGATAAACTAATTCGGTAAACTGATTTGATAAACTGATTTGATAAACTAATTCAAGAGATTGATTTAGCAAACTGAATCAGAAGAAGATTGGTAATAGACTGAAGGTAATAAGAAAGTAAAATTATAGACTTAATATAGGGATAAAGACGAATAATAGACCTATAGATAAAGATTACACATAATAGCTGGATAAGAGAAGAGTAATCAACTTGATAGATTAATTTAACGGATAGAATAAAAATGACGAGAATAGGAATAATGCCCGGAAGAATAGCACTTGTTCATAAGCAATAGCACATTTGGAGATCGGGTATAAAAATAGCAGACTATTTATAATTGAAATGTAATTTCCATATAGAATCATAAGCTCAGGTAAAAAAGTACGAACCTATACAAAGAATTATAAGATTTGTACAATGGAATTTATATGCGCTGCACAATAGAGTTTAAACGTGCTATACAATGGAATTTGAGCGTGCCACACAATAAATTCAGAAGTGGCATATAATAAAATTTATAGATGCTGTATTCGTCTCTGGATAATAGAAGATTCCTCAAAAAATGCTTCTTTCCTGCAGAACACTCACAGGATTCTCCCATAACCGGCAGGGGACGGGAGAGTCCTGACAGAAGAAATTCAACAGAAGAAATTCTGTTGTTTAGCCTCTCCTTATTGAAAAAAAGTTTAAGGTCCAGCCATGCAAAATATACTCTCAGTCCAGTCCCTCACAAAGAAATTCGATGATTTAACGGCTGTAAAAGATATCAGCTTCAATGTTGAAACCGGTTCGATCTTTGCTTTTCTTGGCCCAAACGGGGCAGGCAAATCCACAACCATCAAAATGCTTACAACAGTCCTGAAGCCGACATCAGGGGAAATCAGCATTAACGGTTTCAATGCGCTTAAAGAACAGGACAGGGCCCGTGCATCTTTCGGGATAGTCTTCCAGGACCACAGCCTTGATGACGAGCTGACGGCTTACGAAAATATTGCCTATCATGCAGTTATTTACAAAGTGCCAAAAAAGGAAAGGGCTGAAAGAATTCGAAGAGCCCTGGAGATAGTCGGGCTCTGGGACAGGCGGGAAGATTATGTTAAAAAATACTCAGGCGGCATGAAGCGCAGGCTTGAGATTGCGCGGGCGCTCGTCCACTATCCGAAAATCCTATTCCTCGACGAACCTACGGTAGGACTTGACCCCCAGACCCGGAAATCTATCTGGGACCATATCAAGAACCTCAACCAGGAAAAAAGAATGACAATTTTTCTAACCACACATTATATGGAAGAAGCCGAAGCGATTGCGGACCGGATCGCAATCATTGACCACGGGAGAATTATAGAATCCGGCACAGTTGACGAGATAAAGGCAAGGACGGATGCAGAATCCTTAGAAGAAGCTTTCCTGAAGCTGACAGGCCGGGATATCCGGGACGAGAACAACGGATCCGGAATTAAGATGCGTACTCTAAGGGGCATACGAAGGAGGAGCAGGAATTGATCGAGGTAATCTATATCCTCTGGCTCAGGCAGCTCAAACACTACTGGCGTTCCAAAGCCCGACTGCTGGGCTCGCTCGGGCAGCCCCTGCTCTTTCTGGTGACTTTCGGGTTCGGATTCGGCCCCATGTATACCAGGGCAAGCGGAGGGGCAAATTACATGGATTTTCTTGCGCCAGGCATCGTTTCCATGTCAATTCTGTTTACTGCTGTCTTTTCAGGGCTTGAGGTTATCTGGGACAGGCAGTTCGGCTTTCTCAAGGAGACACTCGTAGCTCCGATCTCAAGGACAGAAATTATGATCGGAAAAACCCTCGGAGGCGCAACCATAGCCATGATCCAGGGTCTGATCGTGCTGGGCCTGACCTATTTGCTCGGGTTCAGGGTCCCGAATCTTGCAAGCCTTGCACTCGGACTGATTTTCATGTTCCTGATAGCCATCTTCTTTACAGGCCTCGGCCTTGCGATTGCCTCAAAAATGAAAGATATGCACGGCTTCCAGTTGATAATGAATTTCCTGATCATGCCCATTTTCTTCCTGTCCGGCGCTCTCTTCCCCCTTGAAAACCTGCCGTCGCCGATCTATTTCATAAGCAGGATCGATCCCCTGACCTACGGGGTGGACGGCTTAAGGGGAGCCCTTGTCGGAATGAGCACATATGGAGTCTATAATGACCTGGCAGTAATAGGTTTACTCTCAGTTCTCGTCTGCGCAATCGGGACAGTACTTTTCTCAAAGCTTGAGGCCTAAGCGTCTTTTTCTCTCAAGCCTTTTCAAAAAAGGCTTGTTATCTTTTTTTGAAGCTTGAGGCGTAAGCGCCTCCTTCCTTCCGAAAATACGGGTTTGAAGCCCAAAGTTCCGCATAAATCAAAGTATTATATATAGCATTAATGTTTATTCTACATCGCTGTCGTATTATTATATACCTTTAAATTCGATGGCTATTAACCGTATCCGGAATTTACGGCTTACACGACATTACTCGGCATTTACAGCAGATCCTTTGAATTGACGTATGAAAAGATTCTTTAAATTGGGATATGAAAAAATGAGGCATTGCAGATGCTGGATCTTATTGAATTTCTAGCCCTGGGATCATTTCTCGGCCTTGCAGCAGGGACGTCTCCGGGCCCACTGCTGGCTGTAACCATTTCCGAAACTCTGCAGCACGGCAAATGGGAAGGGATAAAGGTCGCAATCTCTCCTCTGATTACAGACCTGCCAATAATCTTATCCATTCTGTATATTCTGTCGCATGTGACAAACTATAATTCTATTATCGGAGTTATTGCGTTTTTTGGGGCATCATATCTGATATATTCAGGAGTGGAATCCCTGAAAATCAAGAAGGATAGCGTTGAATTAAATGTAGAAAAAAAAGATGCCCTTAAAAAAGGAATCATTGTCAACTTTGGAAACCCGCATCCGTACCTTTTCTGGATCTCGATAGGCGGGCCGATAATTTTTAAGAGCATGAACACTCACATTTCAGCTACTATTTTATTCATACTGGGATTCTATGGCTTTCTCGTAGGATCAAAGGTAGGTATAACACTAATTGTAGAAAAATCAAAATCTTTTATCAATAGTAAATATTATTTTTCGATAATTCGGATTCTGGGAATAGCACAGATCGTATTCGGATTGACTTTTATAAAAGTGGGTCTGGAATCATTAAAATTTATATAATTTTTTCCGTTTTTTAGTCTAAGTTTCACATTAAAAACAATGAGTCAAATAAAAGCGATAAATTAAATTAAAAGCGATAAATTGCTGATCTGAAACTGATAATTATTGATCTGAAAATTCATGGATTTCCGGACTGAATGACCCTGCATATGAGAAAAATTAAAATCTAATTCTCAGTTAAGGGCAGATTTGCCTGAGGCCGGAAACCACATCAGCAAGAAGCTCAATAGGGATTCCCATAATCATTTCTTCGTCCGTAAGCGTCGCGTAAGCCCTGCTACCGGTGCAGCCGACTGTGACTCCTATTTTGCCTTCTTTATGGATCTGCACAACGCCGTCCGAGCATACACTCTGTGTTCCTGCAAAGCTGACTTCAAGCCTGCCACCTGTTTTATACATCGCAGCCTGTGTAAGTAACATCATTTGTTTAGGATTACCGAAAACCAGGACAACATCCGGAATAAAGGAGGTCTTTTCCAGAGGAGAATACAGGACAGCTTTTGTTGAGTCAGGTGGGAGGGTAGGGATCATTTCAACGGTGCGCCTTGATGCACCCAGTGTGCTGAATAGCTCGAATTCTTTGTAATAGAGTTCACCGCTGAGCAGATCTTCAGGAATTGCACCAAGCCCCATCGCACCAGCTCCAATTTTACACATGTGGTTTTCATTTAAAGTGTAAAACTCTTCACGGGTTCTTCTCGCTTTGTTCACAAACTGGCAATGAGTCATACCCTCATCTGCTCTTTTGATACCCTCTGGAATTTCGTCTCCCTGCGGGATCAGTTTTACTGCAACAGCAGACGTTCTGATTTTTAGATGTTTGATCAGTTCCGGTCCATAGCGATTCATTTCATTTGCATCCATATTTTCTACACATCCAGATTTTTAGCTTTGATTGAAAATTTTTATAAGATTAAGACAGTAGAGTTATTTTAAGTTTCTTAGTTTTTTTGAAATTGTATAAAAATAAATCAACTGTTTGAATATGAATTAACAGGCATTCGGAGCCGGGCCGTTAAAACTGTTGGGCCAGTAATTGGAGCCGCCGCCACCATTGGCATCAACGCGCATGAACCCGTCCAGCTGGTAGTTTGCCTCGGGCGAATTTTTCGGCACATTCACAGGAATTGACTGGTAATTTGGGCCCAGGCGGTGGAGGTGAGCGTCGTGGTAAGAGAACACCCTTGCCTGAAGCATCCTGTCCGGTGAGACTCCAATTCCGGGCACGAGGTTTGCAGGGCTGAAGGCTGCCTGCTCGACTTCAGCAAAATAATTGATCGGGTCCGGTTAAGCACCAACTTGCCTATCTTTATGGGCTGAAGCCTGACCAGGATCAAACATACGAAGATTATGACAGAAAAGCCTCACAATTAAAAATTAGCTTATTTAATGTCTGATCAAAAACGAAATAAAGCCAGATAAGGTGAAATCTTAAGCAAAGGTAAAAGAAAAATGGATTAACAAATGAAAAATAGACGAAAGAAAAGAGAAATACTTGAATAAAAAATAAATAAATAAAAAATAAATAAATAAAAAAGTCAATAAAAAATGAGTAATACTTTCGTTACTTTTTGGCTACTTTTTCTTCTTTCAGCATCTTTTTAGCAATCATAAACACCACAAACGCGATAATAATGAAGTTTATCAATTCTCCGAGAAAAGCACCCCAGCCAAGTACTATGGGCCCGATTTCAAGCGTTGCCGTTTCCCAGGCGCCGCCAGGTATAAATGGTGTGATGACGGGCATAACAATATTATCCACAAACGATTTTATAAAAGCTGTAGATGCAATACCCATTATCAAAGCAATCGCTAGAGGAACCACTTTGTATTCATAAAGAAATTCTTTAAATTCGGCAATAAGTCCCATAATTTTCTCCTCAAATCTTGGATTTAATAGAAACTAATAAACATTTAATCAAATGATTATATATCATTACTTGTATATATACTCTATGTACGTTTTTTACTTGTCGGGACTTGTTTTTTCCGTGAAGTATCCATAAAAATGGTTTCGAAGCCCAATTAACCGGGATCGGCAGCAGATACCTTAAAGATAAAAGCAAAAGGTAATTCCTAAGGCAGGCGAAACCCGGGTTGAAAATTTTTATGTAAAATCGCAGCATTTAAATGCAAATGACTGAAGCTGCGCTAAAAAATGCCAGAATCTGAAAAATAAAATCGGGAAAAGATAGAGTTCATACAAAAGGTTAATACAAGCAGGAAATGGTATTATTGGCATTATAAAAAGGAACATTAAAAGTTAGCTAATTATTCCAAAAACCAGCGTAGAAGTAGATGGTAGGGGCTGAGTCCCTATTCTCAGGTCCCTACCTGCGATCCAACCCAAAGATTAAGAGGAAACCCTATTACTCTCAATCTAGACATATATAATGATCCGGTTATATATATCATAACCGATGCGTAACATTGTTTCTGATTTTAAATTTCAATATAATTGAAAAATTATATTATATCGAAGATTTTGATGATATTAAAAATAATCAATTCATTAAAAAGTGAGATATATAGAAAGATTACAATGGATTTAAAATCCTTTGCGTCAGATTATTTTTTGTTTAGATACAATTTTTGATATAATTAATTTAAAATAATTTATGTCATTAGTATATTCCGGAGTTGGGAAGTCCATTTGGGAAAATGGGTTGGGGGAATCATCTCTCAATAAAAGAATCACCTGGGGCCGCTGATCTTTCGTCGAAAAGTATGCTTGGGGGAGCATAACTCGAAGAAACTGTATTGGGGGATACAGTAGATCAGCACCTCCGGTTTTCTTCTTACATTACTATTTTGATGCTCTCAACGTACTTTTAACGTCCTCAACCTTTAATTTCTTCAACTTTAACGTCTTCAACTTTTAATGCCTTCAACTTTTAATGCCTTCAACTTTAATGTCTTCAACTTGTTCTAAATCTGTTTATTATCGGTCTGATAATAGACTGACATATCCTCCGGTTTTAGACCTTTTAAATTTAAATTAAGACAAAAAATGTATTGTTCCGATTCTCCACCTGCAAACTTCAGGGATTTGTCGAAACAACCCACCATATTCTTATGATGATTCTTTTGACAAGACTCTTCGATATTCAGAAACCTGAGTGCATCTTTACAGAAAGTTCTACAGGTAAATAAAATCAGTCATGTTTTTATAAGCAACAATTATATAAGTGTAAAAAAATAAAATATGATTTCCAAAAATACATTTAGGATCAGATAAAATAAAAGTTATAACTTCAGGTAAATTAAGGACATTGAAACAAAATTTTCGACATTTCATTTTAGTATCGGAGAACAAAATGAATGCCAATAGAGTTTCTGGTGTTGATATTGTTGGGGGTATACCCTGGGGAACACATTTCTGCCAGTTTTACCAGACAAATAAAGAACTAATGGACATAGCTATCCCTTATTTTAAAGCAGGACTGGAAAATAATGAATTTTGCATGTGGATTACTTCAGAATCTCTGGATGTGGAGAGAGCAAGAGAAGCTCTGAGAAAGGCTATCCCTGATTTTAATATTTATTTGAAAAGAGATCAAATCGAAATAATTCCTTATACTGATTGGTACTTAAAAGAAGGTACCTTCGATTCTGAAAAAGTTCTGGATAACTTGGGTGAAAAACTCAACCAGGCTCTAGACAATGGCTATGAAGGACTGAGAGCTATAGAGAATACTTGCTGGCTCAAAAAAGAAAATTTCAATTATTTCATTAATTATGAGAAAAAACTGGATTCTATTATAGGCAAGCATCTAATAATAGCTCTGTGTACCTATTCCCTCGATAAATGCAATACAACCGAAACCATCGAGCTTGTTGCAAACCATCAATTCAGTCTGGTCAAAAAGGAGGGAAAATGGAAGCAAATAAAAAGTCCCACTCGGAAAAGTGTTATCGAGCTCGATCGTAGGGACACTATCCTCGAGACAATAGGATTAATCAATCAGATTATTCATTCGACCCTCGACTTCGATGAGATAATGCAAAAGACTGTTTCAGAGGCAGCGAGGGCAATTGGATGTGAAACAGCTGCCATCTCTCTGAGAGAAGGTAAGCACTGGGTCCTCAGTTACGTGCATGGCTTTCCACAAGATGTAATCGGGACAGAGATGGACGACGTGGAAGAGCCGCACGCTGTGCTTGCCATCAAAACGAAAAAGCCTGTTGCTATCAATGACGCCTTTAACGATGAAAGGGTGAACCGCAATCACATGAAGAAATGGGGCGTTCGTTCCGTACTGGTTGTCCCTCTTATCATCAGGGATAAAGTTATCGGAGTGCTTTTTTTCAACTATCATAGGTCTACTTTTGCATTCGATGATAACGACCTGTACTTTGCATCCCAGCTTGCATCATCGATATCGCTGGCTCTGGAAAACTCCCGCCTTTTCGAAAACCTTAAAATGGAACTGGCCGAGCGCAAGCGGGCCGAAGATGCATTAAAGGAGAACAAGAAACAGCTGATTGTCAACCTGGAGGTTATGACGAGGCTGCAGAAACTCGGCACATTATTCGTACGTGAAGGCAACCTTGAATCGGTCCTTGGCAAGATCGTCGATGCGGCAATCGCCATTTCCGGTGCTGACTTCGGCAACATCCAGTTACTGGACCCAAAATCATCTGACCTCAAGATCGTGGCTCAGCGCGGGTTCCCGCAGTGGTGGCTGGACTTCTGGAACAAAGTCTCTGAGGGCAGGGGAACCTGTGGCACGGCACTTGAGCGAGGAGAGAGAGTCATTGTCGAAGACGTTGAACAAAGTCCTGTCTTCGTCGGCACCCAGGCTCTGGAAATCCAGCTTAAGGCCGGCGTGCGAGCAGTTCAGTCTACCCCACTCCTGAGCAGGTCAGGAAGGCTTCTTGGTATGTTTTCAACGCATTATAAGACGCCACATCGGCCGGATGACCGAGCTCTTCGTCTGCTTGACCTGCTCGCCCATAATGCGGCCGATATTATTGAGCGGGCGCAAATCGAGGAAGCGCTACATCAGGCGACGGAACACGAAAGGTTTCTGGCTGACGTAGTGGAGAAGGCCAACGTATCCGTCGGCGTCGGCGCGCCGGATGGCAGGCTGCTCATGTTCAATCAGGCGTTTGCCGACCTCACAGGCTACAGCCGCGAAGAACTGATTCAGAAGCAACTTACCTGGAACACCGATCTTACCCCTCCCGAATGGCGCGAGTATGAAGCCGCACGCCTGTCCGAAACTCTCCGCACCCGGCAACCCGTCCGCTACGAGAAGGAATACCTCCGTAAGGACGGCACACGTGTGCCCATCGAAGTCTTCGTGCAGCCAGAATTTGATACTGCGGGCAATCTGATCAACTACCGCAGCTTTCTGACAGACATCACCGAGAGAAAACGGACCGAGGAGGCTTTACGGAAGAGTGAGAAACGCTTCCGCGCTCTTGTGACAGCCAGTTCGGAAGTGATATACCGTATGAGCCCTGACTGGAGATGCATGAACCGGCTCTGTGGCCGGGGTTTTCTCACAGATACGGAAAACCTGAACCCCACATGGCTTCAGGAATACATCCTCCCGGAAGATCAGCCGTATGTGACAGCCGTCATCAATGAAGCCATTCGGACGAAAAGCATTTTCGAACTGGAGCATAGGGTCAGGCAAGCAGACGGCAGCATTGGATGGACGCTCTCGCGTGCGATTCCTATACTGGATGCAAATGGCGAAATAATTGAATGGTTCGGTACTGCCAGCGACATTACCGAGCGCAAGCAAGAAGAGCAGAAGATACTCAGATACAACCGGGTTCTCAAAGGAATTAACAGGATCTTCAGCAGCGCGATGAAAGCTGAAACAGAGGAAGAATTAGGGCAAGCATGCTTATCTGTAGCCATGGCAGTAACCGGAAGCCAGATTGGGTTCGTTGGCGAAGTGGGTGAGGATGAGTTACTGCACGATATCGCAATAAGTGATATGGGATGGGAACAGTGCACGATGTATGACAGGACCGGGCATCTTCGCCCCCCTGGAGATTTTATCCTGCACGGACTGTATGGCTGCATAATTGATACAGGAAAAAGCTTTTTCAGCAATGAACCGCAGTCACATCCAAACAGTATTGGTCTGCCTCAAGGTCATCCAGAACTTAAGTCATTTCTTGGCGTCCCCCTTGTCCAGAACGGGAAAACGATAGGCTTGATCACGGTCGCAAACCGTGAAGGCGGCTATGACTGCGAGCAGCAGGAGGATCTTGAAGCTATAACGCCGGCGGTAACGCAGGCACTGCAGAGGAAAAGAGCAGAAGAAAAACTGGCAAAAATTGATATTGCCCGCCAGAAGGAAATTCACCACAGGATCAAGAATAACCTCCAAGTTATTTCCTCACTGCTTGATCTCCAGGCCGAGCAGTTCAGAAGTCGGGAATGCATTAAGGATTCGGAAGTTCTCACGGCTTTCATGGAAAGCCAGGACCGAGTAACATCTATGGCGCTTATCCATGAGGAACTGTATAAAGGTGAAGGGCTCGAAACTCTGAACTTTTCACCATATCTGGAGACACTCATTGAGAACCTTTTCCAGACTTACAAACTTGGAGACTCCAGTATTAGCTTAAATCTGGATCTGGAAGAGAACGTTTTCTATGATATGGATACTGTAGTCCCGCTAGGAATGATCATTAATGAGCTTGTCTCGAATTCTCTTAAACATGCATTTCAGGGTAGAGATAAAGGGAGCGTTCATATAAAACTTTATAGAGAAGAAATCCAAGAGTGTATAAACATCCGAGAAGAAAGCAAAAACAAAGGCTGTAAAAGCATTAACTTCGTTCTGACAATCTCAGATAATGGGATAGGTATACCTGAAAGCCTGGAGATTGAGGAGCTTGAGAGTCTTGGCATGCAGCTTGTAATTTCCCTTGTAGACCAGTTAGATGGAACAATTGATCTGAAAAGAAACAATGGGACGGAATTCATTATAAGATTCACAGTAACAAAAAGAGGTAAATAAGCGTATCAGCGCTAACCTGCACTGATTAATTGAATAATGCCATCTTCTCAATCCAGGGTTCATGCATCCTGCCCTGTTTTTATGTCTTGCTCTCTTACTAAGTCTTGCTCTCTTAATATCACTCTCAGCGTTCAACTTTTCTCTTATGCTTGATGGCTTAGACATGCATTGGACAGTCAGGATATAATCTATAAGCTCACATGAAATTCTCTTACATAAGCTCAACAGCTTTTAATATCTAAAATTTCTAAGTTAGGGTCGGGGTAGATGAACTTTTCCAGTGTTTATTATTTCCATTACGACAAAAAAAAGCCATGATGGAGTGGGTCAGAATAGTAAACGAAGTTACTGAGAGAGAGCTTTTCTGCGAGAAGCTTCGAAAAAACGAAGAAATATACCGCATCGTCATGAGGCAAACTGAGCATCTTGTATACGATTAGTATATAAAAAGCAGCAAAATCTGCTGGTTAGGAGCTACCAGAGAATTTATGGGGTATGACTTAAAAGATCTGGAAAGTACAGATATTGGGGTCTGGCTAGATCATATCCATCCTGAAGAACGGAATAAAATCTGGAAAGCTTTTGAAAAGCATATGGAAACAGGAGAAAACTTCCAGCTTGAATACAGGTTCAGGAAACCTGATGAAAGTTATATCTATATAGAAGAGAACGTGATCTGCCTGAAAGATGAGAACGGCAGTGTAAATCGAGTTCTTGGAATAATTAAAGACATTACTGAAAGAAAGCTTACTCAGGAAAGACTGGAAGTCAGTGAGGAAAAATACCGTTCATTTATACAGAATTTTGATGGGATCGCGTCCCAGCTAGATGAGAACTTCTTCCCTGAGTTCATGCACGGAAAAGTAGAAGAAATTACCGGATATAGTGAAGAAAAGTTCTTATCCGGTCAGGTTTTGTGGATAGACATTATTCATTCTGCTGACAAACCTCTTGTTGTTGAAGATATTGATAATATTCAAAAATCTCCATATAATTCATCCAGAGAGCTTGACTTTCGTATAATACATAGCAACGGCAGAACGAAATGGGTACACCAGTGTTATCATAAAATCCAGGGAAAAGACGGAAGACCTGATAAGTATCAGGGAGTCATTTATGATATCACTGAAAAAAAGAATGCAGAAGAAGCCCTTGAAAAAATAGAGGCTATCCGTAACAAAGAAATTCACCACAGGATCAAGAATAACCTGCAGGTAATCTCATCCCTTCTGGATCTCCAGGCTGAAAAGTTCAACAAGAGAGAATGTATTAAGGACTCGGAGATCCTTGAAGCCTTTAAGGAAAGTCAGGACCGAGTAATGTCAATTGCCCTTATCCATGAAGAATTGCACGAAGGTGAGGGAAGAGATACCCTGAACTTTTCGCCTTATCTTGAAAAACTCGTTGAAAATCTTTTCCAGACCTACAGACTTGGAAACGTTGATGTCAGCTTAATTATGAACCTTGAAGAAAATGTTTTCTTTGATATGGATACTGCAGTGCCATTAGGAATGATCGTTAATGAACTTGTTTCAAATTCCCTGAAGTATGCATTTCCAAACAGGAAAACCGGAGAAATCCAGATTAACCTGTTCAAAGAAAGAAAAGCCGGGAACTCGTCAGGTAATTGTGAAAAAGAACTTACTGAGAAATGTACCGGATATACAGGATATACCCTTATTATTTCAGATAACGGAATCGGCATTCCTGAAAAAATCGATTTTGAAAACCCGGATACGCTTGGCCTGCAACTTGTAACCATTCTTGTAGAACAGTTAGATGGTGAAATCGAGCTAAAAAGAAACAAAGGTACCAGGCTCAAAATAAGGTTCAATGTAAAGCAGAGTTAATTCCCGAGTTTCCCGAATTCCGTCCTGGGAGCACGGCCCGAATTCCGCTTCAGGAGCACGGCCCGAATTCCGCTTCGGGAGCACGGGGTCCGTTTCGCTCACTTCGTTCGCTCAAGCGGAATAGTTTATAAATAAAGAATCTGGGTGGTGCTCAAGAAGGTTTATCCAGGGTAAGTAAAAGAATAGTATTCTTTGAGAATAGTAATCTTTGCTCGGCAGAGCTTCGGTTCTGCAGTGCGAGGTCCATAGAAAGCAATTTTAAGTATCATACCTGCCTCTGGAAAAGATGAAAATCTTAGCAGTCACTACATACAGATAAAAGCACGAATTTGAGAATAATCATAAGTTTTATACAAATAAGAACTTATAAAATGAGCTTAAAATGGGCTTAAAATGGGCTTAAAATGAGCTAACGTTTCTGAAAATCAGTTTAGAAGTAGATGGTAGGGGCTGAGTCCCTATTCTCAGATCCCTACCTGCGATCCAACCCAAAGATTAAGAGGAAACCCTATTACTCTTAATCTATACCTTTATAATGACCCGGTTATATATATCATAACCGATACGAAACATTGTTTCGGACTTAAAAATCCAATATAATTAAAAAATTATATTATATTAAAAATTATCAAGGCATTAAAATAATATTTTTATTAAAAGCGTACAATATAATTAAAATTTCTTAAGTGAAGCTGTTTTTTGCATGAGAGTAATTTTTAATATAAATAATTTAAAACAGACTAGAATCAATTTAAAACAAGTTATAATATTACTATGCTGCGCAGTTGGGGGACAACAGGTTTCATCTCTCAAACGGAGAATCTCTGAGGTCACTTATCATTCTTCGGATTAACATGCTTGGGGGAGCATAAATTCGAAGAAACTGTATTGGGGAATACAGTGAATACAGTGCCTCGGGGTTTCTTTTCAAAGCTATTGTTTTACCATTTCTACTGTACTTTTCTAGTATTATCAATTACCAAGACTGCTTATATTGATAATTATCAGACCAATATTTGTAGATCTCGAATAAGATAAGGGATAAAGTGTAACACTTAAACTGCCTATTTATGCGCTCTAATAGCCTTTTGGAGAAAATTAGATTAGTCTGCAGTTGATAGTCTTTCTGACAGAATTTTTAAAATTGTAGAAATATAATATAATTTTACGCATAGAACACCACAGATATATATTTATTATATTATTCCGGTATACGCACTCAATTATATAAATGATGAAAAATAAGATAACTTATTAAAATATTTTGAGAACCGGATAAAATGAAACCTGCAACTTTGGATAAAATGAAGATTTTAAAAAAGGCTCTTTGAGTTTTTACCCTGATATCGGAGAAAAAAGTGAATACAATTAGAGTTTCTGATGTTGACGTTGCTGGAGATATACCCTGGGGAATATATAAGTGAAAAAACTCCGCTGCAGGCTTTGTGAGCTTTTTTCTGTCCCATCAAAAACATGGTGAAGGATAAATGAATATAGTTGGACGTATCCAAAGATGGCTGACATTCGGGTTAAGTTCGGAGCAGGAGGATCGTTTTCGACAAGCTAACTTTAATTCAGATGTCGCCCAGGCCCGAATTTTCGTTATTCTGATCCTTCTGCCATTTGTAACCCTTCTGGTCAACGATTACGGTTTTTTTGGGTTCTCAAAGGCATTTTATGGTTTACTAGCGCTTAGACTTGCTTTCGCTGCATACACCCGAATGTTCCTTAAAAACCTGCAGGGATTTCCGAACTATCGATCCTACGACCGGGCTGAATTCGTTTGGGGTCTCTTTCTGGCGATCATCCATATCACGATAAATTCGACGCGACCTGAAAACTTCGTTTCCCATACCATCATCACGGTTCTTATGGTTTTCATCACGATGTTTGCCATCCCGAATCGATTCACCAACCAGCTTATTCTGTCCTTAGTGTATACTATCGGGCAGATATTGATTGTTGCGCCCAATCTGTGGATATCGCCACAGGCTTCCTTTACGGTGCTTCTCAGCATATTCATGGCGAATGCAATTGCCATTGTATCCGGCTGGCTGCTTCACTTCTGGCGCAGGCGGGAATTCCTGACTCACGAAGAAATAAATAACGCAAGGTTGGAAATTGAGACGCAGCTTACTGAGCGCAAGAAAGCTGAAGAAGCCCTTAAAGACCTTGAGACCGCCCGCAAAAAGGAAATTCACCACAGGATAAAGAATAACCTTCAGGTAATTTCTTCCCTGCTGGACCTCCAGGCTGATCAGTTCAGAAATAGAGAATGCGTTAAGGATTCGGAAGTTCTCACGGCTTTCAGGGAAAGCCAGGACAGAGTTTTATCTATGGCTCTGATTCATGAAGAGCTTTACAGGGGTGAAGGGCTCGAAAAGCTAAATTTTTCACCATATATCGAAGAGCTCGCTGAGAACCTTTTCCAGACATACAGGCTTGGAAATGCCGATATCAACTTAAAGATTGATCTGGAAGAAAATGCATTCTTTGATATGGACACTGCAGTTCCTTTAGGAATAATTATCAATGAACTGGTCTCCAATTCCCTTAAACATGCGTTTCCGGACAGGAATAAAGGAACAATTCGGATCACGCTCCATAAAGAAGGAATCAGGGAATACATAAACAGTATAGAAGGGAGCGGGGACTATAATAGTACGGCTTTCGTTCTGAAAGTCTCCGATGACGGCGTGGGCATCCCTGAAAATCTTGAGATTGAAGAGCTTGATAGCCTTGGCATGCAGCTTGTAACTTCCCTTGTTGATCAAATCGATGGGGAACTTGAACTCAAAGGTGATCATGGAACCGAATTCACTATCAGGTTCGCAGTAACAGAAAAGAATAACCAGGCTTCAGTGCTATCCCCACAGCAATTGGTTGAAAATGCCTGAATTCTATATGGCTCAGAATTACCAAACTGCTGGCATCCTGCAGCACATTGAATCTTTATAAGTGCGGGTGCAACCTCCCAGGCTCTAAGCCTGATGTTTTCTTTATTCTCTAGCGAGGAGGCATAGGACGTTAATAAGGATAAAAGGGGGTATCATCTATCCAGAAAGAATCCTGAAAGCAACGATTCCTCCTCGAACAAACGCCTAGAGCAGCATGATATTTTAAATGCATGTTTAAAGGCTCTGGGTTTAGTCAGAGCAAGTCGAATCCATTTTCTACCAGTAAGTCCATTAATGCAGATTATTAAGTATACAAAGATCTAATATAACTTTGTCCAATAAATTTAATAGATAAAATATTTATTACACAATATCTGTATAAATAAACCTTTATATAAATGTCAGATTACAAAATTGGCTCCTGCGAACAACCTTAGAACCAATAAAGCTGAAACTCAAACAAAGAAATAACGTTGAAGTAAAAATTTTGACTTTTTATCCAACTGTCAGAGAAGACTATGAGAAGTGATAGCAAAGATAAGAAGTTTCAGGAGAGCGAAAAGCTGTACCGCATGCTATTCGATTACAGCATGGACGGCATCATCCTGACTGACCCGAGAGATGGGGGGAAAATCCTATCGGCTAATCCAGCCGCTTGCCGGATGCTTGGATGGACAGAACAAGAACTGATCGGCAAGGGACGCGATATAATGTTTGACCTGCGAGACCCGGGACTATCCAGCCTGCTGGACGAGCGTGCACGCTCCGGGTCGGCAAGAGCCCAGCTCACCTACAGGCGCAGGAACGGAACCACCTTCCCGGGAGAGGTAAGCACTGCTTTTTTCATTGATAACAATGGAGAGCCCCGGACAGTAGCTATCATCCGGGATATTACAGATCGTAAGCAAACAGAGGAAGCTCTTAGCCGTGAGCGAAGCTTGCTGGAAAGCGTCACACGGGCCACCGACTTAATGCTGGCACTTTTCGATCCGCAATTCAACTTTGTGTGGGTCAACCCCGCTTATGCTGAAGCATCCCAGATGAAGCCGGAGGAGATGGTCGGCAAGAACCATTTCGAATTATATCCTCACGAGGAAAACGAAGCTATTTTCATGAAGGTCCGGGACACCGGCGAAGGAGTATTCTACAAGGACAAGCCGTTTGTCTATCCCGATCATCCCGAACGAGGAGTCACCTATTGGGACTGGAGCCTGGAGCCGGTCAAAAATTCCGACGGGAACGTGACTGGCCTGGTCTTATCGTTACGTGAAACGACAAAATACAAGCAGGAAGAAAAAGCTCTACGTGAGGCTTATGAGAAAATCCAGACACAATCTGAGGAGCTGCAGGCTAGGACGGAAGAACTCCAGAAAGCTTATCAAGCGTTAAGTGAAAGCGAAGAGCACTACCGTATGCTCTTCACAAATATGACCGAGGGTTTTGCCCTTACAGATGTCATTTTTGATGAGGACAATAGGCCTTATGATTATCGCTACCTTGAGGTAAATCCTGCTTATGAGCTCAGTTTAGGTGTAAAGAAGGATCAGGTGTTAGGCAGAACTGTACTGGAATTGTTCCCCAAAACTGCCCCCACAACTATTGAAAAGTTTGGCGAAGTTGCGCACTCAGGCAAGTCAACGCATTTTAAGATCTTTAGCCAGGTGACGAATAAGTATGTTGATATTTATGCGTTCAGTCCTGAAAAGGGAAAGCTTGCATATATTTTCAGAGATATCACCGAGCGCAAGCAGATGGAGAAAGAGCTGCATGAGAGCGAAGAGCGCTTCGCGGTGGCTTTTCGAACCATTCCGGAAGCTCTGGTTATTAGCGACGTTGAAACGGGCCTGATTGTAGACGTCAATGACACTTGGACACGCCTTTGGGGTTACAGCCGCAAAGAATCCATTGGCCGCCGCTCAGCCGAACTTGGCATTTACGTTAACTTTGCAGACCGCGAGCGGTGCATGCGGATCCTTGAAAAAGAGGGACTGCTCCCGGAATTCGAAATTGAGCTCCGCACCAGGAAAGGCGATCTGCGGCATGCCGTAATCTCCACGGAAATATTGAAACTTCACGGTGGGCAGTTGATGCTCACCGTCATCCGCGACATTACCGAGCGTAAGCAGGCTGAGGAAGCTTTACGCGAGAGCGAGACGCGCTTCCGCACTATGTTCGAGGTACACGGTGCACCCATGCTGCTTATCGAGCCCGACAGCGGGCAGATTATCGACGCCAACGATGCGGCGGCCCGGTTCTACGAGTACTCGCGCGAGCAGTTGCGGGCGATGTGCATCGACCAGATAAACCAGCTGCCGCCCGAGGAAGTGACAGCCGAACGTTACAAGGCTGTGGAACACGGCAAGAACGTGTTCATCTTCCGGCACCGGCTTGCCAGCGGCGACGTCCGCTGGGTAGAGGTTTACTCTTCGCCAGTGACAATCAAGGGCCAGCCCATTCTTTTCTCGATCATCCACGACATCACACAGCGTAAACAGGCTGAGGAAGCTCTTCGAAAGAGTGAAGAAAGCTACCGCACTCTCTTTACAAACATGACCGAGGGTTTCTTACTTGCAGAAGTAATCAGCGATGAGAACGGTAAGCCTTATGACTACCGTTACCTTGAGATAAATCCTGTTTATGAATACAGTACAGGCTTAAAAAAAGAGCAGGTACTGGGTAAGTCTATTCTAGAGATCGTTCCCAATACGAGTCCAATACTGATCAAAAAGCTCGGCGAAACAGCGGTCTCAGGTGAGCCGACGTATTTTGAGATCTTTAGCCAGATAACAGGCAAGTATTTTGACACCTATGTCTTCAGTCCTGGAAAAGGGAAGGTTGCGGCAACTTTTAGAGATATAACAAAGAGAAAGCAGGCTGAAGAGGCACTCCGGGAGAGCGAGGAAAAGTACCGCAATATAGTAGAAACAGCCAACGAAGGTATATGGACAGTTGATCCTGAAGCCAGAACTACTTATGCCAATGAAAAAATGGCTGAGATGCTTGGATATACTCAGGAAGAAATGATTGGCAGACCTGCCTGGGACTTTACCAGCGGAGAAGGTAAGGTAACCGCCAGGCAGAACATGGAAAAAAGGGAGAAGGGTATCGATGAAGGCTACGAAATCAAATTAATACGAAAGGACGGATCGCCTCTGTGGGCGTTTGCAAACTGGAAATCTCTCTTTGACAAAAAGGGTAAGTTTATAGGCTCTATGGCGATGGTCACTGATATTACCGCAAGAAAAGAAGCAGAGACCAAGCTGAAAGAAACACTCGACAATTTAGACAAATTAGTTAAAGAACGAACAGTAGAGCTTCAGATAGCTTATGACTCGTTAAAAGAGAGCGAAAAAGAGCTTGCTGAAGCTCAAAAAATGGCTCATCTTGGGAATTGGTATCGGAGTATTATAACTGATAAAATATATTGGTCCGATGAGACTTATCGTATTTATGGCCTTAAGCCTCAAGAACTTGAGGTAAATTATAACTTATTTTTAAATTACGTGCATCCCGATGACCGAGACCACGTGGATAATGTTATAAAAAGAGCTTTGAACGACGAGCCCTATAGTATTGATTTCAGAATAATTTCAGCTAGTGGAGAAGAGCACGTGCTTCACTCACAGGGCGAAGTTATTTTTGATGAGAAAAATACCCCTATTGGAATGAGGGGAACAGTTCAGGATATTACCGAGCAAAAAAGGGCTGAAGAAGCCCTGGCAAGGATGGAAAAAATCCGTATAAAGGAAATCCATCACAGGATCAAGAATAACCTTCAGGTTATCTCATCCCTGCTTGATCTTCAGTCCGAAGCATTCTCTCATCTTGAGGTTTGTAAGGTTCCGGAGGTCATCGAAGCTTTTACGGAAAGCCAGAATCGGGTGATTTCTATGGCTCTTATTCATGAAGAGCTGTATAAGGGAGAAAAAATCGATACCCTTGACTTTTCAGCTTATCTGAGGAAGCTAACCGAAGACCTTTTCAGTTCATACAATCTGGGAGATAAAGATATCAATTTCAAGCTTGACCTTCAGCAGGTAGATCTTGGCATGGATACTGCAATTCCTCTTGGAATTATTGTAAATGAGCTGGTTTCAAACGCTTTTAATCATGCTTTTTCTGACCGCAGGGAAGGCGAGATCAAGATAAATCTGCGCAGAATTGAGCCCACAGACGCCGGAAGGGAGATCTCCAGTCCGGATAAAGACTGTATGGAAAAAGATGGCTTACAGTACACACTTACAGTAGCAGACAACGGAAGGGGTATTCCAGAGAAAATAGACTTCAGAGACACTGATTCTCTTGGCTTGCAGCTTGTAAATATTCTTGTTGAACAGATAGATGGCTGTGTTGAACTTAAAAGTGACAAAGGAACAGAATTCACCATATGGTTTAACAATATAGAGACATGAGCCAGCCATCTGAGTGATAACGAATATGGCAGAGTTTAAAGCTGTGTTTTTTAAAATCAGTTTAGAAGTAGATGGTAGGGTCTGAGTCCCTATTCTCAGGTCCCTACCTGCGATCCAACCCAAAGATTAAGAGGAAACCCTATTACTCTTAATCTAGACATATATAATGATCCGGTTATATATAGCATAACCGATACGAAACATTGTTTCTGACTTAAAACTTCAATATGATTGAAAAATTATATTATATCGAAAATTTTAATGAAATCAAAAATAATAGATGTATTAAAAGATTATAATAAAATTGAACTTATTTATGTCAAACTATTTTTTGCCTGGAAGCAATTTTTGATATAAATAATATGAAATAAGTTATAATATTACTCTGTTCTGTAATTGGGGAACAACTGGGGTATTATCATTAAATGAGGAATCTTCTGGGGATTGCTAATCCTTCTTCGAAGCAGTTTGCTTGGGGGAGCATAATCTTCGAGGAGATTTTATTGGGGGATACAATAGATGCAGAGCTTCCTGGATTCTTCTTACATTCCGATTTCTGCCTTTTTATGTGCCTCTTTATATTCTCAATTTTGATCCTGGTCTCTTGTATTTAATTCTCAGATCCGGATTTGTTGTTCTTCTCGAGAGCTAAGTATACTTTATCTAAGTTGGTATTATTGATGATATGTTATCCGAGAAAAATAATCTCTGAATTATTAAGTAAAACATCGACTAAAAGATGTAATATCCAGACGGTTTATTTCAACTGTTGATTCAAAAATCTCAGGAGTCTGTCGGATCAAATCAACTATATTTACTATTTTATTTACGATCAAAGATCCTTTTGACGAAAATTCCAGGTATATTCCAGGTATGCAGGAGATGAACATAGACTTTTTAAAAAGAATCCTGTGGATAAGTATTTATTAACATCCTTTTATACATTCTTATTTATATAGATCCCGAAGAATAAATTTAACTCTTTTAAAAAAATATAAGACTTATGAAATATAAACTGTATCTACAGGTAACTGTAGCTTAAGGCAAAAAAAGATTGAGGTAAAAACTTTTTGACTTCATACCCGATGTCGGAGAGGGATATGGTAAGTAACAGTAGAGTATCTGGTATTGGTATTATTGGAAACATACCCTGGGGAACTCATTTTTGTCAATTTTACCAGACAAAAGAAGATTTGATGGATATAGTTGTCCCCTATTTCAAAGCCGGACTGGAAAATAATGAATTATGTATATGGATAGTCTCGCAACTCCTTGAGGTAGAAGAAGCAAAGGAGGCCCTGAGAAGAGGTATTCCTGAGATAGAGGTTTATCTGGAGAAAGGGCAAATCGAGATAGTTTCCTACGTAGATTGGTATGTAAAAGATTATGTTTCCGAATCGGAGAAATCCTTAAAAAAGTGGATCGAAAAACTCAATCAGGCGGCTACCAGTAATTACGATGGCTTGAGATTGAGCGGGGACTCTTTCTGGTCAGAAACACATCGTCAGGACTTCATTTACTATGAGGGAGAGGTAGATAGTGTTATTGGCGAACATCGTATGGTAGTCCTGTGTACCTATTCTTTCCATAAGTGCAGTATAGCCGGGATTGCTGAGATAGTCTCAAACCATCAATTCGCTCTGGCTAAAAAGGAAGGAAAATGGGAGCGAATAGAGAATACCGGGCGAAAGAGAGCTGAAGAAGCCGAAATCAAGTTGAGAGAAGCATTTGAAAGCCTGGAGGAGAAAGTTAAAGAGCGTACAGCCGAGCTTGAGAAGGCTTATAATTCTTTGAAAGAGAGTGAAAAAGGGTTTGCAGAAGCCCAGAAAATAGCTCATATCGGAAGCTGGGACTGGAATATCGTAACAAATGAGTCATACTGGTCTGACGAAACCTATCGAATTATGGGATATAACCCTCAAGGATTCAAACCAAATTACGATGCTTTTTTAAGATATGTTCATCCAGATGATCGGAAATACGTAGATAAGGCGGTTAAACAGGCTTTAAATGGAAAGCCTTTCAACATCGATTTCAGAATAATTTCAGCTGATGGTATAGAATGCATAGTTAATGAACAGGGCAAAGTTGTCTTTGATGAAGAAAGGAATCCTGTTCGAATGAAAGGGACAGTTCAGGATATTACTGAACGGAAAAGGGCTGAAGAAGCCCTTGCAAAAATTGAAGAAGCTCGCATAAAAGAAATTCACCACAGGATCAAGAATAATCTTCAGATAATTTCTTCTCTGCTCAGCCTCCAGGCGGAAAAATTCAGTGATGTAGAGGTACTTGATGCTTTCAAGGATAGCCAGAACCGCGTAGCTTCAATGGCTCTAATTCATGAAGAACTCTTCAGAGGCAAAGGAACGGACAATCTGGATTTTGCAGCCTACATTCAGAAGCTTACCAGAGAACTTTTCAGCTCATATAATCTCAGAAATGAAGATATCAACCTGAAACTGAACCTTGAAGAGGCTTATCTTGGCATGGATACCGCAATTCCTCTCGGTATCATAATCAACGAGCTGGTCTCAAACTCTCTGAAACATGCTTTTCCGGATGGGAAGAAGTGGGAAATCAGTATAAACTTGAAGAAAACGGAAGACTTCAGCGTAAACAAACAGGACTCTAAGGCCGACTGCAAATGTGACCTGAACAAAGATTTCCAGTATATACTTACAGTATCAGACAACGGAAAAGGGATTCCAGAGGAAGTAGATCTCAGAGATCCTGATTCTCTGGGCCTGCAGCTTGTGAATATTCTTGTTGAACAGATAGATGGTTGTATCGAGCTCAGGAGAGATAAGGGAACAGAATTCGCTATCGGGTTTAACAATATCGGGAAATAAGCTTGAGAAATGAGACAACAACATTCGCCAATACGTGTTCGTGCCAGGAAAAGTGATCCGGTTAATTGCACAAACATAAAAATCTACGCTTTCTTTGAAATTTTCAACCTTAAAATATTATTTGTTTGAAAACAATTTTTGATATAAATAATTTAAAATAATTTAGGTTATTAGTATATTATGGAGTTGGGAAGTCGGAGTAGAGGGGTAAACTGGAATTTACCCATAGAAAATCGCCTGGAAGCCACTGATCTTTCTTCGAGCCCGTATGCTTGGGGGAGCATACCTTCGAAGAGACTGTATTGGGGGATGCAGTACGGGTCCGGGGTCTCCGGGCTTCTTCTTACCGTTTTTAAGCTGTTTTTGTCGCCTTTTTCTATTTTGCTTCCTTTTCTATTTTGCTTCCATTTCTACCTTGCTTTTTATCCTGCTTTCTTTTCTATGCTTCCATTTTTACCTTGCTTTCTATTTTGCTTTCTACTCTGCTTGATACTTTCCTTTTTGATCCTGGTCTGTGATAGGGTCTGTAAGATTGCCTATCGACAATCAGGTCAGAATTCTTAGTTTTAAGTAAAACCCCTGACTAAAACTGGAACGTTTTGAGACCTCCTTTGATCTGCAGCTTGTAATTATTCTTTTTGACCAGTTAAAGGCGGGGAAATAGAACTATAAAGGGACAGAAGTACCGGGATCAAGATAAAGTTCAATGTAGAGCAGAGTTAAGGAAACTTACGGGAGTGAAAAAAGGCTAGAGATATGCGGCGCACCGGCAATCAATTGTTTCCGAAGAAAACAAGTAGCAGGATAAAGATAAAAGCTAGCGGGGTGATTGATCCAGATGCAAGCCAGAGTACTGGTGGCTTATGCTTCCAGATATGGTTCAACTCAGGAAGTGGCCGAAACAATCGCGGCAACAATGCACGAAAGTGGGCTTATGGTAGATCTTAAGTCCATGAAAGAGGTAAAGTCTCTCGAAGGATACGCTGCGGTAGTGCTGGGGGCACCACTCTATACGCTTCACTGGCACAAACAAGCACACAGCTTCCTGTCGAGACATCGTGAAGCCCTTACAAAGCAGCCAGTGGCGGTTTTCGCGCTCGGCCCGCTTCATGATGACGAAAAGGAGTGGGAAGAAGTGCGCTCCCAGCTCGATAAGGAGCTTGCGAAATCTCCCTGGTTTACACCTATAGCTGTTGAAATATTTGGCGGTAAGTACGACCCGGAGAAGCTGCGCTTTCCTGACAACCTGATTGCCAGGCTGCCGGCAAGCCCCTTAAACAAAATGCCAGCAAGCGACGTGCGAGATTGGACGGCAATTCGCACCTGGGCGAATAACCTTGCCGTGCAGCTTCAATCGGCTTTGCCAGAATAAGAAGGGTTCAAAATGAGAATATAAAAATAAAAATCAGATTTAAAATTCAAGTTCAAGTCCAACTGGACAATGATCTGAGCCCATTATGTCTGCGTAAATCGGGGCAGACTTTACATTGTTCCGCAGGTTTTCGCTTACGAAGAAATAGTCCAGGCGCCAGCCGACATTTCTTTTGCGTGCGCCGGTTCTCACTGACCACCAGGAATAATTTCCGCCTTCAGGATTGAACATGCGGAAGGTATCAATATAGCCGGCAGCAAGGAATTTATCCATCCATGCCCGCTCTTCAGGAAGAAAACCGGAAATCATTTCGTTTTGCCTGGGGCGGGCAAGGTCAATCTCTTTATGGGCGGTATTAACATCCCCGCAGATGACAAGCTTTTTGCCCTCTGCCTTGAGTGCGTTTGCATAGTCCAAAAAGGCATCGTAAAAGTCCATTTTGTATTCCAGGCGCTCCTGAGAGGCTTTGCCGTTAGGGAAGTAGATATTCATTAAGGTAAAGTCCTCGTAGTCGGCCCGCAGGAAGCGGCCTTCCCTGTCAAATTTTTCGATTCCCATGCCGGTTTCGATATTCAGGGGCTTTCTCTTTGAAAAGACTCCAACCCCGCTGTAACCGTTCTGTTCTGCCGAAACAAAGTAATTATAGTATCCCGGAATGTTTTTGGCTTCCCTTGGGAGTTTATCAGGAGAAACTTTAGTTTCCTGAATGCAGACAATATCAAATTTCTGTTCCAGCAAAAGCTCAAGAAACCCTTTTTTCATTGCAGCCCGAAGGCCGTTTACGTTCCAGGAAATAAGGTTGCAGTGGCCAGACATTTTCTATCCCTGATTGTATTTCAGAATTTGATTTGCGTTATCAGGAAGTTCACAGCAGCAGGAAGTTATCAAATTAAATTGTAACTAAATTGAAATCAAATTAAAGTTAACCGGACTGGAATTGAACTTACTGAACCGAAATTAAACCCTAACTGAACTGAAACTGAACTGAAACTGAACTGGAATTAAATTGAAAATAAATTGAAAATAATTCAAATTCTTAGTAAATAAATCCTCCTTATTTAGCCAGCAAATAATCTCAGCAAATATTCTTTATGCAGGTCAAACGCGAACAAAATGAAAAAATAAAATAATACTTCAGATAATTATTGAGAAAAATCGCTTAAGATACAGAATGACCTTCATTCAGTAATTGAGAAGGTTTAGACTTAAACAGCAGGGAAATTTATGGATTTAATAAAAATTGCCTGTATTATGCTTGCAGTTGCGCTCTTTCTGGGAATCCTTACCAGCGGGGGTAAGGATGAAATGCCAGCAGTCTCAGCCGAGCTTGAAGGTGAAACCATAGGCTCGGACGTCAGTGGAGTAGCCGGCGCTGTGCAGGCTGAGGAAGAAAGTGAGATGTCCGAACCTGCTGTTTCAAAGCCTGGGCCAGACCCCCTTACTCTGGAAAAGGGGGAGAGTAAGCTGGCAGGCGAAAGAAAGAATATCGAAAGCAAGGTAAGAGCTACAGTCAGGCTCATTGAAGCCCAGGGAGCAGAATTGTTTCCCTCATTCCGGGAGGAAGGTTCTCCCTGGTTCCAGGACGGCTTCTGTATTTTTGTCTGGACCGCGGATGGGACCCAGCTAGTCTGCCCTTCAGACCAGAGCCGCGAAGGCAAGAATATCAAAGGGCTTAAAGATGCGGACGGCAGGCCCATTGGAGAACTCTTTATCGAAACGGCCCTGAGTAAAGATGGTGAAGGCTGGATCGAGTATAACTGGCAGGATAGAAACAGTTCCGAGCCTTACCGTAAGTGTACTTTCGTCAAAAAGGTCTCTTCCGGAGGAGAAACTTACATCGCAGGGGCCGACCTGTACCTGGAGAATTATATCGTTTGCAGGAATCTTGAAGCGTGCAAATACACTGACGAACCCGGAAACCTTCAAATTGCCGAGCTCTTGAACCCCCTAAGTCTAGACAGGAACCTTGAGCTTAACTGTAGCATAGCCCATTCCATTATAAACCCCGGAAAAAATGCTGCATCCCATATTGTGAAAGATCCCGAAATCCATTATATCCTTGAAGGACAGGGCCTGCTTTATATTGACGGAATCCCGGTAGAGATACGTCCGGACCAGCTCGTATACATCCCTGCTGGTGCAGTCCAGACGACATACAATACCGGTGATACGACTCTCAAATTCCTGATTATAAACCAGCCTGCAAGATCAGAACACAGCGCAGAGATACTCGATTAAAGAAATAAAATTGGGCAAGAAAAAATAAATTGGACTGAGAAAAGAAAAAGTATGGGTTAAAAAGAAGTAAGAACAGACTAAAAAAGAAGTAAGAACAGACTAAAAAAGAGGTAAGAACAGACTAAAAAAGAAATAAAATTGGGCTAAGGGAAGGAACAAAATTAGGCTAGAAAAAGGAATAAGATTGCATTACGGATAAGACCGCAACTACTGAAGGGATTCGGGGTCAATCTCGTATACAAAATGCAGGCCCCAGCTATCAAGGGTGCCTTCGTGCTTTTCTGCCAGGTCTGCAATTTTCAGGGTCCAGATTCCCTGCATCTCTCTACTTATGGCAAGCCGAAAGTTCTCATCGGTCTCAGTACTGAATACTTTGAATATTTTTTTGAGTTCTTTTTTGCCGGATTCCATCCTGTTAAGCAGGGTCAGCTTCTCTCCCGAAGGCATAACAAGTTCCGCATTGAGATCCCCGATAAAGGGGTGAGTGATCTCAAGAGAAACCTCAAGCCTTAAGATTTTTCCCGGCCTTTCGATTTCGATCCGGCTTTTTATTCCGGCAGGGTCGGCATCCGGAATTAGAAGCCAGAGGAAAATTTCCCTTTTAAGCTCTTCCTTCTCAGCTTCCTGTACCAGGAATTTAATTCCCCAGCTCAGGAAAGAACCTGTGTTTCCTGTCGAATAATCAGCCACGCTAAGGCTCCATTCCCCCTGAACTCTCTCCCCTATGCAGACCATGAGGCCAGGTACGGAACCCACATTATAGGTTCTGGCAAGGCTTTTATCCTTTCTTGCCAGCCGGTCGTGCAGGACTATACCTTTCCCTATTGGGGTATTCAGGACAACCCTGATATCCCTAAGATAGGAATGTTCGATATTTACACTGACCCGTATATCTTTTACAAGCCCGTCTTCAGGAAAATAAATGGAACTTACTATACCTTCAGGGTTCATGTCCGGGATAGGAACTTCAGGAAAGGTTGTCTTTTCAACCGGTATAAGGTCTCCTTCCGGTCTCCCAAGGCCGACCGCAGCCCAGGCATTCCTGATTGCCGCATATTCTGGCCCCTTTTCCCCGTACAACTGGCGGCAAGCGTTTAACAGGGCGTACCTGGCCTCGCGGAAAGTCCACCTGCTGAGAGTTGCACTGTGCAGGTAAGCAGTAAGGGCAAGGTAATAGATCTTTTCGGCTTTCTTTCTGGAAATTCCTTTGACCTTTATCCCGTAATGTTTTCCGCCTTCTATGATCAGGTAAGCTACCTTATTAGGAATTCCACTGTTTTGATGGATATACCCGCTCTGGTTTCTGTCCAGGTCAGGAATTTCTCCGGGAGCAAGCCGTATGCAGTTGTCAATATGGTCAGGCTGTCCGAAGCGCGGAGGATCGGAAAGGTCCCTCAGGGCATCCCCTTCGTGATAAGGTGTGTAAACGCCTTCCCCGATTTCCCAGCTTGTTATCTTCTCTCCGTTTGAAATTAGGATTGCAAATACGTCGGCAAAGGACTCATCAAGCGCTCCCGCTTCTTCGCTGTACACGAACCTGGCTGTGTGCGCGGCAACTGCATGGGTCAGCTCATGGGCTACGATATCGAGCGCAAACGCCATAGGCTTCCAGCGAAACCCGTCCCCGTCCCCGAAGACAAGCTGCTTGTGGAAGTCGCTCCAGAAAGAGTTATTATACCGCTGCTGGAAGTGAACCGTGGAAACCAGAGGAGAACCCTTATTATCATAACTGTCCCTTCCGAAGTTGTTTTTGAAATAACTGTATACGATTGCCATATTTTCGTGGGCTGCCCTTGCCACCTCATCAGCCGCTGCCTGGTCATCTTCGAGCACCAGTTCCCCTGGAAGGAAAGCTTCGGTCTTTGCACTGTACGTTTTTCTCGAGAGTGCAGCCCGGATCTGAGAAAACTTATAGAGCTGTTCCCCGGTATGTGCATCAATGAAATGAAACCTTCCTGCAAATCCGCTGGCAAAGATCGACTCGACCTGCCAGGCCAGATGAAGCTTATTTTTGCGGTCTCTAAAAAGCATAAGCCTTGAACGGGGAATTGTAATAGCCTGATCCGGACCGATGTCCTGACGGACGAGTTCAATAGCTTCTTCCCTTTTGATTTTCGGCTCCAGCTCAACCGACACTTCCGCAAGCCTGAAATCCTTGTACGCTATCACCTGCCCCTCAGGGTTTATGTGAACCTGGACCGAACCCTCAAACACAGGAATACTTTTGAGATGCTGGAGGAAAATCACATGGTGGAATCCGGAGAAATCCGTCTCTGTCGTGAAGAATTCAAGGTTTTCTTCAAGCCCCTGCTGCATATCCGAAAGCTCCCGGTATTCTTCCAGAAACTCTCTCGCTATTTCATCAGGGCTTTCGGCTGACGGCTTCAAAAGAGTGCCTTTGATAAATCTCGGAATTTTCATCCCGGTGTCCCAGAAAATTTCATATTCAGGGTCAATTTCCTTCAGTTTTTCGGCAGCTTTTATCTGCTTTTCATTCAATCCCCTCATATTTTCCCCATATCTTAATTTCCTTTCTCGATATATCCCCTTTTCATCCTGAATTTATCCCGGAACTTATCCTGGATTTATCCTGACCTGCCGCAAAAAAGTATAATTATAAAGCTTTGAAAGCCGGAGAAAGGAAAAGAAAGTAACTGGGAAGTAGATTGAGTAGATTGAAAGGATCGAACATACAGGAAAGATAAAGCAAAAAAACATTAAGAAAAATAAAAACAGTAGTAAAAATGAAAATGAGTAAAAAAGTGAAAAATAGTAATAAAAATCAAATTGCGGGCGGCCACCCCACCCTAAAGGATGGGGTATGCTTCGGGACGCCCGCCCGGTTACTTGGGGACAGATGATTAAGTATCCTTTAACAAGGTTTCCTTAACATAAGTGATTGAAATTTTGGCCTCGGTTTCCTGTCCGATTTACTATCTCTATACAAGGAAACTATGGTTTAGATATTTAAAGAGAAATACGAAGAGGCGAGGGTTCACTTCATCCCCTACCTAAAGGAAGGGGTATTCGTGACCCTCTGCGCTCCCGTAGTAATAAAGCAAAAAAACAGTAATAAAAATAGAGAATGAGTAATAAAAATATGTAGTAAGAAAAATAAAAAGAGTGATAAGAATAAAAAGAGTGAAAAAGAATGATGGATAAGAACTGAAAAATAAGGACAGAATCTAAAAGATTAAAAGCAGCAAGGATTTCAGACTAAACCTTAACTTTGGCTGAATTAAGCATCAGAAGGTACTGGCCAGATTGATATATAAAAAAAGTTATATTTAAGTCCATGAGGGTTATCCAGAGCCTGAATACGTTCATTCTTCTGTTTTTGATATTTTTTACCGCATACATCAGGTACTTAACCGATTTTTTTGATGAGAACAGCGCCATTTTGGATTCTCTTCTGGCTTCGTTAATTGTTGTCCTTCTTGCCTATACTATAAACTCTCTTGCCGGAAATTTTATCCAGAAAAAAGTGATGACTGCCAGAGATCGATATACTCTGCGCAAAACCATATCTATTGTCGTCACAGTTCTTGCTTCGGCTTCATTTTTTGCAATCTGGGTTGAAAGAACCAGCACCCTTATCATTGCCTATGGGATTCTGAGTGCTGGCATTGCAATAGCACTTCAAGACCTTCTCAAAGGCATAGCCGGGGGAATTCTTATAATCACATCCAACCCATTTAACGCCGGCGATAGAATCCAGATCGGGGACAATATAGGCGATGTACTGGATATCGGGAATTTCAGCACCAAGCTTATGGAGATTAAGGAGTGGGGAAATTCGGACCAGTACACGGGCAGGATAATTCAGCTCCCTAATAGCTTTGTCCTTTCCCAACCGATCAAAAATTATACTCGGGACTTTTCTTTCATCTGGGACGAAATACGGATTATGCTTATCTATGGAAGCGACTGGAAAAAAGCCCAGGAAAT
This sequence comes from Methanosarcina sp., assembly GCF_049706645.1. Taxonomy (GTDB): domain Archaea; phylum Halobacteriota; class Methanosarcinia; order Methanosarcinales; family Methanosarcinaceae; genus Methanosarcina. Next base: position 91,710 of record NZ_JBNAKP010000015.1, on the reverse strand, counting down.
TATCCTCAAAGTTGCAGACCCCATAGTCAAGGAATTTGAACCCAGGGCAAAAGAAGAACTCCTGAACATGGAAGGGAAATACTTTCTAGCCACTTATGATGTGCAAACCGGCATCTACACGTCGATCAGTGAGAACTGGATAGAACTGAGATTCAGGTACGTGGTCGAACCAAGGAAAAGAAGAGCAGTCAATAACCTTTTGACCTCAAAGCTTCTGGAAGCTTTCGAAAAAGAAGAGGATATTGTTGTAGGGACTATAACCAGTATTGGTGCAAGGAAACCTTCCGGTAAAGAAGAAAAAACAGATGTGAAGTAAAATTAACTTCTCTGTTTTCTACTTCTCTGTTTTCTACTTCTCTGTTTTTTACTTCTCTGTTTTTACTTCTCTGTTTTTACTTCTCTCTTTTTACTTCTCTGCTTTACGGAAAAGGAAACAACTGAAAGTAAAGGGAATCTCTTTCCGGAAAAAATGACATAAAACTGGAAAAAACAAGAAATACATTTTCCATAAGAAAAAAGATAATAAAGTATACCTGAGCACGCCAAACCTTCGGTATAAAGAAAATTCTGGATTAGATAAAGACAAAAAGCTAAAATCTATTTCAGACAACTTCAACATTAAGTGTGAAATTATCCTCCGTGCCTGTTGTATCTTCCCAGGGTCGTTTGTATATCCCTTTTACCTGCTGGCTGCCTGGAGTTACAGCTTTTAGTTCCCATTGACGAGTTCCCGGAACCCCAGTATAACCTTCAGAAGCCGGATCCTGAGTATATTCATCGCTTAGAATGCTGAGTCCCTGACTCAGGTTAAGTTGCCAGGAATAGCCTGTTGACGGGTTTTCCCTGAGCTTAAGGAAAAAAGTCTCTCCATTTTTGAGATTTATGATTGTTCCGTTGTCAGCTTCGGTTATTACCTGCTCTGTTTCCATGGTTGCATTATCCGTTTGATTCTGTTCGGAATCATTATCCGTGTCATTTTGTCCGTTATCAACACAGCCGGAAAGGATAACTGCACAGATAAGACCGAAAAGTGCCATTATTTTTAAACTTTTAAAAAATTTAGAAAAATTAGTATCCATTGATCTTCTCATCTATTTGCCTCCTGTATCCTCAGAAAAATATAACCTTCGAAATTTGCAATGCATAGTCAGTATATTGAGCAAGGTGAATATGTTGAATGATAAATGTCGAACAATTATAGTAAGGATTTCGCACTTGAATTGTAGAAATTTACCGAACACCTTTACTGAACATTTTCTCTGCCGAATATTTCCTCAAAGGTTGGCTCACCGAGAGCAAGAGCTTCTTCTACTGGCATTGCTCTCTTCATCACCGTATTTAAATCAGGAACCGCGCCAGCTGCTACCACTTCTCCCTCCGTTGATGCCTTTGTGTTCTGAACTTCATCAAACTCATCCTTAAGAGCCTGAACCACTCTTCGTCTATCCACCCTGGTGAGATCAGGGGAGGTCATAGCAGCCACAATAGCTACTCTTAAAAGAGTGTGTGCCCTTTCACTTTCCCCATTCAACAGTGCGCTTATGGCTTCATTGAAAGGTACGCTGATATTGGTGAGGCCATCCATATCATCCCTCTGCTCTCGGCTCTCGATCCGGAAGAGCATGTAAGTGAATCCAGTTAACGGCTTGCTGTTATTAACACTGGTTCCATAGCAGAGCATATCGTTTACAACCCACAGTTTCTTTGCATCTAGCTCACTACGCTGGGCCAGTATCGCAGCTATGTATCCAGCTTTCAGGTTGTTTGAACCGCCGCCTTCTTTTCCGACAAACGCCTGATGCAAACCCAGATGGAGAGCCCCATTGCTCACACCGAGAAGCTCTTCAACTCCCTTCGAAATGGGCTCAGCAACATTAAGAGCCGCAGATAGCTGTGGTATAACGAGTATACTTGCAAAATCTCCCATTACTTTGATAAATCGGTTAAGATAATTCGCTCCCTGCATTGCCAGCAGCCCTGCTGTGATCTCCACGACTCCTCCGTTAAAAGGCATCAGTGAAGTCATGGGATAATTCAGCTGAATCACTTTACCCAGGTTGCTGGAGTTTATATCTTTGAGGTTTAAAGAGCCTGCAACATAGGGAAGATTTATCTCCTGAGTTCCGAACTGAAAGCGAATGATTGAGTGAACTACCGGATACCAGCTTTTAAACCACTCCCGGTCCTTAGCGAGAAACATTTCACTGAGCCATAATCTAAAGTATTTCTTGCCGCCTTCAAGCGGTTCTTTATCGTAATTGGCACCATTTACATGGTCAAAATCGATCGGTACATACAGATATTTCCTTGAATTTCTATCAAACAATTCGGTTATTATATCAAATAGAGACGTATTCTTACCCCCTTAAGCTGGATTCTAAAAATTTTTCTTAAAAAATGATTACCAAACTAATTACTTTTAGTAATTCTCATTATTTTTGCCACACTGATAGCGCTCGCTATAATCCCTGGTCCCCCATCAAGGATGTTTTGCAAGGTGATCGTCTTGAAGATAAATTATAGCCGATCTCCGCATGAGCACTGGGTCAGTAAATCTACAGGTTACTCAGGTTGAATTAAACGGCGCTGGATTTTTAACGTCCCTTTGGGGTTCGAAAGCACGTACATAGTCTGGTTATCTTTCATTAATCCGGTGTAAAAACTCTTGGCAAACTCCAGTACTGGCGCGTTCTGTGACCCCCACGTAGTACCAGTAAAGGCGCTAGCTCCGCTTTATTGACCACCCGATTGACCTATCCGCCTGATCCAGTAAACTAAACCCCATTTTGACTCTTTCTTACGCATTAATGAAACTAACGGTTTCGCCGTAGAATACCAAAAAGTTGTGATATTCCTGGTCCCAGAGATCCCCAGATAATAGTATAGGTGAGCTGCCAGAACAGGTTGGGCAACTAAAACCTTCCACCCAAAAATATAGCCAAGTACCAAAATTTCTTAACCAATCTCAAGTAAAAGGTTAACCACAGAAAGCACGGAAAACACAGAATAAAGGAAAATAGGGGCACAATTCTTCCGTATATAAAGTAAGTCAAAATAGCTAGATCTTGTTTTTTTATTTACTAAGATTTCTCTTTTTAGTAACTGACGGTCCATTATAGTCAAAAAATAAGATTTAAGTATTTGAAATATAAGTATTGATAGTACATCTTTTTTCTTGAATCGTAAACTATAGAATATTTTTTCTCGACAATCAGGCAATCCTCTTAATCATCTTATTATAAAATGAAAAACAAATTCTATCCGGTGACAGGAATATGACTCTCACTGTAGGTATAAAAGGCGATTTCACACCTCAGGAGGTAAGTGAGGTCATCCGTGGAGCGCTGGAGCAGAATCAGCGTGTGGCTAAATACAAAATAAAAAAGTACCTGGAAGTTTGTGAAGATTTCGAGAAAAAATATGAGATGGACTCGGATCTTTTTATGGAGAAATTTGATTCCGGAAAACTTGGGGACGATGATGACTTTTTTGGCTGGTATGCAGCGAAAAGAGGATTCGACATCTGGAATAAGAGGCTAAAAATTATCTCGGGGATCCAGATATGAATTTGAGAGATTACTATCTAAATCTGAGAACTACAGGATTTTTACCGACTCTTCGTATGAACATATGATGACCAGGACGTTCTTTTCTTGCTTTTAGACCAACCTCTCTAAATTGGTCACCAACAGATGCGAAGTCATTAGCATCAATATCTATGGCTATTATTTTCCCATCATATAGACTCTCCCATTCTTCTTTATGGGCTTCATAGATATGTTTTGCTTTTTCACCAGCTTCATCAGCTTCTAACATATGCTCACCACTTTATATGGGAAATATTTGCTTTACTACGTAAATAATACTTTCTCTTTGCGGTACTGTCAAGGCTACACGGGCTAAGAAATTTTTCAGCTACGGTTGGCCTATAAAGTATCTAGCACCCGTCAATTTGGCAGAACCGAAGCCGATATGGAAGATAATATTGCAGGTTCTCTACAGATTACATAAAAATTATAATCTGCTCTCAGTATATAGACAGGATAACTTCTATTGAAAAAAGAATAGTGGAAGTATAATTCTAGTTTTATCCCTTGATTTTTATATTGAAAAATTCCTTTTTCGAGCAAAATTTCTCACAATTACTAGGGTTTGTTTTCTTTTTTGTTCCACCGTTTATAAAAATATGCTTATTTTCTTAGATTTACCGCTTGTTATGGATTGCTAAGTCATATCAAAAAATATACTTATAATCAATTCCCCGCCAGCAGTCAACGATTTTAGCTGATGCTGATTATTATTTCATCCGTTCTCCAAAAGTAGAAGTTAATTTTATCAGGATATGACTATATATCTTAGTTTTTAGCTCTATTTTTATGTGACTCAATATAAAAAAGCAAAATACATCTACTGTATCACAAATTTTGCTGAAAATGCGGAAGCTATAAAACGAAGTATATCTAAATAGTAAATGGAGATACTCTCTGATAAAAGCATATGCTTACCTAAGGCCTTTCTCAAAACTTGGACTGCGAAGAAGTTAACTCAAAGAAATATTAAATGTTTTAAGATGATCTATACTCAGAGGTTATCTAAGCTTAGATGGGGTAGTGACAGCTTCGCTGGTACTACCCCAAGATCAGGAGGTAATGATGGCGAATTTAATATAGATGTCGTTGGAGAACCATCAACCAAGTTTTTTATCATTTTTAAAATTTCTTCCCTAGGATTTAATTGAAAATTCTTATCAAATTCTGCTCTTTCTTCCTGTTTCATATCTCTAATTCTAAATTCAAGCCAATTAATTATCATTGTGGCCTCTTTTACTTGAACAATATTCATACCTTTTTTTTCCCCTGGTTTAGGAATCGGTTCACTTCCTAGGTTTACAGAATTTGATGCTATCATGGGTAAAATCCCACCCCAGATGTTTGGATTAACATCATAACTTTTCATGATCTTCTCCTTTAGGGCCTGATCCAAGTCTAGATTAGCGAGATATTCTTGTAATCTTTTTATTTTTGCAGATTTTTCCCCCTCTACTGGCAACCCAAAGAATTCTAGTGTTACATCAATCCCTTTTGTGACTTTTCCTCCGGCGCCTGTTTTTGTATCTTCAGTCCCTACCCCCATTCCTGTAGCAAAAGTCGGTTGATCTTCGGGTTCCTTAAAAAGAGGTTCAGGTTCATCAACTAAACTTGATCCGTGTCCTATAACACGGTCAAGGAACATCAATAGAGTTACAAAAGACCTTGGATTTCTCAAGGTTTCTGCTCCTCCTATTGCTCCAAGAAAATTAGCTATTGCAGGTTCCAAATGAATTTCCGACGGATTTTCGGAAAGTAAGACATCTCTCATTAAAGCCGCCACACGCGGCTCACCTCCAAGTTTTCGATAAACTGTACCGAATTTATGATATTCTACGGGAGTCAGCGTTGTATATTTGCGAGTAATTTCAGATAGAACAGGTTCCTTCATCTCTGGGTATGATGGACCTGTATGCGCTACACTTCCGAAAGTTGTCGTTTGCAATTTCTTGTCAAAAAGACCTACATAATAATTCTCTCCCAAAGTCAATTTTTGTTTGCCTATTTCTACAGTATCTGTTCCAGATACTCCAGATGCCTGAAGAAAACTCTTCATAAACTGAAGCGAATGTGATACTTGTGCAACACTATCCAACATACTTACTAAATCTAGCCCAGAAATTTTAACTCCTCTGTATTCAAATTCAGTTCTTAGTTTAAATCCTTGAATAATATTAGATGAATTTGCAAGCTTTACTAAGGAAGAACTATACAACTTTTTAGGCAACAGATTATCATATTTTTGCTGATTCGCGGCCTCCAATCCCATCACATCTGCTTCTCTCTCCAATTCCTCGTCATCATTTACCGCTACATCCTTTAACTGAATCATTGGTCTTACTCTACCCCGCGCCTGCTGAACCACATGCCACGCCTCATGAGGCAAATGCCTCTCCTGCCGCGGTGCTATGTGAATATTCGTACCCTGCGTATATGCTAACGCCCCAACTTCAGCAGGTTTTGATGAATTATAATGCACCCTCACATCGCTAATATCAATTCCAGATAAGCTCTCCACACCAGCTTTGAGGTTATCTGGCATTCCGGTATTATTTTCCTTCTTTGTCTGAAGTGGTTCTTCTTCCTCTGGGATTTCTTGACGTTGGACGGTTCTCATCATTTTTCCTTGAACGTGTTCATCTTCTCCTGGAATTTCTTGCCTTTGCATGCATGAAAAGCATGTTTCCTCCTGAGGTTTACCTTTAAACATACCTTGAACAGGTTCCTCTTCCTCTGGAATCTCTTGGCGTTGAACAGTTTCTGTCATCTTGCCCTGCAATGGTTCTTCTTCCTCAGGGACTTCCTGTCTTTGCACGCACGAATGACATGTTTCTTCTTCCAGCTTTTGCCGCTGAATCGGTACCTTTTGAATCGTTGAAGGATTTCTAATCTCTGAAAGCAACCTCCCAACTGCCCTGTTTCCAATGGTTCGCTGGAGCTGTAAAACATCTGCTGAAGTTAGAGATTTTGGGTCTATTCTGGCACGCTGGATGATAGCTGTAGGATTTGATACAAAGGACTGGTTAGAGGGGATTATTCTTCTTTGAGAAGGAGGCTGTGTTCCTTTGGATTGCTTAATTTGCTGGTGTTCTGGCATGATAGACTCTCCATGGAATGAAGCTGCGAGCTGAAAAAATTAAAAATTTAAGAATAGATTTTCATTACAGTACAAGAATTTGCATGCTCGTTTGGCATTTTAGCTTTAAGAAAGAGGATTGTAAGAATTTCGAAATAAGCCGATAAAGATTTAGTTGACTTTGCAGGTATCCTTCCCAGGCTATGCTTTTTCTTCTATAGTATAAGTGGAGAATACAGAATAAGACTACACAGTTGAAGCATTTTTTTAAAGTTGTGTAAATAGGACTTATACACCCGCCGGTTTAGTAGTATATGTCTTCAGTAAATTTATAAACCATTCAGTAGCGTATCCTGACAGAAAACATATTAATATGACTGCAGCTGGAGGGGGGCTAACGGACAGTTCATTAATTAGGCCACTGGAAAATCCCGAAAATGCTGAAATATTCGCACTTGTATTAGTCGTAATATAACCTAATGTCATGCTAATTAATCCTGCTTTGAGCAAAAGAAACGATATGAAGCCAAAAACAAAGCTAATAAAAGGTAAGACTACATACCAAAATCTTTTATATTCAGTTATTATGTCGTCATCTTTGATATCATTTACAATTCCAATAAGGATTTGAACAGAAGTTCCAATTACAGCTATGCAAGAAGCCCAGAGAGGAACATCTAAAATACTATAAGAACCATTGTATATTATTAGGCTAAATGAGATAATCATTGATATAATTGCATATCCAATCGGGAAAATACCCCATAATAAAGCAAAATATCTAACTTTCTCCTTCCAGTCCAAGTTATTAATCAATTCATAGATATCTTTTTTCAAGGAAATTATTTTCTTTTCTGCATCATAATATTTTCCATCTTTATAATCATCATATACTTTCTTTAGATTATCTGTTATCGTCGTTATATCAATTTCTTTGCTTATTTTCAGTAACATAAAAAGCTGATATTCAAATAATTTTATTTGTGTAGAAAAGTCTGCATCTGTCCATAATAATGGCTTTTCAGTTCCTGGAGCAGGAGTTTCATTTTCATTCATTGTGATCACAACCACACATTTATAAATTAAAAAAAATTGGAGTCAATTCAGAATTAAGTAATCTTTATTTGTATATGGCACAGAGACAACATGCCTAAAAGTGCTAATTCTTATTCTAAATCCTCAATATTCAAATAGGAAAATCAGTGTACATAGTATTCGAAGCTGTGTAAAAATTCGTTACCCGATGATAAATGAGATAATTTAGCATTTTTGATTGAAATGTTGGAGTATTAGAAGACGTCTTCAATGAAACTATTATTCGAAATCTTCCCTAATTCTTGAGGAGTTGTTTAATTTTTACAACAAGTTTTAAGATATAGTTATTCTGCATCTATCACTAGTTACTTCAACAGTAAACGTTCGTATAAATCAGTTATATCTAATCCAAATTATCCAATCATTAAGGGTTGATGCAGTACTATCTCATGAAAAACTAATAATAGAATAAAAAATTAGATATTTGTTCACCATGTTAATGGGTTCAACTTCACCTGACAGAATCCCTAAAATGCCCGAAAGCAACTCCAAAAGGGTATTTTCCTACACTTACTGTGGCTGTAACAGGATAGATATCTGTGTCAATTATATATACAGAGTTTCTTTCTGGGCTTGTCGCATATACCCTTGTTCCATCCGGGGAGACTGCAATTTTATCAGGCGCATCTAAAGTCACCCTGCGTACATTATAGTTGTTTAAAGTGTCAATTATAGAGACAGAATCACTTTTAGAGTTTGTCGTAAATACCTCCGTTCCTGCTGGATTTACTGCAATTCCAAAAGAATTACCTCCTACCCCAACGTTGCTTATAGCAGTTTTTGGAATATTAATCACAGATGTGGTGTTACTGCCTGAATTAGCCACGTATATCTGTTTTCCATCCGGTGTGACTGCAACTCCCTCAGGAGCGTTTCCGACATTCATTGTAGCTATGACAGTGTTGCTTGCTATGTCAATCACAGAGACCGTGTCGTCGTCAGAGTTCGTCACATATACCTTTGTTCCAGCCGAGTTAACTGCAACTCCTGAGAGACCCTTTCCTACAGGTATGGTAGCTGTAACAGTTTTTTCGGTCGTGTCAATTACTGAAACACTGTCACTGCCATAGTTTGTTATATATGCATGGGTTGGCAGTACATTGATCCTAAACTCCTTTGAAGCTGAAGTATAATTTAAAGCATCATCAGGAGTGAAATCAGCGTGCAATGTGCGTGTACCTGCACTCAGTACAGTCCCTTCTTTTGGAGTGTATACAAAAGTTCCAGATGCCTAAGTAGATGCATCTAACTGAATACGATCCAATTTCGCTCCATAAGTTATGTCAGTAGGGTTGTTCCAGCTAATTACAGGAGTAGCTTTATTGATCTTGATTGTAACATTCCTTGATGGTGGAGTATAGAAAAAGGTACCAACAACTGAAGCTTTTGCATTTAACTGAGTGCTGTTCAATCCCGTGCCGTAGGTTATATTAGCGGGAGAACTCCAGCTAATTAAAGGAATAGATTTCGTGATATTTATTGTGAAAAGCTTAGAATTGTGCCATTTTCATTGGCTGCTGTCAGGGAAACGGTGTAGTTTCCTGCCGTATTGTAGATATGAACCGGATTCTGCTCGCTTGAATTATCTCTATCTTCAAAGTTTTAGTTTAAAGAAGTTGCATTTTCTGAACTATCGGTAAACTGCACAGAGAGAGGAGCAGAACCCTCACTGACATTGGTACTGAAGTTTGCTACAGGAAGTACTTCTTCTGGTTTTTTGAAACAATTATTGTGGTAGATTTTGAAGCTGTGTCATTTGCACTACTACAGTCTGCAAAACAGTATAGTTTCCTGCTAAAGAATAAGTGTACTCTGGGTTCTGCTCGCTTGAGCTAATTCCGTCTCCAAAGTCCCAGTTCCACTCAGTTGCATTTTCAGAGAGGTCTGCAAAATGGACTGAAAGCGGAGCATAGCCCTCACTGACATTGCTGCTGAAGTTTGCAATAGGAGGTACGACTGGTTGTAAAACCTTTATTTTAGTGCTTTTTGAATCTGTGCCATTTTCATTTGATGCTTTAAGTTTTACAGTGTAGTCTCCTGCCGCATAGTAAGTATGAACGGGATTTCTCTCGGAAGAATAGCCCCCATCTCCAAAGCTCCAGTTCCACCCTGTTGCATTTTCCGAAAGGTCTGTAAACTGTACGTACGGACAGGGGAACATAACCACTCTCTGTGGCGTTACTGGTGAAGTTTGCACTGGGTGCAGGGTATATAATTGGAATGACGACAGATGCGGTCAATACTGTTGCACTGGCTGCAACCGCGACAATTGATTTAGAAGCTGGCAAGATCAGGGTATTTATCGGGTTATTGAAATAACTTGTAGTCTCATAAATTGACTCTAATTTCCCTACCAGGGATTCTGTTCCCTTTGATGATGGGAGATCACACACCGATTTTATGTGTTTTCCAGTGCTTTTTTGAAAAAAGAACTCTTATTGAAATATTGAACAATCTGATATTTTTTACTCTTGGCTTCGAGTAACTTCTTTTGTCTTTCTAGAGGCTTTTTATCATCTTCTTAGTCGATTCTTTGACTACGTTACTGACAAAAACCTGAATGAAAACCCTTACAAAAGCCTTTACATTCTGCTTAATGTCTTTCATGATCAACCTTCTTATTGCCGATTTTACTATCAATCTCTTTGTAGATCCTCATCTTGCATGTTTCCAGATTTTCATCCAGATCTCTGTTGAACTCATCCTGCAGGCTGTCGAAAAAAAATCCTGAATATCACATCTGCAGGGAGATTTCTTTTCACATTTCCACAGGCACTGCCGATGTACTCTTTGATCTTTTCAATAGACGCATCAACACGATTTTTTAATTTGGAAGCAGAAGTTTCCTCCAGCTCTAAATCAGCGTTCCTTATTTCCTCGACCTCTTTGCTACATGCCCCTCCATTTTCTGCTTAAAAGAAGAACTAACTCTTTCCCAGTATTCATTACTGACGGTTCGCTTGATCGTGAAGCGTATAGTCTCGTCTGAAGCCGTATTAAAAGCGCTTTTCAGGATATATTCCATGCCTTTAACATCTCATTGTTATTAAAGCCCGAAACCCTGCACCCCCTGATGCCAGCTACGAATTCCTGCTTAATACCTTCTATAACCCTTTCATCGAAACCCTCATCGATGCCTTCTCGAATTTCTTTAGCCATCGTTTCGTAACTGCTGTAGTAATCGTTTAAAGAAACCTCTATTTCCATCAAATTATAACCCCACATTAGAAAATTACAATTAACTAAATGAAGTGATTGGGTCATGTAAATGAGTTACTGATTGATACTGAAAACCGAACGCAATTAACAGATAAAACTAGACAATCTATTCTTAGTAACTCAATATTATAACCATGAAAAGCACAATTGAAAATAGTAAGGGCACTGTTTTTTCTTGACTTATATGCTTTCCACGTTATAATGTCTAAAATTAGTTTTTCTGTGCCCCGGGTTGTTTTTCACGGTTGTGAGCTGAAATAGAGTAAAAAAGGGTGAATAATTATAGTTGTGGTATACAGAAAATACACAAAATAATTAAACTTTAAAAACTTATTACATGAGGGTACGGATTCAAAAGTATACTTGAAAGTATACTTTCAAGTATACTTATAGTACGTAGACTATTGTTACTTAAGAAGTGAGCAATCTGAAGGGATCTTATTAGAGAGCCTCGATTTCCGGTTCTATTTTTCGACCTGCATGTATTTCCGGGTTTTGACCTACTTGTTCTGGAATTCCTCCTGCACTGCTTTCAGCTGCATTCAGTTCCTCAAGCACCTGGATAGCCCCGCTTATGCGCAGCAGAGTATCTCTAAGGTTTGCCTGCTTCATCTCAAGGTCAGCCAGCATTTTCTGGCCGGCTTCAAATTCGGTTTTCAGTTTTCTAATACGTTGTTCTAATTGTTGTTTCATATTAAATCCCTCTTAAAAATATTATTTACTCACTGATCGCTCCTTTAACTGGAGTTTTTTCTGGTTCTACATTGAGTGTATCTACATCGGCTCTTATCGCTTTTACTTCCCAATAAAACTTTTGATGCTTAGGTCTGCCTTTTTCAGACATATCTTTTTTGTCTATTATTCTAACACTGAATTTACCATCTTTGACCTCGGAGGCAGCCAGCATAAAGACTTCATCTTTATCGTCTTCAAATTTAGGTGTTAATAAAACAGTTCTATTTTCCTTTCGTGTTAAAGTTTCAAAATAATCAGGGAGCGTAACTGTTGCTTCATCATTGGAAAGCTTTGCTTCTCCACGATAGAATACTGCAACTTCAGGCCCTTCCAGTGTGGAATGAACTAAATTATGAGTTTCTGGTTTTCGGGGATGATTTATTGAAAAATTCTTTTGTGTTGCATTAAAAGTCCCTTTCACTTCTAACTTGGCTGATGGAGTTGTCGTTCCGATACCGACATTGCCATCGGAATTCCAATAAAGGACTACTTTTTGTGCTCCTTCATGGTTTGTGCCTAAAGCGCCGCCCATATTACCAAATACAGCGGGACCATCCAGATTTGTGTCTGCAAAAGGCTTACCTGGACCATACCATCCGATTCCATGATTACCGTCTTTCCCTCCCCTTAGCCGGAGGTCATAATCGTTAATACTTATACTACCTTGAACATGTAATTTAGCATTGGGATCAGTTGTCCCGATGCCGACATTTCCAGTATTGGCCTGTAAAACCATTTTTGGTTTAAGACCATCAGTTTTACTGCCGTATTCCCAAAAAGTCAAACTATTTCCGGGTACACCATGACCACCTCCAACAGGTGCAGTATAAATTTTCCAATTATGAATTTTACCTTCTTGTTCTCGAGATTCAAGAGAAAATCCTGTTAAACCTTGTGTGTTATCATCAGAAGGAAAAATACGCGTTTTTACGAATGCTCCGTCTCCTTCTATATGTAATTTATCAGTGGGATCCATCGTTCCGATGCCGATATTACCTTGATCGTGGATTGTCATCAGAACTCCGTCTGTTCCTGTAAGTGCGTTTCCACCAGAAATAGAGCGACCAAAATGAAGTTTCCATCCTGTACCGTCTCCAAAGCGAACAAAGCCTACATTCGGTGAAATATCACCTTTATCGACTCTGAACATTGGGCCGCCTATATCCATAGTTCCAGTGTCAATGTTGCCGTCTACGTGTAGAGATCCCAACTCGCTAGCTTTGGCCTTAATAGTCCCGCTCACATCTAACTTGGCTGATGGATCCATCGTTCCGATACCGACATTGCCTTGATCGTGAATTGTCATCAGAACTCCGTTTGTTCCTGTAATTGCGCTTCCTCCAGATATGGAGCGACCAAAATGCAACTTCCATCCAGTACCGTCTCCAAAGCGCACATAGCCCATATTCGGTGAACCATCACTTTTATCTATTCTGAACATTGGATCGCCAATATTTATAGTGCCTACTGGATTTGTCGTTCCAATGCCGATATTGCCGGTTATGAACAGATCAGCTTTGCCATTAATATTCCCATTCACTTCTAATTTGGCTAATGGGCTTGTTGTTCCAATGCCGACGTTGCCTGCGCTGTAAGAAATCCCGCCTGAGACGTCAGTCCATTGACTAGCTTTGATGTCAGTTAATTCTGAACCGTCTCCTACAAACTTGATAGCTTTGACTGTCCCATTAACTTCCAATTTTTCGGATGGATCTGTCGTCCCAATACCTACATTGCCATCGTTAGTAATTCGAAGTCTTTCAATCAACTTGTTTTTGTCTTTTCCTGGTTCTTTGGTCAAAAATACCAAATGGGATGACCAATCTTCATCAATTGCTCTCAAAGAGGATGTAGGAGCATCACTTCCTCCATAAGTCTGAAAATCAAGACTCACGGAAGTATCGCCACCTCGTTTAGAATTTTGTAACATCAGGCAGTGGACATCATTGTCATTAGATTTCGAGATATGAAGTTGTCTCTGGGGATTTGTAGTCCCGATGCCAACTTTGCCGTTTACAATTGTCAGAGTATCTTCATTCTCTACTCCAAGCATTAATCGATTTTTTCCTCCTTCTGCACGAATACGTACATCTCCGGCTTGCTCTCCGGACTTAACAACGCCAACTTTTAACCTATGCCTTTCATCCCCTATTTTCAGATCACCTTCTGAATGGGTTAAATCCCCATTTCCACCGAATAAATGGAGTTGAGCATCCGGAGTCATCGTTATCCCAATGCCGACATTGCCGCTAAATATTGTATCATCTGCATTTGCTCTCAACACTGGAACATTACCACCTGCATTTCCAGAAAGAACAAGCTCAGATGCACTGTCATGACTGCCCTTAGAATTATGCGCTTCAAGATAAATCGAATTATCATCTTTACTGTGGTTGGTTATAACCAGTTGACCTCCACCATTTTTCTCCAATCCGAGTTTGATGTTGGATGCATTAACGTCCAGGTCATATTGTGGGTTATAGACCCCGATGCCTACTTTGCCAGCGCTGTAAGAAATGCCTGCTGGAACCTCAGTCCATTGCCCAGCTATACCTGTTAACCCTGATCCGTCTCCTACAAACTTGCCTGCTTTAACCGTCCCATTTACTTCCAACTTTTCGGATGGATTTATCCTCCCGATACCGACGTTTCCACCAGCTTGGATAAACAGTCTTCCATCAGCCACGCCGGTTTCAACAAAATTTAAACCACTTTTGTTACCATAATTCTGATTAATATGCCACTTTGTTCTTCCTTCAGAGTCTTCGAAACCTATTAACTCTCCGTTCGCACCTTTTTCTCGAACCACTAGAGGTTTTTTTGGAGTTGTAGTTCCTATGCCGACATTCCCACCAGCTTGGATAAACAATCTTCCATCAGCCACGCCGGTTTCGCCAAAATTTAAACCGCTTTTGTTATCATAATTCTGGTTAATATGCCACTTCATTCTTTTTGTTGCATCGTCTACAAAACCTATCAATTCTCCGTTCAGACCCTTTGATTGAACAACTAGGGGTTTTTCTGAAGGCGTGGTTCCTATGCCTACGTTGCCACTGATGACTGTGTTGTCCGCTCTTGCATCCAACCAGGGAACACTTTTACCATCAATACCCGAAAGTATAAGCGCAGAGGCGCTTCCACCACAACCCTGTGAATTAAATGCCTCAAGATAAATTGAATTATCATCTTTATTGTTAGTAATAATTAGTTGTCCTCCTCCGTTTTTCTCAAGTCCCAATTTGATCTTGGAGGCGTTGACATCTAACGAATATTTTGGAGTAGCTGTTCCAATGCCAACTTTATCCATAAAGATTGTATCGTTTGCTTTAACTATCAGCTTTGGAACATTTTCAGCCCAACCTCCCGAAAGAATCAACTCGGAGGCACTGCCATCACCCTTACTACTAAATGCCTCAAGATATACCGAATTGTCATTTGGATTATTTGTAATAACAAGTTGACCTCCCCCGCTGTTTTCCAATCCCAGCTTGATGCTGGATGCCTTGACGTCCAGATCATGTTTCGGTTCGCGGGTTCCAATACCGACTTTTTTATTTATGTCTCTTAGTGCAGGACCTATTTCTTTTCGGTCATCTGTTTGCACATATTTTTTGGTACTTACCCAGTTCGTATCTTCTGGAACAATCACTTTCGCGAGAATTATTTCTTCCGGATTATCAGGCAATCTTTCAAATATTGCACAAATATTTGGTTTTTCAATAATGTGGATCTCCTGATCTCCCTTACTGGAATCCTTGTCCCCCAAAGACTCATTATAGGCTATGGTTACATAGTAAACTCCAGGGTCCCTTCCAGAGAAATCTAATAATTCTTCTGAAATAAGGACTATTTCTTTTCCCGAGTAAGAAAATGCAACTCCTGCGGTTACATTATAACGTTTACCTTCGTGAGGTTCTACATTCAGCCCTTCAAGAATTCCACTTACCTTGTTAAGACTATGGTTCATCAAGCGGCGCATCCGAATATAATAATTCTGGTCCATATTAAAATCGTCTTCTTTTAAAAACAAACCATTGTAGTAATGCATCCTTTTAACTTCGTCGTCAACCATAAACATCTCTCCTACAACTGTGTTCAATAAATTCTAAGACGTTTTTTAAAAATAACTTTAAATGATGATTCAGCATATCTATTTGTGACTAACTATCAGCCTACCAAAAACAGTAGTTAGTGATTATAGATACATCTGATACCTAACTGCTAGAAAAAAGGAAATAATCAAACCAACAATCAAGAAAAAAATACATGTGGAATTTGCACGTAATCTTCAGAAAAAGATTTTACACTATTTATCCTATGCTGAATAGTTTTAGCAAACGATTTTATTAAATTTTCCGCCAATAAGAGCGTTTCTACCGGTTATTGACCCTGCTTTATTGCCTATCTTTAAGGCAGATGTTATGACCCTCAAGTTATAGGTCGTATGTGCAGGCTTTTCTAGATCGAGAATATCTTTGATGTTTTTTAATACTTTGCAATATTCGCTTTCTTCTTGATATCTCTTTGGAAGAGTGATTATTACTGTGAAATCATAAGGCATTATACCTTTCCCTACCAATGAATTTACTCCGACGTGTGAACTGCCAACCTGAAAAGCAGGTGTTTCGAAAATTTCAATATTTCCACCTACATATATCCTGAGGAACTCCTCAATACCTTTTTTCGTGCCACGCATCCGGTATATAGGAATTATTCTGGCAATAATTTCTCTCTTTTTCTGAAGATCCCAGTCCTCTTGCAGAACAAGATCCACCCAGCTTGCCAGCCATGTCAAAAAGTCGTCCAGAAAATCAGTCTTTTCATTATCCCATCTTTCAAATCCAAAGTATCTTTCAATAGTTTCTAACTCCTTGTCTCCGAGAAGAGGCAAAAAATCTTCATTTTTTTTACCAAACAGAAAGGAAAAACGTGGGTGGAATAATTCGGGAATTACATCGAGTACTTCTCCAAGTCCTTTTTTCTTATCCAGATATTCGTCATCGATTCCGCTCAATATTTTTTCGAATATTTTGAGATACCTCCCTATGAAGCTGTTTTCTTCGAACTCAGTCTCATCAAATATCGCAGGAAGGAACTTCATATAACTGCTTTTGCGATTGTTTGACATTTGTCCTCCTATGTGTTTGGTTCACATTTGTCCTTCAGTGTTATGTTTAATGTTTATTAATAGCAGGAGCAAAAGTTTCTATTTTTACCTTTTAATGCTTGGGATTTTTATTTATTCTTTCATACCCCTTGGGTTTTATGTTTACAAAGGATGAAAAGTTACATTATACTCCTTGGGTTCTATGATTACAGTAGGATCAAAAAACCCTTCTGCTTCCTTAACTTCAAGCTTGTCATTACCATCAAAATTCACAGTATAGATTTTTTCTACCCCCTCAGTATTCTCTATCACCTGAGCAATTTCATATATCGTAAGCGATCTTCCGTATGGCCAACCGTTACCCTGATCTCCGCCAACAATAGGATCCAAAAAATTACAAATTTTTTCCTTTATTTTTTTCGTTACTTTGTCATTATTTAATTTGGAACTGATGTCAATTTTCATATATATTTTAACTTCTGTAAAGGCTGGTCTTTTAATATCAATAGCGGTACCTATAAGCCTTCTTGGGTCAAGGTAATCCGACACTATTTTGATGAGTCCTTCATATCCAGCGTGGTTTTCGGCTTTAAGAAGTTCATGCCAGTTATCAGGAACTACAATGATCTCAACCTTTTTTCCTTTTGCAGAAACAATAGCTCTTTTGACTTTATGAGGAGATTCATCAGTGGCTTCAATTGCAAGCATCTGAAAATCTTCTTCCGTAACTGCCCTGAAGCGTGAACCAAGGAAAGTAAAGACTGTTGACTTTATTTCTTCAATAGATATTTTCTCTCCACTTTCTACTTTTTTCAGCAAAGTTAAAATCTTTTTATAATGGCAGTCAGGATTCGTTTCTAGCAAGTTTTTTACATCTTCGAGCCCAGCGGATCCAGCGACTAATCTTAAGAAAGAGACATACATTTCCTCTGGCGTCCTATCAATCCTATAGAGCGTAGTATCCGTTATCCAGGCGAGCATTTCGAGAATGACAATACCGGGGTCAGAGGGATTATGGTTAGTCCATTTCTCAGTATATTTTGGAATGGATTCAAGCAACTCATCTGAAATATCCTTGTATTTCTTTATATAAAGGTCAGGTTGTGGGATTGACATATTTACTCTCCAGTCACGGTTATTTCGCCGGCAGAGGGCAGTGAGTATTTATCCATTGGCATGGTGTCTATTCCACATTTATTCAGGTCCCTTTTTTTGAGGCAGATTTTCGTAACGTAATCAACTCCCTCAAGTTCTTCGACCACAGCAGCTATTTCCGAGGTAAATATACTTTGTCCAAAATCCCATCCCTCTCCATGTTGACCGCCTTTCAGCGGATGCAAAAACCTCTTCACCCTCTCCCTGATTCTGTTTTCAACTATATCACTTTGAGCTGAGGAAATCCGCTTGAAAAAAATATCGACATCAACTTTCTCATAATTAGGACTCTGAACCGATATTTTATCAGAAATTGTAATCAGAGCCCTTTCTTTTAGATACTCCTCAATCAAATTAATAAAGCCAGTTTCAGGATAGGGAGTTTCTTCTTCAGATTTGGGAACGATAAGAACTTTTATGGGGTACATATTATCTTCTTTTTTATCTGCATAGCATTTAGCTTTAGCAACATACTGTGAAGCTTCATATGAAAGACATTCAAAATCTTCTATAGTAACTGCACGCCCCCCGTTTTTCAACGCACGAGGACCACGTCTGATAGCACTTTCAAGGTTTTCCTGATCTTCCCCGCCTGAAGATGGGACCTTATTTGTCACACTTTCGATATAGGGAATCGTTGTCTTTAACGATGTAAGGACTTCTGCGGCTACATCCCCTTTTTTGCCCCCACCACTTTGATACCACTTTGCGACGATATTTTTTCCCCCCCTCGGGGGTATCATTCCATGAATTCCATCTCCAAAAGTTATTACACCGTTCGCTCTGTCCAGCACGTAATGCCTGCTTAAAGAATTAGAGTTAGAAAAGTCCCCTGTTTCAGTCCACAAAACCCATATTATTTTCTTTCCTTCCTCCGTATCTATCCTTAATGTGTCCCTTCCACTTTCAACTTCAATAGTCCTCAGCTCATCCTGGGATGGAATTATAGGCTCTTTTATTTCAATAACCTGTCCTTCAAGTATGGGTTTTTTTGAGAAGGAGAGGGAAAGACCAGGTTCTCCGTTTCCGGAACCCAATACTTCATTCTCTATGGTTTCGTCGTTTGACGCCCATACAGTATTTGGAAATATGCCCTTTAATTTAGGGTAAGGACACTTCTCTAGGTCTATATCTTTAGTCTTCGTTAAGCCTCTAGCCTTAGTTTTTGTAACTTTAGCCCTGATCCAGTAAAGCTCCTTACCAAACTCAGCACTATTTTGTATATTTGAGGGGATTATGAAACTTATTATTCCTTCTCTCCTGAAAGTATCGGTCTCATCATCAACATTGAATGCCGTCCATTTTCTATCTTCTCCTGCAGGTAGGAATTCCCATATAACTTCCTGAAAAAGCTCTTCCTTTTCGAAGGACAGATTGCTTTTAACTGCAAAAAAGAAGGATAAAGGTATATTTGATAAGTTTTTATTAAAACCCAAATAAAGAGCAGGCATTATGTCATCAGTGACTTCATAAGGAGCAAACGATTCGCTTTTAATGTCTTTAAATTTAAAATTGTTGTATATTACCTTTCTACTAAAGTCTTCATCCATATAATTATATGAAATTTTTATTTTTTTAATAAAGGGTGGGTTAAAATCTGCTTTCTTATACTCAAATTCAGAAGCGATCTTATTTATCTTAAAAGCTTCTTTCATCGCTTTTTCTATCTTATCAGGAGGTACATTTTTAATATCGAGAAGATTTAAAAAAGTATTAGCCAGTGGTTCTGCTATTTTATCCTCGTTTTTTGGCTCGATGCTTTCGGCTGTCCCATAGTCTCCTTTTTCAAGCCTGACTCGTATCCATCTATTTTCCTGCTCGTTAATCTTGGTAATTGGTATTAAAGGACAAGTAAATGTTATCGAGCCAGAAGTTTCAAAATTTTTTACAGCAAGTTCAGACATTGAAATATCCAGACATTTCCAGACACTGCCACTCCAGTATTCCCATTCAAGAGTAGGGTTGTTAGGTTCTTTCTTATCTACATCTATATTGAAACTTATTTTAGCATTTTCTTTTGAAAAAACCTCTTCAGATCCTATGTAAAGAGTATCTTTAATTTTAGGTTCCTCTCCAAAAGGATAAAATCCTTTTTCAGGCTCAATGGCGATCTCATTGAAAAAAACCATTTCTGGGATAATATCATGCGCGCTAACGCTTGCACCAATTTCTGAAATTTCAGGTAGTTTGGCACTATCGTCAATCTTTGTATCTTTTTTTGGCTCTACTGCAATCTTTGCCTTTACTGCAATCCAGAAGTTGCTAATTCCATTGACTGAAGTTTTTTCCAGCGCCGGGATAGCGAGGGTTACGGAAAAATCACATCTGAGTGAGCCTGATGAAGTTTGATTAATTATTTCAAGAGGATTGTTATTGCCATCGAACCAGCAACTAAAGTATTCATTAGATAGATTTTTCCCCTTAAAATCAATTTTTACCTCGGTTTTTCTTCTGATATCTAGAAGAATATCATCCCCCAAATAGAGTATATGCTTAATTTTTTTCTCTAAGCCATCGCCCCCGAAGATGCTGAATACTTCTTTACCAGATAAAGCGTCTGGATGCTCAGTATACTCATCTTTATCGGGATTTACAGAATAGACAGCCTCCAGGCCCATATCCACGACACTTAGATCCTCTGTCGTTTCAAAGACGACCGAAGGGTCCTCAGAAGAAGCTATAGAAGTCCTAGCAGGTACATAAGCACCTGAAGAACCTTCGGAGAGATTAAAGGTCAAAGGAACTTTAGCCGGTCTTGGAGGCAGAAGCTTCAAGCCTATAAAATCAAGAAAAGCCAGTTGATATTTATCCGGGATTCTGTTTGCCTGGGTAAGCAAAAACTCTGTCGTTTCCGAAAAAAGCTTGAGTATTACCAGTGCCGGATCATTAGGGTCAAAATAATTCTTGCCTTTATCGGATAAATTTAAGTCAGGACAATATACTTTTGCAAGTTCCAGTGCTTCTTGATAAATATCTAATTGTGTTTGGTCAAAGAGGATAGGTTTTTTTGGTTCCATTTATCCCCTCTCCAGATAAAACGGATATACAAGGTTATATCGATTGTTCGTCGAAATAGTCCTGTATTCAATCTCTATGTTCAACTTACTGCCATCATTTACATCGGGAGAGGCATCAACTTTAACCAGTTCAATTCTCGGCTCCCATTCTTTAAGAGCTTCTTCAACATAAAATATTGCAAGAGAAACTGTAGACATGTCATTCTTTGCAAAAGCAAGCTCAGAAAGATCGCAACCGAATTTTGGTCTCATAAGCCTCTCTCCCTTAGCCGTGCGGAGAATCATATTAATCGATTCTTTAATCGAGTCTTCATATTCTGCCCATTTGAGCTTACCTTTCTCAGTACGTAAAGGAAAACTTACGCCTACTCCTAAAAAATCTGTGCCCATTCTATCACCCGATATTAACAGTACCTGTTGCAATTACAGTTCCTACAGGTAGGTCTGAAGGGTCATTACAGGTCATTGCTATATCCCCGTTCCTTGCTGCCATTTTTCCATTTATTTTAACTGTTGGGCTTCCAATCCTAATCGTGGCCTTATTAGAAGGTGGTTTCTGGAACTGTCCACCCTGTGGAACATGAGAAGGCGTGTTTGTTGCAGTGGAATCCACAGTTGCTGCCGGTTTTCCCATGATTTTTACGTCATTACTGAGATTCCCGTCTATATTTCCATTGAACGGGTGGGGAAGTGGGGTTGGAGTTTGCCCTGTTGGGTTAGGTATCATGACTATATGGATATCAACTCCAACAATTTTGTCTCCCTGCTTGGCTGCTGGCATTCCCATCTTTCTAACTCCTTATTGAATTATTGGTTCAGTTTATTTTAGATTCAGTAGGGTTAATTAGTTCAGAAAAGCGAAATTTTCGGCTCTATAGAAATCCTTTGATGCAATGAATCTCCATTAATTTTACTGAATGGCCGGATTCATTTTTACATAATTCTTTCACCCTCTTGAAGCTGGTTTAGATAGGTTTTCTACAGAGCCAAATTTTCACTATAGATTTGTTTGATTAAAATCTGTGGAATGAGTTTCTGTTTAATTGATGTTTACCATTGAGCCTTTAATTTTCATGGTACCTGATGCCTTAAGATCCATCCCGGCTGATGCCTTGATTTCTGCCGAACTTGTAGAGTTGATTTCAATCTCCTTTGCTTTGATGGCGATTTTCCCCTTAGTAGCAGAGAGCTCGATATCTCCTCCGCATTCAATAGAGATTTTTTTATTAGAAGAATCAATGCAAATTTTATTCTCCCCGCTCTTATCTACGACCTCAATTTTTTTCTTGGAGGAATCGATACAAATTTTATTTTCCTCGCCTTTATCTACGATCTCAATTTTCTCTTCACCTTCCGTGTCATCTATTTTTATCGTGTGCCCACTCCTTGATTTAATAATTTTTATGTTATTTTTCCCGTCAGAATTCGTTTCAGGAGGCTTGTCTTTACCGTTCCAAAGTGAACCTATAATATAAGGTCTGTTAATATCTCCATGTTCAAAGACAACCAGGACTTCATCATTCACGTCGGGTAGGATGAAAATTCCTCTCTCTTTCCCTGCCATAGGAGATGAGATTCTTACCCAGTCGGATTCGTCTTGATTACTAAGCCAGGGAAACTTTACTTTAACCCTTCCTAGTCCATCAGGATCTTTATTATTTGTAACAATTCCCACAACAACTCCATTTACTTTTGTCTCAGAACTCAGTACAATATCTAATAAACTCATACGCCTACTCTCCTCACTCTAAAAAAAACGTTATAACCCTCGTTATCTATGACATGGGTTGTCGATGTGACATAATAAATCCCGCTGAACCGCCCTATGCCTTTCAGTTCAATAGTCTTCCCGGCTCTTAACTCCGGTATTCCTGCACATTTTCCTTCTCCGGTTACGGCATCTACAAGCTGGGAATTATATTGTGCAACTGCGAGTTTTTTGGCATCCAGGGAGTTTTCTATCTTTTCGTCCAGAGCAGCCGAAGAAACGGCTGATAAACCTGACCCGAAAGCCGATTTAGTTATTTTCGCACCGGTCTCTCCAGCAGCCATATCCGATATTTCATCGTCTTCCCTAGCTATTGCCAGTATCGGCTCTTTTTTAATGAAATCCCAGCCTTTCACATGAAACTCACTACCCATGTAAAGAGTTCTCAATCTTACTGAAAACTCAGCGATGTCAACCCTATATTCAAGAGCGAGAGACGGAGAACTATTTTCCTGTGAGGGTCTGAAAAACAAGGTTTTGTTTTCTACAAAAAATTCATATCGGATGCGCTTAGCCCTCTCTAGCAGAAATTCAAAGTCGCTTTGATTGTACTGCCATATGTGTTGGTATTTTATCTTCGTATCTTCTGCACTTGAAGACAGATTCCAATCTCCTGCAACCATAGTAGCTAACTCGCTGTCCGACTTATTGGAGAATGTCCTTTGTTTTTTCCCGAAACCCAGTCTATGCAGCTGGTCATAACTGTGAATTTCAACAGTTGACTTATCTTCTCCAAAATGAGGTTCAATGGAGACAATTTCTCCTGTCATCATCAGAGTACTACTGTCCATACCCATATACAACTTCGTTTCACTCCCCAAGCAAAAATCATCCAAGTCTATAAACCTGAAGCTGCCGTCATCAAAATCGAAGCTTGAAAGTTTCATTGTGAATATACGGGAGGTATTGATCTCGTCTTCAAATGTCACGCTCTCAATGGCACCAAGTGCCTCTTCAGTAATTTCCTTACCGTTTACTACTACTTTAAAAAAAGGTATAGTAGAATTTTCTTTTTCAGATAATAAAGGTCCTTCACCTGTAGATCTCGATTTTGATCCCGTGCTTAGTTGAGGTCCCATCGCTATATACTCCTTTTTCCTGTTAGTCTTTTTAAATTTTATTTCTAAAACTATAAAAGGATGTAAATAAACATAAAAGACAAAAATCAGGTTTGTGGATTTTTGGAAAAATCAGTTTATCGTAATGGACTACCAATGCCCAGGGTATTACCCAACGTCAGGGATTATAAGGATCCTTCCCATATCCGCACTAGTAGGGAAATTGAGCGGATTATCGATATTGTTTATATTGGCAATCAAATACCATTTAGCCGGATCTTTTAATTCCTCCGCAGCGATTATATCCAGCCGATCTCCATCTTTAACGGCTCTGGCTTTTCTGCATGCTCCTACGCCGTTTAATTCCAATGCATCTTTCAGGCTCAAGACTTTCTTCAATACAACAGTTACAGATGCCCTTACTGGAATCCCAGTGGAGAGAAACATAGTAAATTTTTGTGTAACACTTTTGACAACGCCTTTAAAATTGAATTTCCCCCAGCTGAACATGCATACAGGAGGTTGTTTTCGATTTTTTCCATATACTGTTGGAATGGCAAGTTCAAGTATCCTTTTTGTACCTACAACAGTTCTACCAGTACTATCTCCTCTTTTTTTACGATCTTCTCTGACATCACCTTGCTCTTCATAAGAATCAAAGAATAGAGTAATTTTAAGATCTGAGTAATTTGTGTTAATGAACTCTATATTACTTGTTTCTCCATTCCATTTGGCGTTGATAGAATTAGAGTACTCTGTTGGGTTAAACATTACCTCTAACTCTTGCGTTTGTTTATCATTTTCGTCAAAGACATAAATTTTTGCTTTTTCGGTTGCTATCGAAGTCCTCTCCTTTCCTTTTCGATTAACAGTTTTGCTTCAAGACGTCTATAAATTTTGTCAAAAATAGTGTTAACTAAATCTGGACTTACCCTGTAGGAATTGTTTCTTTCAGGGAGAAAATGAATAGCTTTTTTTGAAGTATAATCTGGATTATCCTCAATATTTTCAGGGGTATTTTTTGAAGCATACATAACAGGTGTTCTCAGTACCAGTTCTTCCCCTCTTTCAATGATAGCTTTTCCTTTTTCGTTCCCCTCAACAGAACCTATTACAGAACCTTCATAGGAACTAGCATAATGCAAATCTAAATTTCTCAGGGAGAAAAAGGTGTTATGGGAAATGATATTTTCTTCTTTTGAATACTTATTAGCATTAAATGCGAGTTTACTGAATTTTTGCCCGCTTACTGCAATTGTCTGAGAAAACCCTATACTTTTCAGATCCTGAACCTTCTTACCTGAAACTCCATTTATTCTATTCAATATTCCAAGTTTCTTGAACAGATAAACACAATTTCGAGCATCCTGCATACCCACATGACCTCTTTTCAAAAGCAAATCCCTAGAACTTTGGGGCCAAGAAACATTATGGAAAAAGTTATTTTTTTCATTAGTCCAAAAAGAAGTAACTTCGATGCTTTCGCCTGTCTCTTCTTTCATAGAAAATTTAAAACGATTTCTTGATTCGGGATCAACATGAGTTTTATCGGTCCATTCGGAGTCCTCCCCTGCATTCAAGCTTTCAGTTTCTGTAGCCGATAAAGCCCCATATAATCCTGCAAAAACAGAACTTTGTGGCACTCTGAGGGTAAAAATTCTGGACACTCTACATGCCTGAATTGCCTTTTGTCTGGAGTATGTGCCAATTATTTTAGATATTAAGGGAACCGAAGTATCGAGAGATCTGCCCGAAAAGAGTCCTTTTAATAAGATTCTATCTTCGAGAGAAGATCTATTCGTTTTACTTTTCATAAAGTATTTAGCCACAGCAGGTGTATTCGTCCCTGAAGGCGAATATAATATATTATAGAGTTCTAAAATGTCTTTTTTGGAGAGAGCGGTGTAAATTCCCGTTCTCTGGAAGAAAAACGATAAACTGGAAAATGGCGAACCAGTTCTTTTACCTGAAAAAATTCTTTTATCCAAACGATCATGATTTAAGATGTTATAAGAATGAAATGCTTTCCCATGAATATAATTGTTCATTGGTAAGTAATGAATCATTCCCGTATTCGGGTTACCTGTCCCATTTGCATAGTATTTGAACGGATATACTTTTTCGTAAATGAATGCCGAAAAAGCAGGGTAGCTTTGTGTACTGGTTGTTGAGTAGTTCAACGCCCCTGTAATCTGAGATATACCTGTGTAAGCTGATTTGGCACAGAGTATGAGTTTTTGCAGGGAGCTAAATATATTTGTTTCCTGCAAACTACGTATTGGAGTTGCAGATCCATTGGATAAGAGATCCTGTGTCTCGCTGTATGGGAAGACTGATGTTCTGTTGAGTCCGTCACTTGCAGGAGGGTCAATTGTGTAAGTCCCAACTGCATAAGTCGGTTTATCACAGGCTAACAGAACTCTCTGAATATTCAACTCTGGAATAAATTCTCCCCGAGCGGACTTAATTACTGTTCGAAAATCAGTAGAAAAAAATCGATTTACTGGTTGATTTGTTTCCTGTCTATAAAGTTGAGGAGCTGGTACTATGTTGTATGCAAATGTAGTTAGGCAATCAAACATACGGATTATCGTACGTCCTGAATTCTTCGATTCCAGGTTACAAGAGGAGTTCAGTTTTAGAACAGATTGAAGGCTTTTAGCCTGCTTTTTAATTGAAGAGAGGAGTATCTTTTCAAAAAATCCTGTTCTCAACTCGGCGATAGCTCTTGGAAATTTCCGATAAGCATTGATGATAGATTCAGAAAAAATTCTTTCAAATCCTACATAGCCTAGGGATCTTTCGCTCTGATAATCCAGTGAAATAAGCTCATGGTTGGAGGCTCCGAGAGATAGTAATTCATTCTTGCCAATTAACAGTTGGTTTTCGATTAAGGTGAATAGTCCGGAAGTCTTTTGTATACGAAGATTATGAAAACCTGGCGCATATTCCTGCAAAAATCCTTTTCGAAAAACAAAAAAATTTTTACTGAACTTTACTGGGATCTTTTTGCCGATAATTGCTTTTTTTGCTGCAAACACTCCACCTGCTTGAAATGCCTTTCTATGTTCATCTTTAGAAAACTTGAATAGGCTTGTCTTATGCTTTTGAGTGATTTTCCATTCCAATGCATTACTTTCAGAATCAGACGAATATTTCCAATAATGGAAAAATGCATTTTTTTTCGGGAAATTTCGGATTACAAATTGAATCAAAGGAGAGATACTCAGATTCTGAATTCTTCGAGAATCAGGCAGAGTTTGGGAGTCACTTATTAGATCTGGTAAAACGGGCACTTCTGCCTTATCTGTCAAGATTTGGATGTTACTCTCAGGTTTGCATTTTTCAGCAACTACTCTCCATAACCTGTAATAAATTAGCTCCCTATGATCCTGTTTTACCACTTTTTGAATTAGGTGCTTCTTTTCCCAAATTTTCTTTTTTGATTGTTCTAAGTCAAAATATTGTCTTGCCTGAACAGTTTCAACCGTAGTTTCTCTGACCGTTGGTTTTTGTTTCAGGCGTCTGGGATTAAAGGATCTGCGTACAGACTCCAATAAAATATTAAAAGTTCTGGAACTTATAATTCCTATACCGGGTCTTAATGCTAGAATATCTCCACTGAATAAAATCTCTCGGCCTGAAAGTTCCGACTCTTTGATTTTACTTAGAGTTCCATTGTGGATTTTTGGGAAAAAATTGTGCATTGCAAGGATAGGATGGAGTGGGTAATTAGAGGAGTCTGCAGCAGGTCCGACTTTTTGGACAACAATATCACGGGCCACGGGCAGACCTGGATGTGTGAAGAATAAATCGTTCTCTTTATAAAGAAAATTCTCGTGGCTCCGAAGAATTTGAATTTTGCTTCTGGTTTTAGATATTGTGACCCTGCTGTTATTCTCAAAGAATTTAATCTTGAGAAGTTTGAGGTTTGAAATGGAATTAGCAGATAAATGGTCGTGAGATATAACTTTAGAGATAATTGACTCACGGGATGTCAGGTTAGATGGCTGAAGGTTACTGGCTGTTATTTTAGGACTGGCTAACTTGACAGGTACAAGGTTAAAGGATATGGATTCAGAGGGGATTGGTTTCGAAAATGTAAAGTTGCGAGATGAGAATTCAGGGCTGATCACCCGATATATAAGATTTTCAAGTATATCTTTTCCAGGTTCAGGATGAGGGAGTATAGTTTTTTCATGTGTATAATTAGTCGATTTTAAACCAAAAACTATGCATTTTATAAGAAAACCGGAATTTCCATAATGTTTTTCCCCGGGATAGCTTAAGAAAAACTTCTTCCAGAATAAGGTCTTGTGAATATTAAACTTAATGCGGACAGAAACATGAATCTTTCCCTGACTTGATGATTTACCATTTTGCTTAAAGAACAAGTCTGGAAAATATGATTTCCTTATCATTCTTCCGTATTTTTTCATGATTTTTTTATGAAAATTAGGGTTGTTAAAGGAAATCACATTGTTTCACCTGTCATCTATAATCTCTTATAATGTCTTAAAATTCAACCACTTCTACAACTGGAGGATAAGCAACGTTAATTTTAAACAAGAGCGCAATTCTTCTGCGATTCAGGTACATCTTTGCCAAAGGATAGCACATTATTCCACAGGACTTACTCACCTGAGGTATAAAGTAAATACAGTAAACATTATGATTTAAGTCTCAATTTGGACATATAGTGGTTTAATGTTACTGTTTTTCAGTTCAAATGTGTTGATCTTATCTCAATTGTAGAATCAAATTTAATTTTGAAACGGTCTCAAAGTTTTCATAGAGATTTACTTTGATTGGATGATTCCCTGGTGAGCCAGTTCTATGCTTTCGAAGGCTACGGTATTACTGTCAGCTTTTAGTTCAGGTGCTGTATATTTTATCGGGTAAGCTCCCTGAAAAGTCCAACGCCGTTTGTCTGTCCCAATTGAATCCATCAAAATGATTGCTACGTTTTTTCGGATAGTCTTTGTTCTCATGGCCTTGTTGCACCATTCCCACAAAAAATCAGAGTCAGCGATCCCTCTTTTCAGGACAAGGGGCTGGTATTTAACTCCCTTTGGAAAACTGTGCACATAATTGTTTACACCTCCTTCTCGATAAGTCTCGGTTTCGATTTCTACCTGAAGCCCTCTCACTTCAGAAACATTGGCAACAATAGTGTTATCGACTTCGACCCGAAACCTGAACGAAAGGTAGGGATCCTTTCGACCAACCGGATCTGATATATCTATTTGCATGAGGGACATTATCTCTTGGTCATTTGGCACTGTACATCACCTTTCTTATCCGTCTCATCCTTTCATTCAATTTGTTATAGGACTCACGCGGTTGAACTAAAAAATCAATATGCTTAACCTTCAACTATCTAAAACACACATTTGACTGCAGTGTCTAAGTACTTGATTTTGGATCTCAAGTGTGTAAGTCCTATGTTAGTTCCTAGCTTTGATCACTTTTGCCTTTTGTCTGTTCGTCAAACTTCTAGAATACTTCTCTGCTTTTCTCCGCTCAGGTTCCTGTTAATTCGGGAAATTTCTTCACACCAGCGCTGCCTCTCCCTATGTTCCATATTCATTATCTCTTCATGAGACCAGTGGAAATAGTACGCAATAAAGGCTACCTCCTCGTAAATT
Organism: Methanosarcina sp.; assembly: GCF_049706645.1. Lineage (GTDB taxonomy): Archaea > Halobacteriota > Methanosarcinia > Methanosarcinales > Methanosarcinaceae > Methanosarcina. The sequence continues at coordinate 62,245 of NZ_JBNAKP010000015.1, read as the reverse complement.
CTGCTAAGGGGGTAGCCACTTATTCCCCCTGAGAATATGGCTCAACCTCGAAATTGTGTTCACATTTAGGGCAGGTTGCCCTGATATTTGCGCTACCGCTGTCATTAATTCTGTTGTAAAAATCCTGGAGGTATGAAAAGTCGGAAGCAAAGAGACTTTCGATCACTTTCGTATCGATCACCGGCAAATCTCCAAGCTTTGTTATTACTCTAGAAAGCAGGATTACGGTCAGATATGGGGGGTTTGCCTGCACCCTCGGATCTTTCAGGGGCAGAATCTCATCTGCAGCGGTTGCAAGTCTCATAATTCCTTTTTTTAGGAGGTTCCCTTCGTTGTCCACATAACCTTTGGGGAGGGTAAACTCAAATTCCGTTTGAAATGTCATAGTATCGATCTCTGTATAAGAAGCTTATTTTTTAAAAAAATTAAAATAAAAGAGAAACTTCTTAGAAGAATCTCTTTTCAGGATACTCGAGTAAAGCCTTCATGGGCGATTTCGAGTGTTTCTATTCCAATATCATTGTTTTTGGCATTGAAATCCGTAGGGTCATATTTTACCGGCCATGCCTCTACAACGTTCCAGCGAGCTTTATCCTTCCCTGCTTCGTCAATCAGGATGATGGCCATGTTCTTTCTCGCATCCTGTGCTCCTGTATCTATGATCTGTTTTCTCCATTTGTAAAGGTCCATTGAATCAGTGATTCCCCACTTCAGGGTAATATTCCCATATTTGGTAAGGCCTGAAAGTTTTCTAACTGTGGGGATCTCGTTTCCTTCCCTGTATTCAATGGCTTCAGTCGATGTGTCCGCAAAGGTACATTCACTGAATCCGGCCTGTCCAACACCGTCAATCTCAACCCTGAATCTGAAAGTCCTATAAGGATCTACTCTTGGCATATTTTAATTCTCCTTTGTACAAAGTCCGATTCTGATAATACCAAAATATTGTAGGATTTACCATCTGTGCTGAAAGATTGTTGATTACGTGGTATCCTATCTGAAGTCGTGTCCGTGAATTATTGATCAGTTCCAAAAAAGCGGGTACAATCCCTGTATTTGAGGAAAATGAAGAGATCCTTGTGCTTATGGTTTTCAATAACTTACACTCACGACCCTATCTGAAAGATCATGTTCAATAATTATTCCGTAGCTGCCGAGCCACCCTGCCACTGTGCTATCCTGAAGATCACAAATTCCGCTGGTTTCACAGGTGCTATTCCTATGATGCAGATCAACCTTCCATTATCGATATCGTCCTGGGTCATTGTGCTCCGGTCGCATTTTACGAAAAAGGCTTCCTCCGGGGTTGTTCCCATCAAGGCTCCACTTTTCCAGACGCCTGTCAGGAACTGAGTTATTGTTGCATTTACCCTCGCCCAGAGACGGTCGTCGTTGGGCTCAAACACGACCCATTGGGTCCCTTTTTCAATGGACGCTTCGACGTAAATGAAGAGACGGCGCACATTGATATATTTCCACAAGGTATTGTCAGAAAGAGTGCGGGCTCCCCATACGCGAATTCCCCTGCCTGGAAACGCCCTGATGACATTCACACCTCTGGGGTTCATACCGTCCTGTTCTCCCTTCATGATCTGGAACTGAAGGTCCGAGGCTCCTCTCACGATCTCATTGGCTGGGGCCTTGTGTACTCCCCTTTCAGTGTCACTGCGAGCGTAAATGCCGGCTACATACCCTCCGGGAGGCATAAGCTGCAGCATTCCTGTTTCTGGGTTGATGACCTTAATCCAGGGATAATAGAACGCTGCATAGGCAGTAGGATCTTTTCTTGGCTCCCATTTAGCAACATCTAGAACTCCCTCTGGAGAATCTAGAATTGCAAAACGGTATTTGAGAAGTTCGCAATGCGTGACCAGGGCACTCACGAGGCCAGAAACTGCGTAGGCGTTGGGCGCATAAACAATAGAAATATCCTCTATTTCTTTGCATGCTGTCAGACCTTTTCTTTTCCCGGGTACGTCGTCTGCAGGAGTACTTCGTTCATAGTCCGAAGTTTCTAAGTTTCCTTCCCCGTCACTGCCACCTTCTAGGTATTGGAGTTCTGATGAAGCTTCAAGCGTATTCAGCAGTTCTGGGCAATCTCCTTCTTGGACTGGTATTTTTATCAAGTTTGAGATTCCATTAACGGCTTTCCCGAAATAATCTGGAGACTCTTCACTTATCGATAGGTTATCAAATATCTCGGAAACAGCTGGACGCGGTTGAGTTTTCGTATCAGTGTAAGGGTTGTACAGAGAGGCGGGGGCTGTTTTCCAGTAAAATACATCCAGCCTGAATCCGCTGAAGGTTCCTTTAGAAAGCTTTAAGGCAATCCTCGTTCCCCATTTTCCTTCCCCAACGGCTTCTACTGTCAGAGCGTTTTCACCTTCTACTATTAAATTTGATTTAGCTGGTGTGGCAGGGTTTCCTCCGGACTTGACAATTCTGCCTATATAGCACCGCTTCCCTCCATTCTTGAAAAATCCGTCTACTGAGCCCGGAAGATATTTATCGTTTCCAAAGTAACCGCCATATACTCGCTGATACTGCAACCAGCTGGTGATCAGGCAAGGGGTGGTTGGGCCCCTTTCGGTTTCTCCCAAGAACCCTGCAGTACTGGTTGAAACCCCTTCCATTGGCTTTGCACCAATCTCAAATTCTTCTATGTATACACCTGGTGAAAGATATTCTGGCATATCAACTTCTCCATATTTTATATCATTGATTTATATTGACACTTAAGAGTAAGAATAAAATATTTTTATAATGCGGTTTCTAAAAAATTTGATAATCGTTTTGGATTAATGTTAATATATCCTATCATCAAAAACAATCAATGAATCCGACATGACATACGCGATAGGCAATTTATTTTTGGAGAATTCCATCAATAGATATTGAAAACGAGATCACCTACTGAATTAATACATCGTCTTTCGATGGTATATCTGAATATTTTAGGACTTACGCGCTTAAAGTACAAAATCAAGCATATTCGGCGTTGTGGCTTGTTTAGTGTTTCATACAGTTGGAGATCTACTGATATTGATTTCTCAGTTCAAACGCGTAAGTCCTATATTTATTAAAGCTCCAGATAACTTAGGTAAATCTAATTTTCTAAATTACTTCCGTATTTATTGAAAACATATTCGTTAAAAATAGAAAAGGTAAACTTTTTCTAAAAATGGTTTACATATTAAGGTCTTAAAATTTTCGTAATTGAAACTTCTAATTATGAATTTGTATTGATTTTAATAATTGTGCTAGTAATATACAGCCCATCAACTACATACAATTTTACCCAATGACTGTGTCATCCCCTCCTCTAATTCTGTGTTTATAAATTTAGTATTTCCATTAGTTGTAATCTCAACTGAGATTTTTTTATCTTTGATATTATTAAAATAAAGTACGAATTCTCCACTTTTGTCTGATTTAGTCTCTATTTCGTAGCTTGCTACCTTTACTCTCTTATCTACCATTGGATTTTTACTTGAATCAATAAGTAATCCTCTGATTAAAGTCGCATTATTGGGAAAAGGATAAAAACGCAGAGGTTTAAGAACAACTGAGACAACAGGATGCTTATGGACAAGAACAGCGCAACCCTCATCAGTAAAGTTATACTCGAGTTCTCTGGCCCATGAAATTTCATCAGTTGTTGCATCAACAATTGTAATATTTCTCTTTTCTACATCGCCATCGAGATTGCGGAATTCGATAATCTCACCTCTATGCAATCTAGAAACGTCCTTAAGTTTGGTGCAGGTAGCCCCAAATGCTGGTCCCTTAGTACAAAACTTTAACATCACATTTTTTGAGTTTATTATTTCCGGGATATCAATCAATTCTTCAGGGAAGTACAGATCAGAATTAATTTCAATAGTATAATTATCAACTGCAAGGTTAGTAAATGTATAACATCCACTCAGGTTCTTAACTGCCCTTATATTTCCTTCTTTTATTATCACCTTCACATAGCCAATAGGCTCTTTCTTTGTAAAATCATCTATTAACCTTATTGCCAGAAAAAGAAATGTTTTTATTTCACTTCCCTTATAAGTTGTCGCTTTATCCTTAACATCCTGTATTACAAAATCCATTATTTTTAACTCCCTTTGGTACCAATTATAACATAGTCAGCTTATTTGGATGTCACCCTCTTTACACTTGTTTCACGATCTGAATCAATCATTACTGGAGTAACAACACAACAAACAGAAGACCTGAAGGGTTTGTCCGGGAAGGTTGTCCACATCTTGGTCATATCATCAAGGCTTATAGGAGTTAGCATAATATGCAAATCATTGCTATTCCTAGCTAAGCTCCCCTTTAAAATAGAGCCAGTCAGAATAGCATTGTCATTTAGGATCTGTATGATTCTGCCCAATATGCGATGCTCTTCTTTTGTTCTCTCAGTTATATCCTGTGTTCCGGATGGGTAAGATGTTAACATATAATATAGATCCAGAGCTATAGGCGGGGAAGTCGTTGTTGTGGAATTTGTTATCTGCATCTCTTGGTTTTTCAAATGAATGTTTTCAAGAACCTGATAGAGGAAAAGCGACAGCCGTACATCGTCATTACCTTCAATTTCTCCTGGGGAAGCCATCACTATCGATTGTCTCCTATGGATAAGATCCTCCATTTTATCTCTTAACAGTTCGATAAGAGTATCTCCAACATCTGCTATAGCACTATAATCCGACATGTTTTTGTTCCAGGTTTTTAACTTTTTAAAAAGGACAGGCTAACCAATTTTGAAGTAAACGTCATAAGTTTAAGTATCCGAATTATTTGCAAAATTTGTAGTACTCTCCAAAGTCAATTTCGGTGAAAAGTTTTCCAATCTTTTCATATTCTCTTTTCGTAGCTTTTATTATATGTTCCATTACAACGGCCCCAGAATCCTCCGCAGCCAAAAAAGAAGCAGCAAGAACTATATTTTTGATGTTTCCTCCAGTTAGCTTGAATTTTGAAAGAAAAGCAAAATCCAGGTTTTTTGAAATTGGGGTTTCTTTTGGGAACGCTTTTCGCCAGATATTTTCTCTTGACTTATCATCAGGAAGAGGAAACTCAACTGTGAAATGGAGCCTGCGGAGAAAAGCATCGTCCATGTTTTTTCTGAAATTGCTTGCAAGAATCACTGTTCCTTCATGTTCCTCCATTTTTTGAAGCAAATAAGCGGTCTCAATATTTGCATAGCGGTCATGCGAATCCTTTACTTCGGACCTTTTACCAAAAAGGGCATCAGCCTCATCAAAAAAGAGAACTGAATTGCTCGTTTCAGCTTCATCAAAGATCTTTTTCAAATTTTTCTCGGTTTCTCCTATGTACTTGCTGACAAGGCTTGACAAATCGATTTTATAAAGATCCAGTTTTACCTCATTTGCAAGAATCTCTGCCGACATTGTTTTTCCTGTTCCGGGAGGACCTGAAAAAAGAACGTTAAGGCCTTTTCCAAGAGACAATTTCTTTTCAAAACCCCAATCTGAATGTACTTTTCCTTTGTACTTGATAAAGCCAGAAACTTCTTTTAAATGCTCCAGTGTGTCTTTCGGAAGAACGATATCTTCCCATGTATAATGGGGATTGGTTTTCAGAGCAAGAGAGCTGAGCTTCTGATTGGACTGGATCTTGCAGCCTTTATAGAGATCTTCCAGAGACAATACCGGGCTGGAAGGGGTTCTTTCTCTTGAAAAACTGCGTGCTGTATGGGCAGCATCCCTTATCTGGCCACCGCTGAACCTGAATTTGCTCGCAAGCGCGTTCAGGTCCACCTCTTCGGCCAGCCTGCAGTCTTTCAGGCAGGACTCCCAGAGCTGTTTACGGACCGGGTACGAAGGCAGAGGAAAGGTATATGGGATGAAATCATTATTTATCAAACTCTTATTGAATTCCATGGACTCTGTTCCTGCCAGGAATATCAATCCCGGAAAGGACTTAAAGGCCTGGACCAGGATTTCATAGAAGTTCTTTGGTTCTTTATCCTCTAGAAGTACATCAAAGGCTTGAAGGTAGAGTGCAGAATTTTGCAGGAGTGCTTCTCGCATTATGAGATTTGCAATTTCAAGAGACTTGCCTTCAAGCAAGAACTTTGAGTCCACTACAAGAAGATTTATTCCTGCTTCCCTGCAAATAGCTTCTGCAGCTGTTTTTTTCCCGCTTCCGGAAGGACCGCAAAATAGAAACTTAAGTGGTAACCTGTTTCCGCTGTACCAGCCTGCCATATTAATTAACGCGCTTTTTAACTCTGCAGGCAGGATGAGATCTTCAAAGGACTTGTCAGGTTTTACGGTATAAGAAAAATTCCTGATTCTCAGATCCAGATCGTCAAAACCGAGCAAAAAATTAACTATTCTATCATCTATTTTGATGGAACGGGATATAAGGGACGGGTCAGTATTTATTTCGCCTTCTGAGAAATGAATCAGCTGATTTTTCATAAGGGAGGCGGAAGGAGAGAAGTACACTCTAGCTTTTATCTTTTCTTCAATTATTGGGAAGAGCACAGCCAGGGCCAGATCCACTGTCGGTTTTTTTTTATTCATATCGTTTTGTAGATACGCATAGAGCTTCTCATATTTGAGATCCAGTTCCGGAGCAAGCCCGATTAAAAGTATATCTATTTCAAAAGGATCAAGCCCAAAAAGTTCAGAAAGTCTATGAAATCTTAATTCCCTGCCTATTTTCAGACTTTCTTCGATCCTGGCATCGATTTCTTTTCTTATCGCATTGATTTCCCTTAGTTTTTCAACCTGAACATCTTGCAGCATCCCTTGCGTGCTTCCGAAACCCGGACTTCTTCGAATCCCTTCTATTTCAGTTTCGGATACATACAGGCCTCTAAATTCGCCTCCAGTTCCAGGAAAATCTTCCAGCCAGTTTTCGAGGTAAGTTTTTATCAGCAAGTCTATTCTGGAAAGTTCATCCAGAAGATGTTCAAGGCTATTCTCGTATGGTTTCATATCTGTTGCATAAGAGTCCATATATTTTTAGGAATTCAAACTTTCAATTCAGTGAGATTTTTTGTCTGAAACCTCACAGGTCAAAACCCTCTGGTATGCATAGAGCAGAATTTGATCATCTGAAAACTTACCATGGGACTTGAGCCTATCTACCTCTACTAAAAATTTTTCTGCTTTCTCGGAGTATAATTCATTATTTTCCGCAAAAGCTGCCGCCAGTATTTTCAATTCTTTTCTTGAGGAGTACTTCTTTGGCCAGTTTCCATCCACAAAATTAAAAATTAGCCCGCAATTACTGTGTCCTATAGTTCGAGTAGATGGATTTCGGGATGTTTCAATATAATCTTTGAATGTGTCTTCCCGTAGTTTTTCCCTTACTAATTTTCCACACTCACATACAAATATGGAGTCACCTCCTTCCCAATATCTATCTTAAAAAACAACCCGTGGTTCCGAAAATAATAAATTTCAGTCAGGACTGATAAAATCTAAAAATACGGCTGCCTTAGGCTAAGGTTTGTCTGTACTATTTTCCGGCGATCGGAAACTTATTGAAAAATAAAAATTTGTTTCAGAACTTACAGCATAAACTGGTCATAGGAGTTTTCATCGCCCTATCGCTCGCTCCAGAAAAGCCAAAAATCACAACGTCCTCTAAACGGATACTTCACCAGGTTAAGATACTTTACTTTCTTGGACTATTTATACTTTTTTATTTATGTAATTTTTCAATATGTAATGTATAATTCAGATCACATTTTATTGAGTAAGTAACGGATTTACAAAAAGTTCAGACAAAAAACATTAATTCTATGCATGCGATTCTTCAAGTCCAATGTATAGAGTAATCAGGGTTCCCCCGGGAAAAGGGGAAGAAGTCAGGGAAAAAGCAGTCAAGGAAAAATTTCTGGATACTTCAAGAAAGATCCGAAAACTCCAGACTGTGGAAGGCGCTTTTCTTGAAATCCCTGTCACGGAGGCCGCAGGAGAAAAAGTAGGAGATTTTCCTGTAGTTGAACAGGAAGACCCAGAATTCCTGAAAACCCCCATGTCCCTCAAAGAATACCTCAAAGACGTTCTTTCCGAAACCGAACTTGCATGTGTCCCTGCAGGCTGGCAAATTCTGGGAGATATAATAATAGTTGGCATCCCTGAAATTCTGGAAGATAAAAAAACAAGGATAGCTGAAACTCTTCTTTCCATGTACCCTAAGTGCAGGACCGTTGTAAGGGATTTTGGAATCGAAGGGCAGTTCCGCCAGCCAAAAAGGGAGCTTCTTATAGGCAGCGGAACCGAAACCTTCCACAAAGAGCACGGCTGTTTTTTTAAGCAGGATGTAACAAAGGTGATGTACTCCAAAGGGAACCTTGAAGAAAGAAAGCGGATGAGCAGGTTCGGAGAAGGGGAAGTCGTAGTGGATATGTTCGCAGGGATAGGGTACTTTTCAATTCCCATGGCTGTGCATTCCAGGCCGAAAAAAATTACCGGGATCGAGATTAATCCTGAATCTTTTGCCTACCTGAAGGAAAATATCAGGCTAAATAAAGTAGAGGATATCTTTGTCCCAATCTGCGGAGACTGCTCGAAGGTTACCCCTGAAGGAACAGCCGACCGTGTGCTTATGGGATACGTTGGAACAACACATCATTATCTCGGGCCGGCTATAAAAGCCCTGAAAAAAAGCGGCGGGATTCTGCACTACCACGAGACAGTTCCGGAGAGTCTTGCCAGAACCAGGCCTCAGGAAAGGATAAGAAAAGCTGCATACACCCTGGGAAAGAAAGTTGAGATCCTGGAGACCCGCAGGATAAAGAAATATTCTCCAGGCGTCCTGCATATGGTTGTGGACGCCCGGATCTTTGAATAAAGATTTATCAGGTAAATTACAGACTGCTAGCCCGCAGTTATCACTACTCAGCAAAGTTCAGGCCGGCAACCTGCAGTTAATTTTTATTCGGAGAAAAGCGGGAATCTGTCAGTTTTACCTTGCCCGGGGAGCCAGGTATGACACTTATATCCATGCTGAGAATTTTCCTGTAAATATTTCTTTTTTGGACAACAGGCCACCAACCATAGAGGAAAACATACACAGGTTCCCACATGGCAACCCAGCCGATGATTGTCAGGCCTTCGGAAAGCATGGTATTTACCAGGCTTCCTTCAAGAGTTGAAAGGAGCCGGATTATAAGCAGGCAGAGAAAGAGGAAAACGATTGCAATTGTCATATTTCTTCTTCCCCGCTGAAGAAGCCTCCTCAGTTCTATGTCCGTGAGAACTTTTCTATAAGAAAAATGATTCCTGATTGCTTCCTTAAGAGTATGCTCCGTTTCTTTATCAACTTCGGAAGGAGGGACATATATCATGATTCCAAGGGGCTTTTTTAGAGGGAACTCTCCAACGGTATTGTAAATATATTCTTCCGCTTCCGGATCAAGCTCTTTTTCATGAAAAGGGGCAGGATCAAAAGAATTGAAAATTTGCATTATGCTGTGCAGCTCAAGTTCGATAAGGAGTTTTCCGTTTCGTTCCCTGTAAAGGGCATCAGTGCCTTTAGGGGAAAAATCTATCCCCCAGACCATTTTTCATCTACCTTCCGTAACCGTCTTTGCAATTTTTGAAATTCTTAAGGATTTAGGAACTCTTAAGATTTAAGAAATCGTTAAGGCATTAAATACTGTTAAGAGTTTAAAAGAAAAAATCTTTTAAACTTAATTAGAACAGTTTTCAAGTTCTATATAAGACATTGCTTTTTTGCTTTAGGTTTCGGGCCAAACTGAAAAGACGTTAAGAAAGATGTTAGGGCTCCTTTTTTGAAGTAAAAATATAGTGGGAATTCCTCTCCCCTGCAGACGAGCCTGTTCCTATATATACATCCATATCAACGATTTTCTGGTAAATATCACGTTTGTGGACAATAGGCCACCAGCCATAGAGAAAAATATATACCGGTTCCCACATGGCAACCCAGCCGATTATAAGGAGACCTTCGGAAAGCAGGGTATTCAGGAGGCTTTCTTCGAAAGTCGAAAACAGCCGAATTGTAAGAAGGCACAAAAACAGGAAGAAAAGTGCTATTATTAGGTTTCTTCTTCCCCGCTGAAGAAGTCTCCTCAAATCAATTTCAGTAAGGAGTTTCTTGTATGAAAAGTGATTCCTTATAGCTTCTTTGAGGTCAGTGTCGATTTCTGCACTTACGTCCGCAGAAGGAAGGTATATCATGATCTCAAGAGATTTTTTCAGGGGAAATTCATCTACAGCATTGTAAATATACTCTTCCGCATCCGGATCAAGATCTTTTTCACGGAAGGGAGCAGGGTCAAAAGAATCAAAAAGCTGCATCAGGCTGTTGAGTTCAAGTTCAATCACAGGCTTTCCGGCATGTTCCCTGTAAAGGGCTTCCGTTCCTTGCGGTGAAAAATTTTTCCTCCTGTCTCTTTTAATGCCTCTTCCCCCGAGCAGGTTTAAAAAGTTTAGCTGTATGTTCCAGGATTAGCTGCATGTTCCAGGATTAGCTGCATGTTCCAATAACCGTTTATCCGTTACAGACCTCCCATCCCTTTACTTTTCGGAGGTCTCTAATAGTTATTAAGCTTCTATAAATATAAATTTTCAGTTAATCCTGAGGAATTCTTCGGGCTCGGGAAAGCTCAAAAACTAAAATATCGGCAATGTGAAGGCTCTGAAAAACAGGAATTCTCAATACCAGGATATGAAAAGCAGGAATTCTCAATACCAGGTCTGAAAAGCAGGAATTCTTAATACTGTGCTGCAGCCTGCTTGATTGCGCTGCAGAGTTCTTCGGGTTTTCTGGAGCTGATAAGCATTCTTTCTCCGGATATAAGTTTCAGGGTTACAACAGGGTTAACTTTTTTGGAAGCTTGTAATACATCAGATTCTTTTCCTGTAAGAGGGTCATAAACCTTAATTTTGCACTCTTCCACTATATGGAAGGGAATCTTCTTAAAGGAAAGATCCAGGGGTATCAGGCGAATGTAGATTCCGTCACTTCTGACCTCAGTTATGTGCTTTGTACAGTAAAATACAAGAGGAAAAAATAACCCGAAGATAACCCAGAGCACAAACAGGTATGTGCCAGGAACGTTATGGACTCCGGAAGGTTTTCCGAAGACCAAGCTATGGATTTCGATATACCAGAGCAGGAGTGCAGGATAAAGGACAGAAACAAGGAAAAAATTGTTATGCAGATCCTGTACTTCCCGATAAATTACACATGTTTTCGGCTGTTCCATAAAAGTCCCTTCCTTGAAACGTGCCTTACCTCTACATGCCTTGACTGGAAATTCACTTTCGATTGCCTGGCGAACAGGCGCCTCAGCCCTGCTGGAAGTCTATCTTACAGCTACCTGACTGATTACTTCCCTTTTTGTACACCTGACCGAAATGTATACCGTGTAACAGTGCTTTATTCAGACACCGGTATAGCGACTCGGCACCTGGGCGAAGGCCTGCATAGAAAATATTCCTGACTTTTTCTATAAAAACTGAGTAAATAAACCTTCCGAAAAAAATGAAAATAGTATATATCTTTTAATTTAAAAATTTAATAATATTCAGGCTTTAATAAAATTTGTAATAGATTATAAAATATTCATAAAATAGACGGAAAAGTGGTTTAAACGGCACTGAGTGGATAGGATGGAATGATAAAAACAAAACTTTTGTCGTCCTTTTCCAGCGACTTTTTAATACTTCTTGCGGGAATTTTAAGAGGTTACCTTTTAATGCCCCTTCTGACGGCTTCTGCGAATTTTTCCGGGATCTGTGATCCAATCATTAGCTTTTTAATCTTTTTCCCGTCGGCAAATTCAAAAAGTACGCCCCTGTTACCTGCTGTAGTATAGGCTTTTCCTTTAGGCCCATAACGTATACCCCAGCCCCCGTAATCCCTGAGAGGGTTGTAAGTCCGGACTTCGTAATTTCGGACAGTCTCAAACGGAAAGGTTTTGAAAGAGAGATGAAAAGGGTAAAAGCGGACAGATAGCCCGTCCTTCCTGACTTCGGTAACCAGCTTTATGGAATAGAAAAAAATAGGAAAGAGAATCCCGAATATCAGAAAGTAAAGCAGGATCATCCAGTCAGGAGCAGGATTGTTTCCGAAAGGTTTGCCGAGTAACAGTTGCTGGTAAGCCCCATACCAGGAAATAATGATAGGAATTGCAACAATGAGCCAGACCCACATCTGATTCATTTTTTGAACTTCTCTAAAAAGAACTGGAGCGTTCATTCTATTTGGAGCATTCACTTTCCTATCTGTAAAGTCCATTTTTTGCCAGGCCTCAGGATTGTGTAGAATGTATGAATATGATCGAGAATATTTATTGATAAATGTATTGGTATATCAAAAAGTTTTAAATTGAGTATTATAAAATTAAATACCAAAAAAATAGAATCTTTTGAAAAATTAAAGAAAAATAGTCTTAAGAAAAACTTAATAGTCTTAAGAAAAAGTTTTTCAATAAGTTTAATAGCCCAATCTCTCCATTTCTTTAAGTACTGCTGCACTGAAATCCGTGAAACTCTGGATTCCGCCTGTCCAGGCCGCGAGCATCATGGCATCATTGATCTCGGTTCGTGTGGCTCCGAATTTCTGAAGCCTCTCCAGGATTTTGACCGCACTCTGGATATTGTTGCTGGAGCAAGCTATGGCAAAGACCATGAGATGCTTCTGTTTTGCAGAAAGCCCACCTTCCCTTTCCTCCCAGACGGCTTTATAAAAGCCTGCTATCCCTTCGGCAAAGTCTTCATTTATCTGTCCGGCATACACAATGGATCTGGGCAAGAAGCCCTTTAATTCCCTGATTTCTTTAGCAGCTTTCTCCATAATTATCATATTTCATAAGTTAGGATCAGATATAATTGTATCCCATTAAAAATTTACAAAATCTGAAAAATAGAAAGGGAAAGAAAGGGCTTCTTTCTGCCCGGAAGCTTCAGGAATTCCTGAAATCAGCTCAGGAAAATTCAGGTTTCCAGCACCTCAACCGCCAGGTCGGAGTTGATGATATGATCAAAGTTAATTATTTCATCCCATTTCTGCTGCATGAACGACGACTGGAAGCAGACTCCGATAATTCTTCCTTTCTCCGAGCCTTCAAGGATTTCTCTGGCAACTTCTTTTGCTTTTTCAGGGCTTATCCCGATCCTTGGCATCGCAAGCCCGCCCAGCAGGACAACAACATCAGCGTGCGCATCTGTAAGTTCCCCAAGCTGCATGCCTTCGTAATCCATGAAGATGGACCTGGCTTTCTCAAAGTCCAGGCTGGAAATGAAAGCAAGCTCCCGATCCCGGACTACAAAACCTAGAAGTTCGGCAAAAGGGGTGCAGAACCCTGGAGTTCCCACAAAAGTAATCTTCTCTGCGCCTTCGACAAGGCCCCTGAAACTGTTCAGGATGCCTCCTACTCCCTGTGAGGTGTTTATTATTGGCACTAAATTCTCTCCTTAGGCTTTCAATAAAATCTTTTTTTTAGCATTTCTTAGAGCATTGTATTTCTACAGTAAGATTGGAGACATTCGTTAAATAAATGATGTTAACACAGTTTATTAAGAAAGGTCCGGGAAAAAAAGAGATTTCTCGAAAGGAATATAAAATCGAAAAAAATAAAAATTTTAGAAATCCGAAATTAAAAACAAACTTAAAAAAGAGAATTAAAAGAAGATTAAAGAAGAGAATTAAAAGAAGATTAAAAAAGAGAATTAATACAAAGGGTAAAAATAAATTAAAAACTGAAACGTAATATTAAAACAAAGTTACAAAAGATAAAAATAATTAAAAAGGGCATTCGCCCTTTAAACCTGCCTGATTCCGAAGGACTGAAGCAGGATTTCCGGATAGAGCCCGCCGCTGGAAATGGTTTTTGTGCTCTTAAGGTCGTTTACCGTAAGCCTTGCAGGGGCGAACATGCCTGCATCAACCTTGAAGAAGTCAAAGTTTGCTTCTTTGAAGGTCTGATAGAAAGGCTTTCCGAAGTCCCCGGAGGTTTTGGAAGGCACTTTCTTTACGAATTCCTCAAGGTCGGCCAGTTCCCCATCGAAGCGGACCGTATAATTGGTTTCGCCACAGTAGATCACACAATCATTGGTCGAGCCCATGCACTGCACATCGTTTCCGACAACAGGAGCAATTGGGGCAATGCCGTATCCGCTTTTAATGCAGTTGATATCAAAACCGATGGATTCGAACTTGTGGATCCCGGTTTCTACAACACGGGCCGAGATCTGGACAGAACCAGCAATAGAGGCTGTAGGAGCAACAGCAATCATTACGTTTTCGGGGTCTACGCTGCAGTGTTTTGCAATGTATTCCACAACTTTCTCATCAGGGAGCTTATCGGATTCCAGGACAAGGACTGCAGCTTCGAAGTCATCCTCATACCCGATTTCCTCATAGAGCTCTTTAGGTTTTAAGCCGAGGGCACGTGCAGGGCCCGAGCCCATTCCGAAGTAACTGCCTACCGAGATTCTCCAGCCTGCGTACTGGGAAGCCATACAGGCAATGACAGGATTGTCAGTTGCTACCTGGATGGCAGGCCACTTAAGGCCTTTCAGGTCAAAAGTAGTATATTTGAGGTCAGCAAGGTCGGCCAGGCAGAGCCTTGCCAGGTACATTCCGGCTTCATATCCGCCCTCGGCTTTAACTCCACAGTCGATAACCGTAGCCCCGTTTTCGAGCTTGAGTACTTCAGTTTTCAGGTCTTCGCTCCAGTCGAGCATCTCTTCGATGACGTATGATCCCATTTCGTTGACGCTTATCAAAGTATCACCTTTACTACTGGCTCCGGGATAAACAGGAATACTATCCTCACTCAGTCAGGAAGTTAATCCTTACCTGTCCCTATTGCGGAAGAGGAATGTTTATCGGTCAGAGAATTGCTTGTAAGAATATTGCTTGTAAAGAATATTGCTTGTAAAGAATAATCTTAATCAAAAGTTTTTTATCGATCTGAGGATCGGTAATTAATCGGCTGCCGTTTACCAGGATGAAGGTTCGGCCCGCCGATCAGAGTTAACAGACAAGGTTATTTATCCGATAAAAGGGTATCCAGCCGATTAAGGGTATTATCGGACAATATACAACGATTCATATAGCAATTCTTTCCTGTGATTTCTTCTTTCCGCTGGCCAGTTATCCGTATAGGAAGAATCCAATATATAGATACTGTTTTATTATTTTAATTGTAATATTTTAGTTTTTTAATTTTAGTATTTTAATTTTTAATTGTAATATTTTAGTTTTTTAATTGCAATATTTTATATTGCAATTACAGCGTTTTATTATTTTATCCGTAACAGCTACATAATCGCAGGATTCTGTGTTTAATTATAAAATTTTATTTGCTGTAGTTATATTATGAAAATCCTGTCATTTCTGCGAACTGGCCCGTCAACGGCGAGGCCAACCATTTCTCCTTTTTTAACCCTTTCAAGAAGTTCGCCTTTTTTCTTCAGGGAACGGACTCGCTGCCTCAAATAAGTGGTATTCCCTTCAATTATCACTTCATCTCCGACTGTAAGCCCTTCCTCAAGAAGCCTGACGGCTGCAGCCTGTTGTTCTGGATAATAATTCTCGATCACTCCGGCAGCCCTGCGTTGCTTTTCCGAGGCATTCATATCTTTTTCTGGAGAAAAGCCCTCAAGGCCCGGAACCCCAAAGTAGAAGCCAGTAGAAAAGCCCCTGTTATAGACCGAAGCAAGTGCGCATCTCCAGGATTCTATTTTTTCAGGAGTATAGTTTCCTTCTCTACAGGCGTCAATCGCCTCTCTGTAACAGCGGGAAACCGTTTCAAGGTAGCCAGGATCCCGCAGCCGCCCTTCCACTTTAAAGGCAGTTATGCCAGCTTCAAGAAGCTCGGGAATGTGCCCTATCATACAGAGATCTTTTGCACTGAGAAGGTACTTTCCAAGGCTTATTGCGACAAGCCCGTTTTCCCCGTGAAGTTCCCATTCCCAGCGGCAGGGCTGGGTGCATTCCCCGCAGTTTCCGGATTTTCCGAGAGCGTAAGCCGAGAGGTGGCATCGGCCTGAGACTGCCATGCACATTGCCCCGTGAACGAAATTTTCGATTTCTACTTCAGTGCGCTGGCTTATTTTTCTTATTTCTTCAAGGGAAAGCTCTCTCGAAAGCACAATCCGTTCTGCCCCGAGATCTCTGTAGAAATTTGCAGTTTCATGGTTGGTAACATTTGCCTGCGTAGAGATATGAATTCGAAGCCCGGCTTTCCGTGCCCTGAGAATTATGGCCGGATCCCAGGCAATAACTGCGTCTACTCCTGCATTCGAAGCTGCAGTTATCACATCCGATGCATCGCCGAGTCTTTCTTCATTTACTGTCGAGTTTACAGCCAGATAAGCCTTCAACCCTCTGGCTTTTACCTCAGAAACAAAATCGCTAAGGGTTTCCAGAGTGATTTCTTTTGCTTTAGCCCTGAGGCTGAGCCTGTCGGTTGAAAAATAAACCGCGTCCGCATATCCTGAGCAGGCTTCAAGCCCTGAAAGGTTTCTGATCCCCACAATGAGTTCAGGTTTTGAGCTTTTACGCATGAAGACAGAAAACACCTATCTTTCATTTAAAAATATCTTACCACCCTCATACAGTATAATAAATAAGATTAAGAAATGTCAACTTATGGCAGTCAGCAGGAAGATACTCAGGTTAACGGAAAACTTTATATAAATGAAGAGCATTTTTCAAAATGGGGACTAAGGTAAATTCAGAGAAATAGCTTTTGTTAATAAACAAAGGCAAAAATAAATTACTGTTATCATAATCGAAGACGGGGGGATAAAATGGAATACGAACTTGAAGAAGTCGAGAGAGACTACATAGAATTCAGAAAAGAAATGGGAGAAGAATAAACTTCAGGGGAGAAGAGCAAGCTGTAGAAAATCTGGTGAGAAACGGCAGAATTAAGAAAAATATAACTTTTTTCAAAAGTAAAATTCGGGGCCGTATTAGCACCGGAAATACATTTTTTATTTTTTGAGTTGAGAGATACTAAGAAGCTTTAAAAGACTCTTTTATTTCGAGATATTATCTGAAGTGGTCAGATTGCCTCAATAGGGAAATTCTTATACACACAAAGACTCTTATACTTTTTTACCATAGTTGTTTTCAGGAATTAATATTTCAGGTTTTACCATGGTCTTCGTGAATATATTTGCAGATATCCTGTTACAACCTTCAGCTTTTTTCAAGCGGGTGTCCACAGAAAAGGATTTTTTCAATGCGGTAGTTTTCGCTCTCGTATGCAGCCTGATCCCGGGAACAATACTTATGAGAGAACAGATCACCTGGGGAGCTCTCCCCTTCTTTTTTGCCGGGTTCCTGTTTGTTTTTATCATGCGGCTTTTTATCGATAGTGCGGTTTTACACGGATTATTTAAGGTGTTAGGAGGGAAAGCCATCTACCAGAAATCCCTCCAGATTCTATCATATTCATACGCAGCAAACCTGTTTGTCACGATTCCTGTCCTGGCAATCGAGCTCAAGATTATCCCGGTCGATTTCAGCCTTATATTCACCCTATATGGTGCATACCTTATAACCCGGGGAGGCCAGTTAATCCATAAGCTGGATTTTAAGAAATCAGCTTTTGCTGCACTCCTGTGGGAGTTCTGGTACCTTGCCACGTCTTTTGTCCTTCTTACTTTTCTGGGAACTCTCTATAATACAGGCATTTCTCTATAAATTTTTATTTTAATATTTTTTAATAAATTTTCCTTTTATTTCAATAAACCTTCTTTTTTGCTTTAATAAGTTTCTCTTTTACTTTAAAAGAATTATTAATTTCTTTACCTCACCTGCGAACTCTAATTTTACCTGCGACAATCTTTCGCATAATTTTTAGTAGTGATAAAAATAAGCTTCAGAACCCTGGATGCCCGCGTAAAATGAGATAGAAAGTCCTGCGGAAAAAGGAGGTTTTTAAGAATAATATAAGTATAAAAATTTTGTACTTAATTAATAATTATGTAGAGAAGTCGATAAAAAAACCACAGAGTTTATATATATAAAAAATATTGATGCATTTTTAACACAATTATAATTATTATAAAAGTTATTTTGTGAGTCAGGTCTTGAGTAAGCAGGTGCTAGAGAAGCCGATTCACATATATTTGAGATTTCATTTATGGAGTTGAGATTATGAAAAACAAAATAATTGCATTTGATTTCCTGAGGGCTTTAGCGATAGCAATGATTATTCCAGCCCACTTAAGCAACTTTTTATCTTCTACTTGCAGCAAATTAGCCCTCTATGCCGTTGATCCATATTTAGCGAACATGGGTCTGGGACTTTTATTTTTATGAGTGGATATTTATTATATTATAATAATCACTCAATACCCTCATTCCACGACGTATTATATTTCTACAGGAAAAGGCTCCTGAGAATTTTCCCTCTATACTGGGACGCTATTGGCACTTTTATGCTTGTGTTTTTTATATTTGCTCCAGGGTTAAACTCAGGCTTTGTATTCCCCAACGCTGAACAGGCATTTAGTTTTCAGAATATAATCATGCATATGCTGGGATTACAAATTTTCCTTGCTCCAGCTTATGCATCTCCAATGTTGACATTATACTTTATTGGTTTAATTATTGTTTTCTATACAATTTACCCATTCATCATTATGTTCTCAAAAAATTCAAAACAGCTTTTATTTCACTCTTCTCTTGTATTTCTCGGGTTTATATTAATCTCAAGAACTTTTAACGTTATTGATCACCGTTTTTTTATGTTTTTCCCGATATTCGTGTTTGGAATCCTTACCTGTAAAGAAAGACTGTTTGAAAAGCCAGTGACAGTGATCATGAAAATTCCTTTCGTCCAGATAATTCTTGCAACCCTTCCAGTCATATTCGTACTGGTTATTGTTCTGGGCTCAAGAACAGCCCTTCTCCTGGACCCGAAAGTCTCTTTAACCATTGAATCTGCAGGTAGTGGTACTGTAGGGTCTTCCCTGGTTGTATCGATGTTAAGGAGTATAGCAAATTCACTGGGCCTGGGGTACGTTACCTTGAAATTTATTATTGATTCTTTATTTCTTAACGTATTCATAATAATGTTCTGTGTTCTGGAATACAGGTTTGCAATGAAGTTTATCAATGACAAATTCTCAGATTCCTTGAGCCCTTCCCTTACACATATCGCTACAGCTTCGTATTGCATTTATCTTTTCCACAGGCCGTTTCTGGCGCTCTGGAATTCCGGGACAAACTTTATAAGTAACCCAATCCTGCACGATGTCACTTTAATATTTGTAGCTTTACCCCTCCTGCTTTTTATTTCCTATAACCTCCAGATCCTCGAATTAAGTTTAAAAAAGTCTTTTTCACACAAAAAATTCCCTCGCAAAGACCTTCCCTTTACAGGCTCTACAACTGGCTCCAGTAAGTGAGCGTCTGGTCGAGAAAAACCTGCGAAAAAATCGAACTTTAAAATTCCTGAAGTGAAGCCTCAGCCGAGTCCGGTCTCGTCCGAGTTTCACAACCTTTTTTGAAAAGGCTTGACCGCAAACTTTTTCAAAAAAAGTTTGATCAAAAACCCCTGGAAGCGGCGGGATCAAACGGCGCAACGCAAACCTTTTAAAAAAATGCTTGATCGCAAACCTTTTCAAAAAAGGTTTGATCGAAAACCCCGATAAGCGAGTGATAAAACGGCGCAACGCAAACCTTTTAAAAAAAGGTTTGATCAAAAAACCCTGGCAACGGCGTGGTCAAGCGGTCCAACGTTTGCGGCTGAATGGTATAATGTTTAATAAGAAATAAGTTATACTAAATGTCGATTAGTCAACGACGCTGAGGAAAGGTATTATAAGGAGTATTATCCTGAAAAACCTATCCTGCACAAAATCGGTTGCGATTTTCCTGACACTGCAGACTGCAGACTATGATCTTTTTGATCAGTGATATACATGGAAAAAGAAAAAAATAACGCCGGATCATTTACTGGAGTCCCGGAAATCTGCCACACTCCTGATGTTCCTGTTGTCGGCACAGGGAAACAGGTTGTGCTCCTTATTGCGATACTTGCGGGATTTATTACCCCTTTTGACGGTTCGGCAGTAAACATTGCCCTGCCTGTACTTGGGGCGGAGTTTCACATGGATGCGATCGCCCTTTCGTGGGTTGCGACTGCTTATCTCCTTTCTTCAGCCCTGTTTCTTGTCCCGTTCGGAAAGATCGCAGACATTTACGGAAGGAAAAAGATTTTCCTCTACGGTATTACGATTTTCAGCCTTTCATCTTTAATTATGACTATGGTTTCCTCAACGGAAATGTTGATTGGAGTACGGGTTATCCAGGGTATTGGGAGTGCCATGATCTTCGGGACAGGCGTCGCTATCGTTACATCGGTCTTCCCGCCCGGTGAGCGTGGGAAAGCTCTTGGTATTTATATTACTGCAGTTTACATCGGGCTTTCCATTGGTCCCTTACTTGGAGGTGCGATGACACAGTACCTTGGCTGGAGGAGCATCTTTTTCGTAAATGTCCCTATAGGTATTATAACAATTCTCCTGATCCTGTGGAAGATTAAAGGTGAATGGGCTGAGTGCAGGGGAGAGAAGTTCGACCTGACAGGGTCAATCATATATGGTGCAGCGGTAGTTGCAGTCATGTACGGGTTCTCAGTTCTCCCGGATTTTAAAGGGGCTGCCCTGATAGCCATGGGAATTCTCGGGATTATTATTTTTGCTCTGTATGAGATGAGAATACCTTCTCCCGTTCTTGATATTACACTTCTGACAAAAAATCGAATTTTTGCCTTTTCGAATCTATCTGCACTCATCAATTACAGCGCGACTTTCGCAGTGACCTTTCTCTTAAGCCTCGACCTGCAATACACTAAAGGCTTCACGCCCGGGCATGCGGGGAGTATCCTGATAGTGCAGCCGATTGTCATGGCCATGATTTCGCCAGTTGCCGGCCGGCTCTCGGACAGGATTGAACCGCGGATTGTTGCATCGGCAGGAATGGCATTTACTGCGCTTGGGCTCTTCCTTCTCATTTTCCTTACAGAAACAACTCCTATCTGGTATCTGGTTGTCATCCTGATTATCCTTGGTGTAGGTTTCGGGCTTTTCTCATCCCCGAATACGAATGCAATCATGAGTTCGGTAGATAGGAGATTCTACGGCGTCGCATCCGGGATGAACGGGACTATGCGGCTCCTTGGCCAGATGCTCTCAATGGGTATCGCAATGATGATTTTTGCGATTATTATCGGCCCCGTACAGATCACACCAGCCTACTACCCCCAGTTTGTTTTAAGCCTGCACTATGCTTTTATCCTGTTTACGGCCTTTTGCATTCTCGGAGTTTTCGCATCCCTGGTGAGAGGAAAAAGGAGCCCGACAGCTCAGACCAGCACACCTGAAAAAGATAAAAGGTAACACGTTTATTCTGTATATGCGATAATCCTGTATCTATTAATCAAGGCGATGATCATGAAAATTCTTGGAATCAATGCAAGCCCGAGAGGGAACGAAAGTAATACCCTTCAACTGGTAAAACCCGTGCTCAAAGGTGCCGAATCCGAAGGAGCAGAAACCGAACTGATAGATCTCTATAAATTGCATATAGAGTATTGTACAGGCTGCGGAACCTGTTATGCGACCGGGGAGTGCCCCCAGCTCGACGATTTCGAGGAGCTTTTTGACAGGATTCTGAATTCCGATGGAATTGTCCTTGGCGCCCCAAACTATATTAATTCGGTCCCGGCCCCCATGAAAGCCTTCTTTGACCGGCTTTCGGATGCTATCCACTGCCAGATGCTGGCCGGAAAATTCGGGTGCTCGGTATCCACGGCAGGAGGAAACAAGGCGGATGTGGTAGTAGAATACATGAACAGTGTGCTCATGAATCTTGGCGTTACTGTTGTCGGAGGTCTTGGCGTTACAATGGTGGGAAACCCGGCTGCACCCCAGCAGGCTGCGGGATCTGCCGAAGAACTTGGTAAGAAGCTGGTAAAGTCAATCCGCGGAGAAATTAAATATCCGGAGCAGGATGAAATGCATCGCCAGACCGCAGCATATTTCTGCCAGCTTGCACAGTCCAATAAAGAGCGGTTTGCCCATGATTACGACTGGTACGTGCGGATGGGCCTGATAAAATAAGAATCAGCCGGATACCTTCAATTGAATGCCCGTTGCCGGATATCTGAAACCGTACAGTGTAAATTGTTATTTAAGCCTGAGCCCGCACAACGGCAAATTAGTATTTAAATTAGTATTTGAATTGGTATCCGAGTTTTTTAAGAAGGCAGGGAATACACCCTGCATTTCCTGTTTTATTATTAATTTGCTGTTTTATTGTCAATTTCCTTTCCGGAGATTTGCTTGTACCTTTATAAGTATGTCCAAATTTTATATACTTTAGTCTATATTTTCTCATAAGTAATTTACAAAACTTGCAGCCTGCCAGGGCTTAATTTTCCGGCAGGCTCAGGGATTAAACGCGTTTTCGAAGCAAAGTACTCATAGGCGTACTGCCATAACTTTACTTCGTGACCGGGGGTTAATCTATGGATATATCTACTCTGGATAAGGAGCAAGGAAATCACATTTCCGGAATTGACAGGGGTAAGGTTGTAATGTATGGCCTTAGCACCTGTGTATGGTGTAAAAAGACAAAGAAGCTACTTACTGATCTTGGTGTGGATTTCGATTTTGTATACGTGGATAAGCTTGATGGAGAAGACGAAGATAAGGCTGTCGAGGAGTTAAGACGCTTCAATCCTTCAGTTTCTTTCCCGACAACTGTTATAAACGGGGAAAAGGCGATTGTGGGTTTTAAGGAAAAACAAATCCGTGAAGCTCTTGGGTTTTAAAGGGGATTTGAGTTGAAGGAAAAAGTTTCGGTTTTTGATAAAACTTTTTCTAAAAAAGTTTTTTAAGGGGGAATTAGGCTGAAAGAAGAGGAAGCCGCCGAAGAAGGCATAACAGATGAACTGGTGGACAAAGTCTACAAACGTTTGAATTACCAGGTTGAAAAGTCGGGATATCACCTCAACCCTGACGTTGAGTTCACAAAGGATCTTGTAAGGGGGCTGCTCGCCAACGAGAGGCGGTACGGCTACTGGTCCTGCCCTTGCAGGCTTTCTGCTAATAATCTGGTGGAAGACCTGGATATTGTCTGTCCCTGCTACTATAGAGACCCCGATCTGAACGATTACGGAGCCTGTTACTGTGCGCTTTATGTTTCGGACGAGGTTATCCGGGGCGAAAGAAGCGTGGAACCGATTCCGGAAAGGCGCCCTTCGAAAGAACAGAGAGACGCTGAATTAGCTGAAGAAAAGAAAAGAGCCGAGATGATGGAAACTATGGAATTTTCAGGGGAACTTTCAAAACCGGTATGGAGATGTAAAGTTTGCGGATATCTCTGTGCCATGGACGAACCTCCAGGGGTCTGTCCGATCTGTAAAGCAAGAAAGGAAAGATTTGAACGGTTTATGTAAATTTCATTTACTGAAATTCCAGTAAATTTTTCCTTTACTATTCTCATTTTTTATTTATTTTTTACTTATTTTTTCTTCCGTTTGCCTGTGCCTTTTGATTCAGGTTGTTCTGGATTATGTAATATTGGCAAGGCGGGCGTCGGGGATATTCTAACAGCGGCTCAGCACTAATATCCCAAAACACTATCGTCTATCTAGATTTAAATTCGGCACACCGGGAAGGCTGGCGGTTTTTCTAAGAAATAACATGTAACCTGAAAAATCACTGATCCGAACTTACCAATCTCCTAGCAAAAGTAGAAAAGTATTTGTATTATTTAGGGGATAACGTATCGATAAAAATTAGGGAGATGCTAAAATCTCAGACTCATTTGAGTTATTACCTTTTTTCCCGGTCGATCCGGCAAGTCAATTTGAATTATTTGCAGTCCTGTTAATACTTCTTTTTATTGTATCTTACCGGCTCAGGTCAAAGAATATAGATGAAAATACTTCTTTATTTATTCTGGACGGTTTCGGTTTTTTGATAATGTTTTTACTTATAGGCTCACTTTATTGTTTATGGGGTCTTTTAACACCTTTTTTTCCAGTTGATCCAGCAAGCCAATTCGTATTATTCGCAGACCTGGTGATACTTTTTATGATTTTCTGGTTTTTGCCAAATTCTCCGGATAAAAATACCTCGTTCTTTAATTTGTTCAGTTATATTTATTTAATAATATTTTTAGTTGTAGGTTCATTTTATTGTTTATGGTGTCTGATAGTATCGATTTATTCAATTGATTTTTTCCAATTCTACCATGTTCTCATTCTAATTTTAGTTTTATTTATAAAATTGGGTTCTTTCTTAAAGAAATCAAAAAATTAGCCTGAAAGTGTTTGAAAGGTGATGATCACATTCAAATGCTGATCAGGGAGAACAGCAGGTTAAATATTAAATTGCTTCTGGAGAATGCAAAAAATAAGAAGTGGGCACTGCTTTACGTTACGCAGATCGACTGTAAGGGGTTTTGAGAATATGTCTGGAATTTTTATGTCGGCCTGGCAAATATTCCGGAGGTCTCGTTTCTCTAATTATTCTGTCCACTTGGAGCCAGCAAACAGAGGTTACAGGAAGTGCAAAAAAACTGGCACTCCCCGCCGCACCCTAACGGCATTGCCGGATTTCTCATTTCCTTAACTGAAAAAGATACCTCAATATTCCGGCTGCACCAAGCGCTGTAATCGTGATCGAAGTCAGTGTATAGCCGCAGTTGACTGTACCGCTATTGCTTTTAGATAAATTAGAGAAGTTTGAACCGCTAACTTGCGAAACCCCGGCATTTTCCATATCCTCGCTTACAATGGTCGGACCGGTGTGGCCTGTAACTGTCAGCGGCACCTCATCACCCGCAACGGCTTCAAACTCATGTTTACCATAGCCGCCGGTATATGTCCAGTCAATATAACCAGTTTCATTACTTACCACGACTTCGTAATCCACGCCGTCCCTGAGTATTCGGATTGCGGTATTTGCCGGAAAGTCACCGATTAAATGTCGTGTGGTGACATCGTGTGTTTTCGAAGATTCACTCCATACTTTTTTCGTGTAATCCCACTGGGTTACGATAATATCTATTTCGCCCGACGTGGGAATAATAGATACGTTATTGAGTATTCTGGCTGAGGGCGTGTTAACCAGAGCTGAGCGTATATCGGCCAGCGTACGTTCACCTGTCCCAGCGCGCATTGTTGTTCCGTTCGGCATGATATGGGTCGCTTCATTCAATATTATCATATCAGCCGGCGGCGTAAGAGTGACAGTCCACGAGCGGTTGAGCAGGTCACATGCATTTGCTATACCGGCTGCTGACGGCGCTGCGTTTGAGGCTATATTTAAAATCCTACCCGACGTGCCATATGACTCCAGAACCTGCAAGACATCATCTACTGCGGTTTGATTCAGTGAATTGTTGTATAGATTCAGGGAATAAATCCCTGGGTCGTTCGCAATATTTATACCGGTCAATGCATTATCCTGCAATCTTATAGTGGCTGAACGCCCTTCGGGAAAGCAGCCGGATAAATTCGCAGATATAAATCTGTTATCATTTGCATATACGGTTCTCAGTTTTGTTGAACATGGGTGGAACTCCCGGCTCTGGTTTGTATTCTGTATCATCAACTCTACCAATTGTGGGCAGCGGTTAACCGGAATTTCAGTGGTTAATGTGGGGTTCGAGTGACAACAGATATGCCAGTTGTTTATCGTCGCAGGCCAGTTTATCGCAATCAGATTATCCTGGTTCGAAAGCCGCAAATCTGCCAGTTGAGGAGCGCCTGACAGGTCAACTGCGGTTAAATCGCATGCTTCGACACATAATCTCGTAAGTAATGGCACATTTTCCAGTGTGATATTCGTTAATTCTGTGCACCAGAAGCATTCAATAGTTGTAAGGTTTGTGAAGTTATTGAAATTTAATGATGTGATCGGATTATCACAGGACGCCCAGGTTCTAAGGGATTGATTCACATTCTCCAATCCATCGACGGCTATTACATTTTGTTGCGGCTGGCTCAGTATTGTATCAGGTCCGGGAGCTACACCCCCATCTTTACCAGCATACCCGAGATTTATTTCGGTGACTGCACTCCACGGAGTCACAACTAATGTATTTGTTCGCACCGCAGCTGACCCGAAATCTACACCAGGTGTCGTTGATTTGGAAGTACTTCCGTCACCAAAAACCCACAATATTTCCGGCTCACCTGTGACCTCGATTATGGGTTTGAATGTCGAACCCGTAGTGGTAAATGTAATACTCTCACCGGCCTGTGCCACACATGCAGTTGCAATTAACGTTAGCAGTATAAACAACATACTTATTATTTTCATCTTTAGACCCCATATCCAGTATTTGCTGCAATAGCTGCGCTGAGACGGTTTCCAGTACAGGTGGCGAGTTATAAGGTATCACTGGAATATACGTAGTAGTTATGTCATCCCCTCTCAAATTAAATACATATGTGTCAAGTTTTTCGGTGCCACCTTCCGCAACATTCCGTCTATTATTTTTTAAGTGTTCTTAGAGTAAGCAACATAAAGCCTCACTCGCTTTTCATTGGGTACTCTCTATGTTTCTCTTTAAAAAACTTTTGTAAGCCTGGTATGTCCATTTTGTGAAATCTAACTAAATTATATGCATTGAAAATTATATGTCTCTTTAATACAATACTTCCTAATTGGGAAGTTTATCCACTATAAAAAAACATTATTAATTGGGGGAATTTTATGGAAACGATGGATGCAATTTTAACCAGAAGAAGTATCCGAAAATATTTGCCGGACCCGGTAAACCGGGATGTGATCGAAAATGTCCTGAAAGCCGGAATGAATGCACCGTCCGCAGGAGATGAACAGCCCTGGCATTTCGTTATAATTGACCGACACGACGTCCTCGAAAAAATCTCAGAGGTACATCCATATGCGAAAATGCTGAAGGATACTCCAGCTGCAGTTCTTGTCTGCGGGGACCAGAGCGTTCCTAAATTTAAGGACTTCTGGATTCAGGACTGCTCAGCTGCGAGCCAGAATATGTTGCTTGCTGCCCACGATCTCGGACTTGGGGCCGTCTGGATAGGGGTTTATCCTGCTGAAAAGATGGTTCGGGAAGTCAGGAGTTTGCTAAATATTCCGGATCATATAGCTCCGTTTTCGATTATTGCAATGGGTTATCCGGCAGAAGAAAAATCAGGCAGACTGAGGTACGATACTGCCAGAATCCATAGTAATTCCTGGTAAAATCTTCGGATTAATTATAATAACTGGTTAATAACTGACAAAGCTTCCAAACCATAGTAATATCTGGCAAAAACCCACGCCGCTTTCGGCAAGTACCCGAAGGCATGTATATTACTGGAGTGCATGTACGTTACTGAAGGGGTTATGTAATTTATACGATGTCAATTTTATACCATGTCAATTTTGCTGAAACTTTCCTTTACTTTATCTTTTTGGGTTGAGTTTCTATTAATTCACATATAATTTTTAGAAATGTTCTTTAATTAAATGGGACAATTAAGTGCAAAATTAAGCAGTAAGTTAATAGTAAAGAGGGCTAGTTTATGAAAAAGAAACTGATATCAGGTCTTATTTTATTTATTATTCTTTTTGTTTCACTGCCTTATTCAGCAGGAGCGGCCGATGAAGATATTCTTAAACATACGAGCTCAGGAAACGCTTTTGGGGGTGGAGAGAACCTTCAGATTGACCAGGACATTCAGGGCGATCTGGTGCTTGCAGGATCCCGGCTTGAGATAAACGGAAACACCGGAGACGATTTTATAGGTGCAGGCGGGGAACTGATTGTTAATGGAGACGTTTCAGGAAATATTATCGCAGCCGGCGGTTTAATCAGGGTAAACGGGAATGTAGGTGGAGACGTGGCAGCAGTCGGCGGCCAGATTTTCCTTTCCCGAGACAGCGTGGTTGAAGGGGATATCCTGCTGGGCGGAGGCGAAGTAACGCTTGACGGAACCGTTAACGGGAATGGGGACGTTTCAACAGGTACCCTGAGAACCGGCGACAACTTTGAGCTTAAAGGGAATCTCAGCCTGCAGGCCGATAATTACCCGTCGGATCTGGAAAATAAGGTAGGCGGAAACGTAAACGTTACGCAGGTAAATGCGACGGAAGAGCAATATGAAAGTGCTGCCGAAGGGTTTAGCGTTTTCTCTTTTATAATCGGGCTGCTTGCATCCCTGGCTCTGGGCCTGATTCTTATTTACCTTTTCCCGGGTTTTGTAAGCGGGGTTGCCGAACTCGTAAAAGATTCACCTTTGAAAACCGGATTACTGGGATTCTTTGCTCTGATTTTCCTTCCGATTCTCTCGATAATCCTGCTTTTTACTATCTTCGGGTGGACCCTTTCTGTCCTGATATTCCTGCTCCTTGCACTTGGGCTGCTTATCGCGACAGTGCCCGTGAAACTGCTTGCAGGCGAGGTAATCTACAATAAAATATTAAAAAAGGACGCCGGAAAAATGGTCTACTATCTTGTAGGGGCAGTTATATTTGCAATCGTATATGAAATTCCCTTCGTGGGAGAGCCTATACGTTTTATTGCACTCATTCTCGGGCTGGGGGCGATAATAGCCTGGCTTGCAATCCGAGCCAGGCCGACAAGTTAAGCGGGCAGAGTCTACAGGCAGGTGAAATTTCAGTTTTTTTCGTCCAGGCAGCTTTCAGGCAGATTTTCAAAAAATCTGAGAAAATCTGAAAACTCGAGGAATCTGAAAGTTCGGAGAAAATCCGGAAGTTTGGATATATTCTGGAAGCTTAGAGAAAAGCTGGAAGTTTGGAGATATTCTGGAAGCTTGGAGAAAAACTGAGAAGTGGGAAGGAAGTTTCAGGGAAGGACTTCTTCCCTATATTTTTCAAATCCCAGCCTGTCAAGAAGATCTCCGAACCTTTCTCCATCAAGGCCTTCTCTCCTGTAGTACTCAAAGGTTTTTTCAAGGATTGAGAAAAGCTGCTCCTCGTCTGCAAGCTCAAGAAGCTTTATCCCGTGTTTTGGCTTGCGTCCAAGCTTGCCTCCGACAAAAATCGTGCATCCGGTTTTTTCCGCTCTTAGCGCATCTTTCCTGCAGGCTGCTATACATAACCCGCAAAGGATGCACTTTTCCCGGTCTATGCAGGCTTTATCATCGAGAACTTTTATTGCTTCCATTTTACATGCTTTTTCACAGCGCTTGCAGCCAACACAGTTTTCTTCGATAATTTGTGGTCTTGTCGTACCCATTACTCCAAAATCGGTATCCTGGGGTTTTACGCAGGCAGAAGGGCAGCCTGTCACTGCAATCTTGAGTTTTTTGGGAACAGTTTCCCCTACATATTTTTCATCTATCCTGTGTGCTATTTGCTGGCAGTCGATCAACCCAAATCTGCAAATCTCGTTCCCCTGGCAGGCAACTACCGCCCTTACCCGCTTTCCAGCCGAGCCCCTCAAAACTTCCTGCTTCTCAAGTTCAAAACTTGCTTCTTCAGCCTCTTCGAGTTTGACAAAAGGGATCTCAATTCCTTGCCTCGAGGTTATGTGGATATATCCATGTCCGTATTTCTCGGCAGCATCAGCAATTGCACGCAGTTTTTCTGCGTCAACCCTGCCGCCAGTAGCTTTAATTCGCATTGAAACCATGTTTTCCTGCCTCTGAGGCAGAAATCCTTTACTTTTGAGTAAAGACTCATCAATCTTTTTCTCATTCATATAGGGTCACTTCACTGCAAAGGCATTAAAATTAATGTATATAAAAATAATTAATGGCCCGATTTTTATAATAAATTCTGACCAAAGGTTAGAAAAAGTAGAGAAAAAGTAGAGAAAAAGAAACATAGAAAAAATAAAGAAACATAGAAAAAATAAAGAAAATTAAAGAAAAGAAAAAACATTGAACTGCACAAATACCATATAAAGCGCCGTCCCTGTAAAGATGCTGAGCATGGCATTTCGTTTCCAGAGGTGCAGCCAGGCAACAATGCCTATGGTAAACAGTTCAGGAATCCCGTAAGGAGCTGAAAACCACTGCACGTCTTTCAGGCAGTAAATGACAAGTAGCAGGAGAATCATAGGAGGCAAATTTTTCTCAATAACCGAGAGCATTGCAGGTGGTTCTCTTGAGCCAAAAAACAGGAAAGGAAGGGCCCTGGTCGCAAAAGTTGCAAGCGCAATAACTGCAATGGTTAAGAGCATCTGAGGGGCATCCAGCATCAGTTTTCCTCCCTGGCCTTTTTTTCGGCAGGCTGTACGGAGGCATTGATAGGCCTGAGTTCCTTCTTTGCTTGTGAATTTCTCTGCGTCCTTTGAGTTTTTTCTATTTTTTGCGTGCTTTGCATTCCCTGCTCTTTCGGCATTTCCTGTATTTCTTGCCTTGTCTTTTCCCTGCCCATCAGGATTAAAGTTCCGAGGATAATTGAGGCAAGCAGCATATTGTCAGGGCTAAAAAATATTATGGAAAGGGCTCCTGCAGCCACTGCGGCCATGAAGGGAAAACGCGCCCCGGAATTAAAATACTGCTCTATGGTCAGCACCACAAAAAGCGCAGTCAGCACAAAGCCCATGCCCTCAAGGTTAAGCTCAAGCATGGAGCCAAGTACCACCCCAAGTACGGAACCTGAGATCCAATAGAGATGGTCAAGGGCTGCGACATAAAAATAAAACCTTGACCTCGAGCTGCCCTGCGGGATGTCTGTCGTGGTCAGGAGAGCATACGTCTCGTCGGTTAACGCAAAGATTAGGTAAGGTTTGACCTTTCCGACTCCGGAGAACTTCTCCAGCAGGGACAGCCCGTAAAAGGCGTGCCTGAGATTCAGGAGCAGCGTGGCTATAGCAAACTCAGTCAGCCCTGCCCCGGCAGCAAGTAAGGCTACTGCCAGAAACTGGCCCGAACCTGCATAAACAAAAAGGCTCATCAGGAAAGCGTAGATCCAGTGATATCCTGCACCGTCAAGCAGAAATCCGAAAGCCATTCCGAGAGGTATGTACCCGAGAAGAACAGGAACTGTGGTCTTGAAGGCGCTGACGAAAAGATCTTTATCTCGCTCGCCTGCTTCCCATTTATCCTTCCTGTCTCTGACCATGTTATCACTCTTTTATTTCTCTTGCAAAGCCTTTCTGAAATCTCTTACTTCTGTTACCCTTACCGTAAGCTCTTTTGAAAAATGAAAAACAGAAATTATATTTATCATATTTAAAGATAGTTAGTAAATATACTGATCCTGTACTCTGCATCCGTATCCTGAGTCTCATTTAATGTATCTTTTATCCTGTATCTGCCAGCGATTGGCTATCGTTATAACTTATTACAAGTATTCAAATTTTGGACCGCCCTTGCAGTCTTTGGCGCTTTTACTATGGTCGCTTTTAAGGTTTTATAGCGTTTTTCAGTCATGATCAACACATATTTTAACAGGGATAATCTTCCAGGCTAAACCAAATTTTGGCCTAATCAAGCACTGGAAAACGGCTGCCGCTTCTACCATATTGATATATAAGTGACATTATATTTATCCGTATGAGGGTTATCAGGGGACTGAATTCGCGGTTTACTTTTATCTTGCTCATTTTGATAGCTTTTATCGCATATATCCGGTACCTGACTGACTTTTATATCTTCGAGGATAGGTCTCTACTGGATGCTCTTCTTATCTCTTTAATTGTAGTTTTTCTAGCCCAAATAATAAATTCCATTACCGGAAATCTTATTCTTAGAAGAGTATCGACTGCCAAAGACCGATACACTCTGAGAAAAACTGCATCTATACTTATTACAGTACTTGCTCTTGCCTCCCTTTTTGCGATCTGGGTTGAGAGAACCAGCACCCTTTTTATTGCTTATGGGATTTTCAGTGCCGGAGTTGCAATTGCACTTCAGGACGTTCTGAGAAATATAGCCGGAGGAATTCTCCTGGTTGTAGCTCGTCCTTTTAAAGCAGGAGACCGGATCCAGGTGGAAGATAGTGTAGGTGATGTGCTGGACATAGGAAGTTTCAGTACCACAATTATGGAAATCCGGGAGTGGGTGGATGCAGACCAGTATACTGGCAGGATTCTCAATATCCCGAATAGTTTTGTTCTAAACAAGACGATAAAAAACTATACCAGGGACTATTCTTTTATTTGGGATGAAGCCCGGATTCTGCTGATTTACGGCAGCAACTGGAAAAAAGCCGAAGAAATTGCCCTTAGAACCGCAGGCCCGATTGTAGGGGAGTTTGAAGACCTGGCACGGAGAGAACTCCTGCTCATGGGACAGCGGTATTTCTTTACTACCTATGATGTACAGACAAAACTTTTTATGAAAATGCAGGAAAACTGGATCGAAATGCGGTTAAGATACGTGGTTGAGCCCAGGAAAAGGCGAGCAATCAATCATCTTTTAGTCTCAAGCATTCTTGAAGCCTTTGAGGAAGAAAACGACATCCTGGTAGGAACCGCAACAAGCATCGATCTTATGAATCCTCCGGAAAAAGGATAATAAGTCATATTTAATAAATGGTTTCTTCCGGCTTTTTCCGTCCAGCACACGGACTCTATTGTTTCTCTACTTTTTTCCCTGGTTTCCCTGTTTTTCCTTTACTTTCTTTCTAGTTTTTTCTCTGCTTCTTCTCTACTCTCTTTCTAGCTTTTTCTCTGCTTCTTCTTTACTTTCTTTCTAATTTCTCTGCTTCTTTGCTTCTGTGTCTGGTTTTCCACATAAACGAGATATTAAATCAGATGCGTGTGCCTGTAAAATCTATTTATCTTAACAATAGATATGATATAAGGAGAGGTAATTCGCTGTAAAGAGAAGTAACCCGTTGAAACTGGCATCCTTAAACCTGCTAGTTTTAAAGGAGAGTATAGCTGTGGGCCTGTTCTTCAATAGCTGGAACGATCTTGGAAGGGTTTTAATCCTCGGAGTAATGGGATATATCTCACTTGTTCTTTTGTTAAGAGTATCCGGAAACCGTACACTTTCTAAACTTAATGCATTTGATTTTGTAGTTACAATTGCTCTTGGATCTACTTTCGGATCACTTATTCTAAACAAAAGCATTGCACTCGCAGAAGGTATAGTAGCTTTTGCGGTCCTGATAGGTCTGCAGTATGTAATGGCTTGGCTAGCTGTAAGGTCAGATACTATTAAAAAAGCGATAAAAAATGAGCCCGCCCTTTTATACTACAATGGAGAGTACCTTAAAGATGCTATGAATCGCTCTAGAGTTGTTAAAGGTGAAATTGAGCAGTCGGTAAGGAATCAAGGATATGCCAATCTTGATAAGGTGGAAGCTGTTGTCCTTGAGACTGATGGCAGCTTCTCAATTATAAGCCAGTCCGGAAAAGAGGGAAAAGCACCCGATATTACCGGGCTAAAAGTTTGAAAAATTAGAGCTCAAAATTTTTTTGGGAATTCGTATCAGATTCCGAATCTCTCCTGGCTCTATTATTTGACCTGACATTTCTCCGGGTAGCGGGATCTGATTCATACTCATCCCCTACAGGGGGGACATTCAGGATGTGAAGTTGCGGAGCCCTGATATTGTTCTTCCGGAATTCCATCCAGGCTTTTGTATGTACCTCGGACTCGAACTCGAATTCGTCCCTGAGGTCGTTGACATAAGCCTTGGCCCTTAACCTGGTATAAAAAGGAAGGGCTTTATGTAACAGGATAACAGGGCTTGTTCTGGAAATGTAAACATATTTCGAGCTTACGACAGCTTCCCGCAAAATCCTCATTGCAGTTTTCACGTCGGATTCTCCTGCAATATACAGGTCTATTACCACCATCATTTCCGAAACCCCATAATTTCCGCTGGCAATGGCTTCATTGAAAATCAGGCTGTTGGGGGCTGTAACCGTATTGTCGTCAGGTGTAACCAGTTTCGTTGCCCTGAGCCCTATGTCCGTGACCTCCCCGTAATAGTTTCCAATATTGATCTTGTCCCCTATCTGATATGGTTTTTCAAAGGTAATTACGATTCCCCCGACAAAATCCGCAAAAAGGTCTTTTATCCCAAAACCTATGGCTGCACCCAGAAGCCCTGTCAGAAGAAATAGTTCCGGCCCGAAAATGCTGAATATTTCCCTGAAAATGTAGAAAAAGGCAACAGCGTAGAATACAAATCTTATAGCAGGAATAATCATTTTTACTTTTATCCTGCCTTCTCGGCTCATATTTTCCGAGATTTTCGATAGTACGGCAGTAATGATCCTGCCAAGTATATATGCAGCAAAGACAACCAGAACCATGTCTACGAGAGTTTGCATTTCTATGGATCTGAGAGCTTCAAGAAGCTGCTCCCTGCCTGTCTCTCCATCTACCATTTACCACACCAGCCTTAACTTTTCCAGATATGCAATGACGCTACGCAGGGCTTCGGGTCTGACGCGAAAAGAATCGTCTCCGAATTCGAAAATCAGCCCCAGGTTTAGAAGCCGGAAGATGGTTTCATTCACTCTTAATCTAGAGCCTACCATGTCGACAATTTCATTTTTCTTCAGGCCCTGATATGAAAGAATCAGGTTTAGAACAAAAGCCTCATCATATTCGAGTTCTATATCATACGAAAATTGGCCTATTTTCTCAGGGCTTATGTGAGGATAATGAAGCCCGAGTTCCCATACCCTTACGGCAACGCCAGGGTTACCTTTTGACTCCAGGTGGATTTCCTCAAATACCCGATATTCAGCGGTTTCTTCTTCTTTTTTCTCTTTTTCCTCTTCTTTCTTCAGAAAGCGCCTTTTAAAATATGGTACATTTATTTTCGGGACCGGGACGACAATTTTCCTGCCCAGTGAGGCCAGTTCAAGCGGATGATGTACAATATATATAGCAGGTTCTTCTTCGGACTCTCCACCGTTATTAAATATTATCTCTCCTTCTCCGTATCTTTTGAGGATAAGCGACCTGATATCCTCTTTTTCGAAAGGAGGGATGAGAACCTGTAGTGGAAAGTACTTCCCTAGCTCGAAGGCTTTATCCAGGTATCTCCAGGAATAAAGGTTCCAGGTAGTGACAAATATCCTGTCCTGAGAGCTAATCATGTTCAGAAATTCATAAAATATATCAAAGCCGCCGGGTTTTCTTATGTAGAGAAAATGACAGTTATCCAGAAGTACTACCCTCTTCGTATCCTCGGGCAGCGAAATCTCCTTTTTATCCCGGACAATCCCGGAGAAAATAATTTTTGTCGCCCTGTTTAAGTTCAGTTTCTCAATTTCATTAATCAGGGTAGTCTTTCCGCCAAGGAGTCCGGCTATAATGGCTACGTTAACTCTTTTTCCGACCTCAAAGTCAGCAATTGCTGATTGGATTTCTCCGATCTCGTCCCGCAATCCGAGAATCTCGCCAAAATCCTTTCCTCCGCTCTGCTGAATCCCCACGCTACTCCCTACCCCTATCTTATATTTCTTATATTATACTTAACAGGTCCCGTACTTAATAGATACCGTTAGCATTTTCCAGAATTAAACTGTTTTAAGGCTCAGAATCTCCAGGAGTATCTCCGGGACTAATTGACAGAAAGAATTTTTCGGAAGCCTTAAGCTGGAAACTTTAAATATTTACACTCATTTATAGAGTCTGAAATTATTCTCTTGAATTTATTTCTTGATAATTTCCAGATAATTTCTAGATAATTTCTCAGTAATTTCTCAGTAGTTTCTCAGTAATTTCTCATTAACTTTTCACTTAACCTAACCGAATCTCACTTAATTCCCACTTAACCTGACCTGATCTCACTTAGTGTCTAGAAAATTTAGTTCTGAGTCTTTATAATTAAGAAAGGGACTACAGATGAGGCATTGTCTAAGTATTAATGCCC
This sequence comes from Methanosarcina sp., assembly GCF_049706645.1. GTDB lineage: Archaea > Halobacteriota > Methanosarcinia > Methanosarcinales > Methanosarcinaceae > Methanosarcina. Next base: position 26,462 of record NZ_JBNAKP010000015.1, on the reverse strand, counting down.
AATAATTAAATTGCCATGACACTTAGTTCCTCGTTTGACTTTCATTTGGCTTCTTTACCGAACCCTACCCTTTCCGGAGAAATAAACCGTGGATGACTTGATGATTTCAATCCTTGTGCTTTTCCTTGGCCTGCTTGCAGCCTATCTGCTCCTGAAATATATTGATCTGAAAAGCCGGATCGAGTCCCGTGCCAGGGAGATGTACGAAGCCTGGCAGGCGAGAGAGATGGAACGCCAGGTCTCAGAGAAAGCCGAAAATCTCTTCAGGGCCTGGAAGATGGACGAGGAGAAAAAGATCCGCCAGGACGCCGTAAAAAAGAGCGAAGCCGTTATCCGGGGCAAGGTTACGGAACACCTTATCCCCTATTTCCCGGATTTCGAGTACAACCCCAAAGATGCCCGCTTCCTTGGCACCCCGGTAGATTTCATTGTCTTTGACGGCCTTTCAGAAGGAGAAATGAATAAGGTGGTCTTTGTCGAGGTCAAATCCGGAAAAACCGGAGCCCTTTCCCCGAGAGAAAAGCTTGTCAGGGACTGCATAGGCAGAGGAAAAGTGAGCTATGAGATTATCCATAACAGAGAAAACAATTGAGAACCGCTAGTAATTTACCTTTCAAGGGTCTTTGTGTCTTCAGGTTATTACTTTTCTTAACCCCTAATTCTCACAGGTCGCAAGCGACCGGCTTTTCCGGAGAAAATAAACAAGGAGCTGCAAACCCAAAAGAATTCCTGCTTGAATTTATATTAAATCATATTTTTTCAGATCAACAGCTTCACTACAAAACTCAGAATGCAAAAAATGAACTTATAGTAAAAGAGCCTATCCCAAAACCTGGTTTAACCTTATTATTGCTGCTAACATTACAACTCCAAGGTATGATATTTCTTTGATTTCATATCTTGGAAATACTTTTTTACATGACTCTATCCAGCTAAAGAACCTCTCTACTGCACTTTTCTTTTTGTATTCTTCCTGATCTACCTTTATTGGTCTTCCTCTCTTCTTTTTCTTCTGGTTTCTTTTGTTCACTGGTATATTGGACTTTATTCCTCTTCTCCTGTTATATTTTCTAATCTTAGCTGTATCATACATTGCATCAGCTGTCACTTTGGAAGGCCTGTTTACAGGCCTTCCTATGGGTCTCTTTATCCTGAAATTTTTAAGTGTAGGTATATATAGAGTTGAGTCATTCTTATTTGCAGGAACAATAATAATTGAGAGAGGTAAACCCTGTAAGTCTACTAAAACGCTTAATTTTACTCCTTTTACTTTCTTGTAGCCATCATAATCGATGTTTCCCCTTTTTTGGCAGGAATGTCCTTTGTATCAGTAAAGCAATGGGAAAGATCTATCTTCTTTAAATCATAACCTTTGTTTAAAAGTTCGTTGAAAATCTTCTGATAAGTACCATGTTCACACAAATAAAGATGAAATCTATGTACTGTTGACTTGGAGCCATAGCGACAGGGAACGTCTTTCCACGTACAACCTGTCATAACGACGTACAAAATACCGTTCATTAACTTTCGCATATCTGCACGAGGTCTTCCTGTATGTGGTTTCTGTGGAGGAAGATAGGGTTCTATGGATTCCCATAGACCATTATCGATTTCACGGAATGACATAGAAGTAGATTTATAATTTCAACATAATATTAGTTTCGGGATAGGCTCAAATATTAAAAACAGCCGCCCACCGTTAAAAGCTCGATATTTTACCTCAATTCTCCCCAGGGAGGGAAAGATTTCAGCTTTCATTCAATCAAAGCCAATCAGTTCCAGCCGCGCCTCGGCGCGGGACAAGAACGGCCTGGAGACACCGTTTTTGCTGCCTCGGAATAACATCAACCGATTACAGGGGAGCGTCGAAAAAAGTAAAATCTGGAAAATCTAAAATTTATCTCTTATCTCTTATCTCTTTTTATTCCAGTTTCCCCTCTGGCATATAGCACCCAAAATACGTGTTTTGCTCGACCTTTTTCAGGATATTGTTAATACTTTCGAGCGCAGCTTCCATCCTTTCCATTCTTTTTTCAATTTCTCCGATTCTAGCAAGAATTTCCTGGTCAGTTGTCAGAATTTCAACCCCATATATATTTACTAAAATTAACTTAATAAAAGCTTTTGAGTATATTCCAGTATATTCTGCAATCGTTTTATAGTCAACGTAAAACCTCACTGCTGGCTGGTTTAAATAAAATTAAGGTCTATTTTTCCGGGAAATGGGAACAGTAAAGGGGGACGAAAAATACCATGCTGAGAATCGCAGTAACCGGCAGTCCGGGTATTGGAAAATCAACAGTTGTGGCAAAAGCTGCTGAAAAACTTGCCGACCAGCCGGGCTTCAAAATAGGCGGCATCCAGACCGCCGAAATCCGGAAAGAAGGGCAGAGGGAAGGTTTTTCGATCCGGGACCTTGCTACCGGAAAAACCGGAGTCCTGGGCAGCGTCAGAGGAAGTGGGCCGAGAGTTGGAAAATATCACGTCAACCTGGAGGACCTTGAAAAGATCGGGGCAAACGCACTAAGGAGTGCCATGGACTGTGACCTGATAGTTATCGATGAGGTCGGGCCGATGGAGCTCAAATCCGAAGCTTTCGTTTCGGCAGTTGAAGTAGTCCTGGAATCCGATAAACCGGTTCTTGCAGTGCTGCACCGGTCAAGCATTCACCGGCTGGCTCAGAGGATGAGGAAAGAATTCGAGGTATTGATGGTTGATGAGGAGAACCGGGATGAGCTGCCTGAAAAAATCGCAAACCGCTTTAGGGAAATGGGGTGAAATTGATCCTTCCCGCCCCGCCTGCCGCTATTACTGAAAGTGTCGCATTCTGTACCGGAGATATTTACGGAACAATCTCGTCCGAATTCGGGGTGTACTGCAGAACTTCCTGTCTGATCAAAGAAAAGTAAGCTGCCCGGATAAACGGGACCTTCCTGACTTATCCTGCTCTCTGGAAAAAACCGTAACCTGAGTCTTAGCCAGATTTTGTTCCTTGATCAGGAGCTTAATCAATTTTTTTATATAAGAAGCAGCCCGTTTTGCCAGTCGTTGATTATTCTGGTGGCGGTTCTTGTTTCGTCTACTTCGCCTTTCTTTTGCAGGAAATTACACTGCTTGCCTATCAGTTCAAGCACATCATAGGAAATCTCGTTTTCGATTGTGATATTGTAGAAGGCTTCAAGGGCTGCCTTATTTTCGGCAAGCATTTTTTCGATTATTTTCAGGGCGACTCCTATCTTGTCCTTAAGATGAGTTGCATCCTTTATTCCGAGCAAGCCCTGGAGATACTCATCTTTCTCATCAAAAGGGATCACGCCCGGCGTATCTATGAACATGATGCGTGAGCCTGCATCCACATGCTGGACGCCTTTCGTGTGGCCGGATATGGGAGACGTACCTGCCCGGTGACGGCCTGTAACGCCGTTGATTACCGAGGATTTGCCCACATTGGGATAGCCGAGGGTTCCGACAAGGATATCCCGCCCTTTTACAGAGGCTTTTATAGAGGCAGATGCGAGGATCTGGTGCCTCAGCATAGTTGTTCCTGACCTATCTTTGCTGGAAATAAAAATAGTGGGTGCAATTTTTGAGAGGCGGGCTTTGGTTTCCTCAAGTTTTTCCTTTGATACGAGATCGCATTTATTGATTACTATTATGAAAGGTTTGTTTAAGCGGACTATATCACGCTCGACCTCGCTGTTTCGGGTCTCGTCAGGAAACCTGGCATCTATTATTTCAAGAAGGACGTCAGCTTTTTTGATAACATCTTTTACAAGGGCTTTGTAGCTCGCCATATGCTGTGGCTATGGCACAAGCTGATATATGAATTTATAGTGAGGTAGGAATTTTAGAGACGGATGAATTTAAAAATCAGGATTAATGAACCCGGATATAATTATCGAGCTGAAAACTAATCGGCAAAAATAATTTAAGTTTAATCTTGAATCTGGAAAGTAATCTCATACAAAATTCTGGAAATAAAAATACAGTAGAAATGAAAAAGCAAAAATGAAAAAGTAGAAATGAAAAAGTAGAAATGAAAAAAGAAAAAAGTAGTTAGTGCAGTCAGGTACTTACTTTTTTTCCCAGAATTCCTCGGCTTCTTCTTCCATTTCTTCCAGCCTGTCGTAATAGTCCGGAAACTCGTTAAGATGAGCCAGGGCGATTTTTCCTGTCATTATGGGGTCATCGTCAGTAACGTTTGTCCAGGGGTCGCGGGTTCCATGTTCAAGTTCAACATCCATGCCTCCGCGGAACTGGTCGACATCAAACTTATCCCATTTTATTCCGAGCTGTTCCCCAACTTCTTTTGCCTCTTCAGCCGTAAATCGCTCTTTTGCCAGAAATATCACTCCAACTATTATTTAATCTTTGACAATTGTTTAATAATTGTTTAACTATTGTTTAATAGATCTGTACTTAAGGGTTTTCCTGAAAAAGCTCGGCTATATAGTTATTACTTTACTTCGGAAAGATGAATTACAGTTTTGAATAGAAGACCCTAGAATAAGAAGAATCGAATAAAAAGAATCTCGAAAAAAGAGCCTTGAATAAAAGCAAATCAGACCAGAAGGGAGGCAAAAATGTTAGATAGTGATTTTTTATTTATGAGGCGGGCAATCGAACTTTCCCTTGACAATGTGAAAAAAGGAGGAGGCCCTTTTGGGGCAGTAGTCGTCAGAAAAGGGGAAATCCTTGCAGAGAGCTGTAACCTGGTTACTGCACTTAACGACCCTACAGCCCATGCCGAGATAAACGTAATAAGAGAAGCAGCCCGGAAACTTGAGACCTTTGATCTCAGCGGCTGTGTTATCTACTCTTCCTGCGAGCCCTGCCCGATGTGCCTTGGAGCAATCTACTGGGCAAGGATTGATAAAGTTGTTTTTGCCAACACCAGGTCCGACGCTCAAAACATTGGCTTTGCGGATTCTCTAATCTATAAAGAAATTTCACGCCCTCCTCAGGAGAGAAACATAGTATTTCAACAGATCCTCAGGGAAGAAGCATTGAAGGCTTTTAAGGCGTGGGAAGAGTCCGAGAATAAGGTAGAGTACTGAGAAAAATCAAAATCGAGATAAAAACGCAGGAATCAAACTCAAGAATCAACATCAAGAGTCAAATTAAAAATTAACATCAAGAATCAAAATCAATAATTAAAATCAATAATTAAAATCAATAATAAAAATCAATAATTAAAATTAAGAGTTAAAGCTAGCAGGAAATTCCGAAAAGAGCAAAGATTTCTTGTAAAAGTTCTCGTATAAATATTTATTTGAAGGATTAATTATTCCCGCCACGTGTTCTTCAAGATTTAACTTATCTGATTACCATTAACAGATGAACCCTCTTCTAATTTTCATCTATCGGGAAACTCATTTCTTTCATTAGCGCATAAATATATTTGGAGCATTAATGTGCCACTGGGTGCATCAAATGTGCAATTGGGGCATTCAATTCTATAGGGAATATCCTGTCCTTATCCGGATATTTCCAACTTGAGGATGAAAGTTTAAATGTATTGCCGCACTTTTAGATTACATAAAATAAATTTAAAAGGGGATTTTCTGGGAGATGTCTGAGAAAAAAAGCAAGTACATCCGCTGGTTTGAAGAAACCACGATTGATGATGTTCCGCTTGTTGGCGGGAAGAACGCTTCCCTTGGGGAGATGTACAGGGAACTTACCTCACAGGGAGTAAGGATCCCAAATGGTTTTTCAGTCACCGCTGAAGCTTACTGGCATACTCTTGAAGCCGGAGGGATTCTGGAAAAACTCAAAAAGACGATGGAAGGGCTCGATACATCGGATATTGCAGACCTCGCAAGAAGGGGGAAAATGGCAAGAGACCTGATCCTCGGGGCAGGAATCCCGGACGACCTCTGGGAAGAAATCAAAACCGCCTATGACCGCCTCTGCGAGCAATATGGGGAAGATACGGATGTAGCCGTTCGGAGTTCGGCAACGGCTGAGGATCTGCCTACAGCTTCTTTTGCGGGCCAGCAGGAGACTTACCTGAACATCCGGGGCTATCCCGGGCTGCGGGACGCATGCATACGTTGTTTTGCTTCGCTTTTTACGGACAGGGCTATTTCCTACCGCGTAACCAACAAATTCGATCATTTCAAGGTGGCTCTCTCCATAGGAATTATGAAGATGGTCAGGTCGGACCTGGCTTCCAGCGGGGTTATTTTTACCCTGGATACGGAAACCGGCTTCAGAGACGTTGTTTTTATCACAGGTGCATACGGGCTTGGGGAAAACATTGTTCAGGGACAGGTTAATCCCGATGAGTTTTATGTCTTCAAGCCGACTTTCAGGCAGGGATACAGGCCGATTGTCAAGAAAAAGGTGGGCAGCAAAGAGATCAAAATGATCTACGGGCGCGGCGATTCAAAAGTGCTCACCCGGAACGTAGAGGTGCCTGAGGCTGACAGGCTGCGCTTCTGTATCAGTGACGAAGAAGTGCTCAAACTTGCCGAGTATGCCATTGCAATAGAAGACCATTACTCCGGGAAGTACGGAGAATCGCGGCCAATGGATATTGAGTGGGCAAAGGATGGCATAACAGGTGAACTCTTCATAGTGCAGGCGAGGCCGGAGACAGTTCAGTCCCAGCGGAGTAAAGATGTCCTTGAAACCTATGTACTTGAAAAACGGTCCGAAGTTCTTGCAAGAGGCAGGAGCGTAGGCGATAAAATTGCGTCGGGAAAAGCCCATGTGATTCCAGATGTTTCAGACCTGCCTTCTTTTAAACCGGGAGAAATCCTGATTGCAGATACCACAACTCCAGACTGGGAGCCTGTGATGAAAACCGCGGCTGCGATTGTCACGAACAAAGGAGGAAGGACCTGCCACGCAGCCATTGTCAGCCGGGAACTAGGGATCCCTGCAGTCGTAGGAGCAGGCAATGCAACCGAAGTGCTTGAGACAGGCAGGGAGATTACGGTGAGCTGTGCCGAAGGCGAGGATGGGCTTGTATATGATGGTATTCTTCCTTTTCATAAAGATACACTTAGCCTGAAAGACATAAAACGCCCGAAAACCGAAATCATGATGAATCTTGGAAACCCGGAGGAAGCCTTTGGCTTTTCAATGATCCCGAACGACGGAATAGGGCTTGCCAGGCTGGAATTTATTATTACAAGCTATATCAAGATCCACCCTATGGCTCTCGTGCACCCTGAAAAGGTCAAAGACCTTAAAGTCCTTCGAGAAATCGAACAGCTTACGCGAGGCTACAGGAGAGAAAATTATTTTGTCGAGCAGCTTGCCCAGGGAGTCGGAACTATTGCTGCGGCTTTCTATCCGAAGCCGGTTGTTGTCCGCATGAGCGACTTCAAGACCAATGAGTATGCAAGCCTTGTTGGGGGCAGCTACTTCGAAATGGAAGAAAGCAATCCCATGATAGGGTTCCGGGGAGCTTCCCGCTACTTTGATGAGCGCTACAGGGAAGGGTATGCCCTTGAGTGCAGGGCTATGAAAAAGGTAAGGGATGAAATGGGGCTTACAAACCTTATTCTCATGATCCCCTTCTGCAGGACGGTTGAAGAAGCGCGGAAAGTTATTGCCGAAATGGAAAAAAACGGACTCAAAAGAGGAGAAAACGGGCTTCAGGTCTATGTTATGTGCGAGATCCCGAATAACGTTCTTCTTATCGATGAATTTAGCGAATTCTTCGACGGTTTCTCCATAGGCTCAAATGACCTGACCCAGCTGACTCTTGGGGTTGACAGGGATTCCGAAATTCTTGCCGCAGAATTCGATGAGCGGGACCCCGGAGTTATGAAAATTATGGCAATGGCTGTGCAGGGAGCAAAAAGGAACCGGAGACACAGCGGGATTTGCGGACAGGCTCCAAGCGACTTTCCTGAAGTTGCGGAGTTCCTGGTAAGAGAGGGAATAGAATCCATTTCACTTAATCCTGATTCGGTTATGAAGATCACCCTTAAAGTTCTGGAGACTGAAAAAGAACTGGGAAGGTAATGAAAAGCTGAAAAAGATTGGGAAGGTAACAAAAAACTGAGAAAGGTTTGAAGGAGTGGAAAACTGAAGAAAACGGGGAAGGTAGTAAAAACGGAAGAAAAGTTGGGAAAGTTATCTGAAAAACTGGAAGAGTTGGGAAGGTAAACAAAAGAAACTAAAAAAGAAACCTGGAAACGAACTGGGAAATTAATGAAACGAGCTGGAAAAACAGGGATAGAGAAGTTGAAAAAGTATCTGATAGTAAATTGATGGAGATTTCAATTAATAACTTTAGTAGGAGAAATTTGAATGCCTTTCTTAAAATATTGTCCGGAATGCCATTCCAAACTTGAAAACAAACTTTTCGAGGAATTTCAGTACTGTCCTGCGTGTGGGTACTGGACAAAAAAGGAAACTGCTAGACTTGAGCCATTAATAATTATGGAGTGAGACAGAAATGTTTGAATCTTCTGTAGAATGTACCCGATGCGGCACATCCCTTAAAAAGCAGGTGATTGGTTCAAATGTATTTTATTACTGTAGAAAATGTGGGTGTACATCTTCGGCTACATTTGCCAGTAAGTCTTCTCGATGTGCGGCTCGGCAAATAATTAATTTTTGAAAAACCTGCATCCAGATATAATCTTTAAAACCTGAGGTTTCCAGCAAAACCGATTCTGGCTGATTCTGGTCGATTTACCAGTTTATGACCCGGCCGGTTTTGCTTTGAATTTTAAGTATTCGGTTTTAAGCTTTCATACTTACTATTTTTCCATCTTCCTTTATTTTATCCCCTTACTTACTATTTTTCTTTCTTCTTTATTTTCGCTTTCCTTTTCTTCTCCTGCATCCTGTTTCTAAAAATAAACATTCATGTTATCCGGGAAGAAAAAGCATATCATTTTAAACCTGCAACTGATATCATAAACTTTAGAAACTCCCACATTTCATAGCCTTTCCAGTCTGATCACTATGGTTGAAAAAGAAATAGATACCGTCTGCAGCCAGTATGGCCTGAGACCGACCAACCTCTCGGAACTTACCTTAAAAGTTAACCTGCCGGATGTAAATCTAGAGAGAGGTTTTGTTGAGCAAGAGAATTCTCTTTACCTCCCTCTCCATGAGGAGAGACAGGCGGTCTCTTCCCTTTACAGAGTGGGAATGGAATTCCAAGCTTATATCCAGTTTATTCTTAATCCCGAAAGAGTAAACTCGGAATATCTTGCAGATTTTTTCAATAATACTCTGGGCCTGAAAATCCGGAAATCCTGGTTAACAAAGGGCTTTATCCGGGGACCTGAGGGCCGACTCGTCCCGCACGAGCTGGTTCCGGATTCTTCGCATGGGTCCGTCCCGGAGGCTCTCAGCCGAAGGGCTATCTTTTCAGGAGAATCTGAGTTTGCTGCGGCAGCCCCTGTTATAGATAAATCCGGATTTGCAGGCAGGGCTTCTGTGGAGGATATGTGTACCGAGCTTGACGGAAGTATTGATTTGTTTCAGGGCCAGGGAGCTCCCATTCTTGCCGAAAACTCGCATCCCTCAATGACAAGTCTCGATTTTCTCATGTATAGCAAACTGTACCTGCCTGATTTTCAGGCCCAGACGAAAATTCTTAGAATTAAGCGCCTCACAGAGGAACTCATTTCCCAGCTTGGCCTTTTCAAGCACAGGCTCTCGATTTACCCTAAAAATATTGCACATATCGAAGAAAAGCTTGAACTTATCAGGGAGGCTATCGAGCTTGCAAACGATTCGGATTACATCCTGGAACTGATCCGTCGAGGGGAAAGTAAAAAGCTGGAGTTAAAGTCCACGCTTCGCATGAATCTCGTGAGCGGCAAGCCGGACTGGAATGTCGAACACGCCGTGCTGAAGACAATTATCGCCTATATCAACACCGATGGTGGCACTTTACTTGTGGGTATCTCTAATACCGGGGACGTGCTGGGGATTGAAAACGATAATTTCCTTAATGAAGATAAGTTTCTCCTCCATTTCAAACAGCTCCTTAAGCAGCACATAGGCCTTGCCTACGCTCCTCTTATCGAGTATGCTCTTGTGCCGGTTAACGGCAAAAAAGTCCTGAAAATAGACTGTCAAAAGAGTGACGAGGCAGTGTTTCTAAAATCGGGCAAAAATGAAGAGGAATTTTATATCAGGATAGGTCCCTCCAGTGAAAGACTCACAGGTAGCGATTTGCTTGAGTACGTTAACCGGCGGTATGGCAGAAAGCCGGATTAACTGAAAATCAATCTGAAATAGTTTTACAAGTAGAATGTAAGGGCTGTTTAAAATATTGTAAAAAAAATTGTAATTTTTGTTTTACTTTTCGACGGCTATTCATTTTGTTAGATTAAAGATGTTTATTAAACCTGTAGAGGTCAGGTCTACTGCAAGAGCTGCAAGCAGAAGCCCCATAAGCCTTGTAAAGACCAGCATCCCGTTATACCCTATGAACTTATGAAGTCTTCGCGAAAAGAGGAAGATATACAGGCAAAGCACGAATGTCAGTGTAATCGACACGAGAATTATTAATTTTTGCTCGATGGCACCTGTGCTTTCCATCAGGACGATTACAGTGCTGATAGTACCAGGGCCTGTCAGAAGCGGGAGACCTATAGGAAAGACCCAGATATCCGTGCGTTCCTGGGACTCCGAAATTTCTTCATCGGTTATGCTCTCTCTTGAGACTTTGGCATGCATCATATCAAAAGCGATGCTGAAGAGCAGGAGCCCACCTGCAACCCGTAACGAATCCACATTAATGCTGAAAAGATTAAGTATTACACTTCCGGTTATTGCAAAAAAAAGGGCAATTGCGCACGCAAGTGTGACTGATTTTTTTGCAATTTCATTTTTCTCGTTGTGTGTCATTTTGCTGGTCAGGGAGATAAAAGTTACTACTCCGCTGATTGGGCTGACAACCACAAAGATAGATGTAAACGTGTAGATGAAAAACCCTATATTGTTAGTTATCATCTCAGTTATCATCTTTTTTCTCCTGCCCTTTTAACTTTCTTTAACTTATACATATAATTTTGTTCTGTTATATATTTACTCACTGAAATTTAATAACTCCCATTTTCAGGCCCGTTTTTAGACTGCAGGCCTGACCGGAAATTTGACTTTTTGCGCACTGTAAGACTCACGATCTGTCCTTCAGCCGCTAGTCAGATAACTCTTCTTCGCTGTTTGTAAATATAACAAATAGGAAAAAATAATAAAGACAGGGAACAGATATAAAGATATCCTGAAATTAACTATAATTAAGTAAGGTATAAATGAATAAAGCAAAAAATAAATTAATCCGAATCTGGATAAATACAGGCTGTGACTATGAGCGGGGAAAAAATCGAGAAAAAACTGTTAGAAGAACTTAATTTTATCAAAAAGCAACTTGGGGAAATTAAGGAGCATATGGTGGATATAGACAGCCTGCTTACTGCAGAAGAAAAGGAACTGGTGTTCAGGAGTTTTGAAAACGAGGCAAAAGGAAAACTTGTACCTTTAAGCAGGCTTGAGGAAACGAGGCTCTAAAATGTTTAAAGTTCTTCTTGATATTCCTGCATACACATTTCTGGCAGAGGCAGGCGAGACAATGCGTTCCCGGGTAAGGGAGATTCTTGAGGAGCTTGCCCTTGATCCCGTGCCAAGGGGGGCAAAGAGGATAATTGACAGCCAGGAGAAAATTTTCAGACTGCGCTCCAGGCATCTAAGACTGCTTTATAGAGTTGATTATGAAAACTTAACTCTTGTAGTTATAGTGATCGAGCCCTTAGCTCGCATGTATCATTAAATTGAATACAGGTTTTTGCTAGAAACAGGTTTTTGCTAAAAACAGGTTCTTGCTGGCAATCCCTAAACCTGCTAGTTTTTGATTCCCATATTTCCCTGGGCTATTTATCAGGACATTTTCTTACCCCAGGCGGAAGATCAGGATCATGAAACCGAGATAGAGAAAGAGCAGGATAAGCCCTTCAAACCGTTTGACTCTCCAGCCCGTCCGGATGAAAAGAAGAAGCAGGGAGCTCATTATCAGCATGAAAGGGGCTATGTAATAAATGCCGAGATTGGTTGTCGTGATAGGGTGGACCAGCCCTGCGCAGCCCAAAACCAAAAGTATGTTCGCAATATTTGACCCTATGACATTTCCAAGAGCAATGCCACCATAGTCGCTCCTCGCTGCCGAAACGGTTACCATTAGTTCGGGGACTGAAGTCCCAACTGCAACAAGGCTGATTCCGATAAGTGTCTCCGGAACTTCCAGCAGCAGAGCGAAGAAGATCGCCTGTTCAACAAAGTACTTCGCCCCAATTATGATTGCAGCCCCGCTTGCAACCAGCTTGAAGAATTCTATTAAAAGGCTGGCTTCGTAAAGGTTTTCTGCTGTAACGTCGACATCAATATTTTCATATTCAGATTCGGTTATGGATTCGGTTCCTGATCCGGCTCCGGTTCTCCTGTCAGTCCCGGACTCGCTTTCGGTTTTCTTTTCATTCCTTTTTTCGTATCCCTTTTTTCCGTTTCGGTATTTCTGAATATGGAGCTTAATTATAGATTCCAAATCGAAAAGGTATTCAAATTTGAAGAAATAAACCATAAAATCTTTGAAATATATTTCTTCTTCGTGTTTTTTCACCTTATCGAGCAGGAATAAAAGATAGACGAGATATAGTAAAATAAAAATGAAGGCGTCCAGCCTCGAAATTTTGAAGTCAAGCATAAGAAGGAAAAGGAGAAAAGAGGAAAATAACATTATATAGCCATCCCTTTTCAGCATAACCTCCTCAGTCCTGATATTTGTCAGAAGAGCAGCCGTACTTGCAATCAGCCCTATATTGGCAATGTTTGACCCTATTATATTGCCCATCACTATCCCGCTTGCTTGCTGGAGAGACGCTGTCAGGGAGGATGCAAGCTCAGGCACTGATGTCCCTACGGACACGAGAGTCAATCCTATTATGAATTCGGATACCCCAAACCTTCTTGCAATCAGGGACGAGGTCGATACGAAAAGGTCTGCTCCTTTTACGAGCAATACGAGCCCGCCAAGAAATATAAGGATATTAGTTACAGGCACATTGAAGTGTGAGCCCGAGATTTATTTAAACATATCTTAAAACATAAAATTGGCCTGAGCAGAGCCTGGTTATTTAAAAATGTCTCAAAGGAAAATAAGGAAAGTATCACAGTTATCTCGCTTGATGATAACACATAGATCAATTCTTTAACAGATCAGTTTCATTAACAAATCAATCTCTTTAACAAATCAGTTTCATTAACAAATCAATCTCTTTAACAGATCAGTCTCTTTATATCTATTTTATCGCTGAGACTAGCAAAGGTGTGAACAATCAGCAGCTTTGAGAGATCACCTATTAAGAAAGGCACAGGAGAGATATCAGAAAAGAAGATCGGTTATGTAAGGAAATGCTTCAGATAAGCTTCAACTCCATCTCATAACATTTCTCTTCCTGGCCGCATATATTTTCTACCTGCTTTATTACCCGAAAGCCAATTTTTTCGTATAATTGTATTGCAGGAAGGTTGTTTATGTTGACATATAAGATAATAGAGGATATTCCGTTTCCCTTCATCTCTTCAATACTGCTCCTCAATAGCTTCTCAGCAAAACCTCTGCCTCTGAATTTTCTATCCGTTGCAATTGAAGATATTACCGATTGTTTCTCAAAGCCTTTGAGAGAAAGTACGGGTTTCAGGTAGTAGATGCAATAACCCACAATTTTATGCCTGCTTTTTATAACATAAAAAATATTTCTGGAGCTCTTAGAATATTTTATAAGTTTTTCCGGGTTTCTGTCTTTAAATCCTTCGGCCTGGATTCTAAAAACTTCAGGAAGCATGGACTCCTCAATACATGTAATATCTTTTTTTTCGATCTGCTTCCATTGTTTTATCAGAAGGCTGCCAGCGGTATCTCGCAGCAACCTCTTTAAAATCATTAAATATGTAACTGATCGAGTGTGAATTTTTGTAAGTCCCATGAAAATCACTCTTAAGTAAAGAAGCCGGTGAAATTATCTTTGAGAAGCTTATAATTTCAGGCCATTAAAAACTTACTCCTGTACAGGTAACAGAAGTTTCCTACAACAAGACGATTAAATACGTATTAGAAAATTCGATCTTTATTTAAACATATCTTTTATCAAAAACTTATTAAATATTACATTAAGGAAAAAAGGCTAAGTAAAACAGTCTATTTTCAGGTAAAAAAGGCATCTGGATAGAATCAGTTTTTAATATCAAAAGAATTTTATTTGTCTAAGAATTTGTATCAGGAAGTTTGAGAGAAATTTTCAAGAATTATGGAGATTAGAATTTTGGAGATTAAGAAATTACACAGGTTATGAAATTATGGAGATTAAGAAATTACACAGGTTATGAAATTATGGTTAGACCTGAAAATTAAAGAATTCTCAGTTCCATCTCATAACATATTTCTTTCGGGCCGCATATGTCTTTTATTTCGGTAGTTGTCCTGAAGCCTATCTTTTCGTACAACCTTATAGCGGGAAGATTTTTTGTGCTTACATATAGGAGAATCGAGGATATTCCATTTAATCTCATTTCTTTGATGCTTTCTTTTAGCAATTTCTCACCATAACCTTTTCTTCTAAAATTCTTGTCTACTGAGATTGAATAAATTACCGCCTTTTTCTTAAAACTCTTTAGAGACAGGACAGGCTTTATGTAATATATGCAGTAGCCTACAACCTGATCCTGGCTCTTTACCACGTAAAAGATTTTTCTCATTCTTTTCGAATAGCGTCTAATCCCATTACGGCTATTAATTTCAAAACCTTCGGACTGAATTCGGATAATTTCAGGAAGCATGGAATCATCTATGGATACAACGTTTTCTTTCTCTACCTGTCTCCATTTCCTTATATATAGAGTGGCAATAATATCCCGTACCAATCTCTCGAAACTAATTAGATATACATTTAATGTAACCTGAACTTTTATTAGGCCCATACAGATCACTTTTAGCGAGTATAACAACTGGCGAATTTATATCTTCTGGTAATTCCTTAGATCCCATGCGTAATGAATTGAGTTTCCTGTATGTTGAACAATGATATACACGCTTTTTCCGATTCCATGTTCTTCAGGAACATTTGCAACTTTTAAAGCGGAGTTTTGGAGCCTGAAATTGGGGCAGGTGGGTTTCCGACCATTTTCAGGGTTAGAAAGCTTTTAAATCCGCTTTTTCAATCTTCTCTTTAGGGACGGTCGTTAATCTGGAGTGTTTAACTCCTTTTAAACTTAGAATTTTTTCAGCCAGCTCTACGATTTTCTCCCCTTCGCCCTGCAGAATTATTACTTCAAAACAGGAATCCGGCTCAATAGGGAAACGTACAGAGGAATTTATCAGATCAATGTTTTCGTGCTGAATTTTTGCCAGGGCGTTTGATACCCCTGTTTTTGAGCAATCATATACAATCGAAATCGTTGCAGCTCTTTTGCCCTCGATCTGCTGCATCCACTCATAGTGCTGGTTATATGTCCTTATGGCATCCCTTATTCCTTCAGACCGAGACGAATAACCTCTCTTCAGAAGAGCTTTATCAAATTTGTCTAGAAGTTCTCCGGGCAGGGAAATCCCTATTCTCATAAGCTTCTTTTCCATATACCCCTCCTGAAAACGGAAGTCTTCTATTAAGTCCCCTATCCACGCATTCGGCGGGTGAATATTCAACAGGATACTGAACGGAAAAAATTACTATTATATTCCCGAATTCCCCACTATTATACCCTGATTATATTCTAATATTTTATTGTAATTTAGTGGCATAAATAGTAATCGAAAGACATATGGAATATGAGAAAGTGCCTTAAACTTAGAAATATATCAGCCTTAAAGTACCGGGATATGCATTATTCTGCCGGAACCTTTACTTTTGTCCGGGTAATGTGCAGGAGAGAAACATTCTTGCAAAAGCTGAAGGTTACCCCGGATAGAAATTAAAGTAGTTTTACCTGCTAATTTTCAAGCCAATTGTTTGTAAAACCAAGTTTCGCAGTCATTCGATACTGATTTAGATGGGACTACCCCAGAAACTAAATTTTTTACATCTGTGTGTAAGATAGGCAGCAACCCTGCGGATTCCCAAAAAGCTTATTAAAGGCAGAGTTCTATAGCGTGAAACACATTTACGCTGAATTTGGCTGAGAATGAGTAACTTTCTTGCTTATCAATTTAGTTAATTTAATAAAAGAGTTGAAAATTATGGCAATCCAGAAAGGCGATTTCATAAAGTTGAACTACACAGGTAAGTTCGAAGATGGCAGGGTTTTCGATACAACAGACGAAGAGCTTGCAAAAAAAGAAGATATCTTTAATCCGCGCGGGCTTTACGGCGGAGACGTTGTTATTGTCGGGGCAGGTCATACTATTGAGGGCCTTGACGAAGATCTCGAAGGAAAGGAAGTCGGTTACAGCGGATCCGTTGTAATCTCTCCGGAGAAAGCCTTTGGCCCTAGCAACCCCAAGCTTGTAGAAACCGTTTCCATTACGAAACTTAAAGACCGAAACGTTCACCCTGGCCTTGCTGTTGAGATAGATGGCAAAAGAGGAGTTGTGAGCAGGGTTATAGGCCGCAGGGTCACTGTGGACTTTAACAGCCCTCTTGCAGGCAAGACCGTTACCTATGAGTATACTATCGAAAAGGTTCTTGAAACTGACATTGAGAAAATCCAGGGCTTGCTCGCCCTCTATACCGGCCTCAGGGATCTGGAAATTGAGGCCGCTGACGGCGTTGCAAAGATCTATACCCCCACGGCCCTGACCTTTAACCAGCGCTGGCTTATGGCAAAGAACAGGGTTTCATCCGAACTCTTCAAGTATTCCGGCTTTAAGGAAGTCCAGTTCATTGAAAAGGTTACAGCCGAATCCGAAGCCCAGGTGCCAGCCGAAGCCGAACCCGAGCCAGAAGCTGAAGCCGAACCCGAATCAGGGAAATCCTCAGAACCAGAAGTCTGATTTCAGCCCTAATATCTTCAGAAAAGCGAAGAGTTCTCCCTCTTCGCAAATTTTATATACCATAATCGGGTTTTCTGTATACGCTTCCCGGAATCTCAGATTAATCTGCACCATTCCCTAACCGGAAGCTGTAAAGACAATTCTTTCAACCTGCTGAGGTAGCCCAGCGGACTACGGCGCCGGTCTTGAAAACCGGTAGCGCTTCGCGCTACGGGAGTTCGAATCTCCCCCTCAGCGTTTATTCTCAGGCCTTCTCGAAAAACCGCTTTCATCCTTATTATTTAACCTGGTTTTTGGCGAGTTGCCGCACCAGTTCGAAATTGTGCGTCAAATGACTCTTTTCTTACGTAGTTATTTACAGTAATTCACTCACGATTCTCTAATCTCTGCAGTACGGAAAACCCATACTGCTATTTTCGTTCTTCCGCCCTGTAAGTACTTTTTATGCTTCCACTCGCTCCATCCTCTTTAACACTGCCGGGAATGGTAAATTCCTCAAGACCTGATAACCATGTACCGCGAAAAATCTGGTAAAGTACAAAACGACAAGGAAATAGTCTCTTTTGCTTAGTCCGCTTAAGCGCAACCGTTGGGCCAGTTGATCACGCAGTTGTTAGGGGTTTTTTGATCAAACCTTTTTTGAAAAGGGTTGTGATCACGCCGGATAGGGCTTGGGGATTATAAGTATTTCTCAATACAGGCGTTCACCGTTTTTGATCAAACTTTTTTTGAAAAAGTTTGCGATCAAGCATTTTCAAAAAAGGCTTGTAGCTTGTGAAAAGGTAATCGACTTTTGCAATCGTATTTGCAATAAACCTGCGAACGCAAATTAAACTATGATAATGCAGTAATAGCTAGATAGGACTATCCGGAATTAAAGTAAGATTACTAGAAAGCTTTTCCCGCAGTACTGTTAAAACTGCATAAAGCTCACAGGAAATTAATGGTTCAGGCTAAGTAAAATCATAAGGCTAAATTTACAAAAAGCTAAGGCAATGCAAAACCATAAAACCAGATTTAGAAGATAACGGCGATCAAGTTAACTATATAAAAATTACGAATTAAGTCGTTAAAAACATACTTATATGAAAATCATTGATGGATTAATCCGTGAAATTATGCCTGTATGAAAATTACTGACGGATTAAGCCATTAAACTATGTCTAATATGAGATTATAGAGGTTATAGACTCACAATGAATGAAATAATTACCTGGATTTTGATCCTGCTATGCCTGATGCAGTCAGCTATCTTTTCCGGAATGACAATCGGAGTTTTCGGCCTTGGGAGGCTAAGGCTTGAGATCGAGGCCGAAGCAGACAATAAAGAGGCTATTAAAATCCTGCAGATCCGGCGGGATTCAAACTTTCTGCTTACGACACTGCTCTGGGGTAATATAGCCGTAAATGTCCTGATTGCCCTGCTTACGGATTCCGTGCTGACAGGAGCCTCAGCTTTCCTCTTCTCTACTTTCGTAATCACCAGTTTCGGAGAGATTGTACCCCAGGCTTATTTTTCCCGAAACGCCCTGTCACTCGGAGCAAAGCTAACACCTGTCGTCCGCTTCTACCAGATGCTGCTTTATCCTGTAGCCAAGCCCACAGCTCTTATTCTTGACTGGTGGCTGGGCAGGGAAAAACTTGAGCTCTTCAAGGAGCAGTCTATGCGGATAATGCTTGAAAAACACATAGAGTCGGGGAAGTCTGATATAGGAACTTTTGAAGGGATAGGGGCCCTGAACTTTCTTTCGATAGACGATGTCAGCATTTCCGACGAGGGCTCGCTAATAGACCAGAGAAGCATAATTTCTCTCCCGGTTGAAAATAATCGCCCGGTTTTTCCTCATTTCAAAAGAGAACCGACTGACCCTTTCCTGCAAAAGATAGAAGCGTCGGGGAAGAAATGGGTAATCATTACTAACCCCCAGGATGAGCCTGCAATGGTGCTTGATGCGGACGGTTTCCTGAGGGATGCAGTCTACAAGAGAGGCCCATTCATTCCGCTTTCTTATTGCCATTTCCCGGTTGTGGTAAAGTCTCCGAAGACCAGGCTTGAAAAAGTAATCCGGCAGTTCAAGGTGTATCCGCAGTACCCCGAAGACGATGTAATCGACCAGGATCTTATCCTCTACTGGGGCCAGGAGAAAAGGATTGTTACGGGTTCGGATATTCTGGGTCGGCTACTGCGGGGAATTGTAATAGAATGTGAACTGACAGCAGGGTGTGAGATACCTGTTCCGCCTTCCCAGCCCGGAATTGTAAGAAGGAGAAGTCTGAGAAGAGGAAAGAGTAAAGAAGGCAAAGAGGAGAAGAAGGAGTGAAAAAGGGCAGAAAAAGTAAGAAGGAAAAGTAAAGAAAGCAAGAAGAAAGATTAAAGAAGTAAGAAGAAAAACAGAAAAAGAGATAAAAAAAGTAGAGGAAGGAATAAAAAGAGCAGAAAAAGGAATAAAAAGAGTAAAAAAAGAATAAAAAGTTACTCTTCATACGCAGGAAGGGTTATAACGCCGATTTCCTGAAGCGGATAACCAACGGCGAAATGATAGAGATCCTGGTATTCAAGCCCTTTCAGGCCTATAGTTTCATGCAGAGGGTCATCGAAGAAGCATCCTATCCCGCAGCCCCTGAGACCATATGCTTCAGCTTCAAGGTAAAGGACCTGCCCCAGAATTCCGCATTCCCAGAAAAGGTAAGGATACATCCAGGCGCCGAACCTGTTCAGGGGCTCTTCGAATTCCGAGAGCATGCAGGCAGTAAAACAGGCGTCTGCGGCTTTTCGCTGCGAACAGGAAAGCTGGGCTGCAAAATTATGCAGGGTTTCTTCCATAAGCATATAGAATTCAAGGTCAGAGGGGCAATTTTTCGGCTTTTCCCAAAGGAAGTCCGGCCTGATGGCCGCTTTAAACCGTTCTTTTTCCCAGGGTTTGCGAAGGAAAATGTAAAGTCCCGGAAGAAGATCTTTTACCCGGTTTACAAAAAGCAGCAGATGAGTAAAGGAACCAGAAGCAAGGGAATTGAAAATCGGATTATTTTGCGGAAGGGTTCTTTGCAGCATAGCATAGAAAGTTTCTTTTTCCAGGTATGCGCTGTTATTCATTTCGATAGCACTTCTCCTTCCACGGATAACGCTGCGCAGGGGAACGGTTTCAAAATCGGACCGATTCCTGGAACTGCTTGTTTTCGGGGATAAAACGGCCTGCATGCCGGATTTTGGTTCTTCTCTCTTCTCCAGGTAATCTGTTCCCTTCTTTTGAGCTGCCAGAGAAGCTTTTTCAATGCCCACCCATTCTACATGCTTTGGGCTTAAACTGTTAGGAACGCCCTCCCAGGAAAGAGTTCTGAAAGCCGAAACCGCAGAGGAAGGAACCCTGCCTCTGGCACAGGTTTTTCCTGCCGGATAGACTGCAAGCAGACAGGCAGGTTCCTGTTTTTCAGGCCCTTTCTTCCCGGATATGCCAAGAAGCGCTGCAAGTTCTTCCGAACCCATGTCTGCAAGAAGGCTTGTTTTCCAGCCGAGCCCGGCAGCGGCAAAGGTCAGGGCAGCAATTGCATGCCCTGCATCATGCTGTGCGTATCGGAAGGCTCTGAGCCCGTATTTCCAGGAAACCCGCCAGTAAATTGAACTGAGACCCACGAAAAAAGTGCCTTCGGGAAAGCCCGAACTTAATAGTTCCCAGGTATCCCCGGAGAATTCTGCTCTGAGTTCAAGGGCGTGAGTCAAAGGAGCATAGTGGCAGACCGAGGGCCTTTTCAGGAACCCCTTTACCGGGCCGGAAAGAAGGTAAACTTCGGTAGGATGAAGGTTTCCGCTTGAAGGATTGACGCGGAGCGGCCATTTTGTACTTCCTGTCTTTTTCCAGGCCGAAATGGCGAAGCTGTCAAAAAAAAGCCTGGAAATCGATTCCGCACTCAGCTCAGACGGCTTGAGTTTCTCCGGTGAGAAAGCCTGCTCATAAGCAGGAAAAATCTCAGCTTTTATCTGCTCATCGCTCCAGATATCCAGATTCAAAAGCCGAGTTCCGTGGTAATTAAGGAAGGGGTCCGGTTTGTTTGGCATATCCAGATGGTGAGGACCCGGAGCATAAGCTCTGAAATTATGCTTACTTGCCTGGTGGTAATTCAGTATAGCTTCAAGTTCCGTTGTCATAACAAGCACATCCGGTAACCGATAAATCGAATTCTCAAATCGTCTTTTCGATAAAGGAGATCTGCGCATAAGATCTTAATAGGGTATCGATCAGTCCTCAGGGACTTAAAATGGGAATTAAACTTTTTTCAGGGCCTCAAGTACGGCTTTTCCAAACGCATCAGCACTTGCAGGGTCTCGCCCTGTGACCACGCGGCCCGAAACCACAACAGCCCGGTCCAGATAAACAGCCCCGTGTTCCTTAAGTTCGCTTACAGTATCCGGGCTTTTGAAAACCGTACTCTCCTTACCCTTCAGGACACCCGTTCTTGCCAGTACCACAGGAGAAATGCAAATCGCGGAAACCACCTTTTTCAGAGCATCCGCTTCCTTTACGAGTTTTTGCAGAGCTTTGTTGTCCCACAGGTATTTTCTTGAGCCTGATCCCCCAGAGATTACTATTGCATCATATTCGTCAATTCTGGCGTCCGAGATCGTGATATCAGGCTTAATTGTGCCTCCAAGCATACCTTTCGCAGTTCCCGTCGATTCGGCTGCAACTGTAACTTTTACTCCTGCAGCCTCAAAAAGCTGCTTCGGAACAAAACATTCCTCGTCCCTGAACTGTTCCTGGGCGATTACAAGCAGGATTTTCTTGCCTTTATACTCGGTTTCTGTCATCTGGTTGCCTTCCTGTAAGCTTGAAATAAAAATAGAATAAATGAGAGATGGATGGTGCAGTAACCCTGTTTCCTTAAGGATATGTCCCTGAAAATATAAATGGATGCTTCTTTTAGAGAGTCAGGAAACTGAGAAATAGTGTAAAAAATCAGTACCCGGATCTATTCCGTATTCTGCTTCAGGTTATAAGGTAGTACAGGCCTGCGGAAATTCCTGCCCCTGCAAAAGTTGCCGCGAAATTGACTCCGCTGTTTGAAAGTACTCCCCGTTTCTGGAGAGTAGCCCCAAGGAGACTGTCCATATTTGTCCCAAAAAAGCCTCCTGCCGTTGTAATAAGGACTGTTAATATAAAATTGTCAGAGACTCCAAGTAAGTATGCAAGAATTCCTATCACTGCAGAACCGAAGATTGCAGCAAACTCACCAAGCAGCGATACAGCCCCGTCGGCTCCGGGTTCCGAGAGCTTCAGGGTTGTTATCATTCTTGGCCTTCCTCTTGCGGTTGTCCCGATTTCACTTGCCAGAGTATCTCCGGTAGCCGTTGCAACCGTACCCATATATGCATAGACAATCGGAAAGCTGTACTCCGGAAAGACCCCGTATGCTACTGCCAGGGCCAGGGCTGCCATACTGTTTGAAAATACATTTTCGTAACTCCGGATTCCGTCTTTAGCCTGTGCAATCCCTATGGATTCTTTGTACGCATACTTGTATCTTGTAAATCCGCCTCCAAGAATGAAGAACGTGAGCAGAAGCAGGAACCAGGAAAGCCCGCTGAAGACGATTATCAGGACTCCCAGAAGAGCGGCACTCAGGAGAGCAGAGACGTCTGCAATCTTCGCCCTGTAAGCCAGCACACCCAGGAAAAATGAGAAGACAAGCGCTACGACCATTTTTTCAGGAGGCACCCAGTATCTGAACTCTTCAAATATCCACATAGTCATGCCTGCGCCCAGAGACACCGAAATATTCTTATCTATTTTGGAAGGGATTGACTCGAAAAGAGAACCTGTAACCGCCCCGATCACAGCTATGAAGAAGATCAGATTATATGAGACCGGAAGCTTCTGCCAGTAGATAATCCAGCTTGCAGCAAGGAATGCGGCAGCAATCCGAAGTGCCAGGAAAGCCGAACTCCAGAGTATTGAAAAACTCCTCTTTTTGATTCTGCTCCGTTTTGTATTAAAATCAGGCACAGGATCGGTTTCGGAAAAAGAAGTCTTATGGTTTCCTACTGCAGCAACCGCAAACGCGGCGATTACTATGTAAAAAGGATAGGTATAAGAAGAGCCCCCCGAAATTACGGAAACAAAGAGCATGAGAGCCAGGGAAAAAGCAAGGCTGGTGACATCCCTGTTACAGGAAAAAACGTTTCCCGAAAACCGGATTCCCACGAAAAGCACGACAGAGAGGAGAAAAAGAAGATTCACCCCTGCAAAAGGAGCTATAAGAATGAGCAGGAGATACAGGATATGCATTACAGGAATTCCCTGGCAGGAGTCCCCGTTTTTGAAAGATCGGGCAGCTCTGTTCATTATAGGACATCTTTGTTTTTTTACTCTTTATGGGAAGTTACATAGAATAGGCTTATCTTTATAAATAGATAGTTGTTTTTCTTTCAGGGATGGATTAAAAATACGGATTAAAATTTAAAAATATCCATTTTAGCAGTTGCGGTCAGAAAAAAATTTACGCAAACCATAAAGCCCTTTAGATATTATCCGATGAATAAAATAACTTTTGCCCTACATTTATTTTTCAAATTTTCCCTTTATTTGTTATCAGGATTTTCCCAAACTTTATTTGTTTTAGAATTTTCCCGAACTTTAATGCTAATTCGTTTTTCCAGGTTTATACGCAAAATCTAACAAAATTCCGATCCATAAGTATAACCGGAAATAGATTATATTATAACCGACAAAGCTGCAAGCCATATCGGCTGTGAGGGGAAAGCATGGAGAGTTACGACCTCATTGTGATAGGTACGGGTTCTGCAATGAACTATATAAATCCTATCATCGATTCAAACCCGGAAATGAGAGTTGCCATTATCGACAAGGACGAGCCAGGCGGGATCTGTCTTACCAGAGGCTGTATCCCTTCAAAAACCCTGCTCTATCCTGCCGAACTCATCAGGGAAGTGGAAACCGCATCCCTTTTCGGGATTAAGCTTGAGATAGAGAACATCGACTTCCTTGGGATTATGGAGAGGATGCGCAGGAAAATAGGAGAGGAAATAAAGGCGATAAGGGAGGGTCTGGCAGAAAACCCGTATCTTGACTACTATCATGAAAGTGCGGAGTTTATCTCGCCTTATACCCTGAAAGCAGGTGAAAAAACCCTTCACTCCAAAATGATCTTCCTCTGTACCGGCTCAAGACCTGCAATCCCGCCTGTAAAAGGCCTGGAAGAAGCGGGATACCTCACAAGCGACACTGTGCTTGAACTTGTGGAATGCCCAAAAAAGCTCGCCATCCTGGGAGGAAGTTATATAGCAGCCGAGTACGGGCATTTTTTCTCGGCTATGGGAGCCGAAGTTACGGTTATCGGGAGAAATTCCCAGTTTCTTCCTCAGGAAGAGCCCGAGATCTCCGAACTTGCCAGGATAAAAATGTCAGAATATATGCAGGTTATTACAAACTACGAAGCAATAGAGGTCAGGAAAGAAGAAAACGGGCAGAAAACTGTCGTTGCAAAGGAAAAAAACTCGGGACAGGAAATAAGAATTACTGTAGATGAGATCCTCGTGGCAACAGGAAGAGTTCCGAATACCGATATTCTCCATCCCGAAAGAGCCGGAATCAAAACCGATATGCAGGGTTGGATTCTGGTAAACGAGTATCTTGAGACCTCACAGCCGAATATCTGGGCGTTTGGGGATGCAAACGGAAAATACCTGCTAAAGCATGTAGGGAACTACGAGTCCGGGATAGTTTATCTCAATGCGATCCTGCAAGAGAAAGTAAAGGCAGACTATCATGCCGTGCCTCATGCCGTCTTTTCCTATCCTGAAATTGCCGGGGTGGGAATGGGAGAGCGGGAAGCTGTGAAAAAGTACGGGGAGCAAAGAATTGTCATAGGCCTTAAATTCTTTGAAGATACTGCAAAGGGAGCGGCTATGGAAGTCAGGGATTATTTCGTAAAGGTGATTCTGGATGCAGAGGAAGAAAAAATCCTGGGGGCCCATATAATAGGCCCGCAAGCCTCAGTCCTGATCCACCAGATAATTCCTCTCATGTATACCGAATCAAGAAGTCCTGAGCCAATTATGCGGGCTATGGATATACACCCGTCCCTGAGCGAGGTTGTAACGCGGGCCTTTTATTCGCGGTTGCCGCCTGAACACTATCATCATTTCCTGAAACATATAGGGCTTGAGGACTGAAATCTCGCTTGAGGACTGAAATCCCTTTACTTCTTCGATTCACATTAATTTTTAATTTTTTTCATATCTGGTTTAAATCTTCTTTCACACCTATTTTTTAATAAGGTCAAAAACCCATCGGCTAATGCCTGGAGCAACATTTCCGGCCCGCCTGTAGAATTCCACTTCAAGACCTATTTTTTCATATTCCTCAATTAATTCCGGAATCTGGGATTCGGCTTTAAAGGTGTAAAAATGGATGTATCCTCCTTTCTTTACAAGCTCCGAGATTCTTTCAAGAAAACGGTCCATGCCGTAAGGAGTCGGCACAACAGCCCTGTCAAACCCGCTGTCAGGAACCTGAAGATCTTTATCTTCTCCCTTACCCGGGCTCGGACAGGCTGGCAGCCCAGGAAAATTCTTATTTCCTATTTTTCTGCCATTTTCGCCATTTTCGCCATTTCCGCCAGTTTCAGAATCTTTACTGGCTTTTGCAGGATCAAAAGTCTGAAAAACCTTCTCAGACTGAAAAACGTGATCAGTGCGGAGAATATTTTCAGTATGGAGAGTGTTCTTAGTGTGGAGATTATTCTCAGTCCGGAAAAGCTTCTCAAAATCTTCCTGAATAACAGTTATTTGCCCTTCAAGCCTGTTAATTCGAATGTTTTCCCTCAGGCAGGCGCAGGCATTGGGATTTATTTCGATTGCATATACCGTTGCCCCTTTTCCTGCGGCAGGAAGCACAAAAGGGCCCACTCCCGCAAAAGGAATTAAAATACGTTCCCCCGAAGTAATTTTGGAGGCTATCCGCCCTCTCTCCGAATACAGGCGGGGATTAAAAAAGACTTTTTTGATATCCAGCTTATAGGTATAGCCATTTTCCCTGTGAATGGTCTCCGCGGATTCCCCAAGCAGAAGTTCAAAGTCCGCAACCCTGTGCTCTCCTTCGAGTTTGCTCACCTTATTAAGCACAGCCCGCGTGTTGCCTCGCATGGAAAATAGCTTCGAGGCAATAGTCTCTTTATAAGCCGAAAGTTCCGGAGGAATAGAGACTACGGCCACGTCGCCAATATAATCAAAACGTTTTGGAACCATAGGAAGCAGGGGTTCTTCAACTATTCCTCTCATTGCATCTCGCAAGCTCGCTCTCTTTCGAAAACTCATTAAGGATACCTCTGCCTTCAGGGTATAAGCCTTTAATCTTTTGGAATGAGCTGGTTTCAAAACTCCGGTTACTAATGGTTTTGGCTAAACACAGATATTCCATTTAGCTTTATTGATGTTGGTTATCTACTCCAAAATATTGGTTTAAAGGGTCTGGAAGTAGTT
>NZ_JBNAKP010000014.1:0-169208 GCF_049706645.1 Methanosarcina sp. | reverse complement strand
ATATACAAGGAAACTATGGTTTAGATATTTAAAGAGAAAAACGAAGAGGCGAGGGTTCACTTCATCCCCTACCTAAAGGAAGGGGTATTCGTGACCCTCTGCGCTCCCGTTGTAATAAACTTTTTTCTAACATTTCTATTTTCCATTAGCTGGAAAATAAGGAAATTTGTGAGAGGCAAAACTCAATTGAATTAATATAAAACCGTAAAAATATATCTAAATTGGACAATATAATTAATACCAACTCAAAAACATATTAAAATTAATAAGTCTATTCGCCTCTGTTCGCAATTTCCGGGCTAATTACTATCTAATTATGTGTTTTATTAACTTTCATGGATTGAAACTGAAAATTAAGTTTAATTGGCAACTGGATGCTAGAATTAAGAGTAAATAGGAGATGAAATAAGTGACCGTAGAAGAAAACCTGCAACTGATGGTAACCCTGGACGATGCATGGAACTCACAGGACTGGGATACCTTCAAGAAACGTCATGCTGAAGAGGTCGCCGTGTACTGGCCGGGTCAACCGGAGCCGACGAGAGGAAAAAAGGCGCACCATGAAGAAGCTGTACAATTTTTTAAGACTTTTCCAGACAACCATATCGAGAACAAACCATATAAGGTGCTTTTTGGCCAGGGCGACTGGACCTGTTCAGTAGCCACGTTCACAGGTACCATGAAAGGCCCTATGAAAGGAGCTGATGGAAAAGAAATTCCACCTACAAATAAGAAGTTTAAAGTGGAATTCTGTACAGTCGCTCACTGGAAAGATGGTGAGATCATCGAAGAGAAACTTTTCTATGACCTTGTGGGATTGATGAGACAGATTGGCCTGATGTGAGGGAAGAAATAATCAATTGTTCAAATCTACCATTAAAATCTACCTGGAGCTTTTGGTATCTTCTGTTTTTGATATTTTCTTCATTTTTTATTTCTCCTTTTTTGGCGGGTCCATTTTTTGCAAGTCCATTCAATTAAAGATATATATTTTCACAGTTCTCTTCCTTAATTAAGGGATAAAACAAATGGTAAACACACTCTCCCATCTGGGAATAGGACTTCTGATCGCACTGGCTCTCGGCTTCAGGGGAAAAAAGCGAAATACTCTGGCATTCCTGGCAATCCTTCCTGACCTGGATTTTATTCCATACGCTATATTTGCCCTGGTTGGCGGCAGCGTGAGCCACGAGGCGCGAAACCAGCTTTTCTACATGTTCGGCCACAGGGAGTTCATGCACTCAATCCTTTTCATCCTGCTTGTTACGCTTTTGATCTGGCTTAAAACAAAAGACCGCCTGTTCACAGCCGCCGGGCTTGCAGCCATCGTTTCCCACGTCTACCTCGATTATGTGACAAGCTGGAAAATGCGTCCCTTCTACCCCTTCAGCACCGAAACATCCACTCTCGGAGCCGTTCACTTTTTCGACCCGCTGGCAAACCTCATCCCCCTTCTGCCCGTTTTCATCGTACTTGTGGGATACCTGAAAAACCGGGGAAAGTGGAACGGAAAATTCGAGAATTTCTGCGCCTTTGTCACGAACAACCGGAGCAAATTTTATACAACCCTCGCAGTCGTGCTTGTTGTCTGGCTTATTGCAGTCCTGCCTGTGGGAAAACTATTTCTTGTGAAAAATGTTTCCGGCGCGGAAGGCGCAAAAATAAGCTATCAGGACACCTATCCCTCGTCTTTCGGGAAATTCATTACTGCATATCCGTATAACTCCACTCATTACAAAATCATGGAAGTGAGCTACTGGTCAGGCATCGAAAGAAGTGATTATATCGAAAAAACTAACGTGACCGGCGCCGTTCCCGATGCCTCCGCCTATGTCGAAAGAGCCGGAAAACTCTACAGCACAGCCGTTCCCCAGGAAATCGATTATCCTGTCTACAATGTTTCGGAAGAAAACGGCTCGGTAACTGTCATGCTGAGCGATGCAAGAAATCCCTATGTCAAATACTGGGCTTATTTTAAAACGGTTTACAGGTTCGTTTTTGATACTGAGAGCGGGGAATATGTGGCATATGCGAGTATGCAGGGGGGAAGGGAGAGGGAATTGGAGGAAAACTGGTTTGGATGAACCTTTCCGTAAAGCATAGGTGAAGTGTTTTTAGATTTCAATGAATTTTTTAATCTATTAAGATTTAAACAGTCAGACCTTTCGTTTTCTCGTCACAACAAGCAGCAAAACAAGAACTGCAATCGCTTCAAAAATACCAAATCCAGGAGACTCTCCAGTTCCAGTAGCCGTGGGGGTTTCCGATGGGACTCCGAGCGTTGGCGCTGTAGGTGTTTCGGTAGTCAATGCCGGTGTCAGAGGCAGGTAAGCGGTAGCAGTTGCGCCCGGAGTTACCGTAACGCTTGTGCTGCTGGTATTGTATCCGGTTGCGCTGGCTGTTACGGTATATGTGCCAGCATCTGTTTCTATAATGTAGTTGCCAGCGTAATCCGTAGTTGCTGTTACACTTCCTGCTGTTACCGTCGCACCAGGTATTGCTGCACGGGAATTGGCATCAGTAACCGTACCTGTTATTTTTCCAAGGGGAGCAGAAACCGGTGTAAGGGCCAGATTCCCGAAAGCAGTTGTGCCTGGAGTTACCGTAACATCTGTACTGCCCGAATTATACCCGTCTGCGCTGGCTGTTACGGTATATGTGCCGGCAGCGGCTTCTATGGTATAGCTGCCAGAGCTATCAGTAATTGCTGTTATGCCCCCTGCTGTTACCGTTGCTCCGGATATTGCTGCGCCTGAATAGGAATCGGTCACCGTGCCTGTTATTTTACCGATAGAAGAAGTCACTGGTGTAAGGGTAAAATACGCAGTAGCAGTTGCACCTGGGGTTACTGTAACGTCTGTGCTGCTTGAATTATATCCGCCTGCAATGGCTGTTACGGTATATGTACCAGCAGCAAGCTCTATAGTGTAAGTGCCCGAGAAATCCGTAGTTGCGGTTATGCCTCCTGCTGTCACAGACGCTCCAGGTATTGCTGCACGTGAAACGGCGTCAGTTACCGTGCCTGTAATTTTTCCGGGAGGAGCGGATACCGGTGTAAGAGCCAGGTTTCCGGGAACAGTTGTACCTGTAGCTACTGCAATGTTTATGCTGCCTGTATTGTATCCGTTTGCGCCGGCTGTTATGGTATATGTTCCGGAAGCAACTTCTACTGTGTAACTGCCAGAGTTATCAGTAGTTGTTGTTATGCTTCCTACTGTTACAGTTGCTCCGGGTATTACCGCGCCTGTATAGGAGTCAGTTACCGTACCTGTTATTATTCCGGTATCAATAGCACTCGCTGGCCATACCGCAGCCCCTGAAAGCAGCAGTACTAAAATCACAATTTTTATATTTTTAAAGCTATTCGATTCTTTAGTCATAACTACTCCCCCTTCCAGGAACCTATCCGAAAACAGTGTAACTCCTGGTTATCCGTTTCTATATTGGATATATAATTTCCATTATATAACGTCAGCTAAATACAAATATAGGGGATCGAAAGAAGCGATTATATCGAAAAAACTAACGTGACCGGCACCGTTCCCGATGCCTCCGTCTATATCGAAAGAGCCGGAAAACTCTACAGCACAGCCGTTCCCCAGGAAATCGATTATCCTGCTTACAATGTTTCGGAAGAAAACGGCTCGGTAACTGTCATGCTGAGTGATGCAAGAAACCCGTATGTCAAATACTGGGCTTATTTCAAAACGGCTTACAGGTTCGTTTTCGATACGGGGAGCGGGGAATATGTGGCTTATGCGAGTATGCAAGGGGGAAGGGAGAGGGAATTGGAGGAGAACTGGTTTGGATAAACTTCATATTTCAGAATCAGTTAACTCATAATTCCAGAACCAAGGTAGATCATCCACTGAGAAACCAATAAAGTCTTCATCACGAGAAATAGCTCCTATGTTTTGGGCTTCTTCCCAATATTCTTCTATCGCTTCGTAAAATTCCTGAAATATTTGCGGATTATATTTTATAATTCCAACTAACGCATAATTAATATTGGCACTTTCCTTGAATCTATGATTTCGTTTCAAAGAAGGTGAATCGATTCTCTCCCACAAGTGCTGTAAGCATCTTTCAATTTGGTAAATTAATAATTTCAATGCCTCTGAAGAAATTTCATCTTTTGGTTTATCATCATTGAGAAGTTTTGCAAATAGTGGATGATGAGCATTGTAAATGACGTCGCTAAACAGATTAGGATCTTCTGGCGGCCAATTAATATCTGGAGGGTGAACAAAAAGCGGTTCTTTTTCTATTTGGTCACCATGCATTCGGTACGTGAAGTTCGTATTATAACAGAGAGAAAAAGTACCTTCACTTATTTGATCACTGAATGATATAATTACTAATCCAGGAATGGAAGTGATATAAATATCAGAAAAACTTCCTAGTATTTTATCTAAGAAGTAATATCTTGGGAAACTACCTTTTTCTTCATCCATTAAAATAACTGTCTCTTCACCAACAAGGCGTGTAGTCTCTTTTAATATAACTGCATCAGGTATTTTCTCTTCCCAATCATTGATACCAACAATTGCTAAATTAACTTTATTCAAATTTTCCATCACTTTGTATGTCCTTTGTCCATCGTCAGAAATTGTCAATAAAGGCGCATAATTCAGAAAAATATACTCAATAAACTTTCGAACTTCTATCTCTTTGTAGACAAAGCCACCAATCCGATGTTTATCAGGAAAACTATGAATATTCACTTCCAATAATTTATTGACAATTTCAACATATTCACTAATTGAACTTGAATCTCTAAGCTTTTTTAAATATTTTTCATATGCCTGCATAATTCCTGATTGTATAATATCAATTAATTTTTCATACCTTTCATCCCTCACTATGTCCAATCTGTTTGGTGACAATGATAATTTAGATTGACCCGAGAGATTGATTGATGCTTGAATGTTAAAAAATAAATTTTCAGGTAAGAGTTTATCGCAAGGAATTGAAAATCCATTTTGTGCAAAAACACTGTATTCTGATTTACCAAAGATCGTATTAGAATTATCAATAGGTCCAAAAATTCGCAATTTTCCTTCAATGCCTTTTGTTTTATCATCGAATACGATTTCAAAGTATTCTTTGGTATCCTTTACATTATATATGTTCTCACCTGGTAAATAAGGCTTATATGTCACTGTTTTTTCGCTTGTCTCAATGATTATTGAGTACTCTATAAAAGGAGCAATCTCTGATATTTTTTCAACTAAATATATAGAAGAAAAAGGATGATTAGATTTCAGAGACAGGGTTATTTTAGTTCCGATCTCAACACGATAAGGAGGCCTTCTAACAAAGTAATCATAAGCAGTAGGAATTTCAACGTTTATTGGGGCAGGTGGATTTAGTGGATCTAATGGTTTTCTCCTGCTTTCTACTCTAAAACTGGAAGCGACCATAAAAATAGATAGAATACCTATTCCAAACTCACTGACTGGATCAATTTCTACTCCGCTTGAACAGCATTCTGAACTGTTGTAATAACTTTTTCCAATTTGCAAAAAGTAATTCTCGAAAATATACTCATCCATTCCAATTCCATTATCTTCAATGATAAGTTCTTGATCTTTCAAAGTAATTTTTATGAATGGTGAGAATGGATTCCCTTCATTCTTTTCCATCGATTCACGGTAACGAACAGCATCTACAGAGTTCTGCAAAAGTTCACGGAGAGTTAAAGTAGAGTCTCCATATAATTTCTCCCCCATCAAAAGATCAATAACTCGATGAAAATCAAGTTTGAAATGGAAATCTGAATATATGTATTCTTCATTTGACCTAATATTCTCTTTTGTAACTGGTTTTAAAAGATCTAGTCTATATATTTCTGCTAAGTCATCTTTATAGCGTGACGTTAAAAGGATGCTTTCTTTGCGCTCGGTTTCGATCATATCAATAAATTCTCGGAGTGCACGTTCATAGATAGGATGTTCGCATTCTGCTTCTATATTTATTTCTTCTGGAGATATTTTACATCCAATAATTGAAAGATGTTTTTTCCACTCCTTGATGCTTGTCTCATCCTTTGGGTTAATAAAATCAAGTAAGCATCTGGGTGTGCGTTCTGGATCAAGATCCAGAATGTCAGCTAAACGAAGAATAACAGATAAATACTGCACATTAACATTCTGATCTCCAACCAGAGCATTACGACGCCAATGTTTTGTATCGTAAAGATCTCTCACAGGCAAACCGTGACTATCGCAAACTGCTTGCACTAGTTTATAATAGGGAATCCCGTTCCATGATATGGGTGTTTCTTCTAACCTATACTTTTCTTTGATATCTTTGATATATTCGTGAGAACGTTCTACGTGATTTCTACGGAGAAATTCCGTAAACAGTTTATCTTCAATAAATGTCGCTGTACGATGATCCCCATTCTTTTTTGCTTCATCAAACTTAAGGCTCAGTTCTTCATCGAAAATTCGAAGTTTAGCAAATTCGGGGCTATTGGCAATGATTTTCTCTCTTTCGTCTCTTGAGGCTGTCATACCTATATCATGAAGGTATGCAGAGTAAATGAGTATCGAGAGTTCGATAATATTTAAGTGATCAAGAGTGTCTGAAGGTATTATTTTGCCCATCAGTTCAACCACTTTTGCACTATGGTTGGCATTATGCAAAGTGAACTCAGGCATGTTTTCAGGAATTCTTTCTAATAAAGGAGCAGTCTCACGAACAACTGAAATTATATTTTTTGAAATTTCGTGTTCTTCGAGTAAGTCTTCTTTCTCAAGAAGCTTTTGAAAAATAACTGTTTTCTTCAATCTTGCAATCGCAGTTTCAGGCATCTATTTGCTCCTTTCTCTTTGCGAATCCTTTTGACGTATCACCTGATTAATTTTTTGTTTTTAGTTCGGCATGTCAATCACGTACTTCTACTTTTTTTAGGTCTCCTCCGCCTGCTCCGCAGGCGTATACCTGCCCTGTTTTAAGAAGCATCAAAACTCAAACCGACCTTGAATAATGAAAATTCTGAAAAATTATTCCTTAAGCATCTAATTATTAAAAATATTCCAAAGTAGTCCGTTTTTTGGAAAATTTAATCTATGAGCACCTACATTTAAAATAATACAAAGGTGTTTTTGTGAATTATTTTACTGCATTCACGGATGTATTGCTGAAACCTTCAGAGTTTTTCAAAAGAATGCCTCGTGAGAATAATTTACTTCATGCTTTGATTTTCAGCATAGTGTTTCTGTTAATTACAGCATTAATCGGGAACTTTTTTGAAACCATCTATATAAGTCCATATCTAACAATCCCCGGAACGATCTTTATTAAAGAAGTTTTTGTGATTTTTACTGTTTATTTATTTGTTACGGTAGGTAATATTCTCTCTTTCACACTGCTTGGAGCCAAAGGAATATATAAAGACACTTTCATTATTTTTGCTTACTCAACCGCAGTTATGCCTCTCGAATTTTTACCTGTATTCCCAATAAATACAATAATGAGCATTTACTGGATACACGTTTGCATTCGAGGCGGACAGTTTGTTTATAATCTTAGCTATTGGAAGTCATGCCTTATTGTGTTGATAGGATCATTCATCTTTCCTATTCTGCTCGCCTTTCTAATAATTGACATCGTATACGCTCTGTGAAACCGGAAATGTTCATGTAGCTTGTCACTCCGACAGAAGTTAACTGACTTTTCTCAGAAGTTACAGGGAAAAGGCCAAAAGTTTTACTGCATTTTTAAACCTTACACTGCGATTTCACATTCATTTATAAAGAGTAGTAAAATACCAACGAAAGCTATATAACTAAACTTCCAGATCCGCAGCATAAGGCTCTAAAATTCTAAAAAAACCATACCTTCCGGTACTCAATCTCCCAAAAAGCCTATTCAAAAAACCCGCCCCGAAAAATAAGTCCCCGCCCGGCTCCCCTCCGGACTGAAACCCGCCGCCGGAAACCAATCCCCCAAAAATCTTTACTCCGGCAGCAGTTTGAGTGAAGAACTATTTTTCTTCACCCACGTAAGTTAATCAGTCTTCTTCAACTTCTTCAACTTCTTCAACTTCTTCGGCTTCATCCTCTTCTGCTTCTTCGGTTTCTTCTGCTTCTTCGGTAGCTTCGAGGTCTTCAAACTCGTCAGGCTCTTCAAAATCCTCGGTTTCGTCCTCCGGAAGCTCAACTTCCTCGCCGGATGCGGCTGCTTTTGCGGCTTGCAGGGCTCTGGAGGCTGTAAGTTTCAGTTCCTCTTCGGCTTTTCCGTTCTGGATCCTGGCAATGCCTGCGACTGTATCGCCGGATTTGAGATTAATGATTCTTACACCCTGGGTATTTCTGCCCTGGATTGAGATCTCTTTGGCCGGGATGCGGATAATGATGCCTTCGGCACTGGTGAAGATAAGTTCGTCATCTTCGGCTACGGATCTAACTCTCGAAACCGGGCCGTTCCTGATGTTGGTCACGATTGTAATCACACCTTTTCCGCCGCGGCGGTGGGGTGGGTACTGGCTGTATTCCGTACGCTTACCAAAGCCGTTTTCCGTCACCGTCAGGAGGGTCGTGGTTTCGTCGACAAGGTCCGTGCTTACTACCTCGTCGTCAGGGCCTTCGAGGGTCATGCCGCGAACTCCTCTCGCAGTTCTGCCCATAGGTCGGACGTCTTCTTCGGAAAAGCGGATAGCTTTGCCTTTCTTTGAGACCATGACCACTTCCTTTTTCCCGTCGGTCAGAAGAACTTTTACGAGCTCGTCGCCTTCGTCCAGGCTGACTGCAATTATGCCGGCTTTCCTCGGGTTCCTGAACTCGGAGAGAGGAGTCTTCTTGATTGTGCCTGCCCTTGTTGCCATAAGCAGGTACCTGTCTTCGGCAAACTCTTTTACCGGGATCATGGCATTGACCACTTCGCCTTCCTGGAGTTCCAGGAGGTTTACTATGGCTTTGCCTCTGGACTGCCTGGAGCCTTCCGGGATCTCATAGACTTTCTGCCAGTAGAGTCTGCCCCGGTTCGTAAAGAACAGGATATAGTCATGGGTTGAAGCAATGAAGAGATTTTCCACAAAGTCTTCTTCCTTCATCTCCATGCCGATAATACCCCTACCTCCACGGCGCTGCATAGTGTAAGTACTGAGAGGCAGGCGCTTTATGTAGCCTCCGTTCGTAATCGTGACCACAACTTCTTCTTCATGAATCAGATCTTCGTACTTAACCTCAGCAGCATCCTGCACAATTTTTGTCCTGCGGGCATCTCCGTACTTTTCCCTGAGCTCCAGGAGTTCGTTCCTGATTATTTCGTACTTGAGTTCATCGCTTTCAATAATTCTCCTGAGTTCGCCGATCAGCTTTGCAAGACCTTCAAGTTCATCAAGGACTTTCCTTGTCTCAAGCCCTGTCAGGCGCTGCAGGCGCATATCAAGGATAGCCTTTGACTGGACTTCGTCAAGGGCGAAGTTCTCCATAAGGCCCTGCTTTGCTTCATCCGCATTTGCCGAGCTCCTGATAAGAGCAACCACCTCGTCTATATTGTCCAGGGCAATTCTCAGCCCTTCAAGGATATGGGCTCTCTCCTCGCTCTTCCTCAGGTCATAAAGCGTCCGCTTCTGAACAATCTCAATCCTGTACTGCAGATAGATCTCAAGAAGTTCTTTCAGGTTCAGCTCTTTTGGCTTTCCGTCAACAAGAGCCAGATTGATTATCCCAAAGGTAGTTGCCATTTGCGTGTGCTTATAGAGCTGGTTTAAAACAACCTTTGGATTCGTGCCTCGAGAAAGCTCGATAACAACCCTGATCCCGTCCCTGTCGGACTCGTCCCTGAGGTCGGAAATTCCAATAATTGTCTTTTCCCGAACCAGCTGGGCAATATTCTCAATCATCCTGGCTTTATTCACCTGATAGGGAAGCTCGGTTACGATAATCTGCTGCCTGTCTTTCTTTAACTCCTGAATCTCGGCAACTGCCCGAATCTTTACAGAGCCTCTTCCGGTAAGATATGCCGATTTTGTACCTGCGGTCCCAATAATATGGGCACCTGTGGGGAAATCGGGCCCTTTGACTACATTCATGAGCTCGGGAACCGTAGATCCGGGGTTCTCGATAAGCATGAGGGTTCCGTCAATTACCTCCCCTATATTGTGGGGAGCCATGTTTGTTGCCATCCCGACTGCAATACCTGTAGACCCATTGATAAGGAGGTTCGGAAGTTTTGCAGGAAGGACCTCGGGCTCCTCCAGGGACCCGTCGTAATTGGGCCTGAAAGGCACGGTCTCCTTGTCGAGATCTGCCAGCATCTCCTCTGCGATCCTATCCATGCGGACTTCAGTGTAACGCATGGCAGCAGCCGAGTCCCCATCTATTGACCCGAAGTTTCCCTGTCCATCAATTAAAGGATAGCGAAGGGAGAAATCCTGGACCATACGCACGATACTGTCATAAACCGCAGAATCTCCGTGCGGGTGGTATTTACCGAGCACATCTCCTACTACACGGGCTGACTTCTTATAGGGCTTGTCATGCGTGATCCCTGCCTCTTTCATGGCAAAAAGGATCCTGCGGTGAACAGGCTTTAAGCCGTCCCGGGCATCAGGAAGAGCTCTTCCGACGATTACACTCATCGCATAATTGATGTACGAGCGTTTCATCTCATCATCGATAAGGATGGATGTTACTCCTTCTCTTTCGGGTTCCGGTTCTTCGCCCTCAAGCTCTTCAGGTGCAGGCTCTTCAGGTGCAGGCTCTTCAGATGCAGGATCGGATTGGGTTATTTCAGAATCCTCTTCCGACTCCTCGGGTGCAGGGTCGGGTGCAGCTTCCTGTTTTTCTACTTCGGGCTCTCCATCCGGCCCGTGAGGGATAAGAGTAGTTTGATAAAATTTTTTCATTTCAGTTTCGGATTTATTTTCGTCTTGGTCATTTGCCATTTTTAGCCACCTCAGATGTCCAGATCCACAACCTCTTTTGCATGCGTTTCTATGAAGTTCCGACGTGGCTCCACTTCATCTCCCATGAGGATCCGGAAGATTTCATCAGCCCGGATAGCGTCATCCAGGGTTACCTGTAAAAGGGTTCGGCTCTCAGGATTCATTGTGGTTTCCCAGAGCTGTTCAGGATTCATTTCTCCAAGACCTTTATAGCGCTGGATAGCGAGCCCCTTTTCTCCAATTTCTTTCTGCTTTTCAGCCAGTTCCCTATCCGAGTACACGTAGTACTCTGCCTTTCCCTTCTTTATGCGGTAAAGAGGCGGCTGGGCTATGTACACATACCCGGCATCAATTAAAGGCCGCATGTAACGGAAGAACAGCGTAAGGAGAAGAGTTCTTATGTGCGCTCCGTCCACATCGGCATCGGTCATAATGATTACCTTGTGGTAGCGTGCGTTCTCCAGGTCGAAGTCCTCGCTGACACCCGTGCCTATGGCTGTAACAAGGGAAACAATCTCATTGTTTTTCAGGATCTTTGCAAGCCTGGCTTTTTCCACGTTCAGGATCTTTCCCCGCAGAGGAAGAATCGCCTGAAAACCTCTGTCTCTACCCTGCTTTGCCGAACCGCCTGCGGAATCTCCTTCCACAACGTAAATCTCGCAGGCTGCCGGGTTCTTTTCCGAACAGTCCGCAAGTTTTCCCGGAAGGGTGCTGACTTCAAGGGCGTTCTTTCTCCGGGTGAGTTCTCTTGCTTTTTTTGCAGCTTCCCTGGCTCTCTGGGCAAGGAGGGCTTTTTCAAGGATAACGTTTGCTACCTTGGGATTTTCCTCAAAGTATTCTGCAAGCCCGTCGGTTACAAGTGAGTCCACAATTCCTTTGACATCACTATTTCCAAGCCTTGTCTTGGTCTGCCCCTCAAACTGGGGTTCCATGAGTTTGACGCTTATGATTGCAGTCAGCCCTTCCCTTACGTCGTCGCCTGTGAGCTTTATGTCCTCTTTTGAGAGCTTGTTAGCTTTGATATAGTCGTTTGCAACCCGTGTCAGGGCGGTCTTGAAACCGATAATGTGGGTTCCGCCTTCGTGAGTATTGATATTGTTTGCAAAAGAGTACACATTCTCTGCATAGCTATTCGTGTACTGCATTGCAATTTCGACTACCATGTCGTCCCTTTGCCTCTCGAAATAAATCGGCTTTTCGTGGAGAGGCTGCTTTTTCTTGTTCAGGTACTCAACGAATTCGACTATTCCGCCACTGTAAGTGAAAATCTCGGCCTGCCCGTCGGGGGTTCTTAAGTCCTTGAGGCTGATAGTAAGGCCCCGGTTCAGGAATGCGAGTTCTTTTAATCTGTTTGAGAGGATATCGTAATCGAAATCCATTGTCTCAAAAATTTTTGCATCCGGCTTAAAAGTTGTTTTTGTGCCTGTAGCCTCAGATATTCCGATTTCCTGGACATCAGCCTCAGGCTTTCCACGGGTGTAGCGCTGGAGATACTTTTTGCCCTCTCTTGACACCTCTACTTCGAGCCATTCCGAAAGTGCATTTACGACCGAAACCCCTACCCCATGCAGCCCCCCTGAGACTTTGTAGGTGTTTTTGTCGAATTTCCCTCCTGCATGCAGAACCGTCATCACGACTTCAAGGGCTGATTTTTTGTGAAATGGATGGGGATCGATAGGGATACCTCTCCCATTGTCCAGGACTGTCACACTCCCGTCCGGGTTGATCGTGACATCTACCCTGGTACAGAAACCTGCAAGGGCTTCATCAATACTGTTGTCTACTACCTCATAGACTAGGTGGTGGAGCCCGCGGCTATCCGTGCTCCCTATGTACATGCTGGGACGTTTCCGGACAGCTTCCAGGCCTTCCAGCACCTGGATGCGCGAAGCATCGTAAACCTGTTTATCACTCATCTTGGGTTATTCTCCGTAAAAATCTAATAAAGTTATTTAAACCATACAACATTCTGATCTTTTTTTAAAATTCGCGGGAAAACTTTTGTCAAAATAGGACTTTAGAAATCGTATCAAGTCTGTAAGCCTTCAATTTTTATTGAACAATTTTTATATTTAATCTTTATCTTTTCTACCACGAACCAAATTCAATATGCGCTCATACATTTTAAGCCTTTAGATTCCCTGAAAATTATACAAGATTTCTCGGTATCAATCCTCTCAAAACAAGGGGTTTTTAGCATAATTTTGCGCCCAAATATGCGCTTTTCATATTAATTTTTTAGTACGTCTTTAGTTTAAATAAATATTTTATGTTTCGCTCGGAAAAATTCGTCTCTCATAAGGATCAGGACAGGAGTCGCGGCATTTAGACGGATTTACAGCAGACCTTTACATCCTCAGTTATACTTTATTTTTCGACAGCTCAAAAAGTAATTCCCGATAAAAAAATCATCTCGAATATACCCTGCTTATCACAATGAAATAATCAGACATCCTGCTGTACCAAACAGATATCCTGCTGTACCAAACAGATATCTTGCTGTACCAAATCCTATAAAGACTTGCTTGCAGTTTACTTTAAAGCCCGGTCTTATATGAATAATTTACAATGTAACTATATAAACTTAACCAGTTTCAGTTCAGACTCCAAAATCATAGAAAACAACCACATAAAAAACCGAATGGCACAGAAAAACCTGCTTTAAATCCCGTAACTGCCAAAAGCACGGAAAAAGGTATCCATCGTCGCCTTACTCGATATTCTTCCCAGCCCTCAACAACTCATAGAACTTTTCATAAACTTCCCGCCTGAGCAAATTGAAAACAATTTATCTCACCCACGAGTCGACCCTCCTGGCTCAGCTAAATATCTTCATTATAATTCTACCATCTTGAGCTCACTTCAGTATCTTTATTATAAATTAGCCCTCTTGAGCGAACGAAGTGAGCGAAAAGGGCCGCGTACTCCCGAGGCGCAATTCGGGCGTTACACCATACCCAGTTCTTTGAGCCTGTCGGGCAGGTATACCTCGGTTACAAAATCAAGGCCTTTTCCGGCAAATGCCTGCTGTTCGGCCTTTTTCCCTATATCGAGCTGGAGCTGGATTTGCTCTTTCCAGTAATCGGATTCGAAACGCGGGTCGGAAAGTTCGCTCCGTAGTGCATTTATATCCTGTTCTGTAAGCTTGTCAGTCGAGAGTTCGTACTCGACTATATCCGAGGGCTGGAGGCCGAGAAATTTGGCTGCGGGTGTTGCCATGAATTCCGAGAGATGAGCACTTTTTATGGCCCCGTAGGCAACCGAAGCATAGATCCTGTAAGACCAGGGGTCGCCGTCCGTAAAAACGGCTACAGGGATACCCAGTTCTTCATTCATACGTTTGATAATCCTGCGGGTTGACCGCGCAGGCTGGCCTTTAAGGTGGACAAGGATCGCATTGTGGGCTTCATCAAACCCATTTTCCATCAAACGTGCATACATACCGCCGGTTTCTATGGCAATGATCATGCTTGCATCATGGGCTTTGAATTCGATATTTT
Source organism: Methanosarcina sp. (assembly GCF_049706645.1). Lineage (GTDB taxonomy): Archaea > Halobacteriota > Methanosarcinia > Methanosarcinales > Methanosarcinaceae > Methanosarcina. The sequence goes on along the minus strand of NZ_JBNAKP010000014.1, from coordinate 154,808 downwards.
CCACATTGAAGGGGATCTGGTATCCTCCTTCTCCCACATCTTTCTGGCAGTGGATATTCCGTTCTCCCCGTTTTGTCTGTTCTGAAATTTCAACAGGGCCGAACATAGTAGCTCCGTCTTCTTCAGGACGCATATGGAAAAACTCCCTCTGAAGAGCCGTAAGGAGCTCAAGGTCTTCGATCAGGCGGTCGCTCTCAGCCTGTTCTTTGAATTTCGCAGCTTCCCAGCCTTCCGAGATGTAGTAAAGTTCTCGAAGCGTTGAGCCGCGATTATGGGCCAGGTGCTCGTTTATAAGGAAGTCTGTCGCATAAGTGGTCTTCAGGAGCTGGAATGCCCCTTTTACGGTCTTTGCACTCCTTTCGCTTTCCCTATCCCCGTAGACCCAGACATCGCTCTCATCGGAATATTCTATGTTTGCTTTTGTTCGGCTTGGAAGGCTGACGCTTGGAATAACCTCATTTTCGAACTGGTTGTAAATCTTCTCTGCAAGCTCAAGCAGCTTTTCCCTTGCCAGGGCGTCTCCCTGAATTGTTTTGCTATTTGTCTCTCTGGCCATTTTATGCCCCCTTAAAGGCTTTTGCCCCGGTTACAAGCTCTTCTTCAAGCCCTTCCACAATCAGGTCAGGAAACTTTCCGAGTGCTGTGTCGGTTGCGGATTCTATCCTGTAGCTGAGCACCTTTGAAGACCCGACTGTTGCGGAGATGTCCCATACATAATCGTAATCATTGCCCAGATTCACAACCTTTGGCTCGGGCTTTGCCCTGCTGATTGTCCAGGGCAGCATTTCATGAACCCTGAAAGCGTATGCCGAGGTTCCGAAATTCTTGACCTTTATTACAATATCCGCAGTCCCATCCTCATTTCTTTTCACTTTCCGGTGTACGAGCAGGTTTCCCATAATTTTTGCAACAACAGGGTTGATGTCAGGGACATCTTTCTCCAGAATATTTGCAACCTTTGCAGCCATTTTAGGGAGCACCTTTGTAATGATAATTTCTTTTTCCCGGCGCTTTTTGAGGTTGCTCTGCTTGCTCAGATAGTGCTTAAGCTTCCTTGCGACATCTTTGATTGCAAGGTCTACCTCGTCTTTGATTACGGGAATATCGGCAATCGCGTCCTTTGATTCCGAGGTAAAGGGCACGTTGATAGAAGCAACATGGATAAGGAGGATAGCCGGGCCTGAAGGAATTCCCCCACCTGGCTGGTTTAAGCCATACTGCTTCCATTTGATGTCTTCTACCGCATGTGTGGTCACGCAGCCTCCCTGCTGGTAAAGCAAAGGCACACGGTTAGCGAAACGCATTATGCTGATTTTGTCCTCTTTTGAGAGGTTTCCCCCGTAGGCAAGCCCGACTTCTACTACAAAGGGGTTTCCGGAATATACGGCAGGTTTTCGTGTGCTCGTGGCAATAAAATCCACGTTTGTTTCTTTCTCAAGCCCCCTGTAGATCAGCTCTTCCCCAATTGGGGAAAGGCAGTCTGTGGGAGGAGCCATGATCTTTACCTTTTCAAAAGCCTCGATTAGCTTTCTTGCTTCATGGCGGCCCAGGACTTTCGGGTCAATTTCGGGGTCAAGCCCCGCAGCTTTGCAGATTTCCTCGGCAGTTAACAGACCTATTTTGCAGAAAGAGTATCGGAGGAACGGGGCAAGTTTCTGGCGCTCGGTGTAATGGAGCATTTTCATAAGAGTGCCAAGTTCTATGCCTTCAGGATGGGGCAGGATTTCTTCGGCTGGCTCAGGTATTTTATCCGTAGCCCTTTCAAAGACCTCCTCATTGCCATCAGGATCTATGAGGGTAATTCTTGCATGGGGATTCACAATTGCTGTAGCTTTGAGGTACTCGTAAATGGATTGCCTTCTTCCTTTTACGTAGGCAGCCTTCATCTCCAGCTCGATCTGGGTCCCATGCGGGCGGAACCAGTCCTTGATCTCGTCTTTCAGGATATCGGGCTCATTCGTGCTGGTATTGATCATAAGCTCGTAATAATGGGCAGGGGTACTGGAGCCGGTTTTGGAGAGAATTTTTGTATGCCTGCCCGCAGTCATCTGGGCATAAAGTACGGCTGCGGAAATCCCTATTCCCTGCTGTCCCCGGCTTTGCTTGAGGGCATGGAATCTGGAACCATAGAGAAGCTTTGCAAAGACTTTCGGAATTTGCTCTTTTACAATTCCGGGCCCGTTATCTTCTACGATCACAGTTACATAATCCTGCCCGGTTCTTTCGATCTGGACAAGAATGTCAGGCAAAATACCTGCTTCTTCGCAGGCATCCAGGGCATTGTCAACAGCTTCTTTTACGGTTGTTATAAGGCTTCGAGGAGCCGAGTCAAAACCCAGGATCTGCCTGTTTTTTTCAAAAAATTCTGCGACACTTATTGATTTTTGGTTTTTGGCAAGTTCTTCTGCAATGGTGAATTCCATGAAATTTTACCTCAGGTTGAAAAATCAATGTAACTTTATATTATTTTACGGGTAATTAGAGCAAGAATTTTTGCTTTTTAAGTGGCAAGTTTTAGTCATTATATTTTCTTGGAACGTCCTTCAACGCATAAGAAACATTTCGCAGCTCGAAAATTAATTTTATAATACAGGAAAATCGTTTTACGATATAAAAAAATATCTTTATATCACAGCAAAAAAGTTAATAACAGGAAAATTTTCATTCTTACGTTTATTATTTCAAACGGAATCAATTAAAATCTTTAAACAGCTAATCTAGCGATTTCCGTGTTTCAAAAAGGTTAAGGTCTAAAGTCCGCGCCTGCTAAAACCATCAGGTCATTACATTTTTGTTTTATGATATAACTTTGTTAGTTTTGACTCTGCCAGTTTAAAGTTCTGCCCCGACAATTGTCCTGGTGGCTTTTACGGTTTCGCTTTGCCTGATCCTATCTACCACGTCATTGAGGTCATTCAGGTCTTCAACATCTATAATTATTACAAAATCATATTCCCCAAAGACATGATAAACGTCCTTAATCCCTTCGATATTCTTCATTTCCCTGTATGCTGCCTTTTCATAACCTGGCAGCACATTTATCATTGTGACTCCTATTACCATAATACCTATTATCAGGTAACGGCTACAAGTTATTTATTTTTATCCGATAATGGAAAAGATGGGCAAATTGATTGAGTTTCTTTCACTTTATAATTTATTTTTCCCCTCCTTTACAGTCGGGGACTCAGTTACTTTTAATAAACTGTATAGTTATTGTATGCCCAGATTATTCAATTTTTTTAATATGGATGTCAAAAAATGACATCTTATTGGAGTGGTTATAAAATGATGGAAGTAAGCACTAGCGCATCTTATGTAAAGAATCCAGAGATTTCAAATGATAAAGTGTATTTCATTGCTGTAGTTTCAAATGTTTCTCAACTTCTACAAATGTTATTACAGAAGTTAAATCAATTGTTAGAAATGAATACAACTCTTTAAGGAATAATAAGTTCGTTAACATTGACGTTGAAAATATGACCATAGCGGCAATGATGTTTGTCTCTGAGAGGACTAAAATTAACGTGAATATTCAGAAGATTGATGGGTTCATGAAAAAGATATTCCCTAACAGCAAAGACTATCAGATGAGTTCAATATCCATTCAAAAACAGTACAAACGGATTTCAGAGAAGTATAAAAGATGCTGACATTGAAGGATTGAAAGTCAGTAATAAAACTGTTAAAATTATGGGTATACAGTAAATTTCTATTTACTTCTGTTACTTTTTTAGATTTAATAACTCTTTTTTGTAATCTTCGATGTCTTTTGCTATTTTCTTCTTTAAGTCTACATAATATTTGCATTTGGTATTGTCTTGTATAATACCTGATTGGTCTTTTGGTGGACATTCACTGTAATGCTTGCAGTAGTCTAAATTCTGTGGACATTTATCATACTGGTAATGGCAACCGCTCTTGTAATCTTCGCATACCGTAAAGCCTTTGGGTTTATTGCTGTATTTGTCTTGACATGTGATTTCTTTTGTCTCTCTACAATTTGATTCTATATATGTCTCGTATGCTTTGTATGTTTCTTTATCTGCTAGGTAGCTGTATTTTCTAAGGTCTTTGAGCCCAATATAATTAGCTGGTGGCCATCCATTTATTGTTTGTTCACGATTTTTTTTCAATTTGCCGTTTATTATGTCTTCTGCTGGTATGTAGAAAAACTCAAGTCGTTTCTCAATGTCCCTTATTCTTTGTTCATCTTGAAGCTGTTTTTGTTGCTTTTCTGATTGTTTTAAGGCATCCTGTGCTGAAGATAAACTAAGTGCTGAGAAAATGATAAGACCTAAAGTAAGCATTGTGTTAACGAATATGCTTACAAAATCTGATGAATTTTGATTAACAAAAGAAGTCATATTTACGAGCGTACAGTTCTGATTTGAATCGTAGACAAAAGGAAGAAGAATAAAATAGGATAAAAGTATTGCAAGTACTACTATTACTACTGTAAGAAATAAAAATGCAACAAATGCCAAAAGAAAATGGTCATTTATCCTTTTTTTGAGATTTGAGATATTAATAGAAAATTTCAATAAAAATCCCTTGTTTTATCGAGTTATATTCTGACACTTAATTTCCAAGTTTGTTGCGTTAGAATTTAGATAGCTTGCTTATAAACCCAAGATTTCTTTCTTTTTTGTTTGGAATAAAGTCTCAGTTGAAGGATTGTTTAGTATTTTAAATAAATATTAATCTACCGTTTTTCATCTATTGGATAAATTTTGCTTCTATATCGTTATCCTTTGACTTAAATGGCAATGTTTATTTTAGTTCACTGTTGATTAAGCACAGATAAATTTTTGTGGCAAAGGACAGAGATTATGAAATTAAGTGAAGAGATGAAACAATTTTACAAAAATATCATCAAAGATTTAAATCTACTTTATGAAAAAATAAAACTGTACCCATTAATTAGCTTACTTTTCATAATCGCTGTACTCTTAATAATTTTACTTCCACACTGGCAAGTGTCTGGAATACACAATGTTACAGAAAAAGTCACTCAAGAAAATGAGTCACGTGCTACTCTAGCTCAAGTATTAGGTGGCGTTGCTATTGGGATTGGCCTTTACTATACATGGCGTAGAATTACCATTGCTGAAGAGAATCTAAAGGTTTCACAGGAAGGCCAGATTACTGAACGTTTTACTAGAGCAGTTGATCAGTTAGGAGCTATTGATCATTTAGGAAATCCAGCAATAGAGATTCGGTTAGGTGGAATATATGCTCTTGAAAGAATTGCAAATGAATCTGAAAAAGATTACTGGCCCATTATGGAAATTCTAACGGCTTATATTAGAAAGAATACAAGTGCTGGAATAGTTGAAAATAAAAAAGTTACGCACATAGCTACAGATATACAAACGAATGGAAATATTATGGATGAATTTTCAGAGCCAAAAGAGTTATCATTGGATATCCAAGCAATTCTTTCAGTTATCGGGAAACGTAGATATTCATTTAATAATGGAGAAGATAGTTGTTTAAATTTGGGCATGACTCACCTTGAATGGGCTGACCTTAATAGTTCTCATCTTGAAAATGCTGACCTTGGTGGTGCTTTTCTTAAATATGCTGACCTTGGTGGTGTTCACCTTGAATGGGCTAACCTTCCATATTCACATCTTGAATTCGCAGACATTCATCATGCTCATCTTGAAAATGCTGGCTTTGCCTTTGCCCACCTTGAATGGGCTGACCTTAATAGTTCTCATCTTGAAGAGGCTTACTTAAGAGGTGCTCATCTTAAAGGGGTTGACTTTTCTGATTCTCACCTTGAAGGGACAGATCTTCATGAAGCTGATTTAATAGGAGCCAAGAACTTAACAGTTGACCAGCTTTCCAAAGTGAAAACTCTTTACAATGCCAAATTAGATCTAGAGTTAGAAGAAGAATTAAGATCGAAAGGCTATTCCCACCTTTTAGATGATGAACCTTGATCATCTAGGTGTCACCAGTTAGGGCACCTAACAGGGATAACAACCCATGTAAGAACCTGACATCTCTATTTTTTATCTGAGGCATCAGAAATGAGAAATTTTGAGATTACCTATAGATCTTATCTATAAATATTTGGATCATAAATATAAGAAAATGAGTATAAGTAAAAATTGGTTTCTCCAAATCTACTGTAAGAGTCCTTTATAGCGGTAGAACTTCTACTTCTGGGCAATCACTTACATCTATAAAAGCTTTTCCTGTTGATGAGTAGTAGTTTCCGATACCTAAAGGAGTTCCATCCATCATCTTTGCACAAACAGATACATTAGGATTTGATATTCCAGATTCTTCTGCCAATGATTCAGATAATATCACTATATTGGCTATGTTATTATTAAGAACAGTTTTAGTTGGAGTTGTGTCTATATAATAATCAATTGATAACAGACTATTTGATGACGTGTTTGAGGGTGGAATAAAAATGACTTCTGCTTCCTTTGCATGATAAAGTTCTGTCATATATCTAACTAATTCTTCCTTTTTATTATCAGAAAAATGTATTGTTGTTTCAAATGAACTTGTATTCGCTGATGTAAGTTCTTGTGGTGTCTTTATAGTAATCCATGTTGGTCTAGTTTGTGCAATCTCAGATTTAGTTGACCCTCTTAATAATGCATTTTTATAGCTCCTAATCGCCACATCAATTTCATCTTTAGATGAGATTGACATTAGATTATAGTTACTCATGTCTGAAGCTATTTGCAACTTTTTGACTTGGACATTACAAAATAGAAGTAGTCTTAATTTGATCAGTAGATCAAGTTCTCTACTTCGTTTCCTTCCAAACTTTAGCCTTATGAACAAATTTTCATACTCAACAATTAGTTTAAAAACATACATATATGGTACTGAGATTATAGAACAAACTATGGGGAGTAAAAAAGCCTTTAAAGTACTTATGTTTCCAATTGAATGTATCTCATTAATGGTTCTGTATAAAGAATAAATCAATATAAAGAGCCCAAAGAAAGACATAATATTGCTTGTTAACTTTTCAGCAGGTTTATACTCCTTGTAGTGCCCGGAAAATGTATTTACTGCTACTATAAGTGTTATAATTGGAACTAAGAATAATTCAGCAATTAATGAAAAAGTAAAAGAACTGATAATAAATTCTACCAGCACGACTAATTTCAAATTATCCAGAACTATACTTTTCCAATAACCACTTTTTAATTTGTTTGTAGCAACAAAGACTCCAATCGGTAACCCAGAGAACATGAACCATATTATGATGTCTTTAAGGTTGTTTATATCCCACCATCCTAAGTAGTGCAGAATCAAATGGAAGTAAAACAAGTAAAGGAAAATATATAAAAGAATTTTTATATTTAACAAACTTTTTATAATGTTAAGGAAAGAATTTCTTACTTGTTTTCTGAACAAGGCATATGTAGTAATTAATGCAATCCAGATAATTATTGCTATTTCTCTATTTGTAAAAATGTCATCCATGTTTTAAAATTAACTTCCTTGTAATTTTATATAAAGATAACATTTTAACTATATATAGCTTTTTTAATATTGTTATATTGAGGCGAAAAGGAACAAAAACTGAAGAAAACCTAAAGATGAACCTTGAATCATTTAGGTGTCACCAGTTAGGACAACTGGCAGGGATAATAACCCATGTTTGTTGAGTTCCTCGCATCTTTAAATTAATTTTACTACAGTCCAGAAAATTATCTGTGCAATAATTTTTATAAAGATTCCGTTTTCTGAAGTTAGCGATTATTTTAATATTATCAGTGTATAATACAAGCGCATGCCCTCAGAGTCGCACAGGGACGAAGATCTCTTCGAATCCCAGTATATTGATAAATACCTGAGCGAGTATGCGAGTGTTTCGTCAATAGTACGTGAGGCTCTGCCTTTTGAACTTATTGCTACTGTGGGGGGAGTGGTTGCAGGGATAATCTTTTCGGGAATGACAGCCGAACTTGAGATGATTCCGGGACTGCTCGTGATTTATCCCGGTGTGCTCGGGCTCAGGGGAAATATTTCGTCTACCCTCGGCTCAAGGCTTGGCAGTGCAATTCACCTTGGGCTAATTACGGATCTCGACAGGCATAATCCCGAACTCATGAATAACATCTCCGGCTCCCTGATCCTGAGTGTTATTGTCGCTGTAATACTCGGATTTCTCGGGCACTTCGTAACCCTCGCTCTGGGCTTCGAAAGTGCCGGTGCCTTCACGCTTATCCTTATCTGTGTAATCTCAGCGTTTACGTCCGGGGTAATTCTCTCTTTTGTTGCGGCTCTGCTGGCTATAGGAATGTTCAGATTCGGTTTTGATCCTGATAATGTTGTAACGCCCTCGATCGCAACCCTCGGGGATATCGTCTCCATGCTCATGCTTTTCTTCTCGGCAAAAATGGTGGTGATGTTCTGAGGAAAACAGGGCATCAGACCCCTTATTATACAGTCAACGGTATCATTCAGCGCGGGCTTCCGGTACTTTTGATCACATGTATTATGGGAATTCTTGTAGGGCAGATCCTGAACTCAAGAGAAGAAAGCCTTATATCCATGCCAGCGATACTGATTCTTATTCCTTCCCTTATCAAGATCGGAGGAGATACCGGCAGTATGCTTGGAGCCAGGCTCTCGTCGGCTTTCCATATGGGGCTCGGGGATAACCTCAGGAGTAACCCGGTAGTGCATAACAGCGTTATTGCGGCTTCAATTGTGGGGTTTGTTTCGTCAATTTCCGTCAGCATACTGGTCTTTCTGGCAAGCAATTTCCTGGGATTCGGGATGCCTTTTCTCACCCTTCTGGAAATTAGCCTCATAGCCGTCATCATAGAACTTTCTGTTGTATATTCTGCAACGGTTGCCATTGCTTTTGCTTCCCACCGGTTCGGGATCGACCCGGATGATACTGTCATACCTTTCATAGCAAGCCTTGGAGATCTGGTAGGAGTTACAGGAATTCTCATAGCCCTGCACCTGCTTAATATTCTATAAACAGTATTATAATTAAAAGCCAGTTGTACTATTATTTAATTTTATTATATTTGATCCAGGCTCTTAAGCGCCTGAATAATTCAAAAATTAATAATTACTATGAAGTATATACTCATACACACCAGCATAAGGTAGAGTTGATATAGAGACCATGTTCCCTAAAGAATTCAGATACAGTCCAAAGAACCTTAAGGATCTTTTGACTGAGATGAAGGACACTTCCGAACTCATGGTAGACCTTGCGTACTCTGCAATGATCTATGATGATGAGGACGTTGCAGAAGAGGTACTCAATCTTGAAGATAAGATGGATACCCTCGACTACCACATTAAGATGGCTGCGATGTTAAGCACACGCAGGGTTGACGAGGCCGAAGGACTCCTCGGAGTTTTACAGGTTGCTGCGTGTTCGGAAAATATTGCAAATGCCGCAGGTGATATTGCCAAAATAGTTCTCATGAATATGGGCATTCCGATGGAGCTGAAAGTTGCTCTCAGGGAAGCAGAGGAAACCGTAGTCAGGGCAACAATCGCTGCAGAATCTTTAATGGCAGGAAGTACTCTTGGTGATCTCGAACTTGATCTCGAGACAGGCATGTGGGTCATTGCTATCCGGAGAAATGAAGACTGGATTTATGACCCTGACAAAGAGACCCGCCTCCGCCAGGGAGATGTTTTGATTGCCAGAGGGCATGACGAAGGAGTCCACCTTTTCTTCGAGATGGCCACGACAAGAAAATTCATTCCAAGGGAAATCGAGCACAATAAGCTTTTAAAAGACCTTGAACACGCTGTGGATATTATCGTAGATATGAAGAATATGTCCGAACTGTCGGTAGGGCTTGCATATTCGGCTATTCTTTTTGACAACGAAGATATTGCATATGAAGTCAGCGCCCTTGAATCCGAAATGGATTCCATGAAATATGAACTTCAGCACTGGGTGCTTGAAACCGCAAAGCATGTCGAAGATGTAAACCTGCTCAGGGGAATTCTGCATCTTGCAAGTGCCTCTGAAGGTATTTCCGACGCGGCCTACGGAATTGCGGATACCGTGCTCAGGGATATAGAACTTCACCCTATTATCACCCTTGCAGTCAGGAATTCCGAAGAGGTTATCACCAGGCTCCAGGTCGAGAAATGTTCTCCTATAGTCGGAAAGACTTTCTTTGAATTGAAGCTTGAGACCGAAACCGGGCTGCATGTAATGGCAATCAAGAGAGCTGACCGCTGGGTCTATGCTCCAAAAGGCAATACGGTTGTCCAGGCAGGAGATATGCTTATTGCCCGGGGCTCAAGGATCGGGGAAGGGGCGCTTATAGAAATGTGTGAGTGCAAACTGAACCAGTAATCTCCATAGCTGACAACTTTTTGTAACAAACCCGTTCCGGCAGGTTGGTGCGGGCCTATTTACTGAAAGAAAAATCCGCAATCACAGTTTGCAGGCCAAAACTGCTTTGACGGGTAATGCTGCTTATTTATAGGAAATATACTCCGGAATACTCCGAAATGACAGGTTCCGGTCAGCTTATACTTTTTTGAAAGCTCGCAATATTCCAGATTTTTATATATCTGGCTACATATTACTATGTGGGAGTTTTGAGTATGGTAGTTGTTGGGCTTTCAAGAAACAAAGATACTCTGGAATCCGTAAGAGCGGCAGTGGAACTTGCAGGAGGGCTTGGGATCAAAGAAGGGTCCACTGTACTGATCCGTCCGAATGCAAATACCGCAGACAGGCCCCCTGGCTCGACAAATCCCGAGGTACTGAAGGGAGCTATACGGGAAGCAAGAAAATGCAGCCCGGAAAAAATTATTGTGGCCGAAAAGTCAATGACTACGCTGGATACCGAGATGGTGCTCAGGAGGCTAGGGCTCTGGCAGGCGGCTGAGGCCGAAGGAGCGGATGAAATCCTTACCTTTGACCATATGAAGCGCTCTTATATGAAGCCTGATGGCGCTTTTTCCTGGCCTGAAGGGTTTTATGTTCCCGAGTTTCTGGCTTCGGTAGACTACGTGATTGCGCTTCCTGTAATTAAGACTCACTGGACTGCAACGTTTACTATGGGCTTGAAATCCCAGATCAGCATAACCGCAGACCGTGACAGGAGGCAGCTTCCTCATGGTCAGCACAGGGACGTGCTTTTCGGGAATATGATTGCCGAATCAAACCTTGTTTACAGGCCCGATTTCTATATCTCGGACGCTACGAAATGCTTTGTGACCGGCGGCCCTGACCTTGGTACCCTGAGAGAGCCTGGTATTGTACTGGCAAGCCCGGATGTAATTGCAAATGATGCTGTGGGTCTTGCCCTGTTGAAAACCCTCGGTACGGTTCCGAAAATCCAGGAACATTCGGTCTGGGCCCAGCCCCAGATCAAAAGAGCGGTGGAACTTGGGTTAGGGGTACATGGCAGGGAAGAAATAACCGTAAAAGGTTCAGGAATTGAGGAAATCGAAGAGATCCTTGCCAATCTTGCTTGACGGCATTTCGGAAAGCTATTAAGATCGGAAAACGCAAATTCAGGCATTAAAAAGCCTGAATTCCTGCGCCTCAAATTTAAAAACTTTTTGCTTCTTAAAATATAAGTTTTCAAAACAAACATTCTCAAAATAAAATACTCAAATAAAACCCTTCAAAATAAAGAATTCTTATACAAAAAGCCTCAAAATAAAAAGCTCTCCAATAGAAAATCCTCATATATATAAAGTTAACAGGTCTTCGCAGTTTTACAGCTATTTTACGGGAATTTAGGGCAATTTTATCTCATTCGGTTTTCAGATTTTTCCGCTTTTACTTCTCTTTTTTCAAGACTGTGAAAATATGCTCACATATCACCATAATTTATTTATTTTCGACTTCCCCATAGATTATGGGGGAATTTTGAATGAAATGTGAAGCTTGTGGAGCAGAAAGTGAAGATAAATACTGCATGGAATGCGGCAATGTTATGAATGAGGTCGTAAGAAGGGTAGGGGAAAAACGCTGGGCTGCAATTGATGACTGCTCGTTTATCTATCCGCTTGTCCAGCGTGTAGCCAGAGGAGAGGCTACGGTCAACGATATAATTCAGGCTCTTGAAGTGGAAGACTGATTCCTATTTTCTATCGGGATATCAGTTTACGGCTTCCTGAGACGGCTGTAAGGGCCTTTTCTTCTGATACTTCCTTCCGGCAGGTACGGTTAGCGAGGAGCTTGCCGGGTGCCTGCCGAATCTCTAGTTGGGAGTTTAACATGTCTGAGTTAAATCTTAAATCAAAACTCGAAGTGCATTCTAAGGCTCGGTTTTTTGGGATTAAATTTTAGCGCATGCTATGTACCCGTGCCTTAAGGTTATATCTCTTTAGCTTTAATATTACATTGTTAAGCAGTTTTCCTGCTGTCAGTAGCTGGTGCCATATATGAACAGAAAGGCCGGCACAGTTGTTCTGATATTCTTGCTTGCAGGAATGCTTTTGATTTCGGGATGTATTCAAAACGAAAAAACAGAGACACCTGTAAATACTAAATCTCCCGAAGCCGGCAAAGGGGATGAGAACATGGATATTCAGAATATAAAGGTTTCTAGCAGCGCATTTGCAGCTAACGGTAGTATTCCGGGAAAGTACACCTGTGACGGGGCGAATATAAATCCGCCTCTGGAATTCGAAGGAATTCCTGAAGAGGCAGAAAGTTTAGTGTTCATAGTAGACGACCCTGATGCTCCCATGAAAACTTTTACGCATTGGATTGTCTGGAATATAGAGCCTGTGGCGAAGATAGAAGAAGATACCATACCCGGAGTTGAGGGAGTAAACGATTTCAGGAAAATAGGGTATGGCGGGCCATGCCCCCCCTCGGGCACACACAGGTTTTTCTTCCGGGTCTATGCTCTGGACAGGCAGCTTGAGCTCAAAGCAGGGGCAGGGAGAAAAGATCTTGAAAATGAAATGATAGGGCATATTATTGCCGAAGGGGAATTGATGGGAAAATACAGCAAAAAATGATTTTTTCAAGGGGGCAAGAGAGTGGAAGAAAATCAAAAAGCTGAAATGAATCCGGATTTTTTCGAAAATCCCGGGAGCGACCTGGAAAAAGCAACCTTTGCTGCGGGTTGCTTCTGGGGTATTGAAGAGGCTTTCAGACAGGTCAAAGGTGTGGTTGCAACTGCCGTTGGCTACAGCGGCGGGCACTTTGAACGCCCTACCTATGAACAGGTCTGTACCCTTGACACCGGGCACGCCGAAGCAGTCAGAGTAATTTTCGACCCGAAAGTGGTGTCTTACGAGACCTTACTTGACATCTTCTGGAAAATCCATGATCCGACGACGAAAAACAGGCAGGGCCCCGATGTCGGAAAACAATACCGATCAGTCATATTTTACCATAACGAGGAGCAAAAAGCTGCTGCCCTGGCCTTAAAAGAAAAGCTTGAAAAATCAGGGGCTTTTAAAAACCCGATAGTGACCGAGATTGTGCCCGTTTCGGAGTTCTATATGGCTGAGGAATATCACCAGCAGTATTTTGAAAAGAAAGGTTTTCTGCAGAATGTACTCCGAAGCCTGAAAAAATAAGTTATTAAAAAGATAAGTTATTAAAAAGTGAAGAGACTGATATCGCGCTTAAACTGGTGCTGCCTGTTACTTTGTAGTATATTTTTTACTTTTTTTCAACTTCTAAACTATATTAAGTAACTTTGATATATGACCTACTAAATATAGATACCTAACCTTTTAATTTTTGGACCAATGTTATGCGTTTTAATATTCTAGCCGTTGCAATGTTAATTTTGCTGGGAATTATGGTTTTTTCAGCCGGTTCTGATTCCAATACTGATAGTATACCGGCTGAAAAAAATACAATTCATAGAATAGAGGTTAATAACAGCAGTTTTCCTGAAGTTTCAGAAGATTGGAATGGTTTTGAAACAGTCGTTGTAAACGACAGTAAATTCAGGAAAGCCACAGATAATGAAAGTGCAGCAAAAAGTGTGTCAGAAGCTGGTGAAAATAATATATTTGAAGAAATAAAACTTGATGACAGCTCCATTAAAGCTCCTGAATCATGTGATCACTTTGAAATTGTAGTGGTGAATCCTGCAAAATTCAAAGAATTAGCCTCGAACGGAACTGTAAACCTGAGCCTCATGGGAGAAGATTATGAACTTAAACTCCAAGAAAGAGGGACTCGAAAGCTAAATGTAATTTCTTATTCAGGATACATTGTAGGAAAGCCACAAAGCAGTGTTTTTTTCACAGCAAAAAATGATTCAATCGAGGGTTGCATTAATGTGGATTTTTACACACTATCATATGGAATCGCTTCTACGGATGAGAAATATGATGGAAAAATTGTCCATCTTCTGTGGAGGTACTATAACGAAGGAGCGGAAGAAGAACTTAAGAAACGGTATTCGTTAGATCCATTGAGATTTTCCCTGAATAATAATGATAAAGAAACCCATGAAGCTTGTATTGAACTTCTCAACTTTTATAATCAAACAATGTTTAAGCAAACCTATACACTGAATTCTGGATATGGAATTTCCTCGCCAATGATAAATGCTGAACCGGGAATATATAGGTACGAGATTACTCTGGATAATGAATTTACATACGAACAGAAAGTAAGAGCAGACTATGCTGCTGAACTGGGTTCTTCAGAAAAACTATATATTTACATTACTGATGATCCGGATAACCCTATTATGTTTGGAATGGAAATTTCCTGATTGAATTCCTATTTCTTTCTTCTGCTATAGTTAAGAGAGCTTTATGCCTGACGCAAAACTTCTTTTATTCAGGATTCCGGGATAATTATTTACTCTCCTTTGTCCTATTTTTCTTATGATTTTTGACCCTATCACTGTCTGTAACCTGGAGCTCCAGAACCGTTTTGTAAGGTCCGCAACTCACGAATTTCTGGCAGAAGAAGACGGGACTCCCACTCCGCGGCTCGGAGACCTTTATGAAGAGCTTGCAAAAAACGAAGTCGGACTTATCATAACCGGCTATTCCTATGTTCTTCCGGGCGGGCAGAGCGATGTCTACCAGCAGGGCATCTATGATGATCGTTTTATTGAACCTTACTGCAGGATAACCGAAAGGGTGCACAGGTACGGAAGCAAAATAGTGCTCCAGATCGTACACGGAGGGCGGCAGGCAAGCCTTTCGGACGAATATCCCGTTCCTATGGCCCCTTCGGAAGTGAAAGACGGGCATTCGGCAGTTGTGTCTAGAGAAATGACCGAGCAGGAAATTCTGGAAGTGATCGAAGCTTTTACAAAAGCGGCTGTCAGGGCAAAAAAAGCAGGTTTTGACGGGGTGCAGCTCCACTGTGCCCACGGCTTCCTCTTAAGTAATTTCATCTCTCCCTATACCAACAGAAGGACCGACCGCTGGGGAGGCTCGGTGGAAAACCGGGCAAGAATAGTTCTGGAAATTGTCAGGCGCATAAAAGAGGAAACCGAAAATTCTTTTCCCGTGCTGGTCAAACTGAATTCGACCGATGGTTTCCAGCCTGGCTGTTCAAAGGCTGAACTGGGACTTGACATTTTCCAGGCTGTAGAAATTGCAAAGCTTCTGGAGAAAGCCGGAGTCTGTGCAATTGAGGTCAGCGGAGGAATAGGTGAGACAGGTGGGGTCACTATAAGGACCGCAATCAACGCTCCTGCCAAAGAAGCATATTTCAGGGATTGTTCTAAAACAATAAAAAGTGCAGTGAATATTCCAATCATTCTCGTAGGCGGCATCAGGTCGCTTCAGGTTATTAATTACCTGCTTGAAAACGGGTTTGCAGATCTGATTTCAATGAGCAGGGTATTTATCAGCGAACCTGACATTGTTTTGAAGTTCAAATCCGGAGAGGTTAAAAAGGCAAGGTGCGTATCCTGTAACCTCTGTTTTGATCCTGAGGGCATAAGTTGCAACTTTCAATTTGAGTAAAAGGTCAGATCTACTACCTTTTTTAATCTCTTCTCTATCTTTTTATGTGCTTTTCACTTACTTTTCATCTCTTATTTACTTGCTTATTATCTATTTTTACATGCTTTTTATCTATTTTCTACCCGTTTTGCTGTCTTTCTCCTACATATCTGGACTTCATGCTGAAAACCCTGGCGTGATCACAGGCCTTTTCAAAAAAGGCTTGATCGCAAACCTTTTCAAAAAAAGCTTGATCGCAAACCTTTTTGGAAAAGGTTTGATCGAAAACCCCTGGCAACGGCGTGATCAAACGGCGCAACGCAAACCTTTTCCAAAAAGGTTTGATCGAAAACCCCTGGCAACGGCGTGATAAACCGGCGCAACGGTTTCGGCCCAACGGTTTCGGCCCAACGGTTGAAAGCGAACCTTAACGTATATTTTTTATAATAGATAGATGCAAAAGAGATAAGCCTTAAAGGCTATCAACAGGATTCTGGTTTATATTTTTCTGCCGGGTCCGCTACCCTAGAGAATTTGTGAGGAAACTGAAAAATGTCAGAAGAGAACCGTGTCGGTAGTAAGATACGCCAGCTTAGAGAAGCCAAGGAAATGACCGTTGAAGAACTGGCTGAAGCCAGTCAGAGCAGCGAGGAACTAATCCAGCAGCTAGAAAACGGAGCCCTGGTTCCGTCCTTAACGCCTCTTTTAAAGATTGCCCGGGCTTTAGGCGTCCGCCTCGGTACTTTTCTGGACGATATGCCCCAGAGCGGACCTGTAATTGTCAGGGCAGGGCGATCAGAGAATGTAGTCCGTTTTTCGGGCAAGACTGAGAGGCCGAAAAAGAGTGCTCTTGAGTTTTACTCTCTTGCCTCGGATAAAGCAGACCGCCATATGGAGCCTTTTATTATAGATATTCATCCTTCCCCCAACGAAAGCCACAAGCTCTCTTCTCACGAAGGAGAAGAATTCATCTATGTCATGTCAGGAGAAATCGAGATCTTCTATGGAAAGGATATTCAGAGGCTGAACGAAGGAGACAGCATTTACTATGACTCGATTGTCCCGCACGATGTTCATGCAGCAGGAGAAGGAGATGCAAGAATTCTGGCTGTAGTCTATGCTCCCCTTTAAAGTCGCAGTCAGGTAGAGAAAAAAGAGTAAGAACTTAGCTTAAACTGGCGGGAAGTTCTGAATTTAAAAATATATACAAGTATTTCAGAGTTAAGGGAATCCAAAATGTTCAGTACGATTGTTACTCCGCGCTTTGGGGACATAGACGGGCTTGGGCATGTGAATAATACTGTTCTCCCGGTCTGGTTCGAAATTGGAAGAAACTCCATATTCCGGCTTTTTTCACCGGATCTTGATCTTAGCCCCGATGTATGGCACCTCATTCTGGTCAGGACGGAATTTGATTTCCTGCGCCAGATGTATTTCAGATCTGATGTAGAGATCAGAACTTTTATTGCAAAGATCGGAAACAGTTCCTTTACTGTAGGGCACGAAGCCTGGCAGGAGGGAGAGCTTAAGGTCAAGGGCCAGGCGGTGCTGGTCTATTACGACTTCAAGCTCCAGAAAGCACTCCCCCTTCCGGATTCGGTCCGGGATGTTCTGAAAGCGCATATGCTTCCTGCACTGGATACTGCTGAAATGGATACGGATTCTCCCTGCTCGATCTGAATATACTTGCCTCCCGCAAACGGGCTTTGAGGTTAAATGCCTCAGTTCGTAAGCCAACGGTTTCTAAAAGATAGATAATGCAAGTGAGAGGCTGAAACTATGCATCTTATAGAAGACTCCCTCGGTGAGTACTTTGAAAAACAGGTGGCTGTAGATCCTGACCACGAGTTTATAATTTACCCGGATAGGAATCTCCGTTTTACTTATGGGCAATTCAATGAAAGGGTCAATAACCTTGCAAAAGGGCTGCTAGCTATAGGAATAAAAAAAGGAGACCATGTAGGAATCTGGGCAAAAAATGTCCCTGACTGGCTTACCTTCATGTTTGCCACAGCAAAGATAGGAGCAGTGCTTGTTACTGTAAATACTGCCTACAAGAGCCACGAGGTCGAATACGTACTTAAACAGTCCGATATGAAAGCCCTGGCTCTTATTGATAGCTTCCGGGATGTTGATTATCTTGAAATAATCAATGAACTGGTTCCCGAGCTCAAGAGTTCTGAAAGAGGGCGCCTGAAAAGCAAAAACTTTCCCTATCTTAAGAGTGTAATCTATGTAGGGCAGGAAAAGCACAGAGGTATGTATAACACCAGTGAGCTTATGCTTCTTGGCAGCCATTACCCCGACGACGGGCTCAGGGAGATCCTGGCTGGTGTTACCGGAGACGATGTTGTCAATATGCAGTACACTTCAGGAACTACGGGTTTCCCGAAAGGGGTTATGCTGACCAGCAAAAATATCCTGAACAACGGGCTCTCAATAGGCGACCGCCAGAAGTTCACCTACGAAGATCGGCTCTGCCTGCCTGTGCCTCTTTTTCACTGTTTCGGGATCGTGCTCGGAGTTATGGCGATTCTGACTCACAGGGCAACGCTTGTTATGCTCGAAGTTTTCGATCCCCTGCTTGTGCTTGCAGCAGTCCAGAAAGAGAAATGTACGGCTCTTTACGGAGTGCCTACGATGTTTATTGCAGAGTACACGCACCCGATGTTCGATATGTTCGACCTTTCCTCCCTGAGAACCGGAATCATGGCTGGCTCGACCTGCCCTGTAGAAGCCATGAAAAAGGTCGTAAAAGATATGCACTGCTCTCAGATCACGAGTGTGTACGGGCTTACGGAAGCTTCTCCTGGCATGACTCAGACGACTGTGGATGATCCTGTCGAACTGAGGGTCGAAACTGTGGGAAAATGTTTCCCCGGAGTCGAGGTCAGGGTGGTAGACCCGAATACCAATGAGCCGGTCCCTCCAAACACCGTTGGAGAAATTTGCTGTCGCGGATACAACATTATGAAAGGTTACTATAAAATGTCCGAAGAGACAAAAAAAGTAATTGATAAAGGTGGCTGGCTGCATAGCGGAGACCTTGGGACCTGCGACGAGAACGGTTATTACAGGATTACAGGCAGGATTAAGGATATGATCATCCGGGGAGGGGAAAATGTCTACCCTCGGGAGATTGAAGAATTCCTGCATGCCATGCCAGGAGTCAAAGATGCCCAGGTTGTGGGAATCCCTGATAAGAAATACGGGGAAATCGTAGGGGCTTTTGTGATTCTAGAAAAGGGCGCAGACATTACCGAAGCCGATATAAGGGATTATGCCGTAGGCAGGATCGCCCGCTATAAGGTTCCGAAACATGTCTTCATCGTGGACGAATATCCACTGACGGCAAGCGGTAAGATTCAAAAGTACAGACTAAGGGAGCTGTCTGTGGAACTTCTTAAAAAACGGAATGAAAACACAGTTGATTAAAGAAAGCAATTGATTGAAGATAGCAATTGATTGAAGATAGCAATTGATTAAAGACAGCTATTGATCAAATATTATTACCACTCAGGTAGTATTAATCGGCCATTCAGGTCGATTTTCTTTTTTCATTATATTTTAATTCGTTAATTCTTTTGCTTTAAAATTTAAAGCCATTGAAAAATTAGATGCCCGCATATTTTAACGATTTATTATGTTTTTGAAGCGTGTTGTAAATTGTTCCGCTACTCAAAAGTTTATTGTAATACAAAAACGATAGGCAATTGAATATTTGACGTAATTTATTATATATACAATTTCAGCATTAGAAGGATGTAGTTGTAAGAGAAGCGCAATAGTGTACTCTTGTGCATAGCGTATGGGGAGTTTTTTGTAGGGGTTTCATCCGATTGAGAGCTCAGGGATCACATAAGGAGCTCTCAATCAATCACCACAACCAATCACAACCAATTGGATGTCTGCAATGTTTCTCTTACGACTATATGAAGAATATATGGGAGTATTCTTCAAGGGGGGGTTTCACCGATTGAGAGCTCAAAGGGGTCATCAAACAGGGCTCTCAATCAATTACCACTCTCAATAATTACCAATCTTTAACTT
The DNA here is from genome assembly GCF_049706645.1 of Methanosarcina sp. Classification (GTDB taxonomy): domain Archaea; phylum Halobacteriota; class Methanosarcinia; order Methanosarcinales; family Methanosarcinaceae; genus Methanosarcina. Next base: position 134,876 of record NZ_JBNAKP010000014.1, on the reverse strand, counting down.
TAAAGACTTTTAATCCAATGCTTTTTTAATTAAACTTTTAGCATAAATTATTTACTCAGGTAGAAGGTATCAGCCTTCTAATGAAGGTATCAACATTCTAATTTTTGTCACAGTTTAGTCAAAGTCAAACTTCTTACTTTAAGTTTTTCCCAACCCTTATCTTCACTAAATCTTTCAAACAATCAATAACTGTCCTATTGTATTTAAGTCCTTTGATGAGTCACTTTTGTTGGTATGGACACTAACAAAAACCAATTTATTACGTAATAAAGGTGTTTTTATACCATAAATTTTTTGCACTGTAATTCGCAAAACCGGCTAATTAAGCTTTCTTAACTTTTATAAAAATTGTGTATTTAATCACGTATGCAGTAGCAAAAAATTACTATCAATGATCCCCTTTTTTTTCAAAGCCCTGGTTTATTAGAGCAAGCTGACAAGATTCTTGTTCCAGATTCCTATCAAAAATACAATTTCTATAATTACAGATCCCTGAATATATTACATAAGAATAAACCATGAAACTTGTTATTATTTGTTATTATATCTTATGATTATGTTCGCAAAATATGGTTTATGGGCGCCTATTTAAAAGTAACCTGTTTCTTCCCGGTATTCTCTATTATTACTCCGTGCTGTGTCGTCAGAAACCTGTTCCGATACCAGGCACTCGGATGTTAAACTTACTCACATAACTATTGCGCCGGAGCTGAATAGCCTCAGGCGGCTCAAAGATACTTCATAACTCTAATTTGATTCCGATTAAAACAAACTTTTGACATCTATTTGATAAATTTGACAGAATGGAAAAAATAGTTAGCTTGCGATATTTCAAGCGAGCTTTTTCCCCTTTTTTCGCCGGATGGGAATAACACAGTTTTCCTATCGGATAGGACTGGTTCAATATCCGGACCCTGAATTTTTCAGGAATACATCTGGAATATTAGTAAATTCCGCAGTTTCGGAAAAATCAGAAACGATATACTTACCTGGTTTACTTACAGAAAAGTGGGAGGAGCTGTATAAACTGGCAGAATCCGGAATGCAGGGCGAAGTTTGTAAAAGTCGGAGCCTCAAACTTAATTTCGTCCGGTTACCTGGGGAATTATATCAGCCCTATCATATCAGCCCTATCAGTACTACGCCGACTCCCATGAGAGCCACACAGCCCACGGCCGCAAAGTCCACCTTATTCCAGACAAGCCTGTCCTTTTCCACGCTGTGTTTGCTCCTGTACCCTCTCATATCCATTGTCAGGCCGAGTACCTGGGTTCTTCCTAGGGAATTTGCTACCAGGGGCACAAGAAGCGGCTTTACACTCCTTATCTTCCCACTGAGGCCTTTTCCGGGATTGTAGCCTCTTGCAAGCTGGGCTTCATGGATACGCTGGCCCTCGACCTGCAGGCTCGGGATGAAGCGAAGGGCAATTACGAACATGAGCACATAATCCACAGGAATATGGATTGCGAGAAGGGCTTTCATAAGGTCACTGGGCCTTGTAGTGACTACAAGAAGCTGGAAGGCGAAGAGCATCGCAAAGAACCTCAGGGAAAGCACTACCCCAAAATCCAGAGCTCCGGTTGTAATAGGGAAGATCCCGCTGGCAGTAAGGGTTCCGGGCGGGATAAGGAAACCCAGAGTTACTCCGCTTTTCATGGTAAGAACAGTTAGCAGGATCAGACTTACACTCAGGAAAACGAGGAGTTTGAGCTGCCTGAGAAGTTCATGGTGGAGTCCGGCTTTGAGGGACGCCAGAAAAATTCCCAGCACCATCAGGGCCAGAACTATGGAATTCGTTGTAAAAACGCTCAGAATTATAATTCCTGCAACAGCCGCAATTTTGGAGAGTGGGTTCATGCTGTGTAAAAAGCTATCCCGGTTGATATACTGCATAATCTCTTTCATGCACAAGCGCCTCCAATTTGTTCTCTGCTCATATGTTCTCCACCTGAATATCCTCTGTTACCGCTATCTTCGACGATTTTTCCGGCCTCCATTCGAATAATCCTCTCGGCGTGGTCTTTTACGATCTGCATATTGTGGGTTACCATGACTATTGTATGCCCTTCCTGCTGGAGTTTTCTTATGAGCTGCATCATACTGTCCGATTCTTCGGCGTCAAGGCCGGTTGTAGGTTCATCGAGTACGATTAATTCGGGCCTCATGGCAATTACGCAGGCTACTGCCAGCCTCTGCCTTTCTCCCCTGCTCAGGTGACGGGGAAAAACTCTCAGTTTTTCGCTCAGGTTTACAAGTTTAAGGGAATCGGAGATTGCTTTCTCAGCTTGAGGCCCTTCTACGTTAATGTTATTTAATCCGAAAGTGATTTCTGCCTCGACCGTATCCTCAAAAAGCATGTTGTCAGGGTTCTGGAAGACCAGGCCGGTATTTTTTACAAGCTCGTTTACAGGAGCTTTTGAAGTCTCCATACCTTTTACAGTTACATTCCCGGAGTAAGGGCGTAAGAGGCCGTTAAAGTGCTTGACAAGTGTTGTCTTGCCTGAACCGTTCTCACCCAGCACGGCAATGAGCTCCCCGGGATAAATCTCGAGGTCTATGCTGTCGAGTGCAAGGACTTCTCCGTAACGCTGTGTAAGATTTCTTACGGAAATAATGGACTGTTCTTTCCCCTTATTATGAGGTATGTGAAGGGCCTGTCTGGCAGGTTCGGGAATTCCAGGTTCGGAAGCAAGCGAGGATGCTGCAAAATCGGCCGGATTTTTTATAGCTTTTATTTTGCCCTTTTCAAGCAACACGACTCTATCCCCGATTTCGAGGAAGTCTTCTATGTTGTGATCTATGATTATGATCGTCTTTCCGGCTTCTTTCAGCCGTTTCAGGACTGAAAAGATTCTTCTTACGGCTTTTGTATCCAGTTCGGCTGTAGCTTCGTCAAGGATAAGAATTTCAGTATCAAGGGCAAGAGTTGCTGCAAGGGCGACTTTCTGTTTCTGCCCGCCAGAAAGGGCATGTGGAGCCCGGTTTCTCAGGTGGCTGATTTCACAGAACTCCATTACTTCTTCCAGCCTGCGCATCAACTCTTTTTTAGAATAGCCCCGGTTTTCGAGTCCCGAACGGATTTCCTCTTCAACACTAGTGAAGATAAGCTGTGATTCCGCATCATCAAAAACCATCCCTACATGCCGGCTCAATTCCTTCATGCCGTCAAAATCTTTTATATTCCGGCTCTTGAAAACAATTTCTCCTTCGATCCTGCCTCCGATTTCGTGATGCAGAATACCTGCCATTGCAAGGGCAAGCGTGGTTTTTCCGGCTGCACTGTGCCCGGTAACCAGGAGCAATTCTCCCTGCCGGACCTCAAGGTTGACTTTTTTCAGGACAGGGTTTTCGGCTGTGCTGTAGGTATATGAAAAATCTTTCAGTTCTATCATGCTGTCCCCCTTGCAAGCACTCTTGAGGCAGGCATGTAGAGTATCTGGACAATGATGGCATTGGCGATTGCAGTTAATACTACGATCGGGATGACAGCAGCTGCAAAAGCCCCCATGGTAGTGAATTTAGACAGGATTGCAGGGGCAATCAGAACCATTGCAACGATTACAAAGGTTGATCCGCTGACAAGGGTTCCTATCAGGGTTGAAGGCGCGGGGGCGAGTGAAAAATTATTCCTCAGGGCTTTGTAAGTGACCAGGCAGGCAACTGCACCCACAGGCTCACTGATAAGGTTTGCAGGCGGAAATATGGAGTGACTGAGAAGTGCGCATACTATGCCTGCTACAATCCCGATACCTATAACTTCCGTAAATGTGGGTATTACAAGTATAATAGCAAGGCAGTAAAAGGCTATTACGAGATTCGATACTATCGGGCCCGGAATTACTAGGGATAAGTAGCGCACAATTGCACCGACTGCGAGCAAAATTCCAACAATGGCAATATCCTGAGATTTCATTAAAACCCACATCCTGTAAGCATTTTCGGGAAATTTTCCTGTGATCTGAATTACTGTGATTATAAACTCAACAACTCAATTCTACAATATAGTACAATAGAGCATAATAATGTACATTGGTATATATACTTTATGCTTCAGCCGTTTATTCTATATTTTTCCGGATCGTGTGCCTGAGGACAGCAGGGCTGAAGGGCAAGCCGGAGAATGATTTCGATCGGAAAACTAATCTGGAGTAAGGACATAGGATTAACAAGGACTATTGTGGGGTCTGGTACATCGTCGGTAAATGAAAATGAGCTTGATGAAGTCAGGACTATCGAAGAAGGGTTCAAAAAAGCGTATAGTGAGGATCTGAAAGGAACAGTAGAAGCCATTGACAAACTCAGGGATTTCGCGTTCCAGCTGATTCACCTGGATGCCGATGCTGAAAACGAGCTGGATATAAAAGCCCTCATTATCTCAATAGGGGATATAGCCAGGGTTGCTGCTGAAAAGAGAATGGAACAGGCGTGTGCAGTTTCAGGCCGCGCTCTTGGGGATATAGCGTTTGAGGCTGCCGGTCAAAAACGGGAGCCTCTTGCTATAAAGGCTTTATCTGTTCTCGGAAGCCTTGCCCTGGAGTTTGCGGGAAAAGGCTTGAATACAGCGGTGAAAGGCGCAGCCGAATCGCTTGGGAATTGTGGAAAGCTCTCTTCAAGAATAAAAATGGAAACCCTGGTAAGCCTTTCTGAGATTTATCTTATGCAGGTAGCCCTGAAATCAATGGAAAAAGGTCTTCATGATAGCGGAATCGTCGCTGCAGGCTTTCTTGGGGAGGTAGGAGTTGCTTCAGCCGAACAGGCAATCGAAACCAGTACTCTGGAAGCCGCAGTTATCCTTGAAGATCTGGGCAATGCCGCTGTAAGGGAGAATAGCGAGGCCCATGCAAAGGCCGTAATTGAGGCACTTGAAAACCTGGGCACGGCGGTCTCTCAGCGTGGCATGAAAAACATACTCGTCCAGATTGCATGGTCTCTGGAAATGATCCGGGTGCTTACTCTGGAGCGGGGCTTGAAAGGAGCTTGCTTTGCCGCGAAGGCTGCGCTTGAATCCGTTAACACGGCAGGCCTGCTTGACGAAGCACAGAACCTGGAAAAAATACGGGAAATAAAAGAGTTCCATTCTCTTATCCTGAAAAGGAGTTAAGGACGGAATCGGAAATACCTGACTACATAAGAATCCGGGAAACCCAACAAGCCATCACAAGAGCTTGAAAATCCAGTCCCCAGGTTTTCAAGAAAGGGTCGTTACAGAAGAAAAAAGATCATTATAAAGAAAAATCATTGTAAAGAAAAGCCATTATAAAGAAAAAAGCCAGTATAAAAACAATTGCAAAAAAATCGCTTTAGAAAAGAAGTTTGATGTAAGAAATTGAATATGGTGCTCCGGCCGGGATTCGAACCCGAGTCTTCGGCTCGAAAGGCCGGAATGATTGGCCGGACTACACTACCGGAGCACATCGCATCTCACAGCGAGACCTTCAATAGATGCTACTGCTATATAAATCTGTCCCCTATCGACCCTTTCCGGAGTAATCTATTAACCAGATAAAGTTTTATCTAAGAACTACTCAAAAGAATTTCTATTGCCTTTTATAGATACGGCGCAACTCATTGAAAAAAACTTTTTATAAAACTTCGAAAAAGTTTCTAAAAAAGCCAGGTTGAAAATCAGGGAATCCGGGCGGGCAAGGCATAATCCGTGGACTTTGCGCTCGACTTCGTACCGGCAACTGAAATCACTAATTTTGCAAAGTTGTGCGTTAAAATAGGCGTGAGCATTCTAAGAGAAAGCAAAAGAACAATTTAGCCCGTGCATCCTTAAAATGTACCTTATGTAAAAAGAATATGGTGCTCCGGCCGGGATTCGAACCCGAGTCTTCGGCTCGAAAGGCCGGAATGATTGGCCGGACTACACTACCGGAGCATTTGTTGTATCTATTTTTCCCTTATTGAAGGGGTTCTTCAATAAGGGGCTCTTCTATATATAATTAGCGGTTGCCGTTACTTTCGAGGATGTTACAGGTTGTCGGACTTGGAAATCCCTTTTTCAGATTTCCTCTTCAACTTCTTCCTCATCTCCAATATCGGCATTGATTTCGCCGGTCTCTTCCGATCTCTCAGCTTCTTGAATCAGGCTTCCGATCCATTCGCTGAGTCTCCCGCAGTATTCGGGTTGACAGTCGCCGGTGCAGCCTGTACAGGCCGAAAACAAGGCTCCTGCAAGCAGGAGGTCGTATTTTTCCTTAACCTCTTCCTTTGCTTTCAGTAGGTATGTTCTTGCCCCGTTTGAAACTCCAACCTCTCGTATAATAAGGTCTTTGTCCAGAAGCTTTTTTATGATTCTGGAACATTTTCTGCTATCGATGTCCAGCTCTTTCCAGATAACGTTCTGGAAAACGCCTTCTTTATGTCTCTTTATTATGTTGTACGCTTCTTCTTCAAGATCCATGCTTCCACACTAATAATATTCCTTATGAAGTTTTATTCTTCGACAGGAGTGATCAGTATGATGTTATTACCCCGAAGCACTACTGAACCAAGGGAACGGACTTTTTCTCCTTTTACAATCTCCATGGTGTCCACGAGATGAAGGTTCATGTAGTCATCCACACTCTTAAGAGTGCCTTCAAGCAGATTAAGGTCGCCTTTCATTTCAACCTGGATCCTTGATCCAACAATTTTCTGAACTTTTTTATTTGGGAACAAATTTAAACCCTCGCTGATTTATTCTGAATTTTCCCCGTACACCCGGGTTCCTTTTTCTTACGTCCCAAGCCGGTGCGGGGCAAGCCGCGTCATAGCCGCATCCACACCTGCGGTCCGCTTGCTGCCTGTATCAGCCGCTTCCTGCCAGCAGCTGAGAAATTCTTCCGTATCGTCACTCCACCGGCTTTTAAGAAAACTGAAAATTACATACCCTTTACAGAGATATATAACCATCGATCTCCAGAGCTCTCAAAAGACTTCCGGAATCAAGTAGCTCCTTCCGGACGCCACGATTCAAGCCTTCCGATTTACCAGAATTTACAGGATACTATCCGGATCAGATATAAGGGTCAGATATAACCCTGAATATCCGTACTTTCGTCAACAGGCTTTGCAGGTTCTTTTTTTAGTCTTGGGATTGCTCTTGCAATGGGCCCGAAAACGGATTCGTATTCATTTATATGCTGGGTCAGCCAGCGGGAAAGCTCAAGTGCAGCAACCGGAGAGAGTATTACTTCGGTCTCTACCCGCCTCTGGATAACCCTTGACTCGGAGGCGTCACCGAACATTTTTGGAGTGTCGTTGTAAAAACCGATCCTGAAATCATAGGGGCTGTGCCCGCCTGCAGCTCCGATAGCATATACCTGCCTGAAGTTTTCAGGTTTCACGAATTCGATTGTAATACTTTTTTTAGCTTTTTTGGAAGCCGTACTTTCGATATTTTCCCTGGATTCAACATCCTCGGTCATAAAATTACCTCTATCTTATTCTTAGATTATCCTGTTGTCAAGTTCTGATCTCATATACTGGCCGATATTTGAAAAAACCGGTCAGCCCTATCACATAAACGATGCATTATTCAAACATCAGGAACATTTTCACTCATTATACAATATTATCTGCAAAAACATTTTTGATCTTTTAACCCTGAACCTTCTTTTTAAGCTTTTTTGCTTCTTCTGCCACTCCCTTTTTGGAGTGTACCTTTGCTATAAGTTCCACGGCATCAAGATTGCGGACTGCATTATCCAGGTAGCCGAAAACGTCGCCCTGGTATGCAGAAATCCCGTATTTGTCTTCAAGTTTCTTTACAATCTGCACAGGATCAAGTGCTTCGGTACGCAGCTTGATAATTTTCTCCGAGAATTTCTGCTCTGCGCAGCCGCAGTAAGGTGAATCTTTGCATGTACAGGTTAAAAAGTCCGAAGCAAAGTTCAACATGAGTTCCCGGATTTTCGCATCAAGCTGGGAAAGAGATTCGCCGTCAAAGATTATATCAAGGGTGGCCCCCTGAAAAATCCTTGAAGGCATATTCACATGCAAAGAACTTCCTATCTGGTTTGAGTACTTGAAATATGCTGCATCAAAGAATTCCAGGTTTGTTACGATTTTCAGAGGCTCATTCTCTTCAAGCACCGCATCTCGAATCAGGAAAGCTTTCGATACCGGGAGGAAATGGGCAGCAATAATTTTTCCAAAACGCGTGAGTGCTATCCGATTTCCCTTCTTATCGAGAAAGCGATAGCTCTGAAGGCGCAGAATCAGTTTCTCCAGGTCGTAGCTTCCGAACATCAGGTTATGGACCATCCTTAGGTCCTGCACCGAAGAGGTGACTGCAACCGATGCAAGTACTTCCTCAAGCTGCTCGGCTTCTCCGTAATGTACGCCTGCTGAGAGCATTTCTCCCTGGAGCAGTTTGATTGCAACCTCTTCTTCGGTATCGGACTGGGAGCCTGAATAGGACTTTCCAGGCACTGGCATAAGCACGACAATTCCCCGGTCGTGGTAGTCAGGCCTGCCTGCTCTCCCGCTCATCTGCAGGAAGTCCTGGACTGAAATCCAGTCTATTCCCATTGCCAGGGACTCAAAGATCACCTGGGAAGCCGGAAAATCCACACCTGCCGCAAGAGCAGCCGTGGTCACGACTACCGGTAGCTCTCCTTTTGCAAAGCGGGTTTCAACTTTCTTTCTCTCGTACTGGGAAAGTCCGGCATGATAAGGAGCCGCCTGAATCGAAAGGGCTCCTGCAAGCTTGTGGCAGTTTCGGCGGGAGTTTGTAAAAACAATTGTCTGTCCCCTGTGCTTTTTGGAAGAGAGCATTGAATACTCCTCTTTCGCAAGCTGGGAAATCAGCTTCGCCTTTTCGTTTTCCTGGCAGAAAAGGAGATGCCTGTCAATAGGAACCGGCCTGTGCTCGTAACGGATAAGCCGGGCTCCGAGTTTCTTTGCATAGCCTTCGGGATTTGCAACGGTTGCGGAGAGGTAGATGAATTGAGCTTCAGGTGCCACGTACCTCAGCCTACCTATCAGCCCGTCCAGCCTGTGCCCTCTTTCCTGGTCTTCGAGGGTATGGACTTCGTCCACAACTACGGTCCCGATTTTGCCCAGAAAATCGGCATTTCCCGACCGAAGCATATGGTCTATGCCCTCGTAAGTCCCTACAATTATATCCGCACCCGGGCTGGTCTGCATTTTCACGCGCTGAGAGGTTTTTATGAGAATTGCACCAATCTTTATTGAAGTAGTGAGCCCGAGCTTTGAATAGCGCTCTTTGAACTGGTCGTACTTCTGGTTTGCGAGTGCGACCAGGGGAACCAGGTAGAGCATTTTCCCTTTTTTGTTAAGAAGGTTCTGGACCCCTGCCATCTCCCCTATAAGGGTCTTTCCGGTTGCTGTCGCCGAGACTACAAACTGGTTTTTTCCTTCCAGAAGCCCGGCTTCAATCGATAAGGCCTGGACAGGCAGCAGGGTCTCGGATTTCTGGAGCAGCATTTCCTTAAATTTCTTTTGAAGAGGCAGGGTCTTTATCCTGACTGCAGAACTGGCAGGATTTGTCCTTATAGTATCGTAACGTGTGAACTCAGGGTCCAGCCTTTCAGGGGTCAGCATCCGGATAGTCCTGTCCAGATCCCTGGTTTTCAAGAGCACCTGCTCAAGGAAATCTATGGATTTTTCCCCATACGGCACATCAGCCGAACGGACTGCACGCAAAAGTTCTTCTTTTGCACAGTCCAGGCAGATGAGTTCACTGTGGTATTTGATGGATTTACTATTTACAAAGTTAAAACGTTTATTTATCCAGCAGTGTTTGCAGATTTTAACTTTGTCGGCACTAAGTTGAAAACCTTTGAGCATTTCCAGAAAAACAGCCTCGTTTGCAGGATCCCCTCCTTCTGCAAGCATTATCCGGTTTGCACTGCGTAAGAGCTCTATGAACTGCTGGGGAGGGATGAATTCTTCTTTCTTGCCGGTAAGAAGCCTTATTTTATGAGGGCGAGGCCCTTTGTAACTATCCTTTACATGGAGCTCGGCCATATAAACCGGCTGTTTCATCCGGTCCTTTATAGCCATGACTCTTATCTTCGATTTTTCAGCGTAGCCTAGGACCCAGAGCGTCATTGTTTATCCTGATATATGAATGGTATAAGTAAGCTTCCTTTCAAAGCCTGTGAACTTCCTTCGAAATTTAAACCCCAAAGTTTGAAAAGTAAATAATTATGCTTTCCTCTTAATCTCTAGCAGCATAATCTTATGTTTACGGTGAAAATCTATTCAAGTCTGTTAAATTTGTTAAATTCTACCAAAGTGTACTATCTACACTTTCGGCATTGTCTGGTGAGCACCATTTTATTTTACTCTTTCTGAGCGCACCCACCGTATCTATCTTTTATCTCGTTTGCAATCTCATCTTATAGGTAACTATCATATAAATATTTTATCACTTATTTATTATATAAATAAAAATATTTACTTTTTCCGGAGGTCGGCAGGTATTGAATCTGCCATTGAAAACTGTTTAATAACTTATTTGATGGGAAGGTATCAAGATGCATTTGAGAAACCATTTAAGTGAATATTTAAGGGAATTATTGGAGAAATCATTTAAAGTAAGTATTAAAGTAAGTACTTAATGTAAGTACTTAATGCAAGTGTTAAAGGAAGTAACGGAAGTATTAAATGAAAACACTAAAGGAAATATCTAAAGAAAATCCCATATCAGGGGCTCTATTTATATTAATATGATTTATATAGACGCTGTTTTTCTGCCATCTCTTTAAAAAAAGATTTTATAGACCGGCTCCTTCCTTTGCTTTTTCTTTTTGTTCAACCTTTTTGTTAAAAAGATTGTAGTTTTATAAGCAGGCCCCTTCCCTTGCAAACCTGCATCTGCAGTTTCGGATTTCCCGGAGGTTTTCTATCGTAACCGAAATAATTTCAAAGATTGCATCCTGGGCTTTTCCCACGACCTCAGTAACTTCATCGGCTGTCAGTTTCTGTGTGGTCATTCCGCAGGCCTGATTTGTGATAATGGCAAGAGAAGCGTAACAGAGGCTGAGTTCTTTTGCAAGGATTACTTCAGGCACACCGGTCATGCCCACAACGTCTGCAAACTGGCTCATCATGCGGATTTCGGCTCTGGTTTCAAAACGCGGGCCTTCCGTGCAGGCATAAATTCCTTCGGTATAGGAGAGCCCCTGCTTTTCCAGGGCACCTCTAAGGGCTGTCCTGATTTCGGGGCAGTAAGGCTCAGAAACATCGACATGTACCGTCCTGTCGTCATAAAAGGTAGATGGTCTGTTCCGCGTAAAATCTATGAAATCGTCAAGCACTATAAAACTGCCCACCGGATGCCCTCGCATTGATCCTACAGAATTTGTGGAGATTACACGCTTTGCTCCGATGGCATATACGGCCCAGATATTGGCCCTGTAATTAATCCTGTGCGGTGGGATATGGTTTTCTCCTGCGTGCCTCGGGATTACTGCGACTCTTTTTCCTCTTATAGTAGTGAGGTAAGCGGTAACTCCTCCATAGGGAGTATGTACTGGCTGGCTTTCGAATTCCTGGTACGAATTAAAACCGACGCCACCCAGCACTGCAATTTCGACGTTTTCAGTTGCTTTTTCCATTTTTATCCCCCTGGTGGTTTTACTGCTACCCTTTTTTTGATTTCGCCCGGGACTTACCGTACCTTAATTCTCTGGCAATCAACCTGCGGTCAGGCGAGTTTTTTCTTTCTTCTACCCCTTTCTCGATCTCCGTTTTCGGAAGCCTGGTTTGATACGCTGTATTTTATGCCTGCAAGGGCGATCAGGATTGCAACCGTGACCGAATACACAAAGTACTGGAGGGCAAGGGCTGCATTATTAGTAATGCCTTCCGAAAGGGAAGCTGTCGCTAAAATATATGTGCTTGCGCCCCAGAAGAGCAGCCCGGTTGCGATCACAAACAGGGAAATCGCGACATTTTTATAAATGGGTTTGTCTTCCATCCGTAGATCGAAGATTTTTCCAAGATCCGCAAGCAGCAGGGCTCCTGCATACCACCAGACTGAAGCATTGATAAATACCGACACAAGCGTAAGGGTTCCGTGATACCAGACCCCTTCTCCCGAATAAAGTTTCCATACTTCCATAGCTCCGTATGCGGTTGCTACAAGGGTAGTAAGCAGGGCAGCCGTATAGCTGATAAAAACCATCCTCTGTTCCAGGAAAGCATCCCAGAGCCTTTCTTTTTCAAGGGCGACAAGGTCATCCAGCCCAAAGCCCCTGTATAACATGTAAAGCCCTACAGCTGCGAGAATTCCCACAACTGCACCTTCGGGATAGCGGGCAAGCAGGAATATTGCATAAATTAGAAAGGCAAGCCCCAAAGGTACAAAGAAAGTCTGTGAGATCTTCGGGTCGCTGAAGACATGTTTCAGAATGTAATATGTACTTTCCAGGTTTTCGCTTTGCATTACTACGATTCTTTTTACGGAGTCAATTTTCATACGGGATTGGACAATAGGCACAAGCGTTTCGTCCTCTGCCCCATCCGAGACAAAGATTGCTCTCTGCACATTATTCATATTGAGGAAAGTTTCGAGCTGGTCGGCAATTTTCTGGTCTGAGATCACTCCGACGTTTTTGTCTCCTGCAAAAGAAACTATCTCAGCATCGGCTCCTTTTGCCCGCAATTCATCAAGAATCCTGATTCCGCCGAAAATAGTATTGGTATCAGAGTCTTCCGGATCTGCGATCCCAAGTGCGACGGCAGCCTGAACATTTGCCTCCCGTCCCACTATTGGGGTTTCGAGTTTTGCTTTTTCGCCCAGATCGTTGTCTCTGTCTATGCATATAACTAAGGTCTGCATATCTCCTCTATAGCCTTCAATGGCTTACTCTATCGCAGAAAGCTGATTTTTCCTGAATACGATATCCTGATCAGGCTCTTATATCTTTCCTGCCGGAGTTTTCCATAAACTCTTTTAATCAGTTAAGTTGCCTTACTTTTTACAAGCATACTATTTTAATTTATACTTTATAAGCTTGTAGCGTAACAATAATTCGTTTTTAACACAGCAGTATTTTTTCAAACCCGGCTTTGACAGTTGAGGGCTTTAAAGCTCACAGCTTGAAATCAAGCTTAATCTCAGTATAATCCTCTTTTATATTTTGGATATTCATTCTATTTTTTGGATGTATCTTCTATATTTTCAGGCATCAGACTCTATAAATTCATATTGTATCTCGCCCTTTTATTACAAAATTATATTTTAAGCAATTCAGGCCTTAACTTTTAAGGATAATTTTATAATTCCTAAAGTCAATAGTAAATATCTAAAAAAACAGGCTCTTTATCTAAGAAAAATCCATTATCTTTATTAAATATATAAAGGGGTTTATATGGCACAAACAATTGAAAATGAAAGTAAAGGAACAGAAACGGGAAAAAAGAGTTCCAAAATTCAGGAAAAAGTTGGAAAGCTTGGGAACGATATCGATACTCTTGCAAAGAAGACAGGGGGTGAAGCCTCTAAACTTGCAAAGAGTATAAACTCAGAAATAAAATCTCTCTCGGAAGAAATAAAATCGATCGACGTAAAGGATGAAGTAAAGAGCATCACTGGCAGGGTTGAAAGACTCGTCGATACATCAGGCGACAGTGCAAAAAAACTTGCCTCCGAGCTCAAGACCGATGTAAAGAAACTGGTAGAGAAGATCGAAAGCCCTATCTCAAAGAAAAAATGAAAGCGGAAAGTGGCAGATTCGAAGGTAGGAATCTTCCGGGCGAGAATGTAAATCTCTCATTCTAACCTTCTCTTTTATTATCTGCTGTTTTTCAAGAACATGTCTTCACAAAATTGTTCGAATTCCATATTCTGTGCCATCAATGTTTTTTTCGTCTGGCATTGATCCGTAATTTTACACTTGAATATCTTTTTCGTCTGGCATTGATCAATAATTTTGCATTCGACTACAGGTTATGCCTGCCGCCCTGTACATAAGCGGACTCGGTAACCTCATAGCCTGCAATTGTAACCGTCGCTCTCGCCGCATCAATTAAGGAAATATCTTTTTCAGAAACCGGATCAAATTCCTAGACAAATTGCCAGCAGAAGGTATAGTTGAGAGGTCCGGTCTCAATAAGAACCGGTCCGGTCAGATTACAGTATGTAAGAATCAGGATTTCTTAGAGGCTGTCTTAAAATTAAATAATCCTTGTAACCTGATTGTTTGTTAATGTCAAAACGGTCTAGAAGACTTCCTTATCCCAGTGATTTATCCGATAAAGAATGGGAAGTAATTAAGCCTCATATCCCGAATCTCCGAAGTAATCGCGGTCGAAAACGCGTTTATTCATATCGGGAAATATTGAATGCCATCTTCTATTTGATACGTTCTGGTTGTTCCTGGCGAATGTTACCGCACGAATTTCCACCATGGAAAACTGTTTACCATTATTTCCGCCTTTGGCGGCTTAAAGGAATTTGGGAATATATCAATACTGTACTGAGAACGGAACTAAGAATCGCAAATGGCAGAGAACCTGAGCCTAGTGCTGCAATTTTAGATAGCCAGTCAGTTAAAACTACAGAAACACCTGGGATACGAGGTTATGACGCTGGAAAGAAAGTAAAAGGGAGAAAGCGCCACATTCTGGTGGATACAACAGGGCTACTGTTGATGGTTATAGTTCATGCAGCAAATATTCAGGATAGAGATGGGGCTAAACTTGTTCTGGAAAAAGTTTAGGGAAAATTTTCTCGATTGAAACTTATTTGGGCTGATGCTGGTTATTCTGGTCAACTGATTGATTGGGTCAAAATAACATGTGGCTGGGTGCTGGAAATAGTGAAGCGTAGCGATGATGTCAAGGGGTTTAAAGTACTTCCCCATAGATGGGTAGTAGAACGGACATTTGGATGGTTGGGTCGATATAGACGTTTGAGTAAAGATTACGAAGGATTGACAGAATCAAGCCAAGCATTAATTTATGCTGCTATGATCAGAATAATGGTAAAAAGAATGGCTAATATCAAGAACTAAAGAGGATAAGGATAATTTTAAGACACGCTCTTAGAAAATCCTGAACAATCTGCCGGCTTCTTCCAGACTGATCACCTTCGGGGCAGAATAACTGAGATCTTTTACGGTTGATTGAGCTGATATTCAGTTTCGGGAATTGGGATTTAAATTCTTCTATTTGGTTTATAGAGTTAGTTTTATTATTCAGCACTGTCTATGTATAAAATAACTTGGAGGGAACAGAACGCAACAATACTCCGGCTTTTTCAGGAGGTTTATAGCCTCGATAATCGATATTTTTGTAATCACTCTGCTTTTTGTGTTTGTCCAGTTAATCGCAGAAACCCTGGATGAGACCTTTTTCTACGTTCTGTTCTTTCTAACGATGTGGATTTATTTTGCCTTCCAGGAGAGTTCTACTCGAAGGGGGACAGTGGGCAAGCAAGCTATGAACCTCATTGTTACTGACCTTAAAGGAAACAGAATTTCCTTTATGCAGGCAACAAAGCGCTTTGTTATGAAAATTCTCGCTGCAATTCCCTTCTTTACAGGATTTCTCTTGATCTTTTTTACTTCAAAAAAGCAGGCCTTTCACGATATCGTTGCAAAGACCGTGGTGATTATTCAGGAGGACTGATTTTAACTTAATTCTTTTCTCTCTTTTTTCCTTTATTCTTTTTCTTTGGCTCTTTCCTTTATTCTTTTTCTCCTTTCTTCTCCTTCCCTCTCACTTCATACACCATACTAATTTTTTTACTATGAGTACTTTTTTTTATTATGATACCTTAATGATTAATGGGAAGTCATTTGCCGCCAGAGCAATTAAGGGAAGTTTATTATGCCTGTTTCTTTCAATCCATACAATTCTATCCAGAATAATCCGGTAAGCTTTCAAAGAACTCTCTCCAGCCATTCGCCTGATATCTCTTTTTCTCTCGGGCCTGTCGAAGAAATAAAACTATTTCTCGATATGGATGGAGTCCTTACGGATTTTACCGGCGCCTGTGAAAAACTGGGTGACGATATGATGTTCTGGTACAGCAACGATAGAGAACTTTTCTGGAAAAAAATTACATTTGCGGGAATCGAGTTCTGGTCGGAGATGTCCTGGATGCCCGGAGGGAGGGAACTGCATGGATTTCTTAGAAATTCGGGCCTCTGTCCGACAATCCTTTCTGCACTCCCCGGCCCTGAGAGAAAAAAAGCCTTAACCAATGCTAGAGAGGGAAAAATCAAATGGCTCAGGAAAGAACTGGGGTCCTCTTACGCAGAAACTGCAATTCTCTGTTACCGCCCGGAAAAAGCCTTACAATCAGGGGTTTCAAGGGTACTTATTGATGATAACTCCGAAAACATCCGCGAATGGGAGGAAGCAGGAGGTACCGGAATTTTGCATAAGAATACCAGCCGGACAATCAGGTGTTTCGGTAAGATTCTTGAAGTCGAGCAAAAGTTTTGATAGATCGAATTTTACAGGAAATTTTATTATCCACGTATTCAAGCTGAAAAGTATTAGTTTCAGAAGCCCTGAATCCTGGTAGTAGTGTTTTCAGACTCAAAATAAAAAAACGATAATGGTTTCAGGATAAGAGCTTCCGGAATCTATTGAAAAAATTTAAGCTTCTTGCTTACAGGCAACGATAAGAGCCACAAGGTTTTGCCTGTGGTTTTTGATAGCTTCTCCTTCCGCACTCTTTAACCATTTTTTTCCGCCGTGGATTGCATGATCTCCGCAGATAAAGAAAATCGTTCCTTTTTCCGCGTTCCGGTAAATCTCACCAAGATTTTCATCGATGGCTTTTGCAGCCTTTTTAAGTTCGTCCCAGCTTTCTGCCCTGTGGGAAAAACGGTCAAGTGCCCTGAGATGAACTGCCAGGACATCGGGCTTTTCCTTAAGGGCAAGTACCGCATAATTCGTGATTTGAAGGTCATAATCCAGGATATCTTCGGAATTCGGAACTCCATAAAAGTCCTTTATCCTTCCCCTGAAACTTTCCGCACCCTCGGACTCTATAACCGCAGACGCTTTCATGCCTGCCCTGTAAGCCCATTCCATCACGCTTTTCAGTCTCGGGTTTTCCGAATCTTTTGCCCTTTCGGTATAAATGTCCGCTGTCGAGTAAATATTATGCTCTTCCGGCAGGTATCCTGTAAAGATTGATGCAATAGCAGGGGATGTTATGGTTGCCGGAGACCTGCACCTGAACAGGAGCCCTTTTTCGGCAATTTTACTCAAATTTTTCATTAATGGAGAAAAATATTTGTAAAGAGAGTATCCAAGACTATCTACCACAATAATTACTGCTCGCTTGCAGCCTCTTTCCTTTGCGTAGCGCTCTACTTCCTGAATTGGCTTGCCAGCAGGCGGAACCATAGGGATTTTCAACAGTCTCGAGATTGTAGGCGCAATATCAATGGTGCTGCACTCTAAAATTTTCATATGCTCTCCAATATATTATCTGGCAAGCCGGCTTATATTTGTTTCCCGTACTGCCTGTTTTAAACTCAGATCTTCTATAAATTATACCGTTTAGATATCAGGATTCGAGGGAAAAAATGGATACTGAAAAAGAAGCGTTCTCTGAAGCAGAATCCCCTGAAAAAGGGGAAGAGTTTTCAGAATTGATCCGGTATACTGTGCCAGGTTACCTTTTAGGGCTTCTGGCAGGAATTTTTCTGGACTCTCAGGGATTGCAGCGAAGCCCTTTAGGGCAGTGGTTTGTCCGGACGCTTGCAGGTGAAGGAGAAAGCATCTTTGAAGGAATTTTTTCGATACGGAAGCGCCTCAGTCGAGCTGAAGGGAGTATGGCAGAAGCTTATGGCTGGGGCAAATTTTTCGGAATTTCCATTCCCTGGATAATCGATCTCATCAGCCGGATAGTCGGAGTAGATGTCTACGGAGTTGAGGGTTTCTATATCCCTTACTTTTATGCCCTGAGTGACCAGATCGGAGCTAATATTTCAGGCCTGCTTTTCCTGCAGCGCAAAGAGGGGTCCTGGAAAGCAGGCATCAGGCAGTATATTCGCCATCCTGTTATGCTGGCAAGCCTCTTTGTGATTACGCTTGTCCCTCTAGGGCTGCTTGGAGCCAGGATTCTTGGCTTCAGCCCGACAACCCAGACCTTTACAGCCCTTGAAACTATTGCTGCAAACCTGTGCTGGATCCCTCCGCTTGTAGGGTGGGCAAATGAGAAGTACCGTTAAATTTTCGTGAAAGCTAGCAGTACCTGCCATAAATTATATATCTTCACACAAACTACATATGTAGTATAAATGCTACATATGGTGTGGTAACCGGCTTTTACAGTCGTTATAATTGATACATTCGATTACGTTTGATTACAGGCGTAAACAAAGTAAAAAATAGGCGTGAAGGTGCAAGGTATGAGAAAAGCGATAATAGCAATTCTCCTGGGAATACTGCTTATAGGTGCTTCCGGGGCAGCGGTCGTCAGTGCAGTTGCTTCGGATAATGCAGGGGCGAACTACGGATTTGGGTCAATGCACAGGTGGGCTGCAAGAGGCACGGGTATGGGCCCACGTGAAGGAAATTTCTCCTATTGCCCTTATTTCAACTCAAGTAATACAGCTGAACTTGAGGTTGAAACTGTAGATGAAGCACTCGAAATCGCGAGGAAAGAAATCGATAGCGATGTCTCCAAAGAGGACATTTCTCAGATGCGTCGCTGGTGGATTGTTTCCTATGAGGATGGGGATGGGGTTTACAGTCAGGCAAGAATTGATGCTGTCAGCGGTAAAGTGTTTACCGATTACCCTGCTTGCGCAGGAGCACAGGCAGGCGGCAGGCACGGCAGGGGTCAGGGCTATTGCAGGGCATATGCCTATTGAGAGCAATGATTACCGGTTGAATGCTGAATCCATCCCTTAAAACCATCTTTTTATTTATTTCCTCAGGTTAAATTTCCAGACTGCAGGTTAAATCTCCAGTTTATTACCCTTTTATCAAAACATCTTTATCGGGTGTTTTATATCCGCAGTTACCTCTCTACCGGATATTCTTTTATATTTATGGTTAACAATATCTGAGGAAAAAGTCGATGGAATAAGGAAAGCGGATAATATCAAGAAAACCTGTTTTTTTCGAGGTGGAAAGCTTGAATGGTATGGGATACGGCATGATTGGCTCTTTCTGGGGATTTCTCCTGAATCTTCTACTTATCCTTCTTATAGTGGGTGCTGTAGTAGTGATGCTGAACAGGTCCGGGTACGCAGCTCCAAGGGATAATGAGCGAATTGTGAAAATGGAAAAAGATATCGAAGAAATCAAAAAAACGGTAGAAGAAATAAAATCCAAGCTGGAAGAAATCTAAAGTTTTATGCCTGCCGCAGGCTCTGGGAATCTTCCAGATCAGGTGAAACCAGAAATACGTGAGGACATTCCGTATGGCAAAATCACTTCAACAAATAGTGGAGATCGGCGAAGCCCTCTCTCATCCTGTAAGGCTAAAACTGCTCTACCTGCTGGCCGAGAGGGAGAGGTATGTATATGAACTCGCCAAGGATCTGGACCTCTCAAGGCAGGTAGTAAACCTTCATTTAAAACGCCTGGAAAAAGCCGGGTTTGTTGAAAGTGATCTCAGGCTTGAAGATGATGATATGCGGGCCAAGAAATTTTTCAAGCTAAAAGCTTTTGATGTTTCTCTGTCTATTGAAGACCTGAAACGGATTTTCGAATAAATCCGCGACTTCAGTGGATTTTGATAACTGGATTTTGATACATCTACCGTGCTTTTATTTGACTTTTCTTTTCTACTGCCTGAGTAAATATGTAAATATCAGCCTCCTGGATTTCAGGCTCCGGGCAATTCTCAACAGGAATATATTCAGGTGCGCCATAATACTCTTCGGAGATTGGTATGGTCAGTGCGGTTAGTGAGAGCCTGGAGCTTTCAGAAGTTATTCTCGAAGAAATGTTCGGTTTGTATCAGGAAATAAGGGAGCTGTCTGAGGAAGAGATTCTCTCCTGCTCTTCAGACCGGGCCGAAAAATTGTTCCTGAAACTGGATGCTTTAATTACCCGGGATTTAGAGAACGATGTAATTTCTATCCTCCTGGGTAAACAGGAGCTTGAACCGGCTTTTGCTCACATGAACCGGTTCAGGAATTTATATACAGTGAGGCTGGAAGCCATATACTCAAGTGAAATCCTTGCAAGCCAATCGCCCTGGAATGTACTTGAGGAATTTCCTTTTTACAAAAATTATCTCAGGCTGGTCCGGACAGAATACGAAGGTTTCGGATTAAAATCCGGGGACAGGGTCTTTTTTCTCGGGAGCGGGCCTCTTCCCCTGACCCTTATTGTCTTTTTCAGGTGCCACGGGGTAAGGGGTACAGGGATAGAGCAGGACCCTGCAAGGGCACAGCTTTCAATAGAAGTGCTTGATAAGCTGGGGCTTTCGGAATATATTACCATAATTAACGGGAATCATCTTTCTATGAACCCAGTTGATTTCACAGGTCCTGACACCGGGGCAAGGGCTCTCATGATAGCTGCCCAGGCTGAACCTAAAAGGGAAATTCTCGATCACTTATTAGAGGTAATACCTGCAGGATGCAGGATTTCTTACAGGATCTACGAGAAAGGCTTAATGAAACTGGTAAATCGGGATTCTTTGCTTGATTTGCCTGAAGGTTACAGGGAATACAAGAGAATCCAGCCTGACCCTCCTGCATATAATACAGTCATATTTTTGGAGAAAAAAAGTAAATGCTCCAAAAACCGGAGCATTATGAGATTCTTTTCCAACTGAACCTTAGTAGAGTTCTTTTTGTGGGCTCTGGTGAGCTCTAGTTACTTTCAGTATATTGGTGTACTACTTTTTGGTGGTGCTTGTGTATTATTTGCTGGTGGTACCTTGGGACAGGTACAGACATTGACTATAGAAGATTTTAAATCCGTACAGTTTTTATTGCTCACTGTCAGGTTAACTCTATAGCTCCCAGGTTTCTTGTATACATGTAGAGGGTTCCTGTCACTTGAATTTGTCCCGTCTCCAAAGGTCCAGTACCATTTAGTCGCATCTTTTGACAGGTCCGTAAATTTCACCGCATAAATGGGCTTGCTGCTGAAGTTTGCAGTAGGACATTTTGGTACTACAGGACAAGTAGGACATGGACACGTAGGACATGGTGGCTTTGGTACCGGAATAGGACACATACAATGTCCGGATGGAACAGGAAGGCTCTTTGCAGGCGTTGTGGCTATAACGTTGTTGTTTATCGTGTTAATTACAGTGATAGTATTGCTGTTAAGGTTTGTTACATGTGCTTCGTTTCCTATGACTGCAATACTGGCAGGATATTCTCCAACGTCAATTGTGCCTATAATATTGTTGTTTATTGTATTAATTACAGTAACAGTATTACTGTTGGCGTTACAAACATATGCATTTGTTCCCGCGACTGCAATTCCGGTAGGATATTCTCCAACATTAATTGTGCCTATAACATTGTTATTTATCGTGTTAATTACATTGACAGTGTTGCTGTTAGCATTAGTCACATACGCATTTGTTCCTGCAACTGCAATTCCAGCAGGATTTTTCCCAACATTAATTGTGCCTATAATATTGTTGTTTATCGTGTTAATTACAGTGACAGTGTTGCTGTTAACATTGGTCACATATGCATTTGTTCCTGCGACTGCAATTCCGGTAGGATATTCTCCAACATTAATTGTGCCTATAACATTGTTGTTTATCGTGTTAATTACAGTGACAGTGTTGCTGTTAACATTGGTTACATACGCATTTGTCCCTGCAAATGCAATTCCAGCAGGATAATCTCCAACATTGATTGTGGCTTCAACATTGTTGTTTACTGTGTTAATTACAGATACAGTATTGTTGTTAATGTTAGTCACATACGCCTTTGTTCCACTTGGACTGACTGCAACTCCTCCAGTACTGGGGCCTACACTCAAATTGGTTGTAGTATTTGTGTCTTCGTTAATTATACTGACAGTACCGTTAGTTTCGATTGCTGGTGATATGATTTCTGGTACCGATAAATTCTCTGGTACTGTTATGTTCTCATCTGGTACTGTTATATTATCCCCTGATACTGTTACAGTAGGCTCTGGTTCTGTTACAGTAGGCTCTGGTTCTGTTACAGTAGGCTCCGGTTCTGTTACAGTAGGCTCTGGTTCTGTTACAGTAGGCTCTGGTTCTGTTACAGTAGGCTCTGGTTCTGTTACAGTAGGCTCTGGCACTACTGGCTCTGTTTCAGTAGGCTCCGGAACTACTGGCTCTGTTTCTGTTTCATTAGCTCCCGGTGCTGTTGGTAATAATGTTTCTCCATTCTGTGCTATTACTGATACAGCCGTCACTGATATTAGAAAAAAAAGTACCGCGAAAGCACTTAATATCTTTTTTATTCTGTCAAATTTTTGTTTCCCCATTTATTACACACTCCAGACTTTGCTAAGTTTGATACAATTTTGACCTGGTTATTTGACCTGTTCCCGTCCAATAGATCTGCTGTGTAAATATTTCTTACAAATTCATCGCCCACACTAAATTTTAAAGACTATTTCCAGATCTTTATGCAATCAGTATAACCATCGAAAGGCTTTCAAAATTGTATCAGGAAAAGATTCTATTTATACGATATAATAATTAAAGAAATATAATTAAGAATACTATAATAATAAAAGCTTTGAAGTTTATTGACGAGTAAGTATAAATATATATAATAAATTTATTTTTTTAACATACTTCTTGATCTCGAAAAAGAGTAAACAAAACATGATCTGTTAGACATATGTGAAATGAACTGGAGTAACGTATTGCCCTGAATCAAATATATTAGGTATACCCGCATATTGATTCCATAACTTCATACACCTTATGGAAGCCAGTCCTTTTCTTATCAAAAATATTATTTTGTCTTTCAACGTACTTATAATATGTTTTTCAAATCAGGAAAATCTGAAAGTAACTTTTTGTGATCTTGATCAACATTATTCGACTATCAGCTGATTTTTACTTTAATATTCATTTTTTAAACTAAATCCTAAAGTAGCACAAAATGGTAAAATGTGCCGTAGTCAAGTTTCTGGTAAAAAAGAGAACCGCTCCGGAGAGCTGGAGCAGCGAATTAATTATTTCTCCCTTACCGGAATTTGAACCTCAGTCATAAGCTCTTCTTCAGGAACGTCTGCAGGGTCATTGAAATACAATTCCCTGCTCGGGCTTAGGGTTTCCAGCCTGTTCTCCCGGGCGTACGAGAAAATCCGGTTGTAACCGGCTTCGACTCCGGGATATGGCCCCCGGTAGACAACCGAAACGGCCCTTATAGCAGGCAGGGTTTTTACTTCCATTTTGGGGTCTTCTACTGAAATTCTGCCCGATACCGGCAGGGCGATTTCAATATCAGCCCCGGTTTCTTTGTACTCTTCATCATGGCAGAGAAACATAACAGGACCTGTAACTTTTACACGGTTTCGCTGGTTTTCAGGGCTGCCGACGCATGTACAGATTTCGCCTATGAGCTTTCCAATAGTCACCGCAAAAGTTCCTTTTTCACGTTTGCTTATTACTCGCAGCTCGGGTATTTCTTTAATAACGGGTTCTGTAACAGACATTTTGAATAACTCCACAACTTTTCCATTATGTTTGCAGGCGCCCTGCAAGATCCCTTCGATCTTTTGCAGCTGTCCGATTTCCAGCCGGGTTTGCTCAAGTTTCTTCCTGAAGCCTGCTCCTATGTACCCAAAATCCCCTTTACTTTCCGCATCGAAAAACCGGGAGATATCCTCCAGTGAGAATCCGAGGAAGCACAGAGTTTTAATTTTCATTCCCTGCTCCAGCTGGGAAACGGTATAGTACCTGTATCCCGTAAAAGGGTCCTTTGCTTCCGGAACAAGCAGCCCTTTCCGGTCATAGAGCCTCAGAGCTTTTTGCGAGAGGCGGGTCATGAAAGAAAACTTACCGATTGGAATCTGATCGACTGACATCTTGCTCAAGCCAGTAATTGTCCTGAAATTAGATAAACAACCTTACTTTTCCCCGGGGGAGACTCCCACCTTACTAACAGTAAAAATCATCTTTTACAGTAAAAGGTATATTGTCGAAAATCTAAAGTATAGTCTAGTCATTGGCTAAAAAATTAAAATGTACTGCGATTTTTGATGGGGTTATTTAAAGATATTTTCAGAGAAATGGGGGGACAAATAGCTTGCTGGATAGTGAAATAAGGAATCTCAGGCATCCTGCCGAAATACCTCTTTTTATTGTATGTTTGCTTATCAGTATTTTTATTTATGTCACATTAATGACGGTTCCGATTCTATATCCCGAGGAACTGGGGCCTGAATATATACTGGTAGTGCCGGCAGCGATCGCTTTTTTGTCATTTGTTTCCGGTCAGACTTACGGGGGAATGATGGCAAATGCGATCAAGCTTTCGGAAAAGCAATTTCCTGAACTCTACGAAATCATAAAACGCCTTTCTTTTGAGCTGAACCTCAGAGAAGTTCCGGATGCATTCCTGATCCAGGAAGGCGGGCTTATAAATGCATTTGCTACCCGGCTCTATTTCAGGAGAAACTACGTGGTTTTTTATGCGGATGTGGTTGAAGTCGCGTACCGGGAAGGAGACTTTGATTCTCTTGAGTTCATAGTTGCACATGAGCTGGCTCATATAAAGGCAGGCCACGTGACCCTGCTCTACAACCTCTCAATCTTTCCGATTGCCTTTGTGCCTGTCCTCAAGAACCTTTTATGGACTGCCCTTAGCCGGGCCAGGGAATATACCTCAGACAGGATTGCAATCCGGCTTGCTCCTTCAGGCAAAAAAGGGCTTATAGTACTCTCCGCAGGCGAGCATCTTTATAAGGCGGTTAATTATGAGGAATATCTTGAAACCGCAAGAACTCCTGAAGGATTCTGGATCTGGTCAACCAATTTACTTTCGACACATCCGGCCCTGGTCAGGAGGGTAAGGGCAGTCAATGAGAACATGCCAGGAAGAATTTTTTAAATGATGAGGTTTAAAACGATGGATTTTAAAAACGTACCTGGAATAAAGCTGGAAAGTTTTCTCATCCGGGACTGAAAGGGATACCAGGCTTGAAATCGCAGCTCTGGCGGGAGGTTCCGAGCAGCAGGCAGCCGGGAGAACCTCAGAGAGATTAGACACTCACTGAAAAACGAGTAAATAAGACTATACGCTTATAAAATCATAAATTTTCATAAAGACTATAAATAGCTTTATGTTATAATCCAACCAATACCTCCAAAATGTCATATTTGCTTGAGATCGCAATCGTTCTTGTTCTGATCGCACTCAATGGCATCTTTTCCATGTCAGAGTTTGCCCTTGTTTCTGCCAAGAAAACCCGCCTTAAACAGCGGGCGGAAGAAGGAGATACAAGGGCAGTTGTTGCGCTTAAGCTCGCGAATGAGCCTACACCGTTTCTCTCGACGATCCAGATAGGAATTACTCTTGTGGGGATCTTTGCAGGCGCGTTCGGGGGAGCTACGATAGCAGGAGGGCTCGCGGTTTACCTTGGAAAGTTCCCTGCTCTGGCCCCGTACAGTGGTGTGCTCAGCATCACGTTTGTGGTACTCGTTATTACCTACCTGACCCTGATTTTTGGGGAACTTGTTCCTAAACGGCTTGCACTCAGCAATGCGGAATCCATAGCCTATGCTGTCGCAAAACCCATGTTCTCTCTTTCTGTTATTGCAAAGCCGTTTGTGATCATTCTCAGTCATTCCACCGAGGCTGTGCTCAGGGCCATGAAGGTCAGGAAGACTACCGAGCCTCCGGTAACCGAAGAGGAAATCAAGATTATGCTTCAGGAAGGAACCGAGGCCGGAGTGTTTGAGCGGGCTGAACTGAGCATGATAGAAGGTGTGCTTGAGATTGGCGACCGCCGCGTTGATTCCCTGATGACGCATCACACTGATCTCGTTGCACTTGACCTCGAAGATCCGACCGATGAAAATCTGAGGAAGATGATTGAAAGTGGCCGATCCAATTTTCCGGCATACGAGGGAGATCTGGACAATATTGTCGGTATGGTCTCCGTAAAAAGGGTACTTGAAAAATTTGTGGAAACCGGTACAGTTGATCTCAGAGCCCTGGTTACAAAACCGCTATTTGTACCTGAAAGCGCCTCGGTCCTGAAGCTTCTCGAATTGTTCAAGGAAACCGGGGTGCATGTCGCCCTTATCACCGACGAATACGGGAGCATTCAGGGTGTGATCACCCTTCATGATATACTTGAAGCAATTGTGGGTGAAGTCCGTTCTCTGGGCGAGCCTGCAGAGGCGCAGATTAGAGTTCGGGAAGATGGCTCCTGGCTTATCGACGGGGATGTACCAATTGAAAAGCTTAAAGATGTCCTGTCTGTGGATTCCTTTCCAGGGGAGGAACTGGGATATTACCGAACCATAGCCGGGTTGATTATTTTCAGCCTGCAGCGAATCCCGGCAACCGGAGACCATATCGTACTGGGGGGACTGCGGTACGAGATTGTGGATATGGACGGCAATCGAATAGATAAAGTGCTGGTAGCGCGAGTTCCTTTAAATCCTGAAGGTTGAATACCTGCTATTCACGATAGGATGCCTGTCCTCAGAGGGTTGAATGTATGTTTTCGAAGGTTGAATGCCTGGTCTCAGGGTCTGGAAGATGCGGTTTTGAGATGCTAAAAAGAGACTAAATACGCCCTGCAAATTAAAAAAATTAAAGAGAATTTCGATAAGTTGTAATCATATATCTGGAAAGTAGGGGGTTTTCAAGATAGTGGTATTCGAAATTCTCATTCCTGTTTTTTATCAGGTTTGAACAGGCGATAAGGCCTTTCAAAGGTTTTATTTGTTGCAGGTGGACTGTTCGGAATCGGCTGTGCAGTCAGTCTGAACACAGGCCTTTTCGGAGTCGCCAGCGCAGCTTTCCTGGTCGCATGCCTGGCCACATTCGTCCGTACAGTCTTCACAGCAATCGCCGTTGCATTCTGTCAGTTCGGAGTCATCTGCACAATTTCCATCATCACAGTTTTCGGTACAGGTATCACAGCAGGCTCCTGTGCAGTCTGCCTCTTCACAAACGTCTGCACAGTCTTCACAGCAGTCGCCTTTACATTCGGTCAATGCACAGTCGCCTGTAGATTCTGCATTGTCACATTTTTCTGTACATTTGTCACAGCATTCTCCAGTGCAGGCTTCCTGGCCACAGATTTCTGTACATTTGTCACAGCAATCTCCTGCACAGTCTACCTCGGTACAGTCCTCACAGCACTCTCCAGTACATTCTGCCTGGTCGCAGTCGCCATTACAACTGACAACTTCATTAGCGGGTAAAGGGAATACTCTATCTCCAGGGCAGTTTTGATCGCAGTCGCGAGGGGATAGGCTGTTTTGATCACAGTAGGCAGGAGATTCCTCAGCATTACACGCCGAGGCTGCAGAAACTCCTAAAGTCAATAACATTAATACAACAGAAACAGATGATGTAATTTTCCAGATTGACTTTCTGTTAAAATTCATTTTTCCTCCTAGTTTGCTTACATTTGATCCGAGAATACCCGTAATCAGGAGTTCACTGGGAAAATTAACATATAAAAATACTTATTTCTATGCCCGATTATAAAAATCGGAAAAGGAATTTAAAGCTTTGTAATGCTTTATTTCCAACCCTTAAAGATCATAACATTATAAATTGTGTTTAACTATACCTCTCCCCAGTTAAAAATTAAATGTAAGTCTTTTCAGGAGGTTATACCTCCTAAAATCTTAATACCGTCCTTTATACTCGAACAAGCCTGCCTTACAGGGTCTTCTTCTGCGTACCTTAACTTTTAAGGCCCTAAATTCCCCCAGGGCCTCAGATCCTCTGTATTTAATGAAAATACCGGGCCGGAAGCGCCATTTCTGCCTCTTGAGTATAATATCTGCCGATTCTCCCCTGAGCAGTAGAAAGTGCAGCCTGACAGCATTTTCTGAAAACAACCTGAGATTATAGACCTTCCGGAGCAGATGTTTCAGGCTGTATCCTGACGATATTAAAACCACTCAGGGCAGGGTATCGGTAAAAAAGACTGTAACCGAATACCACAAAAGAGACGGAAAATGGTAAAAG
The DNA here is from genome assembly GCF_049706645.1 of Methanosarcina sp. Lineage (GTDB taxonomy): Archaea > Halobacteriota > Methanosarcinia > Methanosarcinales > Methanosarcinaceae > Methanosarcina. Next base: position 106,812 of record NZ_JBNAKP010000014.1, on the reverse strand, counting down.
AGAAGGAAAATGGTAATAGAAAAACTGGCCTGTAATTTTGCAGCACTTTTATTTCCTTCTCATTAGCTTTCTTTTATTTTTCCTGTGTATGCTCCGAAATCCAGTTCCCTATAATTTCCAGAGCAGCCGGAGAAATTGTTTCTTCTATTTTCGCATACTCTGAGGGATACCCCGTTTTAGCGGTCTGGAACAAGTGGTTGAGGCCTGGCAGTTCTTTAACTGTGTAGTCTTTATTGCCACCTGCCTTGAGAGCCTCATCTATGGCACGGAGATTTTCTTCAGGCGGGACCTGAAGGTCTTTTTCACCGTTTATGGCAAGTACGGGACATTTGACTTTCATTAAGATTGGTTTAGGGTCGTATGTCAGAAAAAAGCGCATCCATGGCGATGAGAGTTCTGTTGCTTGAGAGTCAATAGTGGCCTCGGAATAGCCTGAACTTTCTCTTTCCTGTTCACTCATATTTACCATCTCGGCCCTCAGAATATTACGAAGCTTCTCCTCAGCGATTGTGTTATTTTCTTCTTCTTTTACCACAGAAAACATTCTTCTCATTAGAGCTTCGTTCCTTGCGATAGTCTCATTACTTGCTCCTCCGGCTTTTGCAATCAGGTCACTTTGCAAGTACATAATTTCCTCTCCGGTCAGCCCTGGGGCTGCCATCAGTACAATGAATGCGACATCCGGAGATTTTACAGCTACAATGGGTGCAATTAGACCTCCTTCACTGTGTCCGATCAGTCCTATTTGGCTTGAATTTATCTCCTCGCGGTTTTTTAGAAATTCTACTCCTGCAAGTGCATCTCCCGCAAAATCCTCAGTCGTAGCGTTTGAGAAGTTTCCAGTCGATCCTCCTATGCCTCGATCATCTACCCGAAGTACGGCAATACCCCGGCGTGTCAGATAATCAGAAAGTACAAGGAACGGACGATGCCCAAAAACTCCCTCATTACGATTTTGCGGTCCTGAGCCCGTTATGAGTATAACTGCCGGGAAAGATCCCTCTGACTGAGGGAGAGTTAACGTTCCTGCCAGCTTTATTCCTGCTTCTTTATTTTCATAAACAACTTCTTCTTCGGTATATGGATAAGGCTTTACAGGGTCCTGCTTTCTGTGCGTATCAGGGGCTTTCTCAATTCTGTTAAGCACAAGTGGAAAAGCTGATCCTGCCTGTTTCCATTCTCCTTCTATAGTTTCGTTACTCTCGTTATATATCCCTTCAAAACTTCCCCTGATGGATTTAACCTCAAGGTTAAAACTACCATCTTTGTAACTAACAGTTTCAACAGGTATGCCGTTTACTCCCTGATCAGGGCTGTCCATGCTGGCTTTGACAGACCCATCCGGAGTGGTAGAAATATTGAACACAATTCTTAATTCCAACCCACCCGGAACTTTCAAGTTTCCCATCCAGATGCCTTCTATTTCCCTGATATCTCCAGCACTATCATTATGCGTATCCTTTAGTTGTGAACTACCTTGCTGTGATCTGTCTGGTTGCGAAGTGCATCCCAGTCCCGCTATAGTGATACTCAATAAGACTATGCAAATTACAATTTTATTCTTCATGATAGCCCCTTTCTTTCACATTTTTCATTTGGCGTTTTATCTTTCTTTTATTCAATGTTTCTTTTTAAACACCTGGTTATATATCTTACTTCTTTACCGATGACTAAAATTTCAACTATTACAACTCTAACTAATATAATATGTCAGCGAGAAGATTCTGAAAATTGAGATAATCCTGTAAACTGAAAATAAATTTGAAACTCCAACCTGAATAATTATCGAGTTCTATAACGCCTTAAATCCGGAAACCCTTTTACTCGACTTAAGTTTTAGGTAAGCACATCGATCTGATAATCTTAATTTGGTATTCTCTGCGGGACAACAGGATTATTCCTGTCTTGATCAAAGCCGGAAAAAAGCATTCAATAAAAAAGAATAAATGATAATTATCTTCTGAGAGTAATCGTTCTGAGCCGTAAAGGTCGGAAAGAAAAATGTTAAAAAAGAGAGTAAGTAAAGACTTATCTTTTGAGAATCATCGTTCTCAGCCGGTCAGCAGAGCTTGCGGACTTATCGGCAACCCCTCCTATCCTTTCGACAAGCCCCATCAGGTGGCAGACACCTGCGCCTCCTATAGCCTCCTCGTTTTCGAAGATCTTCTTTAAGAGGGCTGTTTCAAGCACATCAACATCATGTTCCAGTTTTTCGACCTCAGGGATAATGGTCATTGTTTCTTTGATTTCTTCCTTGCTGAAAGAGGTAGCGAGAAGCTTGTAAAGCTCACCTGCGAGCTCATCGTACAGCCTTGTAGTTTTCAGCGAAGCGCCCATCAGTTCCAGAAAACCGTTTTTTATTTCCTCAGGAAGGGTCTTACAGGGCCGAAGGTTCATCCAGTAGGCTGCGGCCTGTGCAAAGTCGGCAATAGAATCCTGCTGTTTGAGGAATGAAAGAAGGTCCTTTTTGTCCACTGGCAGCTTAACTGAGGAAGGAATGCCTGCCCTTATTTTTTGTTTGAGTTTGTCAGCGTCATGTTCCAATTTGTCAATTTCCTCTGTTCTCTCCTCCAGAACTGCCTGATTTCCTGAACAGTAGGCTTCCATTGCTTCAGCCAGTTTTTCAACTGCAAGTACCCCTTTTTTGGCATGCATTTCCAGAGGGATAAAGGGAGATTCAGCGACCACGTCAAAGACGGAACGAATGTAGTCTTTCATAAAAACATCACCTCGAGCCCTACAAAGATCAGTGCCGATGTTAGGGCGGCTATAGGAACTGTTGCTATCCAGGAAGAAATAATCCTCCAGATCACGCTGAGGTTAACCGCCGCAATCCCGCCTGCAAGCCCTACACCTATAACCGAACCGACAAGCGTGTGAGTTGTCGAAATCGGAAGGGAGCTGTAACTGTGAAGCAGAACCACTGAGGCTGTTGCAAACTGTGCGGAAAAGCCACGTGTAGGTGTAAGTTCCGTGATCTTCGAACCGATGGTTTCAACCACTTTGTAACCCCAGGTAGCCATTCCAATCACCATGCCGAGGCCTCCCATTACAAGTACCCAAATCGGGACCCCGGTTCCTGTTACTCCTATAACCCTGAGTGCCGCACAGAGAGGGCCAACAGCATTTGCCACATCGTTTGACCCGTGTGCAAATGCGATATAACACGCAGTTAGGAGCTGTAAGGATATGAATTTTCTCTCAACGAGAGGCAAGTCTATAGCCCTGTGAAGGTAGATCTTTCTTATCATAGAAAAGGTCAGATAAGCGAAAACAGCCCCAAGAGCCGGAGATATAAACCAGCTGGCAACAATTTTCGTAAGTTCCCCCCAGTGAATGTCTGTAAAAGAGATAGTCCCGTTGTAAACTGCAACCAGCCCAAAGCCGAGCACTGAACCGACAATGGAATGGCTGGTTGAAACGGGAAGGTTGTAAAAGGTTGTAAGGGTTACCCAGAAGCCGGCTGCAAGAATTGCAGCCAGCATCCCAACAGCCACAATATCCGGGTGGATTTCGCCAATAATCTCAATGGGAACGATCCCATTCGCAATTGTCTCGGTAACCCGTTTCCCAAAAATCACCGCACCTAAGAATTCAAACACGGTAGCAATAACGATTACCTGCTTGATTGATAAGGCACCTGTTCCAACTGAAGTCCCCATAGCATTTGCGAGGTCGTTTGCCCCGATATTCCAGGCCATATAAAGGCCCGCTAAAATAAGCGCTATGACAAGTAAATCCATTTTTTCTTACTCCACAAATTTCAAACTTCAAAATTGTTATAATTACTATAAAATTCAAGTTTTCAATTTTAGTAGTGAATCGAGGTGTAATCTCTGAATATTCCTTGAAATTCAGAACCTGTATGGTATTCCAGACAATTTCATTATATTTTATAGTTTCCATATATTTTGGGGCACTCTATATAATCTATAGATCTATATATGCCTATTTTTGGTATATTTATATTCTTTACCTCCAGTTTAGGAGCTTCAAAGCTCTCTTATGAAGATAAAGAGGACAACCTCTAGAAGAACAAAGCTTTTCCGTTCTTGAAAATAACGGAAAGTTTTTATCCTGATGTGCCTTTCCGCAATTTAAAATCAACTGTCGAAATGAGAGCTTCCAGGGCAAAAGGAATGCTGGATGCCCGGAGAATATATTTTAAATGCTTGCCATTCGTTTTTTCCGAGTCCTTGATATTTGTGCCTTCGACCTGGTTTTTTGAAAAAAGAAAATTTGATATAAATTTTTAATGAAGGAATTTTGATAAGAAGCTTCTGGTAAACAGGTCTCTGATAAATAGGTTTTTTCAGAGGTAAGGTTTGGTAAAGGAAATTTTATAAGAGATTTAAAATTCGGCTGCAGTATTTTTTTCTCAAAAAAATAGAAAAATTAATATAAGAATGTTAACTGCAACAGAGTTAAATTTTCAAAGTAGCGCTCCTGTATACAGTTTTTCAGGTCTATTTTACAGGGATAACATAGGAAGATTTGTAGAGGAAGGTTTATAGAGAAAGATTTGTAGAGGAAGATTTATAGAGAAAGATTTCTGGATGAAGAGATTTTTTCAGGCTTCGAGCCCCTGAAATTCATTATCATTCTTTTCTTTTTGCCTGATCCTTTCTCTGAGCAGATCGAGCACCTCTTCGTCCGAAACATCGTACCATCTCTCGTAAGCCTGAGCAACAGCCCTGAAATATGCAGGAATTTCAAGCACTAAGAGCTCATCTACCTTTTCCTGAATCTCCTCTGCGACTTCTCTTCCTGCTACAGGTACTGCAACGACTATTTTTCCGGCTTTCCTGTTTTTGCAAAGCTCGATAGCTGCCCGCATTGTAGAGCCCATTGCAATGCCGTCATCAGTGAGAATTACGGTCCTTCCCGCAATCTCGGGCAGGGGATTCCCTCCTCTGAGGGCTTTTATGCGCCTTTCAATCTCGGCAATCTGTTCATGTTTGATCCGCTCAATGGTTTCCCCTGCAAGCCAGTAGTGTGCATTTTCTAAAATGAATGTGCTCCCGTTCTCGGCTATTGCCCCAAATCCGGCTTCAGGGTTGTCCGGGAAAGGCAACTTCCTTACAATAATCAGGGAAAAATCGGCATTAAGCTTCGCTGCAACCTGCAGACCGACTTCCACCCCCCCGCGCGGGATAGCAAGAATTACAGGATTTTCTATCCTGTATTTTTCAAGAGCTTCTGCAAGCTTTTCCCCTGCATCTTTACGGTTTTTGAACATAATTCCACCCTGGTTCACAAATTGCTCCTTTTCTTCATACAAACATCAAAATCAAACTATCCTCATAGGCCGCCTGTAAATCTCGACTGAAGAGCCCGAAGGAAGAGTTGTTTCAGGCAAACAAAGTTCCAGAACTTTCTTTGCAACATCTTCGGGTTTGAGAACAGGCTCATCGGTATGTAGCGAGCGATACATTCCGGTATCCACGCTTGCAGGGCAGACCGCATATACCTGAAGCCCACCCCCGGTTTCATAAGCAACGGATTCGGTAAAACCGATAACTGCAAATTTTGAGGCGCAGTATATTGATAGTTTGGGTATGCCGCGCTTTCCTGCCCCTGAAGATATATTTACGATTTTGCCTTCTCCTCTTTTAAGCAGATGGGGAAGGGCGTACTTTGTGCAGAAAAACATCCCCTTTACGTTTGTATCCATAATCTCATCATATTCTTCGGTTGAAGTCTCCACAAGATATTTTCTATATGCTACTCCTGCGTTGTTTACGAGGATGTCAATTCTTCCAAAGGCATCCATCGCCTTTGAAACCATATCAATGACCTCCTCTTCTTTTCTAATGTCAGTCTTTACAGCAAGAGCCTTTCCACCTTGCTTTTCCACCAGCCTGGCAGTTTCTCGAATTTCTTTTTCGGTTCTTGCGACAATTATAATATCGGCTCCCTCTCCTGCCAGTGACAGGCAAATAGCCCTGCCAATTCCTCTTCCCCCACCGGTTACAATGGCTGTCTGACCTTTCAATTTCATAGCTGTCACTTTACAGTCACTTTATTAGTTATCGGGCAGAACAAGGATATATTTTTGGAAGCAATATTTCTGAACTGAATAAGAGCTGCCCCTCTATTAAAGAGAAAAAGAACAATTCCGGAAAAAGAATGCTAATACGACCTGGCAAAAAGATACTGTAAGTCCGCCAGAATTGCCGGATATCTGCCCTTTGATTTTTAATCATTAAAGCTGAGGGACTGGAGGGGACTGAATCTCGATTATCTTACCTGATGTAACTCTTGAATCAGGCGAGGCAAGTTCCAGAACCTTTTCCGCAATATGCTCGGGTTTGAGTGGGGGCTTGTCTGCATAGATTGACCTGTACATCTCCGTATCCACAGCGCCAGGACAGACTGCATAGACCTTTATTTCTCCTTCCAGCTCGGCGGCAATGGATTCCGTTAAGCCGTTTACCCCGAATTTTGAGGCACAGTATACGGAAAAATCCGGAAGCCCATGTAATCCTCCTATTGAGGATATATTGATGATTTTTCCATTTTTACTCTCTCTAATGTATGGAATCGCATATTTCGTGCAGAGAAAGACTCCTTTTAAGTTGGTATCGATAATTTTATCGTACTCTTCCAGGGTGGTCTCCTCCAGCCTTTTCTTGTAGGCCACTCCCGCATTATTGATAAGAATGTCAAGCTTGCCGCATTTATCAATTGTCATTGAGATCAGGCGTCTTACATCCTCTTCACTCTGCACGTCAGCCCGGACAGCGAGAGCTTTACTGCCCATTGCTTTTAATTTGTCTATAGTCTCTTTGATTTCACTTTCATTTCGTGCTGCAATGATGACGTTTGCTCCCTCTTTTGCCAGAGCAAGGCAGATAGCTCTTCCTATCCCTTTGCTTCCCCCGGTTACAAGAGCTGTTTGACCTGCTAAACTCATTGCTACCCCTTTTATGCGTTTATTGCTTATTTTTCTTTTATCTTTTTACTATTATCTAATTATTTTTTTATTTAATCAAAGATAAAACGGGTAAAGTGATATATTTTTTGAAATTAAGTTTCTGAAAAGAGGTTCTTTAAATGAGGCGAGCCCTTCGATACCCTCAACGCTGCTGGCTGTCAACTGTTTATTCAAGATACTGACAGTCAATATCACAGTATTTCCAGCCCTCGCCTCTGGCTGGGAAGATCGAATTACCGGATTACCGGATGTACGGTCTCTCCAAAGTACTTTGCTGCGTGCGTGTTGCCTGTTTTTTGTCTGGTTACAGTAAGCCCGTATGTCAGCAGGTCAGGCCGATTATTTTCCACAGTTCTGAATATGGCCGTTTACTGAGTTTTGAATGTGTGGTCATGTAACTGTAACCTTGGTAAACCTCCATCTTGCAATAAGAAACATTATTCCCGCAAAAACCAGCAGAGACAGGAAGGAAACAAGAACCTCTCCCTGAGTGTAAGTATAACGGAGCCCTATTGACGAGAAATCGCTCCCTATTGCAAAGTACCTTATTCCGCTGACAAGATGCGTGAGTGGATTGATCGTGGACAGGGCCCGGAGCAAGGGAGGAAAAGAGTTCACAGGATAAAGAGCGTTACTCGTGAAAAAAAAAGGCATGGTAAGCAGGGTTATTACGGCCTGCATTCCTTCCGGGCTTTCCATTGTTATTGCTATTGCAGCTGAAAGGAAAAGAAACCCGAGAGAAAATGCCCCTATAAAAAGCATGATCCCAAACAGCGAGAAAAAAAGCTGTGCAGGAGTATAGCCTTCAAAAAACTGGACTCCAAGCAGAAGCCCGAAGCCCATTATAATAGTAGCCTGGATAAAGGACTTTGTCATGGCTGAAAGCCCTATCCCTATGATTATATGAATTCTCGGAAGAGGACTTGAAAGGGTCTCCCGCATAAGCCCCCAGTTTTTGTCAAAAAGCAGCACTGTTCCCCCGAAAAGGCTCGTAAAAAGTGTGGTCATGGCAATAACACCTGCGCCTATGAAGGTCAGGTAACCCACAGTCCTGACCCCCGGGACGGCTGGCAGGGTTGCAGTCAGTCTTTCAAAGTTGTTTGACATTGCAATTCCGAAAAAGGCCAGCCAGAGAGCAGGCTGGACAAGTGAAGCAAACAGGAGAGTCCTGAACCGGACAAATCTCAACATGTCCCGCCAGTAGATAGTAAGAAAACCCGTGTGCATCTCTAGCGCCCTCCCGCCCTCAGGGATACCGTCGAACCCTTTTCGGTGCCTGTATCCCGCAATTCCTTGCCTGTATAGTGGACAAAAACATCGTCCATTGACGGCTTTTTAAGGTTTACGGCCCTTATCCTGATCCCTCCGCTTCGAAGTTTATCTATCAACTCAGGCAGCAGGTAAGTACCGTCCACATTGACCATGATAATTATCCCTTTTGATTTTTCCCGTACTCCTTTTACATTCTCGAGCTTCTTCAGCAGGTCCGAGGCTGTCCAGTTATCGCTGGTTTCCAGGTATATAAGATCCTCGCCAAGCGCATTTTTCAACTCCCAGGGCTGGCCCGTGACAACAATTTTCCCATGATCTATAATGCTTATCCTGTCGCTGAGCTGGTCGGCTTCGTCCATATAATGGGTTGTCAGGAAAATGGTTGTGCCCTGCCGGTTTATGTCTCTTACATAATCCCAGATCCTTATCCTTGTCTGGGGGTCAAGCCCGATTGTAGGCTCGTCCATGAAAAGCACTTTCGGCCGGGTCATAAGCCCCCGTGCAATCTCAAGCCTGCGCTTCATCCCGCCGCTGAGATGCCTTGTCAGGGTATCCCGCTTTCCTTCGAGCTCAACCAGGCCGAGCAGTTCATCAATCCGCGCCTGCCTTGCAGCTTTTGGCATGGAATAGAGCCTCCCGTGATATTCCAGTATCTCTCTCACAGTCATATCCCTGTCAAGAGTCAGCTCCTGAAAAACAATTCCTATGGACTCCCTGACCCTTTCAGGCTCTTTTTTCAAATCATAGCCTGCAATTTTCACGTTCCCCTTCTGTACGGGCAGGAGGGTAGTAAGGATATTAATTACAGTACTTTTCCCGGCCCCGTTCGGCCCCAGGAAAGAAAAAATTTCCCCCTTTTTTACCGTAAAACTGATGTTATCGACCGCTTTTATCTCGCCGAAAAAATATTCAAGGTCATTTACCTCTATGATATCGTCTTCCAGAGCCAGTACCCCATTTTACCCGATTTACCTTTTCCTCAGGAAAGATTGAACCTCCAGTGATAAATAGATTTTTTGCTTCCGTGAATCCTGTACTGGTTCGAGTCAATATTTATATTCGTTTAAAATAATAATTCAAAACCAGAATTTTGATGGCATAAGGCTACGAAAGTCCTATTGAACTGCTTATCGGCAGCGGTTTACAGGAGAAGCCAGTGAATATCTGGTGGGGCAATAAAGTTATTGTATATTAAAAGGGAACATTGTATGTTAAAAGGGGGAATTAAATGATAGAGATTATACAGGGTTTGCCGGAAAACGTCGTAGCAGTCAGTGTAAGCGGAGAGGTAACCGGAGAAGACTACAACAATGTGTTAATTCCTGCGATTGAAGACAAAATACTAAAGTACGGGAAGATTCGTATACTTTATCACCTGGACAAGGACCTAGAGTGGTTTACCCTGAACGCCATACTGGAGGATGTTAAGGTTGGCATTAGGAACCTTAATGCATTTGAAAGGATCGCAGTTGTTTCAGATGTGGACTGGATGAATAGTGCCGTTGAAATGTTTAAGTTTATTGTTCCCTTTCCGGTGAAGACTTATAAGAACGAAGAAATTCCTGACGCAAAAGCCTGGATCAGCGAATGAACTTCCTACTATCCAATTTACTTCCTGCTATCTATTCTTCCATTCGTTCGATGAATTGCAGTTAATCATCTATTTTTTTCGGTAGCCTGTCCAGATTCAGAATTGAAAATGTAACTAACCTGAGGGAGAGATAAAATATTAAAAAACATAGAAAGCTTCTCACGACTTTTGGGTCGTTCCCATTGTTTCCTCTTCACTGCGGGATATAAGCATCTTATATTATTGAGGAACTAATTATTGAGGAACTAATTATTGAGGAATATTTCACTTTTTCAGTTTAATTTGTTAACTTTTGCTTTTATCCTCCCAAAGTCTCCTTTATATTCGTCAAGTTTTCACTTATTCTCATTAAGTTTCCCCTAATATCTGTCAAATTCTCTTTAATACCTGTTAAGTTCTCATTTACATCCGTTAAGTTCTCGTTCATTCCTTCAACCAGGTTAGTTAAATTCTCCTTTTTATCTGTTAAGTTTTCTTTTGCATCTGTTAAATTTTCTTTCATATTTGTTAAATTTTCCTTTCTACCTGTTAAACTCTCGTTTATTTCTTGAGCTCTACTCGTTATGCTTTCTTTTTCAGCTGTTAAATTTTCTTTTATATTTTCTAAATTCCCGGTTCCGTTTCCCAGGGCATTTTGAAAGTAACCGGAAGAATACAGCATTAGTGAAACAAGCATCAATGTAATAAACAGGAAGCTAAAGAGCTTTATTTTCCTGATAATCTCACCCTCCCTTTAATGATCTTATTTATGAGAATATATCCCAATTATATATCCCGGCGGTCATATAATTTGCTTCGACCTGCTGTAGTTTTTTGCAAAATTTCATAAAATCTTACTTAAAGAGTCTCATGACTTTCATATCAGTCTTTGAGCACCAGAACGGTTTGAGCTATTTCCTTAAAAGTGATATACTCCCTTAAGTCCGACTTCAGGATCCTTTCGATTTCTTGCCAGCCGCTGTCTCTCGTTTCGGTAAACATGTACCCGAAGAAACCGAACTTTTCGTGATTTACTTTCCTGAGTTCCAGCGGCTTTTCGAAATCCAGGAGCAGTTTTTCGTAATCAAAAGCCCTTACGGTTTTTGGATCAATTTCTGCAGGCCTGTCCAGTATCACCAGGCAGAAGTTCTTTCCTTCCAGACCTGCAAGGATCTTGTCCCATTCCGGTTCAAGCTGCTCCAGAAAATACCTGTAAGTATTAATCCCATACGCGAAATGTGCGATATCAGTCGCGCACCAGCCGGCAAAGCGCATTGGGTTCAGTTCTATCGGCTGGACTCGCCTGTCTTCCCCAATCCGCAGTTCCAGATGAAGCGGGAAATTTCTGAGCCCGACCAGCTTTCCGATTTCCTTTAAAAGATCTTCGACGGCTTCCCTATATGTTTCCATAACCGTTTTCGAAGTAAAATATACCCTGTCGCCGACATCATTTTCCGAAGAAAAGATATGTTTGAAAATATTGAGGACTACCGGCTTTCCTTTGCTATTGAAGTAAGCGTCAACCGCAAACTCTTCCCCCTCGATATTTCCCTCAATAATGAAATTCTTCACATCCAGCACCTGTGCCGGATAAAGCTCCCGAATCTCCTCAACCTCAGCCTTTATGCGCTTCAGGACCGAGTCCCATTCAGCATCCGTGGAAACCTTATGTACCCCGAGGCTGAAAAATCCCACCGCAGGCTTAATGATAAATGGTTTTTGAATTTCCTCAACGCGGAGCTCATCCAGATCCTCAAATTTAATACCCTTGAAATATAATTCGGGGTAGAGCCTTTCCAGCAGCTCCCTGAACTTAACTTTATTCTTAAAAAGTTCGATTTTCTCAGGCAGGCCGGTAAAGCCCAGATTTTCTGAAATCCAGCCAATTGAATTTTCGGAATTGGAATAGAGAGTACATTCACCCTTTTCTTTTATATATTCGATGAACTCAGCTTCCTCAAGAAGATTCAGTCTTATTTCAGTATTCAATCCGGCTGCCATGTGGTTTTTTAAAACAGGAATCTGTAACTCGGCGGCAGTATTTTTTAAAAATTCGGAGACGTAGGGGTGGTCGAGGATTATCATTTTTCTAACCTTTTACTTCTGTGACTAGGCTTTTTCACTTATTCAAGCGTTATGGTCGATTTGATAGCATATAAATTTATATTTGTGTTTTTAAACTTTTTATTTAATTTAAATAAGTTTTTATATTAGACTGTGATTTTAATTATATATGAGCTGCCCAATTACGACGATTTGCTAGTCCTTACACAAAAGGAGACCTTTATGGATATTAAAGAGCTGATTAAGACAGGTAAGGATTTACGAGATAAGAGAAAACATGATGAGGCTTTAATAAGTTATGAGAGCGCTCTAGAAATATGTCCTAACTATGTTCCTGCATTGATTGGTAAAGGCCTTGCACTGCGGGGTTTAAAAAGATATGATGAAGCTATCATAGCACTTGATAAAGCTATTGACGTTAACCCTAAGTCGGCTAAAGCGTGGAATCTTAAAGGATACATACTTCGCACTCTAGAAAGATATGAGGAAGCTTTAAAGGCTTTTGAGATCTCAATTGATATTTATTCAGAATCTAGTATTGATATAGAAGCTTCTTATTCGTGGAATGGCAAGGGGCTTGTACTTCGTAATCTAGGAAGATATGAAGAAGCTTTAAAGGCTTTCGAAAAATCCATTAGTATTAATCCAGAAAATGCCTTCTCTTGGAATGGCAAAGGTCTTATTTATCTAAGCCTCGAAAAATACAATGAGGCTATTAAAGCCTATGATACTACACTATTTAAAAAAAATCCAACAGACATAGAAGCCATTTTTGCATGGAACGGTAAAGGCATCGCTCTTGCGAATTTGAATAGATATCGCGAAGCTATGGAAGCTTTTGAAAAATCCATCTATTTAAATCCTAAACAAGGCTTTCCTTGGAATGGTAAAGGTTTAATTCTCATGGGCTTTAATCAATTTGACAAAGCTATGAAATCATTTAAAAGCTCTATCTATTATGATCCTAGCTTTATTCCTTCATATAACAGTTTGACAATGCTTTATTTGGAAATTGGCAATTTAAAAGGAGCTAATTCTGTATCAGATGACGCTTTTATTAAGGAACCAAACAACTGTTCTACATTATTCCTAAAAGGTAAAATCGAATTTGAAAAACTGAATTATGATAATGCTATATATTATTTTAAAGAAGCAATCTCACAGAATCCTGGAGATCCATTAATTCTGTTATGGGAGGTTTATGCAAAATATCTTAAAGCCGAAATTAATTTTGGCCCTACTGATAAAAAATATCAGAATATAATTCTTTCATGTACAAGAGAACTCGAAAAAGTAAACGTTCTTAGCTCTTCAAATAATGAAACTGAACACTTATTTTCAACTAAAAAAGGAGTGGAGACAGTTGAAGGGATTTTTAGCAAAATTCGATACTTTCCTTATAATTTTAAACGTGGCTCAAGCATTTCAATTGGAATGCTGGCAAACACAACTAATGCCCTCCTTAAATACAACAATAGGAGGATAGAAGCGAATATAAACTATTTTCTGGGTTGTTGTTATTATAAACTCAATGATTATGTTTCAGCAAAGGATAAATTCATTAACTGTATAAAGTTAAATTCTGAACCGGAAATAACTAACTATGCTAAACAGTTAACTGATTACCTTTGGGATTACAAAATAAATACGCCAGTATGTAAATGGTGGCTAGATTCACCTCTTCATCGCTTAAGAAGAAGAGTTACTTTTTCACTTCTTTTATCTGCAATCTTTGGGTTATTGTTACCAGAGCCTTCATATTTACTTGTTTTATTTTTATATAACTATACGTCAAAGATCTTATTACCCTTTCCATCAATTTATGAAGACCTTAATTCTTTTTTGTTATTTTTATTCCTTCCTTTTTTATCTTTGTTTTCGTTTGTTAACTGGACGAGCAATACAACACAGTACGCACTCTTAATTTTATTGCTCTTTTTTTTCTTAATTTATCCATGCCTTAAAAGTTTAAAGGGTAGCGAAGTAGAGATTGAGATGCAATCTCCACAGCCTCTTGAATTAACTCTAGGATTAATAGAAAAGAATCTTAAAGAACTCGAAAAATATCTAAAATTGTAAGCTCAGTAACTGGAAGTTTAATTTAATAAAATAGATGTAATAATCACTGCGTATAAAGTATATCATCATACTCCTCTTACAATTTGGAGCAATAACATGAAAGTCCTTCAAACACTCTCCCGTCTCTATATAAACGATCTTAACTCAGCCCTCGCATTCTACGAAGAACTCTTAGGCACACCCGCAGCCATGCGCTTTGAAATTCCGCAAATCGACCTGGAACTGGCTCAAATAGGATCTATTTTGCTCATCGCCGGCCCGGATGAAGTTCTGAAACCTTTCAGAAGCACGCAGGCTACCTTTCTTGCCGATTCTCTCGATGAATTCGGGGCTTATCTGGAAGAAAAGGGCGCAGAAATTCTCAGGGGGCCGGATAAGGTCCCGACCGGCAGGAACATGACAGTAAGGCATCCCGACGGGTCGGTAATAGAATACGTGGAGCACTTAAAAGTAGAATGAAGGAATTACAGTATCAGGGCTCAATCCGTTCCCTGTTCTCAGTTTTTTCCTATTAGTTGTAGGAATGCTACTTCAGTTCTTCATATGTTTATCCAGAAATGCGAACACTCTATCCATGTTTCTGGCATTTTCGAATTTTCTTCCGCCGTGACCTGCTCTTTCAAACAGGATAAGGGTTACTTTGTCCTCGCCTGCTTTTTCTGCGATTGCATTTGCAAGATCAACGGATTGCTGAGCTGGAACAACAGGGTCTAACGTGCCGTGCTGGATCAGGAAGGGCGGGCAATCTGAGGTTATATAGGTTGCAGGATCGGCCTGTTTGCACAGGTCCGGGACCTTTAAAATATTTTGTCCGAAATATTTTGATCCGAAAGAGTCGTCTGTACTGTGGACCTGGACACTCTCTACTTTTTTGTTAATACCGCTTTCCCTGTTCTGTTCGTCCATAACAGAGAAATTTGCAGGCCCGAACCAGTCAACGACTGCTGTAACGTTATCCGAAACGTTTGCATTGCCTAGAGCCGTATCATAGCAATTGTTCGTACCGCCTGTCGTACCTGCAAGAGAAGCAAGGTTTCCGCCGGCTGAAGCGCCCCACAGGGCAATCTTATCAGGATTCAGGTTATACTGGGCGGCATTGATTTTAATAAAGCGGATAGCTGCTTTTACATCGTTTATTGCTGCCGGGAACGTAGCCTCATCGCTTAAACGGTAGTCAACAGCTACTACTGCATAACCGCGGTCCAGGCCCTTAAGCATAATTGTAAGGTCTTTGTCATTTTTGCTGCCCGCAAAAAACCCACCGCTGTGAATTGCTATAACTACTGGGAAAGGACCTTTTCCTTCGTCTGGCAGATAGATATCAAGTTTTTGTGTCTCGGATTTTGTAGCATAAGCAATATCAGTGAACTTGTTTTTAATGTTTGATGTATCCGTAATGTAGCTGTCGGGATTATTTGATGGCGCTGATAAGCAACCTGCAAATGCAGATCCCGCAAATCCCACCAGCAAAAACAGTGACAATAACTTTTTTAACTTTTTGTCCATTCCCTCTCTCCTAATGACATCTTTATAATTTACAACCTGTGGTTTTGAACGAGGTACATTTCCATATCTTTACTTCATCACCTTATTTTATTAAGATACATGCGGAAAATAAGTTAAATAAAATTAAATTTTTTACTCGGGCGGGAAATATTTTAAACTTATAAATTGAAAGGGATTTACGGTTTATACTATAACTCATATAAATCCTGATAACATCATATAATTCTGACAATCCTGATAAGCCATATAATTCTGTAACCCTGATAAACCATATAATTCTGTAATCCTGATAAACCATATAATTCTGACAAAAATCATATAAATCGGATAACGATTATCAGTAGATTTTACTGTCATCGACACTGCATTGATTTGGATATTGTCATTGGTACCGTTATTGATATTGTCTTTGATTTAATGATCTGGGAGTTTTCTGGAGGGGGTAATCATGGTAAGTACTAGCTTTACGAGGGACGTTCAGTTTCCGCCTTTGCCGCTTGAAGAATGGGAAGATACGAAGAATACGCTGCACCTGTTCCTGCAAATCGAGGGGAAGGTCAGGCTTGCACTGTTTCCGAAAATGAATCACTGGTGGCATGTCCCGTTTTATGTTTCCGTGCGCGGGCTCACTACAGGGCCTATTCCTTACGAGGACATGACTTTCGAGATAGAATTTAATTTCCGGGATGAAGAGCATGTTTTAGGAATTGAGACAAGCGAAGGGGACTCGAAAACCGTACCTTTAAAGGGGTTGTCTGTTGCCGGTTTCTATGACAAGGTATTTTCAAGCCTGGGCGAGTTAGGGATCGTGGCGGGCATCAGGCCGGTGCCGTATGATATACCCTGGGTGAGTACCGAACCTTTTCCGTCCGATTACCAGCATGCGTCTTATGATGAAGAATATGTAAACCGGTTCTGGAGAATCCTTGTGCAGGTCTCTTCCGTCTTTCAGGTTTTCAGGGGCTGGTTTATGGGAAAAAGCTCGCCTGTACACTTTTTCTGGCACCACGCCGACCTGGCCCTCACGCTGTTTTCAGGCAGGCCTGTGCCTGTCAGGGAAGGGGCAAACCCTGTAGAACTTGAAGCTTCCTCGCATGAAATGATCAGCTTCGGGTTCTGGGCAGGAGACCAGAGCATAAGGGAACCGGCTTTTTATGCGTACATGTACCCACAGCCTGCGGGTTTCATGAATGAGCCGTTAAGCCCGAAAGAAGCTTTCTGGAGCCATCAGGCCGGGCTTGCGCTTCTAAGATATGAAGATGTCCGGAACGCAGCCGATTCGCCGGAAAAAGCGATTCTGGATTTTCTTGAGAGCGTGTATCAGGCAGGAGCAAAAAGGGCAAACTGGGATATTGAGGCTTTCAGGCTTCCGTCATCCGAAAAGCAACTTAGGGAGCAAGCTCAAAAGCAGCATAAAGAGCAGGCGGATATACTGGAAAAGCTGGAAAGGCCTGACGCCTGAATTCAAAATTAGAAGGGCCTGATTAGAAGGCTTTCCAAGCTTTTTCGTCTGTTGCTTCCTTCAGCCTTTTCCCTTAACTCTTTCTTTAGTTTCCTCCTTCCTTTAGTTTCTTCCTTCTACTGATTTTTGTTAAAGAAAGACCCAATTCCAAAAATCGCCGTAAAAAAAGTGGCAAAAGCCTGGAAGTTAAGAATATTATGCTGGAACGACTCTTGAAACGGTTATTATCCTTACTTCGGTTATTACCTTACTTCTTTTACGCTGCTGTAAACCTTATAGTGAATTCCGTCCCATTGCCTCTGTTCAGTTCAAGTTCTCCTTCTAGCTGATCTACAAGGGTGGTTACAAGTTGCATACCAAGACTGCCAGGATTTTCCAGATCAAAACTTTCAGGAACACCTATCCCATTATCTGAAACTTTCAAAATAAAATTTATGCCCTTTAAACCTTCATTATTATTTCCTGCTTTATTGTCTTTATTTTTTTGGGACTTTTCTCTACAAAGTTTTATTCTAATTGTACCATTATCTCTGCCGGCAAATGCGTATTTAAGAGAGTTTGAAACAAGCTCGTTGACTATTATGCCTAATGGAACTGCAGTATCCATGTTAAAGAATATATTTTCTTCCAGGTCCAGATTCAATCTCGTGTCGACATTTCCAAGTCTGTATGTCCTGAAAAGGCTCTCACCGAGTTCTTCAACATATGACGAAAAGTTCAGTGTATCAAGCCCTCCGCTTTTGTATAATTCCTCATGGATAAGAGCCATGGATATCACTCTGTCCTGACTCTCCCTGAAGGCTTCAAGGATTTCTGAATCCTCAATACATTTTCTGTTGTTGAACTTTTCAGCCTGTAGATCCAGCAGAGAGGAAATTACTTGAAGGTTATTCTTAATGCGGTGATGAATTTCCTTTTTGCGGGCAGTATCTATATTCGCAAGAAACTTTTCGGTCTCTTTTCTATCGGTCACATCATAAATCGTACCCTGATAGAATTCCGCCTTTCCATTCTCTCCCTGAATTTTCTGGATAATTTCATTAACACATCGGATCCTTCCATTCCTGTGCTTTATACGAAATTCAATGTCTCCATAACCGGCAAATGGAGAATTTCGAATCTTTTCCTCTTCTTTGAGAATGAAAGTCAGGTCATCCGGATGGATTATGTCTTTCCATTTAATCCGGAACATAAAATCCTCTTCGTTATACCCGGTGATCTCTTCAACAGCACCATGCAGAAATACCGGAACAAAGTTTTCATCTGCCTGGAAAGCAATCCCATGAAAATTCTGTATGAAAGAGGGTATTTCCTCTCACTTTCCTTAAGGTGAATTTCTGCAATTTTGGCACTTGTAATATCTTTCAGTACTCCTATAGCCCCATAAGGCTGACCCTCATGATCCGTAAGGCAGACCCCGGAGTTTTCTATATAAATGCAGGTTCCGTCTTTTTTTCTCAACCTTAATTCTTCCTTAAATCTGCCTTCAGTCATTCTCACATCCTGGGATTTTTCGTCCAGATGATTAATATCTGCGCGATGGATATTCTTGATCCAGAAGTCTTTGCCAAACTTCTTTAATTCTTCAAAACTATATCCCGTAACTTCTTCTATGGCACCTGCCCAGCTACCCTTATCTGTTCTTGAATCATAGTCATATACTACTTGTCCTGTCCTCTCTGTGACAATCCTGTATCTTTCCTCGCTTTTTCGAAGTTCGTTTTCTGCTTTTTTACTTTTGGTTATATCTCTGGCAATAATTGAGATAGCGGTCAGCTCTCCGGATGCATCATAAACAGGAGAAAGAGTTAGTGATACATTTATTCTCGTACCATCCTTTCTTAACCGTAAAGTCTCGTAATTGTGGATTTTATCTCCCTGTTTAACCAGTTCAGCCAGTTCTTCTGTTTCTTCAACCAATATGGATGGCTCCAGGATGGATATTGGCTCTCCCAGAACTTCTCGAGCTGAATAACCATAAATTTGCTCTGCACCTTTATTCCAGCTAGTAATGGTGCCATCAAGGGATTTGGTAATAATGGCATCGTTTGAATATTCCACGATACTTGCTAAATACAGTCTGTTTTCTTCTGCCATTTTACGCTTGGAACTTTCTATCTGTTCCCATTTCCCTTCCCTTTTGATCAAAGCAAATCGATGATTTGCGATCACATCAATGATTCCAACTGAGCTGCAGTTGTCGAGAGAATAGGCGCATAGAGCTATTATCCGGTAGTTTTCGATTATCCTGTCTATTTCTTCCTCATAATTAGCGAAAACGTTCCAATTTTTATTTTTCACCCAGAAAGTGCACTCTGTTAACCTCATACCGTCATAGCCATTTGCCAGAGCTTTATTGAATTTTTCAACCAGGCCATTTAAAACTCTCTCGGAATCGAAATTATTCTCCTTAAAATACCAGTGCGTGTAAGGAATTAATTCTATTTGCCCATTCTCCAGATAAGTATCAAAATCAGGAATAGCCCTTCTCAGGGCTCCTTTTGTCTCTTCTACTTCCAGGGGTTTTGATGTAATCCATATGCAAAATTCGTTGTTTTCCAGCCCGGCCTTGAAATAGGGGATAATTATGTCCATCAAATCTTCTGGTGTTTGATAGAATTGGCAGAAGTGCGTTCCCCATGGTATATCCCCAATCATATTAATACCAGACTTTCTCAGTTTTTCATTCATTCAACACCCCTCCTACTTTAAGGCTGCAAAAGCAAAAATTTCGTTGTCACATAGTACGTGGCCCTGCATTCCACGCTTCATAATTTTGTTTCTTTTATATTTTGAGTATTAGAATTCAGTTACTGAAAACCATATGCATAAGAATCACTCTACTTTTTACCATACCAGCGGAGTACTCATTTTTCCAGGTTTGGTTTGTGACTTACCCCATTAATTCTGTTTTGTATGCATAATTCTCACAACAAAAATCGACACTTCATGAAATTAACAAGATGAATTTAGTTCATGTTTAAAAGTGTATTCGTATATTTACTTTAATATGACAGTTAAATTATATTGTATTGTACGATGTTATACTATATTATATTAATATCATATAACGTAAAAAATTAAAATTGTTTTCTTGAATCTCGTATTTTGGTGATCAATTGAGTTTTGGATCATGAAAACAATCCTAAAAAATCTTGATGATTAAGAATGAAAGTGGATTTTGGAATCAGCTCAATTATTTCAATTAATTATAGTCACCTATGGATATTTTTCTGGTTTAAGATAATACCATATTCTTAAAATTAGTATAAGTAACTATCATTTGCCATCGTTTACTGATTTTTCTACGCAACTTTGAATACAATATGTAGTAGCTTTCCAACTTAAATGCTAAACGTTTAGCATAAAAAATAACATTTTTTGATGTTTCGCATATTAAAAGAATACAAGTGAAGTAACTATTCTGTGTACTCAAAATCAGTCTATTGGTATTGATTCGGAGTTGTCAAAAACGATTAATTGTCAACTCATGCAAAACTGAAAAGCAGAATCAATAACCAAGATTAAGAAAATGGGTTTCCAAAACTTACTCATTAAATCTTAACTTAATTTGATACACCCATAGCTCATGGAGTATCTGTCTCATTATTTTCAACGACACAGGTTCCAGATATTCCAGTACCGGAGTGATTTTTATCCGTGATATTTTCTTCACCAGCGGTGAAGGTCAAATTCCGGTGCCAGAACAGGTCTCTTTTTAGTCATTACCTTCCCTTTTCATGTTTTCTGATTTGATCTCCCTCTCAATGGTCGATATGGCATATATCACATTGGCTTCATTCACCAGTGAGGTGGCAGTCAGCCACACCTCCATAATTCGACCGTCCTTGGTGAGTCGCTGGGTACGGTAAGGTCCTATGACTTCAGCGCGGCTAAGTTTCTTTAGCGTGGCCAATTCTTCTTCTTTCCGGCCCCCCGGGACCAGGCTGCCAATATTCATCTTTATTGCCTCAGCTTCACTCCAGCCGTACATACTTTCAGCCCTCGGATTCCATGCCAGGATATGGCCCTCCAAATCCTGCAAAGTTATAGCATCGCTCGCATCGTGCACTACCGCTGCCAGGCGGCGTATGGCCTCGGATTCCTTCAAAATCTTCCTCGCCCGCTTCATCTCGGTAATATCAGTAAAGGTAATCACAGCTCCCTTGATAACGTTTTCAAGGGTGCGATAGGGTCGGATGCGCAGCAGGTACCACGCTTTCTTCTGGCTCTGGACTTCAATATCTTTGGGCGTCAGAGTGTCAAGCACCTCCTTTATGTCTTCTACCAGGTGGTCATAACCCAGCAGGTTCGAGACGATATGCCCAACCGGCCGTCCCACATCGGTCGGGATCAGATTGATCACCTTTGTGACTTGAGGAGTGAAGCGCAGGATGCGCAGTTGATGGTCTACAAAGATAGTGCCTATACCGGTGCCGGCCAGCAGGTTGTTCATATCGTTAATGGCCTGCGACAGATCGGTTACCCTGTTTTGCAGTTCAGTATTGACCGTAGTCAATTCCTCATTGACTGACTGCAGTTCCTCTTTGGAGGTCTCCAGCTCCTCATTGGTGGATTGAAGCTCCTCGTTGATTGACTGCATCTCTTCGTTGGAGGATTTGAGTTCTTCATTAGAGGTTTCCAGTTCTTCATTGTAAGCTTTGAGACGTTCTTCCTTAATCTGCAATTCCTGCTCCAGCTCTAAGATGCGCGCGCCACCTTCCATTGGGCTCTCAATGGTGCCTTTCCCGGCATCTCCTGCGGTGGCCCCGGTTTGGCTCCTTTCCCACTCAGGCGGCTCCTCAAAGGTAACTAAGAACAGGTTTTGCCCTGCGGCTTCATCAGGGCCTGCCGCTATAGGCCGTAACGCCATATTGATTTTGGTAAAGTCACCATTGGTTTTGACCCTCAGCCCGTGGTGGATTATCGGCTTCTTCTGTGTCGCTGCTTTGTACAGTGCCGTGGTCAACTCCTGCTTTAATCCTTCGCGGGCCATCTTCAAGATATTCAGACCAGCCTCACCTGGAGCCGGTTCCAGGTACATGCCTGTACGGCCATGAATATAGAGAATGTCGCCGCTTTCGTTGATGAGCACACCGACCGGAGCGTAATATTGCAGCATAGTCTGTTCGGTCAGCTCGCGCAGTTGAGTTTTGCTCTCGACAGGAGCCTTACCGGAAGGTCTCTTTGTCTTCCTGATTTCCAGTTGAGGAGGGATAAATGTCCCGATAAGAGGTCGTCCATTAACATCCTTTTTGCGATACAGCTTCGACTTGCGATCCAGCGTGTCAAAAAGGTTCTCATACTCGCCTACGGTCTCGGAGGGACCTAGGAAAAGAAATCCGCCCGAGTTCAACGCGTAGTGGAAGAGTGGGATGAGTTTCTTCTGCAGTTTCCCGTCCATATAGATCAGCATGTTGCGACAACTGATAAGGTCAAGCTTGGAGAAAGGAGGGTCTTTGATAACGTCCTGCTCGGAGAAAACTATCATATCACGGATACTTTTTTGGATGCGGTAGTTGCCGCCTGAATCCTTGATAAAGAAACGCTCCAGCCTTTCTGGTGAGATATCGATAGAGATGGTGGAAGGATAAACACCGCTGCGAGCTGATTCGATGGCTCGTTTGTCAATATCGGTTGCGAAGATTTGTATATTGAAAACGTTCTTCAACATTTCCATCTGCTCTTGGAGAAGAATAGCGATGGAATAAGCCTCCTCGCCTGTAGAACAGCCGGGCACCCAGACCCTTATCACTGAGTCTGGCTGCTTGCCGGTAAAGAGCTGTGAGATTACTTTCTCCTGAAGTGTATCGAACGCAGAGGGATTGCGAAAGAAACTGGTGACTCCGATTAAGAGGTCATGAAAGAGCGCTTCCACTTCGGCAGGCAATTGCTCTAAATAACGCACATATTCGCTCACACTCTTGATATTTTTTATAGCCATACGCCGCTCGATGCGGCGACTGATGGTGTTTTGCTTGTAATGGGAAAAGTCGTGGCCGGTCTGGATGCGCAGAAGGTTGAATATCTTTTTCATTGAGTCTTCAGCCTGGGGCGCCACATGAGGCCTTTTTCCAAATGCTTTAGTGACATAGGCAATGAGCTGGGCCGACATTTCGGCCGGCGACAGAATATAATCTACCAGACCTGTATCAATAGCACTGCGCGGCATGCCGTCGTACTCGCTGGATTCGGGCCTTTGTGCCATCACCATGCCGCCTTCGGCCTTGATCGCCCGCACCCCCAGTGTGCCGTCTTCGCCCGTACCCGATAGTACGATGCCGATGGCAAGTTCTTGCTTACTCTGAGCCAGGGAGCGGAAGAACAAATTAATCGGCAGGCGATGGCCGTGCGGCTCGGCCGGTTCCTGCAACTGCAGCGTTCCATACTCAAGAACCAGGTCATAATTCGGTGGGATGACGTAGACGCAGTTAGGCTGGACAACCATCCCGTCCTTGACCTCATAAACCGGCATCTGTGTATGTCGCCCGACCA
Organism: Methanosarcina sp.; assembly: GCF_049706645.1. Classification (GTDB taxonomy): domain Archaea; phylum Halobacteriota; class Methanosarcinia; order Methanosarcinales; family Methanosarcinaceae; genus Methanosarcina. The sequence goes on along the minus strand of NZ_JBNAKP010000014.1, from coordinate 83,427 downwards.
GTTCTGAAAGCATGCTCTTGTGGTGTGGGTCCAGGTGCTGCACCAGAACAAAGGCCATGCCTGGGGCGGTATCGTCAGGAATAGCTGAAAAGAAGGCTTCAAACGCGGCCAGCCCGCCAGCCGATGCACCGATGCCCACGATGGGAAAATCCTCTTTTGAAGATTTGTTTGAGTCTGCATCCAGAGCAGGAGGATTACTTATGGGGGTTTCTTTTGTAGTATGCAGCTGCTCCTCTTTTGATTTTTCTGTTTCCTCTTTGCCTGTAGCTTTTTTTTCGACCATGTTATCGTATCCTTTCATGCCTGACCTGAATCGCCATAATGCCCTTTAGTATGTGTACTTGAGGATGAGGTTGAAGCCACGCTTGTGAAAATAAGTGTAGTTACAGTATAAAGAACTAATATATAATATCTTTAATCGAATTCGATGATCCATCAATAATAAGTTGATACTTTTACTTTAGGACACTTAAATACTCACATTCTGGGTAGTAAGTGTGAATCTTGATCATATCTGAAAAAAGCCGCATTTGCGATATTTAGCTAGATTTTAAAATCAGTCGTTTACTTGTATTCATAAACAAAAGGCTTGACTGATATATGTGAGAGAGTTCGTTGGCCTTTTTATATTATCGTGTAAATAAAAAAAAGCAGAAGGCCGAAATTTCTAATCAAGAGTTTTTAATCAATATGTAGATCAAAATATTTTTTGACGGAACTTTATGTGTTGATGGGAATTGGATCAAGAAAGGATGGAAAAAGAAGTTGAAATTCTAATGAAAATGAAAATTGCAGTAAAGGAATAGAAGAAGACGCGATATCACTCGTTTACGGTATCTCCACAGAAGTTTGATAACTATATTTAAGACCGATGTTCATCTGTTTAGGTAGTCATTTTTCAACTGGAAACTTATTTTTCAACCACGTGAGCCTGCAAAAAACCATTCTTGTGCATAAGTACGAGGAAATAGGGCTTTTTAAGAGCTCTAAAGGTGTTTAACAGGCTATTTATAGTCTAATTCCAAATTAAAATTTTAGAAATACTTATTTTACTAATTTAACTGTTCTAAGCCACTTTTATTATAAGTATATTTATATTTAATCCGGCTAATATTAGATCAGCTAATATTAAAACAATCGATTGATGGGTAGCCGGCAAAATCGTTAAGCAATTTCCACAAAGGCCAAAGGTCAAGTCGAAATTGCAGGCACATGAGGCACATGAAGATCTCACCTGGATGGAGATCTAACTGGTGAGCTTAAAAGTTGAATCCCCTACTATAAAACCCAAAATCAAAGATTTTAGAATAGAATCTTTTCACGCTTCACGAATGTGTAAATCGTGTGTGTAAATCATTCTTTTCATTCAATTAAATAAGTCAGGAGTATGATTTATGATAAATAAAAAATTTTATAGAATAAAAAAGGCTTTCGCTGTTTTGCTGGTGCTTTGTTTTGTACTGTCAGTGACAGTTGCATCAGCAAGCGCAGCCAGTAATAGCAAGAATGGTTACAACAACGGCTACAGTAAAGGTTATGACGGTGGCAAAAAACAGGGCCAGAAAGACTGCGTTAAGTACGGCATCAGAGAAGTTCTCTCGAAAATTCCTTTCCCTTTCAATGATAACAGATGGACCAAGTACTACAAAGATAACTATAACAGAGGGTTCCAGAAGGGATATCTCGATGGTTACAACGGAAATAGATATAGATGTTTAAAATAATGAACGGAAAGCCCTGAAACTCAAATAAAAAGATCTTAAATTCCTGAGCGGTATCAGAGCCTCCAGAGTAGAGGGTTTTGTTTAAAGTTCATTTTTTAGTTATAATTCATGTTTCATTTATCTTGTTTGTGAATTTTTTCAGGGCTTTCATGAGAAAGTATCTGTTTTAGATTTCCTGATTGCCTTTGCATACCTGGAACAGAAATATAATTCTAAGCTATAGACTTCCTCATCTGCCTTATTAACTTTAATGAATGTGAGATATTCTGCATAAGCAGGATTATAACATTATTATAATTTATAATCAATATTATATGGATGCCGCATCGGTCTCACTGTTCATCTAAATATAAATAAATAATAACCGAAATATTTATTTACCATTTACACTTACTTAATTGTGATCAGTAGACCTGGTCGATTTGATATTATTCAACGTAAAAGCGTTAACGAATGGGTATATTTAATGAAATCGATTAATAATTGACGTCAGGCTCTCTGGGTCGCATTTTTTATAATAATAGGGGGGTTTATGATTATAAAAAATGCCAGTATTAAATAATTAGGGTTAAAACGGGTTTTGATAGGCTCAATAATAAAACGTACAATATAAAGTGGGGATTGGAAGAGCTATAAAAAAGGAAAAGTGTCTATAAGCTTGAAGAAAGCTCTCAAGGAGCCGCTTTAAGTTTATCGCCTGGTCCTGTGAGGAATAATTTTGGAACCTGTTCGTCATAATAAAGCCCATATTGGATCGTGGGGTAGTCATTGATAAAATCAAAAAAAAGAATATATCTCCTATTTTCGGAACTCCAATTTCCGGAAAAACATAAAGAGATTTTGTGCTCACAATTTTAGCAGCTGATCCCATAGCGTCAACTTACAATCCTGGATTTACTGGTGGAGATGAATCTGAGGTTCTACGTTCTTTGCACTGCTGCTTTACTCGTTTTAGGGGTATCGGCTTTACCCACTTCAGGGGTACCTTTCCTGGCAGACAGCAATATCACTGCAACCATACATGGGGCAACATATGCATGGGATACCCTTGAACCGCTGAATGATACGGTAATTAGCATCAATTCCAATCCTTCTCAATCAATAGTAGCAAAAAACGGTACGTACTCCTTTGAACTGGGACCCGGAGACTATATTATTACAGCCAGGTATTACCGAAACAAGACCGTAATCTATTCAAAACAGACGACTTTGAAGATTGAAGATGAAGGAAACTACGTCTTCGATCTCCTGCTTTATCCAGCCTCCGAAAATCCCGCAACAGAAGCAATCGAAGATAGAATGGATAATGCGAATAGTGCGAGTCCCGCTGAAAAAACCAGGACCGACTCTTTTACCAGGACTGATTCATCTACTTTGAGTTACCTGCCAGTAGCCCTTATCTTTCTTTTTTTGCTCGGCGGAAGCTATAGACTTTCCAGAAAGCACAAAAAGATGAAAAGAAACAGCTCTCAGGCAGGAAAGTTCAATACACCTAGACTTCTAGCAAAAGCCTTCGGTAGAAGCACTGGTTCTGATGTGAGGCCGAAATTCGGAAATATCGGAGAAGCGGCCTCCACAATAGAGCCGGTGATAAAGCCAGTAATAGAAACTGCCGATAATTCCCAAATTGAAACTGCTCTAAAACAACCTCCTCTCTCCGCGGATCTGCGTGAAATCCTGGACGTAATTCGGGGCCACAGGGGTAGAATTACACAAAAGGATCTGCGTAGCAGGCTGGAGTATTCCGAAGTAAAAGTCAGCCTCCTGCTTTCAGAACTGGAAAAGAGAGGACTGATTAAGAAATCCAAGCACGGGCGTGAGAATATTGTGATTTTAACCGATAAAGAACAGAGATAAGGAACGGTAAAATTCACACGACGTTGAGTAATCAAATGCCGAAATGGAAAAAAGAAAAGCTGGAGGAGAAGCGCCGTCCCTCAAGGGCGGTATTCGTGACCCTTCCCGCTCTCTGATTCTCTCTGAGTGGTAAGAACCTTACCTGTATGGATTCTTACTATTTATATAGCCCAAATTCTTTTTCTTTAATCCAAACTGTTGCTTCTTTAATCCAGAGGGATGTATGACAAAATAATCCACGGCCTAATCATCGGCTTATTTTTACATCCAGCCCTCAATATCTACTTCAGTGGTATTTGTTATGCTTGTTATAATCGCCGTAAAATTTGTTATAACCGAAGAACCATTTCATATACATCTTGAGCCATTTCATATAAAGCATGTTCCATTTCTTGTAATCGTTTCCGTGTTTCTTAAAGCTCCACTTCTTCCTGTCGTTGTCCCACTTTTTCCTGTCGTTATCCCATTTCTTTCTGTCGTTATCCCACTTCTTCCTGTTGTTGTCCCACTTTTTCCTGTCGTTGTCGAACTTTTTCTTGTCGTTGTCAAATCTGTTCTTGCCGTCAAATCTGTTCTTGCCGTCATCCCGTTTATTCTTGTCACCGTCCCAGGGTGCTGCACTTACGGATGCAACCGTAACTGACAGCACAAAACAGACTGCCATGAGAATTCCAAGTATCTTTTTCATTTTCAACGTTTATCCACTCCCAAATTTATTTTAACCCTCTTTGATATAGACCCTATTTAATACTGATAATCAATACCGATAAATTCCAGATTTGTTTCTGAAAACCATCGGTTTTATTCTCAACTTCTTATTCACTTTAAATTGCCTTTCCAGCTATCTGCCAGTTGCTTAAATTACATGCTTAATTTTACCTTATCCTGGTTGTCTTGCCGACTACCTGCGGCTTGACAATGCTAAAATTAGCCAGATTAAATATAAATATACTTATACTAAAAAATAGCTTAAAACGGTTTAATTAATGAAATAATGGTTTTAAAGGATTTAATTAATAAAACAACGATTTTTAAACTTTTAAAGTTATTTATCTCTATCTATTGCGTATTTAATGTTTATAACAAACTTTAAACTTCGGCTTTTGAAGGCGAGTTACTGAAATTTCAGGTATAAAAATCCCCCTACTTTTTTCAGAACATGCAATTGTGCTTATTTTTCAAATTGCTCAGTGATTTACCCTCAGAACTGTATCTTCTAGGTATTCCTGGAGGCCATTGGTTACGGAATTTTCTTAGCTGAAATATAAGTGTTTTAAGTGGGAAAGAGCTTAAAGGGAGCATTTGAAGAAATAAGTTTTTTTAAACTTTTAATCTAATATACAACCAGAAATAATGTTTTTAACCCGTAAAAGCTCCTCGAAAGCCGTATATTTTGAAAAATAAGTGATATATTTGCTTATTTATAGGTTTCAAGCAAAGTATAAAAACCAGCTTGCGGGTGTTGAAAGTGCAGGGCTTAAGCAGCTTGACTGAGAAACCATTAGCATCTGGAATAGTCTTTCATCGCCGGTGACTTGCCGAGTGTGGTAAGTTGCCAGGACAGGAGAACTCAGCCCTGTTAAACTCCTTTATGTAGCCGGCTCTTCTTCTTTCAGCTTCCTTCTTCTTTTCAGCTCTCAGGAATCAAATTGCTATGTTCATTGCCAGTACCCCGGCTTTGCCTCAGCTGTAGACTCTCTCGACCCCTGAGCTCCAGGCCGGCACCTCAATGCCCTGCAGCATTATAGCATCGCGTACAATATCGCCCGCTTCGTGCACTTCCACAGCCAGGTGGCTCACAATTTCGAGTGCTTCAGGATCTCCTTTGCCCGTCTCACCGATTACATCAATAAAGGTTGACCGCGGCTTCCTTAAAGACTTTTTCAAGGGTACTATAGGGCCGGGCCGAATGCGCGGCAGATACATATACGTGCCCGATCTGGACTATCAATATAACGTGCCCTCCTGAATGGACTTGAAATCTCCAGGCAGCAGAGTGTCGAGTGTTTCTCCGGTTACGTAGAATCAAGTGAGTTAAGTACAAATATTTACTTTCGGAACCACAATTAAATAGGGATTACTCCATCCGTATGCAATTGTGGATGACATTACGGAACTGAAATATAACTATGAACCTGGCAGTCGCTGGCGAAGACATGGCCGTAATAATCCGAAATTTAAAAACTGGCGTCCGGCAACCGGGGAAGGAATAGCAAAACTGGAATCTGAAATCCGGAATAGACTTGATTCAATTCAAAAAATCACCATAAACCAGGAAAATAGCCGGGAAAAAGATTCCAATCCCCCTGTCTTCGTTAATTTCGTACTGTAACGTCCTGGCCTTTGAGGGGCTTTTGCCGAATATGAGGGTGCAAAAAATTATTTTTATTCGGATTCAAAGTATACAGGTTGTGGAATATGTGAAAAGATCTGTTTATCCGGAAAGATAAAGGCAAATAATGAAGGAAATTAATGAGAAACCTGTGTGGCAAAGGGATTTCACAGGTTATCTCTGTTACGCCTATCTTAATATTGTCCTGTGCAAGCGGTTCAAATTAAATCCAGGTTCTATATGAAATCATATACCGAAGAAAACGAAAGGTATTCTCACCCATATGCAACAGCAAATGATATCGCTGGGCAAAAAAGAAAATTCATATTCAAGAGTTTGATATTTAAGAGTTTGAAGTAGTACCCCTGCGGATCGATAACAGAATATTTGAGGATTATTGTTAATGGGGATTGGGCATCCGGTTATTGGGGAGTTGGGGGGTATGGGGGGGGTTATTAAAAAGAGTTAAAAGGTCTATTATGACCTTCCCAGATGCCCAATATTCTAGAGTACTTCATTATATATAAACTTAAAGATTCAATCACATTTTGGCGACGTATAATCAAACCGTATAAATGATAGACTGGTGCGAAGTGAGCCTGATATTGAGGTGGATGCTTTCAAATGAAAATTTCAAATTTACGGCAACCTTTTCGATACAGTCTTTAGATTTACCGTCTCGTATATAATGTGTTTTTTCAAGGGCGGTGTCCGTATATTGTGTTACTTCAAGAGATTAATGAGAGAGACTGAAGTTAAGAACCGGAAAGATAAATCACATTTCACTCAAAATCCTGGCAATTAATGGCTTTAAGGATGAAACATCCTCCACTGCTATGTTCCAGATGGCTTCAAGATCAAGACCAAAATCGCCGTGGACCATTTTGTCACGCAACCCGGACATTTCTCTCCATGGAACTTCAGGGTGCCTTATTTTTAAAGAATCCGGCAAATCTTTCGTTGCTTCCCCAATAATTTCGAGAGCCAGAATTACGGCGTATATGGTTTTATCGTCTGTGGAAAAGTCTTCAAATTCAAATCCTTCAATAAAACTCTCTATTTTTTCGATTGAATTAAGAATGTCAATCAAAAAATCCTCTGGGTCTCTTTCTTCGGCTCGCATAAAGCCATACCTCGTTAAGAACTCGCATTTCAATAACGGAATATGTCTCGTATCTATTTGTTATTTTCTCCACCTGCTTTCATAAGAGAATAAAGAGAGCATAAGAGAATAAGGAGAGCATAAGAGAATAAGGAGAGCGAAGAACTATCTTAGAATCGACCACCCCGGAACTCCACGGACAGTCCTTAGTGAAATCGGAAAAGTAATAGTAAGTGGGAAAAACAATAGCGATTTGAAAAAACAGAGATACAGGGAAAATTGGTAAAGTAAAGGAAATATAATCGGAATCAGGAATTCACCTTGCGGCCAGCTGTTGTTGTCTTGCGTCGTCCAGAACAAGTCCCGGAACCAGGAAGAAAAACGCCATAACAAACTGGTAAAGCTGCCCGCTAATAAGACCATAAATAAATAAGATGAGGCCTGAAGCCATGAGCAGTACGCTCAGAAGGAAAATCGACGACTCTTCACTGCTAGAGTAAAAGAGCTGGTAAAAGATTTCACCGGGAGAGTGCCTTTCTGCGCCGGGCGTGCAGTTGCTTGAAACAATGCAATTCTCCGAAGCAATATTTTCAGAGTTTATACTATTTGAAGAAACTAATTCACTGTCCATTGAAAATACCCCCATTTCGAAACGATTTTACGATTTAACTGCATTTTATTTGCAATTAATAATATGATCTTCGATAATTAAAGCTTAATGTTTGGATAAATTTTCGCACTTCTCAATTTTATGAAATTTTCGAAATTCCATAAAATAGGCGGTCTTAATTTTGGCACGTGACCCTTAATCTAACGACCTCTTTCTGGAAACAAAATGAGTAAATAAACAGTACTTAATTCTTTCAAAACTACAGAGTGGGAATTCTTAGAGAGTATACCCAGGGTTACGAGGCAATAAAAATGTAAGTAAAAAACGTTAAGGAAGTTGTAAAGAAAATAAAAAATAAAAAAATAAAAAGTGGTGTGTATGAAGACTGGGCATCTGCAAAAGGACGAGGTCAGAGAATCTGTCAAAACTCTCAATTTGTTTTGAAGCGCACCTTCTCAGACATCCGTATTTATGATCGCCATTTGAGTATATAATATGAAGGTATCTGAACGTATACTGTACCTTGATGTATTAATAGGTCAATAAATTTTATACTGCAAATCGTGTAAGCCCTCAAAATATTTATATCCTATATTCGTAAAACATTTTTAAAACGTACAGGTCATTAGATACTTATAAAGTGAATAATTCTTAAAAGTTAATATTAGCCTAACTGGCTCAAAGCATATATTTCCAGCCATCTTTTTTCAGGCTATTCCTGTGTTCCTGATAATCAGGCATGAGTTCCCGAACCAGTTTCCAGAACCGTGCAGAGTGATTTTTCTCTTTTACGTGGCAGAGTTCGTGCACAACCACGTACTCAAGCTGCCTGGGTGGGGCCATTATGAGCTGGAAGTTTATCCTCAGGACATTGTCTGCAGAACAGCTTCCCCAGCGCCTTTTCTGATGCTTTACCTTAAAAACCGGAGGAACTACTCCGAGAATTTTCGAATAAGTTTTCAGAATCTCCTCAACCTCTTCTTCGGCACGCTGGCTATATAAATTCCAGACAGCTTCTTTCACCAGAAACGGAACCTGATCTTCAGAAGTATTCTCCGGGACCTCAACCATAATTTCGGAATCCTTGAAAAAAGCCAGGGGTTTTTTAACGTTGTCCGCAAATTCTATTCTCAGAGGATATTCCCCACCCAGATAAAGATAGCTTTCACCTTCAGAATATCGTTTTTTCTGATCAGGCAGCCGGTTTGCCTCGAACAATTCAAGTTTTTTGAGTATCCATTGCGCCTTCCCTTCAACCATTTCCCTTATAGTATCCGTACTCAGCCCATGAGGCGCCCGAAACTCAACTCTCAGGTCCGGGCGGACTAAAATAGCCGCTCTCTTTCTCTTTTTACTATAAACGATCTCGTAACTTATGGTCCTGCCACAAGCTTTGATGTTATCGTTTTTCCTCATCCCGATTTCCTCAATTTCAATCCTGGTTCTTTCCTGATTTTACATCCGGATTTGCCTTAACCTTTCCCTTATCACTAAATTTTGAAATTCCATGAAGTTTTGAGAAAAAATCTCCCTGAGCCAGAGCAGCTTAAGAACCCCAGCCAAAAATAGGTCTTCAACTCAAAATCGCCGCCCATAAAATCCCATTTGAATAATTAGTCCCCTCCAGACTGAAAATTAAAATGAATCAGACATAACTAATCCTCTTGAGCGCAAGCGTTGGGCCGCAACCGTTGCGCCGGTTGATCACGCCGACCACGTCGTTTTTGATCAAACTTTTTTCAAAAAGTTTGCGATAAAACCTTTTTTAAAAAGGTTTGCGGGACTAGAGAGCTGCAACTCTGCCGATTTCACGCATAAGCGGTGCGCGTATCATATGCCAGCGTATAATGTTCAAAAACCAGCAAGGTAAGGACATTTTTGGCATTGTCGAAAGTGTAGACCAGCACAAAGGGCCCGATATGAATTCTCCATTTTCCCTCAAACCCGGCTTCAAGGGGAAAACCCATTTCCGGCCTGTAAGCCAGAAGGCGAAGGCGGCGTTTCACGTAATCGTAACCCGGCCTGTCAAGCCGATACAGTTTTTTAAGATTTTTACGGACTGAAGGGTGAAGAGCTACTTTATATGTCATTCCTCTACCTTTTCGAAAAGTTCATCGAGCTCAAACGCAGGCAGGTGGTGGAGTAAACTATCACGTTCCGCTTTTCGGATTTTTAAGGAGAAGGACGGCTAGAAAGCAGCTTCAGGCGGATACTTAATCTCATTAAATTTTTTCTCAAGCTCTTTTAGCCGGTTGAAAACTTCCGCAAGCATCATATCATCAACTCAATCAATTTACAAAGCTATTCAATCGATTACCCAGGTTTACCTTCAATTCCACAAATTAACTTAATCAACTCCCCAGGTTGTATCGGTCAATTCTCTGGATTTACTCAGTCAATTCTCTGGATTTACTCAGTCAATTCCCCAGGTTAACTCATTCAATTAACAATTAATTTTAAAAAGTTTATATCAAACTTCAAATTTCAGGTTTTAAGGTACCATTTTCGAACCTGCATTTAAAAGAGAATTTTAATATAATCGTTTATATAAATTTCGGGCTTTAAATACTGGCTTGGAATACAAAAATCTGGCCTGAATACTAAATTCGGAAACTTTTGAAACCCGGATTGTCAGGAAAGAAGCTTCGTGGTCTTTTTCGCCATTCTCACACTTCTTTTTTTTCTTCGGGGCCGTACATACCACCCGCCAACTATTATATATTTTTAAGTATAATATATTCCCGGCAATTTTAATCTCATGAGCTGTCTCATGAACCCCAAACCTAGAGAACCATAATTCTAAAAAATGAACAGGAGGCATTTAGATGCAGTACAGCATGGGCATTGACGCAGGAGGCACATACACCGATTCGATCATCATTCGGGATTCCGATGGCAAAGTGATGGATTCGAATAAGGCGCTTACCACCTACCCCGACCTGCTTGCAGGAATAAGAAACTCCATAGACGGGCTGGATGAGAAATATTTAAAAGACGTAAAAATGGTTTCAGTTTCAACGACGCTTGCTACAAATACAATCCTTGAGAAGAATGGCTATCCTGTAGGATTGATCCTTGTAGGAGATTACGAGATTCCGGAAAGAATGCATGTTGAATTTCATACTATCGTAAAAGGAGGACACGACCATCATGGGACCGAACTTGTTTCTCTTGATATGGAAGCTGTGGAAGCTTTCGTCAGTAAGATTAAGGATAAAGTTTCGGCTTTTGCAGTCTCTTCATACTTCAGTGTGCGAAACCCTGCCCATGAGCTGGCAGTCAAAGCCCGCATCCGAGAGCTTACGGGAAAGCCTGTGGTTTGCGGGCACGAACTTTCCCTTGACCTTGGGGCCTACGAGAGAGGAATTACAGCCTATTTGAATGCCCAGCTGATTCCTATTGCAAACCAGTTTATCCGTTCAATCAGGGAAGAAATCTCCAGGCGAGGAATGGATTCGAGGCTGTTAATGCTCAAATGTGACGGTTCGGTTGTGGGCATTAACGAAGCCCTGGAAAAACCGATCGAATCCATCTTTTCGGGCCCTGCAGCAAGCCTTGTAGGGGCATCCCACCTTTCAGGGCTTGGAACCTGTGCAGTTATTGATGTAGGCGGAACAAGTACGGACGTTTCCATGCTAGAAGAAGGGCTTCCGGAACTCTGTGAGGAAGGAGCTGTAGTCGGAGGCTGGCAGACAAAGGTTAAAGCTATCCGGATGGAAACCTCAGCAATGGGAGGAGACAGCCATATCTGGATCAGGAATATGAAAATAAATATTGGCCCAAGGAGAGTTATCCCACTCTGCGTTGCAGCCGTCAGATATCCGGGTTTTCTCGAAACCCTGAAAAAAGGGAGAATCCCGGCCGCCATGCACCTTGAAGAAAATGTACAGCCTACCAAATTCTTTGTAAGGACAGGCCTTGAAGCTTCAGACCTTGGAAAGCTTGAAAAGGAACTCTTTGACAGGATCGGGGATTTTCCTGCATCGCTTAACGATATCTTCTGGGAGACGCAGAAAACGCTTTCTCCGGGCCTGCTCGACTCGCTCATGCGAAAACGCCTGATCCAGGCAATCGGTTTCACCCCAACCGATGCCCTTCACGTACTCGGGGAATACACAGCCTGGGATGGAGAAGCCTCAAAGATGGGAGCAAAACTTCTGGAACGGTATACCCAGACGGATCATCTTGAGCTCTGCAAACAGATAAAAAAGGACGTTGCGCGGAATATGGCCCTAAACCTGGTATCTTTCATCCTGAAGGATGTGCCTCCCAGGGAAATCGAAAAAATTCTCCTGTCTGACAGGTTTACGCAGTTCAGGATGAAAATCCCTGTCGTTCTGATAGGAGGCCCTGTGGTCGCATACATTAAAGAGTTGAAGCAGATTCTCGATGCCGAGATTATTGTCCCTGAGCATGCCGAGGTAGGAAATGCCGTCGGAGCCGTCGTGGGCAAGGGCATAAAAAGGATTGAAATCCTGATCAAAAGCACTTACTCAAAAGATAAGAAAAGACTGGTCCTTTTATTTTCCCCCAAGGGCAGGGAAACCTTTGGAAGCTATGCCGAAGCTCTGGAATATGCCAGCGCCCTGGGAAGAAAACTTGTCATGGAATATATGACCGAAGCCGGGCTCGATAAAGGGCAGGTCCAGATCGAGGCAAGCAAAAAAGATATCGCTTTGAGTGAAGCAGGGGCAATACCCGTAGAAACAAAGCTTGTTTTCGTAGGGATCGGGATGCCTAAAACCTGAGTTTCGGAAATCTTCCGGAAATCTTCCGGAATATTTATATTTACCCTCAATAGTGCAAATAATGCAATTCCTGAATTCAACTTTGTTCTTGAATTCCATGCATCTTCCTGAGCAACTGTTTGTCTTCAAGGTTAGCAAATCTTTGATTCTGAAAAGAGCAGGATAAGTGGGAATTGCTATCCTGATTCCTGCGATCAGAGTATCAGCACCTTATAAAATGGCATAGAAGACATACCGGAATTACAAAAGGCATAATCAGGGTAATGCAAGAATATCGAGAAATATAGATGGAGATATAAAAATGGCATATAATCAAAAAATGGCATACGGCCTGGGCATTGATGCCGGCGGGACTTATACGGATTCGGTTTTAATTCGAAAATCGGATGGAATAATTATATGTTCAAATAAGGCGCTTACAACCTATCCTGATCCTCTTGAGGGAATAAAAGAGTCAATTGACGGGCTTGACCCGGAAAAGCTGAAATTCGTGACTACGGTTTCGGTTTCAACGACTCTAGCCACCAATACTATCCTCGAAAAAACAGGGTATCCTGTAGGGCTTATTCTTATAGGGGATTACGACATCCCCTCAGATTCGGGGCTTGAAAACTGCATCATGGTACAGGGAGGGCACGACAGCTACGGGAGTGAAATCACAGCTCCTGATCTGGTGGCAGTAGAAAAATTCGTGCTTGAAATAAAGGACAAGGTTTCGGCTTTTGCAGTTTCTTCCTATTTCAGTATACGAAATCCCGAGCATGAGCTGTGCGTAAAAACTCTTATTCAGGAACTTACAGGGCTGCCCGTTGTCTGCGGGCACGAGCTTGCCCAATCCCTCGGAGCTTATGAAAGGGGAGTTACAGCCTACCTTAATGCCCAGCTCCTGCCTGTAGCCGGAAGTTTCCTCAAGACAGTGGCAGACGAGATCGAAAGGCGAGGGCTTTCCCCCAGAATCGCGATGTTGCGCTGTGACGGCTCTGTGGTAAGCATGCATGAAGCCATGAAAAAACCCATAGAGTCAGTCTTTTCAGGCCCTGCAGCAAGCCTTCTTGGGGCTTCCTTTCTATCCGGGCATGAGACCTGCAGTGTAATCGATGTAGGCGGGACAAGTACCGACGTTTCCCTGATCTACAGGGGGCTTCCTCACCTAAGTGAAGCCGGAGCGGTTGTGGGCGGCTGGCAAACCAAAGTCCGGGCACTGCGCATGGAGACCTCAGCAATGGGCGGGGACAGCCAGGTCTGGATTCAGGGCAGCAATATAAACATAGGTCCCCGCCGGGTAATTCCGCTTTGCAGGGCAGCAGTCCTTTACCCGGGTTTTATGGACACCCTGAAAAAGCGCTGGATTCCGGACAAGCTCAAATTAAACGAACATATCCAGGCAGCAAGATTCTTTGTCCGTACAGAACAGAGACCTGCCAGATTGAGCCGGGAAGAAGGAGAACTTCTTGCGCTTATAGGAGATGAACCGCTCTCTCTTAAAGACATCTATTGGGACAGGAATATTCTTCCTCCAAGGCGAGTAATGGATTCCCTGATTCGGAAGCGGCTTATCCAGGCAATAGGTTTTACCCCTACCGACGCTCTACATGTACTTGGAGAATATACGGAATGGGATTCCGAAGCTTCGGAAATCGGGGCTGTGCTGCTTGCAAATTTCACAGGTTTTGACAAATATGAGTTCTGTATAAATGTAAAACGGCTTTTTGCGAGGAATATGGCAAAAGACCTTCTTGCATTTTTAATGGAGGGAGTCGACAGGAACGAAATTAAAAAAGTGCTTGAGGGAAACTTTTTCTCCCGTTTCAAGGTGGATATTCCTGTTGTCCTGCTCGGTGGCCCTTCAAAAGCGTATATAAAGGAACTGAAGGAACTGATAGATGCCGAAATTCTTGTCCCGGACTATTCAGAGGTTGGAAATGCAGCCGGCGCTCTCGCAGGAAAAGGAATGAAACGCGTCGAGATAATAGTACGTACCCTTTATAGCGAGTCCAGGTACGACCTCCGGACAAAAGGGATATTTGTGTACACCCCGACAGGAAGGCGGCATTTCGTTGTCAGGAGCGAAGCTCTAGAGTTTGCCGAAGAATTCGGGAGAAAGCTTGTGCTCGATTACATGGCTGAATCAGGGCTCTCAAAGGGCCAGGTTACGGTTAATTTAGAGAAAAAGGATATAATGACTCATGCAGGCGAAGTTCCCCTCGAGACCAGGTTTGTTTTTGAAGGGGTTGCGGATTCCGATGTATATGATAGGGATGCAAACAATAAAAATAAGAGCGAGAAAGACTGCGAAGAGCTAACTGAGCAGAATTTGCCTCTGGATTGCATCTCTTACGTAAACATTCAACCTTCAAAAATTGAGAATTAATAGGATAAAGTTCATAACTCTGGTGTACGTTTGAGAGATGAAAGATAGGACTATCAGCCCAATAGTTCAGCTTACTACTGTATAAAAGTTTTAAATTATCTATGTGTACTGGTTGCTCATACAATGGAAACCGTACAGCAGACGCATAAATCCCTTAAGGAGTTAACATGATCCCAAGAAAAGCATTTATGACAAAGGGTACCGGGGTACACAAAGACAGATTAGCATCCTTTGAACTTGCGCTGAGGGATGCAAAAATTGAGAAATACAACCTTGTAAGTGTTTCAAGCATTCTGCCTCCCAATTGCAAACTGGTACCCAGAGAAGAAGGACTCTTAGAGTTGAAACCCGGTGCCATTGTCCATTGTGTACTTGCAAGGAATGATACTAACGAGCCTCATCGTTTAATGGCTTCAGCTATAGGAACTGCGGTCCCTGTAAATGAAGAAAACTACGGGTACATTTCCGAACATCACTCTTTTGGAGAAGAAGAAATTATTGCAGGAGAGTATGCTGAAGACCTGGCAGCAACAATGCTTGCAACTACCCTTGGCATAGAATTTGACGCGGAAATGGCCTGGCATGAGAGAGAGCAGGTCTACAAAGCAAGCGGGCATATATTCGATACGTTCCATATTTGCCAGACCGCAAACGGAGACAAGGACGCAAAATGGACTACCGTCGTAGCTGCAATGGTCTTTGTTACAAAATAAAAGTGAATTAATTAAAGTGAATTAAGAAATTAATTAATAAAAATAAATTAATTAAAGTCAATTAATTAAAGTGAATTAAGAAGTGAATTAATGAAGCGAATTAATTAGAGTAAATTAAAGAAATTTGCAGAGAATTAAAGAGACTTAGAGAAATAATTTTTTTAATTGAGTTAAGGGGAAGAAATTCCAGCTTCCCCAGCCTCAGGCTCGGTAAGGCTTTTCGCCTCATTCTGCAAAATAAATCATTTTGTTGGGCAAAACGGTCAACTCGCTATCCTCTATTTCTGACAGGACAAGGTTTTCGATCCTTTCCCAGGTATTTTTGCGTGTAGTTTTTATCCCGAGGACTCTCGAAGTCTGGACAATAAGATCCTCAAGAGGGGTTGAGTACTGGCTGTTCAGGACAAAGCGAATAGCTTCTTTTATTTCCTCGTCGCAGATCCACTCGATTTTTGCAGATGCCTCCCCGTCTCGCCTGCGCAGGAGACAGGCAGGTTCCGAGACCGGCCAGTAGAACTCGCCTTCAGCCCGGATTTTCCCGGAACTTTCGGCAATATTCGCGACGTCAAATATCCGCTGCTTTATCTTCCCGAGCATGCGGGGAATTCCTGTATGCGATTTTATCCGCTGTGACATAAGTTCTTCATGGATAGGGCCTTCACACACTATGATCCGTATAATTGCCTTCTCAAGCTGTTTATCGGAAATCTCGGAAAGATCCACCGATTGCGGAAGCCCGGAGGAGAAACATGCCTGGTAAAGGGGGATGGCAGCTTCAAGTGAATTGGTTTTTCCGGATAGTTTTTCAGGCTCTTTTTCCGACATGTCCGGAATTTCGACAGATCTTGGACCGGTAACTGAGTGCACAATTGCAGATTCGGCTTCGGTCTCGATTTCAGTCTCCGAATCCCATATCTCTGCATAAATGTTATCCTCACCTGTGTAATCATCTTCCTCGGAGTCAGGCTCGGGTTCAGAATAGCTTCCTGAGCCGTAAATGTAAGCGAACTCATTCATCCGCTTACGTTTCTTCTTCTCAGGGCCTGCACTGAAATCGATTTCGGGATAAGCCTGGAAAAAGCTTACTTTCTCAGGTTCCGGCTCGGGTATGAGTTCAGTTTCTTCTTCCTCAAGACGGGGATCTGCGCTAAATTTAAGAAGTTTTGATTTTCCTGACCTTCTCACAGGCTTCTTGCGGGAGTTTGCATCGGCCACCAGGGCCATTGACTCGGCTTTTGAAGCCATTTCCGGCAGGAAATCCGTATCTGAAGGGGTCGTAAGCCCTTCTTCCAGTTTAAAAAACGCGCCTGAATAAGGCTCTTCAACTTCGGCTTCAAAGGAAGTCTCCGGAAGAAGTTCGGCTTCAAAAACTTCCGAAGAGGGTTCGGTTTCAAAAGCTTCGATTTCAAGTTCTTCGCCGCCTCTGCTCGCCATATCTACGGCAGGCAAAGCTGAAATTGCGAGTGAACCCGAATTTGCAGGGGAAGCGGAAAACTTTCCTGCAGGGTTCCGGTTCACGGGTTCAACCCAGGCAGACGGCTTATTAATCTTCGGAATTTCGGGCTCGACTGCGGATTTTGCCTGAAGTTTTGCCTGCTTGACAGCCCCCTTCACAGCTTCAAGCAGCTTTTCCCTGCTCTCTTTCGGATGCAGGTACCAGTCCGTTGACCAGACCCGGTAAATCTTCCAGCCCAGCCCTTCGAGCACCTGCTGGCGCAGACGATCGCGGTCCCGTGCAACATGCAGGGAATGATAACTTGCTCCATCACACTCGATTCCAAGCACATATCGCCCTGGATGAGCGGAGTCAGGGACTGCAAGGTCGAGCCTGTACCCTGCACAGCCAATCTGCCTGTGGACTTCGAGGCCGTTTTCTGTCAGGAAACCGGAGATTGTTTCTTCGAAAGGCGAATCAAGGGCTTCCCTGTTGTAAGCAGGCGAGGGAAGCCTGCCGCTTTCTGCAAACTCAAGGAAGACTTTCAGGGCCCGAAGCCCGAAAGGTGAATTTTCCTCCAGATTCAGGTCCCTTGATGTAAAGTTTGCAAAAACAACGCATTTTTCCCTGGCCCTTGTAATAAGAACATTCAAGCGCCTTTCCCCTCCTTCGCGGTTAAGCGGGCCGAAGTTAAGAGAAAGCTTCCGGCTGCCATCAAAACCGAAACCCACACTCAGCAGTATAACGTCCCTTTCATCGCCCTGGATAGTCTCAAGGTTCTTGACAAAAAAGTGCTCGCCTTTCTCATTCCCCGAACTGAGGTCAAATCCCGGATTCACTTTAAGCAGAGCCTCGATTTCTTCCTGGATGGCTTCCTGCTGTTTCACATTAAAAGTCCCGACCCCGAGGCTTTTATCAGGAAACCTGCCAAAGTGTTCGAAAACGGCTCTTGCAACGGCTCTTGCTTCTATCCTGTTTGCTCCGCTTTTGCCCCTGTCATAAACCGCATCCGGAAGATGAACGAACTTAAGCCCGAGTCTTTCATCTTTTTGCATGGGGGAGGGATAAACATAGAGCCGGTTATCGTAAAATTCCTGGTTTGAAATAGCAATCAGGGACTCATGCCTGCTCCTGTAGTGCCAGCGCAGGGTCTTTACCGGGAAACTTCGTTTGCACACGTTCAGGATACTTTCCATATCCCCGGCTGTAGCATAGTCATCGGGCTCACTCTCAGGAAAGTCGAGTACGGTATCGAAGAAGTCGGTTGGAGGAAGCTGCTTTGAGTCCCCCATTACCACGACCTGCTTTCCGCGCAGGAGAGCCCCAACCGCATCTTCGGGCCTGACCTGGCTGGCTTCGTCAAAGATAATCACATCAAAACGGGTGCTCCTGGGGTCAAGGTACTGGGCAATGGAAAGCGGGCTCATGAGGAAACAGGGCTTGATCTTCTGGATCAGGCTGCCTGCCTTTTTCATAAGGGCGCGGATAGGCATATGCCCTCTTTTCCGGTTGAACTCATTGAGCAAAATACCTGCTTCCGAAGCTCTTGACGCGCCTGAAGTCAGTTTCGGAGCTTCTTCATAAGCCGAAAATGTGATTCTTTTTCGGTTTTCCAGGAGCACCTTTTTGTCAAGTTCCCTGAACTTCCCAAGCTTGCCTTCATGGAGTTCCCGGATGAAAGTCGAAAGTGCTGGCCTCTCCCTGAAGGCGCGGTTCAGGAGCATTTCGGCATAGTTGCCTTCAAAAGCAGGAATTGCATCACAGACTGCGACTTTTCCGGATTCGAGGTCTTCCATTACAGGTGCTGCCTTTGTTTCCAGACCGGCTTGCCTGTATCCGAGATACTGGCTCCAGAATACAAGGGATGAAGTCTCGGTTTTCCACCTGGTCACACGGGATTTTAGCTGGCTCAGTTTTGCGGCTTCCAGGTCGTTTCCGAACATTTTTCCGAAATCCGCACCTATGCGAGCTCCAGCCTTCTTAAAAGACTCCAAAAACTCCTGTTTTGCAGCCAGTGCCCGGCTGGCTGCGGATTCGAGGGCTGCGCTGTCAATCCCTGCTGCTATAAGCCTGAAACTCCTGTCCGTCAGAATACCCTCTTTCAGGTATTTTCGGAAGAGAATTATCCATCGGCTGTACTCCTCAAGGAGAACAGGGTCGCTTTCAAAACCTTTCCAGTAATCTCCAAAGTACTTTTTGCCTTTCGCATTCGAATTTTCGAACTCCAGCCTGAGGGCTTCATATTCCGAAAGGCAGGCAAGGTCAAGCAGGATTTTACTGTCCCGGAAAGGAGCTCCTGAAAGATAGCAGGCTGAAATTTCTTTCCTGAGCTTCCTGTACTTGGGGTTTAAAAGCTTCAGGAGATTACAGGAAAGTTCCTCGAATTTAGAGGCATCAAGGTCAAAAATTGCAGGGTGAAAAGTTTTCTCTGCAAAAGTCCTGAGCTCTGTGTACTGCCTGAGTTTTGAAACCAGAGCCTCGGCTTCAGCTGCTGAGGCCTCGGATTCCCATGCCGGATTCTGAAGCATTTTTTCAGGCAGGGGCTTTGAGTTCCCGAGAAATCTTGCAGCATCGATTATACCTGTAATTCCGTCGAGGGTGCCGGGTTTTGAGGTTGCAGAAAGGTCATTAAGGGTTTTTATGGATATTTCCAGGGTTTCAAAAGCCGCAGCGCATTCACCTGTAAAGGCTTCGATTTCCCCCAGATCCGAAGGCAGTACAAGCCCTGGTTCGCAGCCATACCAGGGGTTTTTCCGGATAGGCCCGAGAAAAGGAATCACCTGACCCAGTTTTTCCAGGACAGCCTCTGCATCGGCCCAGGCTTCAGGTTCCCAGGTTTCAGGCTCCTGGAATTTGTAACCTGGCATTTTCAGGCCTTTCGATTCAAAATAAGCCCTTGTCTTTTCCCTTATGCCGTAGAGGGTATACAGGCTGGGATAGAGTTTTCCCGCAGGCGCTCCAAGGGATAGGGCATACTCGTTTAGCTCGTGTTTTAGCTTTTCGAGCTCATTAAGATCTCTGTCAGGGCGTATGGGGGCAGGAGCTGCGCGGTTCAGGGTTTTTTCCAGTTCTTCAAGCACGGCTTTTTTCCGGGTCTGGTTGCTGTGGATCTCCAGGCAAAGTTCCCCCAGGCCTGAAGAATCCAGCCTGCTCTTTACCACCTGAAGGGCAGCCATTTTTTCACTCACGAAAAGTACGCTTTTTCCCTGGGCCATAAGTTCTGCAATAGTGTTTGCAATTGTCTGGGACTTGCCGGTTCCGGGAGGGCCCTCAACAACAAGGTCTTTTCCGGCTTTTACATCTTCAATGACTGCAATCTGCGAAGAATCGGCATCCATTATCTGATAAGTGTCTTTTGCTGAAAGTTTCAGGTCGACCTCTTCTTCCTGGAAGCCGGAAACTTCACACTGAGGA
Organism: Methanosarcina sp.; assembly: GCF_049706645.1. Lineage (GTDB taxonomy): Archaea > Halobacteriota > Methanosarcinia > Methanosarcinales > Methanosarcinaceae > Methanosarcina. Next base: position 63,121 of record NZ_JBNAKP010000014.1, on the reverse strand, counting down.
TCCTCAGGGTTAAAGACTTTCCGGATAAGGGGATGGTCCGCAGGAGACAGGTCTTCAGGCCAGGTTGCAGAGTCAAGGTCTTTATACATGACAAATTTTCTGAAATTAAAAAGGTCAAGGCAGATTTCAGGCAGGAGCTTCCAGTCCTTTTTCTCACGGATTGTCCCGGATACGGCCCTGAAATATTCCTCGATCCCTGAAGCTTCCTCAGGCATCTCAAACTCGGGAAGCTGGATCCCGAACTCTTTCATTTTTGCCTGGAGGGTAATTGAAGTGAAAATTTCGTCTCCTGTCCACTGAATACTGAAAATCCGGCCTTTTCCTATGCGTTTGAGTTCGACAGGAATCAGGAGAAGGGGAGCTTTCGGATTTTTTACGGCCGATCGGCTGTCATTCCACTGGAGAAAGCCCAGAGCAAGATAGAGCACAGGATATCCCTGTTCTTCAAAAATAGAGTTTGCCTGGTTAAAGACATAAAAAAGCTTTTTATCAAGGGTTTCGCTGTCGTCCGGGGTTTCCAGGAAAGGTCCGGAGCGGAAACTCTGGGGTTTATCTTCTTCGGAGACCAGGATTTTTCCTATTGTTTTCAAAAGCCTGCTTTCTTTCTCCGAAGCCTCGTCTTCTTCCTCACTTTCGGCTTTCCGGCTTTTTCTGGACCTGGCTTTTGCCCTGAACCTCATTGATTTTTCCTGAAGGACGAAGAGCTCGTAAATTTCCTCAGGCTTTCGACCTGTAACCGAGAGGGTCCTTTTCTGGGAAGGGCGGTAATTGAGAAGATTATTTCGAAGGGACAGATCAAGCAAATTCTGCCTCAGTACTTCCAATTCCTTAATTACGTCTACCATAAGAATACCAGGCTTTTTCTAAATAATCAACTAAATATATTTATGATAAATAAGAATACAGAATATTTCCTAATAAATTTTATCCTGTTCTGCCGGACATGCAGCTCTGAATAGAGGAGAAATACAACCCGGATGGAGGAGAGCTCCTTTGAGAATAACATACTTAAGAACAATACATTTAAGAATATTTTCCTTGTTATATCTGAAAACTATTTCTCTACTATTAGAGTTTTTCTCTAAGTTACGATTATCCCTCTCATAACCTCGAACACAAGCGCTGAGCAGCAACCGCTGAGCCGCAAACGTTGCGCCGTTTGATCACGCCGCTGTCAGGGGTTTTCGATCAAACCTTTTTTGAAAAGGTTTGCGATCAAGCATTTTTTAAAAAGGTTTGCGTTGCGCCATTTGATCACGCCAACAATGCCATAACACATCGTTTTCGCTCAAGCCTTTTTTGAAAAGGCTTGCGCTCAAGTTTTTTTTGAAAAGGCTTGCGATCAAACCTTTTTTGAGAAGGTTTGCGGAACTCCGGGCATTTTTTCCTTGAGAACAGGTTCGCTTTCGGTCTTGCTTTCTTCTTCAAGACTTGCCAGGAAAGAACTGGAAAGGATAAGAACACATCCGATAAGGGTTTCCGAGGATATGGGATCTTTTAAGAGGAGATAAGCGAAAAAAATCGTACTAACAGGTTCAAGCAGGGAAAGTATGCTTGCATTCTGGGCTTTAACGTGCACAAGCCCTGTAAAATAAAGAATCGAACCCACTGAGGTGATTGTTACCCCTAGAAACAGGAGCACAGGCAGGTTCTCGATAAGAGCTGCTGCGGGGGTCTCTCTTACAAAAGGGAGCAGCAATACAAGCGTTACACAGGTTGAGATAAGGATCTGTTCAAAGGCTGAATACTCGTCCCTGAGGTAGCGGGAAGTAACTGTAATGCAGGCGTAAAAAAGGCCTGAAAAAAGTCCCATGAGCACCCCAAACAGGTATCCTGGCTCAATTCCCGGGCCGGAAACAAGGTTTTCAGGGCCGATCACGATTACCACACCCGCAAGAGAAAGAATAAGGGCAGCAACGCTCTTTCTGCTATGTTTTTCTTTCAGGAGGACGGGAGCGAGCAGCAAAACGTAAAACGGAGCCGTATAGAGTAGAAGTACGGATATCGAGACATTTGTAAAGCTCACAGCCGTATAATAAGAGAGCATCGCGCCTGCCTGCCAGGCTCCAAGCAGCATCAGGGTTTTTCGCTTTCCCCGGAGTCTGATTCCTGACAACTTTCCGGTAACTGCCAGATAGCCTGCAAGCGCAAGAAGTCCGAAAAGAAGCTGGTAGAATACAACAGCCCCTGCTGCCATATTCTTTACGTACATGAAAATAATTCCTGAAAACCCGTAGATGACGGATGCGGCAACTACCTGGATGTTTGCCTTTAAATGCTGCGGCTCCATGACTCTCAAGATAGGGGATCAGGTTAAATAAGACTTTCTTGAGCCTGTTGAAAATGGTCTCAGGACAGCCGGATTGCTGGCAGTCGCCAGCTTACAAATTATGGTTTAACAATACTGTCAAAAAAACCGTTTTATAAAAGTAATTTCGATAATCTTAAATCCTGTCAAAACAAAATATAAGAGGATAAGCGAGTGCGGAAAAAGAACGATAAGAGGCGTGTTTTGGTTGCTTTTTCGACTATCATCGCATCACCCCAAACACGCCTGTGCCTCTAATCCGCACATCTCCAAAGGCGCTGATTCTTTTTTGTGAGCTTGATAATACTGAGTTCTTATTTTTATTCTTGAGCTCTTCTTCTCATTTTTCAGCTCTTACTTTCCCTTGAGCTCTTACTTTCCTTCAGTTTCTTCTCGTAATTCCGACTGCCGCTGCTGAAGGATCAGGTTTGGAAAGGCTGTTTTTCACTCCAAGTATCCTGACAATCACCAGGCTTATTTCAAAGAAAACTACCATGGGCACGGCAAGCATTATCTGACTGATCACATCCGCTCCCGGAGTAACAGTAGCTGCAATAATCATTATGAGGACGTAAAGATGCTTTCTATAGGTCACAAGAGTCCTGTATTTTACAAATCCGTTCCGGGTAAGGAAGGTGAGTACTATCGGAAGTTCGAAAACCAGGCCGAACATTGCCGTGCCTGAGGCTACGAACGAGATGAACTTGAAGATCGAGTAAGTCGCAGTCACCCCTGAACTGGCGGCGTCCATATAGAGGTACTTGAGGAAAAGGGGCAGCATGAGAAAATACGCGTATGAAATCCCAAGGATGAACATGACGACAGCACCTATACCCAGTACGACAAACTGGCCTTTTCCGATCGATATCGGAACCTGAACTGAATACCGCTTCGAAATGGCCCTGTAAGTATAGAATGCAATCAGAGGCAGGGTAATGAGCAGCCCGATTATGACCGAGAGCTTGAGCTGCAGCATCATCACTTCCAGAGGGGAAACATAAACGAGTTTTGCACCCTCAGGGAGGAGATCTTCTTTCATCCTCTCTATCAGGGGCCCGGTAAACTGGAAAGAGAGAAGAATGCCTGTGATAAGGACCCCGGCAATCACAAGTAATTTATTTCGCAGGGTCAGCAGGATTACACTGAGATTTTCAATGGCTTCAGACATATGGAGTACCTATCCGGAAAAGCAAAAGAAAGTTTTTTATCCCATTTAAGGGAACTTTTTTATTCACCGCAAGGAGGTCAGGGAGATCTATTCGCTGCAGTGATTTTTATCATCAACTTTCTTTTTACCTATTTTGTTTTTTCGCTTTGGGTTTATCCGGCTCTTTTCATGGAATCCTTTAAACATTTCCTGAAACTGCCAGCCATTCAGGAGAAATTCGATCAACGGGAGCCACAAAGTTTGAGTACGGAAACAATGGTGTTCAAGTACAGGGAACCGGGAAATAGCAGTTACCTTAATAAGTTATATTAATTATAATAGGTATATTATATTAATTATCTTAATCGAATCATACAATCTATACAATCCACAGATTATAAGATTATATTAACTATCTTAATCGAGTTATACTAATTACCATAACTATATTAAACAAATTTCTCAACTAACTTATATCAATTACGATAACTATATTATGCAAATTATCTTAATTCAGTTATATTAATTGCCATACCCAGATTAAATAAATTATCTTAATCAGGTTATATTAATCATTTTGAGTGATCATATTATGGTGACTCAGGTGCCATAAATATTCAGGTATGCGGTTATCAGGTATGCAATTATATAATAGAAAGATATTGTGAAAAGGGATCATAAGTTACATTCCGAGAATCTCCTGCACCGGAGAATCGGAATTTCTCAGAAGGGTTGCAGATTCACATTTAATATTATGTTCCGATATTAATATATTTATCCAGGTACATCTAAGAGCGGAAAAAAATGGACTCACAGCATACAGGCAACGGAACAACTTCTACCGGAAAAGCATCAGGAGTGAATTCATACACCTCCGGTGTTCCGGGAGATATCGAAGAACCCATTATGGCCCACCTGTTCGAGCTAAGGAACAGGCTGGCAATCGTTTTAATCTGGCTCTTCCTCGGAATAATTCTCGCTTTCCCATTTTCGGCAAAAGGGATGCTGCTTGTGTGGAAAGAATTTATAAGTACTGACCTTTACATGACAGCGTACTCGCCCCTCGAATGGACCTTTGCTCGCCTCAAACTGTGCCTGGTCTTTGCTCTTGCAATCTCGATTCCGCAACTCTTCTACCAGCTTTACAGGTTTGCAGGCAAGGGGCTTTATCCTCATGAGAGGCGTTTTTTCCTCAAGGTAATTCCGGCATCTTTCCTGCTTTTCCTCTTCGGGACCGCTATAGGTTACTTTATCGTCCTGCCTGTTATGTTCAAATACATTCTCTTTTACTCAGGCGATATGGCTACAGCCCAGCTTTCCGTCCAGAATACCCTTTCAGCCATAACCACAATCCTGGTGGGTTTCGGAATTGTATTCCAGCTCCCCCTGCTTGTGGTTTTTGCCGTGAAAATGGGGCTTGTAGATTACCAGACCCTCAAAAAGCAGAGAATACTGGTCTACAGTGCGATTATGGCAATTTCGCTATTCCTCTCCCCTGACCCGACTTTTATTGCTCAGATTGTTGTAGCGCTTTTACTTGGAGTCCTGTTTGAGTTCAGCCTGCTGGTGGTCCGGCTATTTTGAGGGCGACTTAGCCGATTTAATTTCATTCTTTCTCTTTGAAATTCGGGCCATTCTAAGAAATTTCAAAATTGAGCCAGTCCATCGATCTTTTTACAAGAACTTTTATATTTGATTGTTGATAATAACCAGCAATGATAGGTACCGCGGAATTGATAGCAATCATCGTTGCTGCTCTCTTCCTCTTTGGGCCCCAGAAGCTTCCTGGGCTTGCACGGTCTTTAGGAGGTGCAATGGGGGAATTTAAAAAAGCACAGCGCGCTGCTGAGCTTGAGCTCACTCAATTCGATGCCTACACCCGAAAGACCGGGAAAACGGTTACTCCCGCGGAAAAAGAGAAAGAGAAGGAACAAAAAGAAGTTCCAGGGAAAGAACAGGAACAAAAAGACGTTCCAGAGAAAGAGAAGGAACAGAAAGACGTTCCAGGCAGCAGTAAAGAAATAAAAACCGATACGGACCTGAAAACAGGTACAGACCTGGAAAATGCGCCGGAAACCGGAAAATCTATCCCCGGACAGGAAGAGTCCCGGAAAAGCTGAAATACCAGGGTCGAGCCAGGATAAAAGGAGTAGATCTGAGGAGACAGATTCAGGAAGATAGACTGAAATAAAAAAATGAAATAAAAAGAGTTAAATATATAAAATATCTAAAATGATAAATAAAAATAGAAACTTTATATATCATAAAAAATCTTAGCTTAACTTAGAGATATTCACAATTTTCAGATCATTATTACCTTTCAAATTATATTTATCTAAGAAAACGACAGTTGAGGTCAAGCCATGATAGGCACAAATGAACTCTTGATGATTTTTGGAGTAATTGTACTCCTTTTTGGGGCAGCCAAACTTCCGGAACTTGCCCGGTCCATGGGAAGTTCGATGGGAGAATTTAAAAAGGCCCAGAAAGAATCGGAGCTAAACCTGAAGGAGTTTGAAAAATCCTTAAAGGAGCCCGCAGCTCCAAAAAGCAAGGTACAGGAAACCGCCCAGAGACTCGGGATTGAAATAAGAGGCAAAACCGACGACCAGCTTCTGGATGAGATCCAGAAATCCACAGAAAGGCCAAAAGAGGTTTCCGAGCCCTGAGAAACACCTGAAAAGTGAGTTTCTCTTTTCTTTTCACGGCATTTAACTCAGGCTTAACCTTTTATTGAAGCCTCTCATTTTTAATTTTATTTTAACCGAAATTCTTAATTTTTACCCTCAACCGAATTCGGACAGTGAAACAATCCAGCAGAGAGGTCTTTTGTGGTAGAGCTGATCAGCGAAGTCGACAAAAACGATAATTTTCTTGGGCTGCGCGAGCGAGAGGAGTTTTATTCGGGAAAGCATATTCACAGGGCTGCCCAGCTTATCCTGCTTAACCCTGAAGATAAAATGCTTATCCAGAAAAGGTCGCCCCAAAAGCGCTGGTACCCTGACCGTTATACCTACTCGGTAAGCGGTACCGTAGCGGATGAGACTTATGAAGCCTGCATGAAGCGGGAAATGCTTGAAGAAATAGGAATTTCGGTCCCTTTCAGGAAATTATTTAAGATTCCCTGTATTTTCGAAAACAAAGGGGGCTTCCACACGGTATTTTCAGGCCGATGTTCGGAAAAAACCGCAAGCTTAATCCGGCCTGATCCGGAAGAAGCCGTCTGTGTAGAATGGGTAGAGCTGGAAGAATTGCACAGGGCCGTTAAAACCGAACCTGAAAAATATACGCCTTCCCTGCGAGCAGGAATTATAAAAATCTTTCAGGAAGGATATGGAAAATGTATCTTCTGAAAAAATAACACTTTTCCAATAAAGAAAAACAATTCGGTATATCCCAGTTTTTGCCCTGTAATTTTCTTTTCTGGGCTGGCTCTTAGCGATCAGGGCTTAATATCCGTATTCGCCAGGTACCTTTTTCGAGCCGACGTATTCACCTATTATAGGAATATGTTCCCCACATTTAGGACAGGTTTTCTCAGGTGTGATATCGTACTTTTCGATTTCGAAAAAGCCTCGGGAAATCAGCATTTTTCCACAGTTCGGGCAGAAAGTGTTATTGCGATCGCTGCCAGGGACATTGCCCATATATACATATTTCATCCCTTCCTCGGTTGCGATTTTGCAGGCTTCCTGCATGGTTTTTACAGGCGTCGGGGAGAGATTCTGCATCTTGTACTGGGGATGAAAACGCGTGAAGTGAAGTGGAGTCTCAGGCCCCAGGTTTTTGTACACCCATTTTGAGAGTTCCCTGAGCTCTTCAAGGGAATCGTTTACACCTGGAATGATGAGGGTCGTAATCTCTACATGGATTCCGAGTTCTTTTGCAAGGGCAGAAGCCTCGAGCACAGGAGCCAGTTTTGCGCTGGCGACATCATGATAAAACTTTTCATTGAAAGCCTTGATGTCGATATTGGCGGCATCCAGGTAGGGTGCTATATGCCTGAGGGCATCAGGCGTCATATACCCGTTTGTCACATAGATTGTTGCAAGTCCAGCGTCTTTTGCTAGTTTCGCACACTCGTAGGTGTATTCGTGCCAGATCGTGGGCTCGTTATAGGTCCAGGCAACCGAGCTTGAGCGTGACAGAAATGCTCTTTCAATTAGCTCGCCAGGAGGGACATCCATTGTATAAGCCTCCTCCAGACAGACCTGGGAAATCGACCAGTTCTGGCAGTGCTTGCACCGGAAATTGCATCCTATTGACCCGACTGAGTAAACATAAGATCCCGGGTAAAAATGATAAAGCGGCTTCTTCTCGATAGGGTCAACGGCCTCGCTTGAAACCGTCCCGTAGATAAGAGTATATAATTCTCCTTCCCTGTTCTCCCTGACCCCGCAAAAGCCCCTTTTTCCCGGGGGAATTTTGCAACTCTGGGCACAGAGGTTACAGTGTACTTTATTATCTCCGATTTTCTCGTAGAACATGGCTTCTTTTATCACATCAATCCCCATTTAGAAATTGTTTTACAGCATAATAACGTTGCTGTTTCAGATTTTTCCAGTTCCGCAGGAAGAAATGACCAGCCTGTCGTTAAGTTTTCTCGCTGGCAATGTGATTTGAGACAATGCGTCCGGGACAATACCGTGCCCTGACATCGTGCCTATTGTATCATATGTCTATCCGGAAAATAAACTTGCAGGGCAGGAGCAAGCCTTTTCTGGCTGGAATGGTCCGGGAAACCTGTATTTTTCCAGGCAAGTAAACTATTTTAAAAAAGTTTTTAAGATTTTTTCTCAGTCTTTTGCCCCGAAGCAGCATTAAAGCTTATTTTCTACGTTAAACCTCATGATGAACTCGGTTCCGTTTTCTCTTTTCAATTCAATTTTGCCCTCAAGCTGATTAACCAGGATGCTTACCAGCTGCAGGCCGAGAGTCTCGGGACTTTTAAAATCAAGTTCTCCGGCTCAACTAGTTTTCTCTTCAAAGTTCAGGCTGTTTTCCGCGCAAACACAATTCTTGATCCGTCCTTCATATCAAGTGCACGAGAGACTTCAAGCCCGTAATTGCCAAGCATCTCTATATACTCGGTGAAAGGTACGCTATTTTCGAAACTGTATCCTGATCCTCCTTTTTTCACACCTTCAAAAGTCCAGAGATTCCAGTCAAGGCTGAGAAAAGCATTTGAATTCATTTTCTCATCAGGCATCTGTCGGATTACAAAAGTACCTCCCGGATTTAAGGCTTCGGCAAGCCTGGGAATAAGGGAAGGCACTTTTCCTCCGGGGTTAAAGGAAGAAAAGATAAGATCATATCCATCCCCGATTTCATCCTTAAAAAAGTCCCCCGGAATTACGCCCACATTTGATGCTCCGTACTTCTTGATAAACTCCTTTGTTTTTTCCGTGACAGGAGGCAGGTCAAACACAAAAGCCCGAAGGTTTTCGTTCAGTTTTGCAAAAGCAATGGCGTAAAGCCCATGCCCTCCCCCAAGGTCAAGCAGCTTTTTGACATTCTCGAACTCAACATATTCCGCAACGAGTTTGACAGTTTCCTGAAGCATCCCACAGCGTGCGTTTTCAGCCATAGACTGAACAACCTCTCCGAAAAAAGTTCCTTTCTCGAAAATCTCAGGTCCACTCTTCATGATTTCAGGGAGACGATTCCAGAGCTCGACAGTCTTTAACCTTCCGGCAAGGTAATGCTGCTGCGAAAACGGAGAGTTTTCAAGAAGATAAGCGGCACTTAACTCGGAGACCAGGTATACGGCACCACTGCTTTTTTCTTCGTTATTCAGATCCCTGCCTTCAGATTTGTCTTCAGATCTGCCCTCGGGAGCAACACCTGTCTCAGCTTTCTCCTGCCTCTGTGAATTCCCCTCTTCTTCAAACGCTTCTTCTTCAAACCTGTCGAGCAGGCCAAGGCTGTAGAGAGCTTCACAGAAGTGAGGCATGAGCCCGGGATCGCAGCCAAGCTTTTTAGCCAGAGCCCCTGCTGATAAAGGAGCTTTAAGAGCTTCAAACACCCCGAGCTTAAGAGCCGAGACAATCAGCCTGTATTCTCTTAAACCCTGAATCGAAGAATCAATAAGCTTGAAAAAGCGGTCGGAATCTACCTCAGGCTTTTGCATCAACTCAGCCGCTTTTTCAGGCTCATTTCCGTTCTCAGGTTCGATACTGGCACTGGATTCGCCTTCTGATCGGTTTCTCTCTGTAGCTTGCTCATTAACTTCGATATCTTTTCCTGTTTTATCTTCAACTTTGTATCCCATGCCCTATCTCCTTTTAATTAGTTTTCCACATTCAACACATCAATTTTTTGAAAATTTAACTTCGCATACATTTAGCTATATAAATATTAATTTGATAAAATATTGTAATACATAATAAGATAAAAAGTTTATTTTATGCCAAGATAAGTAAACGTCGTTAACTAAAGGTAATACTCTGAGAAAAAGTTGAAACTTTAGGGAATAATTCAAAATTTAGTAAATAATTCGAAATTTAGTAAATAATTCAAAATTTAGAAAGATTTTGAAAAGATATAAAAGTTGTCTGGTGAGCTGGTATATACCGAAACCGGCATAGAAATCCGGCTTTCCCGGTTAAACATTATTAAATTATCTGGCTTATCAGTCAGGCTAAAGTGAGCATTCGAGCTCTCAGCAACATGATTTGAAATTCAGTTCGGGTTTTCTACAGGATATATAAAATTCGAAACAATTTTATATTATAGTTAATAGATAAGCCCAGGATGCAATATGGGCAGATAAAACATTTTACAGTTTTTAATGCTCCCATTATTAAGACGGGGTTATTCCTGGTAATAGCGTGTGTGCTCTATGCGATCAGTCTTGAGAATTATCTGCTCTTTCGTATTATCGTAAATTTGTTTAATGTTATAATCGCTTACATGGTTTTCATAATTGTATGGAAATCAAAAGTCATTTCTGAAAACCGATACCTTACCTTTATCGGGACTGCACTCTTTTTTATAGCAGGCCTCGGTTTTCTACGTGCATTTTCGTACAAAGAAATGGGCGTGTTCCCCGAATATGGGACAAATCTTCCGGTGCAGCTCTGGATAGTTATGAGATACCTTGGAAGCATCTCCTTTTTCGTGGCTCCGCTGCTTCTGGCGCAGGTTTCAGGAGATGAAAAAAGAGACGAGAAGGCCAGTGGAAATGATCAGTTTGCCCAGGAAGTATTCTTTATATATGCTGTAATTACGGCAGTCCTCCTGCTCTTAATCTTCAAATATGGAAACTTTCCGGACTGTTATGTTGAAGGTTACGGATTAACTGACTTTAAGATATTCAGCGAGTATATTATCTCTGTTTTATTTATTTGCTCAGTGATTCTCCTGTATCGGAAAAAAGACAGGTTCGAAGGATATGTATACAGAATACTTATAGCAGCTATAATAGCATCCATCTTTGCGGAATTTGCCCTTATATACTATACAAATACACAGGAAACTTTGAACTTTATCGGACAGATTCTTAATGCCCTGTCTTTTTATCTTATTTATATTGCAATAGTGGAAACAGGCTTTGAAAAGCCCTGCAGTCTTTTTTTCAGAGAACTTAAGTTCAGGGAAGAAGCCCTGAGAAAAGAAACTACTTTTCTGAAGGATGACCAGGGAAGGATTTACAGAATGCTCGGAGTTGAGAACGGTATACCCGAGCCTGCAATTGAGAAACTGCAAGAGCAAAGCCTGCAGGATAAAACGAAACACTATAAGTCATTCGTGCAGGATATTCACGGGCTTATATACTTCCGGCTTAACGAGAAACGTGTTCCTGTGTCTATGGACGGGGCTGTGGAGGAAATTACTGCTTATAAAAAGGGGGATTTCATTTCCGGGAAAATGAAATGGGTTGAAATAGTCGTACCTGAAGACCGCCCTTTATTTATTGAAGCTATAAAAACGGTAGAGTCAAGCCCAAATTCCTCTCTGGAACTGGAATACAGGATAGGGAGAAAAGATGGAGAGATAAGATGGGTCCGGGAAATTATGCAACTTATTCCCGGAAAGTCCGGCACCTCCGAGAAATTCCAGGGCTTTATTCACGATATTACTCAACGCAAAATGGCGGAAGAAACTTTTTCAAAGGTTGAAGAAGCCCGTATAAAAGAAATCCATCACCGAATAAAAAATAACCTGCAGGTTATTTCCTCATTACTCAGCCTTCAAGCGGAAAAGCTCAATGATAGGAAAACTTTCCAATCATCAGAAGTCCTTGAAGCCTTCAGGGAAAGCCAGAACCGTGTAGTTTCCATGGCTCTGATTCACGAAGAGTTATATCAGGGTAAAGATATGGAAACCCTTGAATTTTCGGCTTACCTGCGCAGGCTGACTGGGGATCTTGTTAAATCATATGATTTAGGGAATAAGGACGTCAGTTTAAAATTGGAACTTGAGCCGGTTTACCTCGGAATGGACACGGCTGTGCCCCTGGGAATTACAGTAAACGAACTTGTTTCAAATGCCCTGAAGCATGCTTTTCCTGCAGGCAAAGGTGGAGAAATTCGCATAAGTCTTTTTGAATTAAAGGACAGCAATAAAGAAAACGGAAGCAGCAATGTCTGCAAAAACGAAAGGGACTCACAGTTTATTCTTACTGTGGCCGATAACGGAGCAGGCATTCCCGAAAATCTCGATTTCAGAAATACCTGTTCACTTGGGCTTCAACTTGTAAATATTCTCGTAGAACAGATCGATGGCTGTATCGAACTTAAAAGAGACTCTGGAACGGAGTTCAGGATCATGTTCAGAAAGGCAGAAGAATAAAAGAAGAGAGACATAGACTTTAAATTAGCTTTAAACCGATATTTAAGTTGAACTTTTGAAGAAGGGAAACAGGGCTAAAAATAGTAAATTTAAAAAAGAACTTTAGAAGGATGCGTCAACGTTTTAGAAGGATGCGTCAACGTAATCGACCGGCCTTTTGAAAACAGCTGCTATCATACCGTTTTCGTCGATCTCGTCTGCAAACTTGATCAGTTCCCAGCCTTCAATTCCGAGGCTGTTAAGATCTTCTTTTGTCTTTGACCACTCACTGAACCTTATCTCTTTAACATCATATTCCCAGATGGTCACTTTAATTCATCTCCAGTAAAGTTGGGTAAGATTAACTCATATATTAAGTGGTGGCATCTGCTATATTTATCTTTTTAAAAAATAGATTTGCGATTAAATCAACTAAAATTGATCTAAAAACAAATCCCACTCCCGTTTATTCCATAAAAAACCGTACATTTCCAGGTAGCTTAAAAATCCAGCTTACTCATACAATTTCAAGTTGCCTTAAAGGCATAGCATACGGAATTCTTTTTCGCTATTGTACCAGTTCAGGTGAAGGCGCTTCCCCATTTTCACGGTTTCAAAAACGCGAGTTGGAGAACATCCGGTTCGAAATCTGGGGGACGTAAGCCAGACTCCTGACGACTTCCGACCGTTCCGTCAGGCAGTCCTTGTCCTTTTTTATTCATACCAGTTCCTTCCCTGAATCACTTCAGGCCCTGGTTCCAGAAATCAGGAAGTCAGTAATTGACTCTATTTCCGGGAGTTCCATATTCAGCTCTTCTCCTGCAAACCCTGCCCGGAAAACCTCCATATCCGACGGTACCGAAGCCAGGACGTGAGTTTTGTCCAGGGTTTCCAGCATAAAATGGGTCCCAATTTTATCCGTGCGGTTGAAAATGAAATACAAAGGTTTTCCGGCTTTTTCTGCAAGCTGTCTTATTTTTTCAGAAAGCCGAATGGACTCATAAGAAGGGTCAACTACCATCAGTACAAGGTTGCACCCTTCCTCAATCCCCCTTCCGAAGTGCTCGATTCCGGCTTCGGTGTCCACAAGCACCAGGTCTTCGGATGTGGTTTCTATGTTTTTCAAAAGGTGCCTGGCCAGCGCACCCATAGGACAGGCACAACCTTCCCCGAAATCATGAATTTTCCCTACAGCCATCATTTTTATGTTTCCATTCTTCACCGTGTAAGCCTCAGGGATTTCAGATATCCCCCATTTCTCATCAAAAATGCTTACAACTCCCCCTGTTTGAAAAGCCTGCCTCATCTTTTCCCCCAGGGCTTTTTTTCCTCCAAGGTAATTCATGAAGTCTTCCGGCATTTCAACCCCAAGCTGTCGGTGCAGCCCGAAGTTCGATTCATCGCTGTCCACAACAAGCACATTGTACCCTTTTCTTGCCATTGCCTTCGCAAGCAGAGCAGTAATCGTACTCTTGCCGCTTCCACCTTTTCCGCATATAAGAACTTTCATTTTCAAACCTCTTTCAAGACCTTACTTTCAATAAACAAAGCAGTTTTCAATTCCGCGTGTTTTAGCCAGGTAACCAGGCATTACTTAAGACTTTAAATAAATAAATTAATATTTTTTATTAATATTGTTCTGGTTTTTATGTCCAAATAAGAGAAAAGATTCAAGATTGATAAAACTTTCGAAATATTCCTTTCCTTAAAAATAATAAGTACAAAAAATTGAGGATTCAGGAACAGAATCCACCTGATCCGATAGGTAATTCCCTGATTGCGGAAATCAATTTTCAAAAAAGATAACAAGCTGGATCGCTGATAATTATGATAATTTTTGATGCCTGAGAGCGAGCTTTATTTATCATTCTGTGAATCCGGCCGGAGATTCCGGAGATTTACTTCCTTGCAGCACTTTCAGGAGGTTTTGATTTTTTTTGGATTTCAGAATCACTTCTGTCCAGCATATTCCCCAACAATAGGAATAACTTCTCCGCATTTCGGGCAGGTCTTATCAGGGCTTATATTATATTCCTGGACTTCAAAAAACCCCCTTGCAATCAACAGGCTCCCACATTCAGGACAGTAAGTATTCTCATGGGGGTGCCCCGGTACATTGCCTATATACACAAACCGCATCCCTTCCTCAATTGCAACCGAGCGCGCCTTGTCCAGGGTTGCAACAGGCGTTGGAGGGAGACTTTTCATCCTGTGGTGGGGGTGGAAGCGGTTGAAGTGGAGAGGAGTATCTCTCCCCAGGTTTTTGTAAACCCAGCGGGAAAGTTCCCGGAGCTCGTCTGTAGAATCATTATGGGTAGGGATTATCAGGTTTACAACCTCCACATGGACCCCGAGACCTTTTGCAAGCCGGGACGCCTCAAGCACAGGAGCCGGTTTTGCCCCGCAGATTTCCCGGTAGAATGCTTCGGAAAAACTCTTGATGTCCACGCTGAAGGCATCCAGGTAAGGAGAGATTCGTTCAAGGGCTTCGGGGGTGATGTAGCCGTTAGTCACATAGTTTGTTCCGAGGCCTGCCTCCTTTGCAAGTTTTGCCCCGTCGTAAGTGTACTCATACCAGACCGTGGGCTCGTTGTAAGTCCAGGAAACCGACTGGCACCCCGCCATTTTAGCCTGCCTGACAAGCTGGAGGGGGCTGAGGGTTTCCAGGAAAGCGTCCTCCGGAGATGCCCGGGAAAGCCTCCAGTTCTGGCAGTGCCTGCACCTGAAATTGCAGCCAATGGTCCCGACTGAATACGCCGTGGAGCCCGGGTAATAGTGGTAAAGGGGCTTCTGTTCTATATTCGCTACAGCTTCGCTTGCGACTCCTCCGTAGACAAGGGAGAAAAGCGATCCTTCACAGTTTTCCCTTACCCCGCAGATGCCCCGCTTACCGGGTTTTATCCTGCACCTGTGGGCACAGAGGTTGCATTTCACTTCATTTTCGGCAAGCTTTTCATAAAACATGGCTTCGTGAATTTTTATACAACTCCCCCTGTTCCGGGCTATGGGATTATTGAAAAACGTGTGACAATGTTATCCCTGTTCGTTTATTTCCTGCAGGGTAATAAGCCTGTGGTCTCATAAATAATATTGTCTGCAGTGTTCTCTTCCTGCGGAGGCTATTTCTATATCCGGAGAAGATCTTTTGTTTTAAAAGGGGGAACATGAAACCAAAAATTAATTCCACTAGTTTCGGTTCGATTACGGTCAAGGGGAAAAACTTTGAGTATGACATCCTTATCCGCCTGGACGGTCAGGTCGAAAAACGCCGGAAAAAGCTCTCAAAAAAACTGTATGGGACATCCCATAAGCTCTCGCTTGCCGAAGCGAAATACATCTACGAAAAAGGGGCAGAAAAGCTCATTATGGGGACTGGACAGACCGGCTACGTAGAGCTTTCGAAAAAAGCTAAAAAATTCTTCGAAGAAAATGATATCAAAACAAAACTCCTTCCAACCCCTGAAGCGATTAAGCTCTGGAATAAAAGCAAAGGAAAAACTATTGCAATGTTCCATGTAACCTGCTGAATTATATCCCCCTCGCTAAAAACATGAAAAATTAAAAAAGAAAGAAATTAAGGGGTAATGAGGTTGAGTTTATTAAAAAATCAAAAACCGTTTATTCAAATCTCAACCAGCTCGTAGTCCCTGCTCCCAAGGCCGATTTTTTCAGCGTATTCAAGCTGGTGAGTGCCGTCTACTCTGGGCCAGGTCCCTTTGAACTTGTCAGCCCCTGCCTCATGGTTGCACTGCAGAGCAGAGCTCACAAGCCCTTTCTGCCTGTTAACAAGGTCATAGCTTGCCTGGTCAAGGGCAACCGGGTCGGTTGATGCAAGTATTCCAATATCAGGCACTATCGGGGCGTCACTCCAGGGTACGCAGTCGCAGTCCGGGGTTATTTTAAGCAGGAAATTGATATAGCCTACCCTGCCCTCTTTTCCTTTCACAGCCCCGTATGCATATTCTGTCAGGTACTCAAGAAAGATAGGGATATCATGCTCCCAGTCTATATCGATAGCTCCTTCCGGACAGACTTCCATGCACTGCCCGCAGCTTACGCAGGCTTCGGTCTCAATCCTTGAGAGTTCTCCCTCAAGAGCAGCTGCTCCGGCCGGGCAGACTTCAACGCACTTCCCGCAGCCTATGCACTTTTCTTCAATTACATGTGGGCTTGTCGGAAAATGCTGGTCTCTTTTTCCGGCAGCAGGCGCACAGCCCATTGCCAGGTTCTTGATAGCTCCTCCGAAACCGGCTACGATATGCCCTTTGAAATGGGACATTACAATCATCGAGTCCGCAGCAACGATATCCGACCCGATTTTTACGGACTCGAAGTGTTTTTGCCATATCTCGACCTCTGCTATATTCTGGCTTCTCAGCCCATCCGAAATAATAAGCGGAGCCCGGACAACAGAATAATCAAAACCGTGCTCTATGGCTGTTGTCAGGTGATCAACGGCATTATGTCGGCTGCCCGAGTAAAGAGTATTCGTGTCCGTGACAAACGGTTTTGCTCCGGCTGCCCTGATTTTATCAACAACCTGCCGTACAAACACCGGGTTGATGTAGCCGTCGTTCCCGTATTCTCCGAAATGGACCTTAATCGCGGTCAGGTCTTCTGCTCCAAGCAGTTCGACAAAACCTGCTTCGTCAAAGAGCTTCTGGATCTTGCTTATCTTACTCTCATAAGGGTTTTTTGCCCTCAGGTCTGCGAAATAGACTTTACTTGTCGTATGAGTCCCTCCTGATAAGAATTTGAACTAAACTAATTAAACTTGAATTAAATTTGAGTTAACACTTGAGTTAATCTCAATTTAATACATTGTATGCTGTAAAACCATTGTTATCAAGTAAGGGTTTTTCATTTTTAGACGTTGCGGGGTTATAGAAGGAAGGATTCAGAGCCCTCCTAGTGTTGATACGGCTGATCGTTGAATCCAGGGTGGGTTTTCCGAGGCTGATAAAATTGGTGGGGCAGCTAGTGCCCGCGGGTTTCTATGGTTTCGAATCAGAAATCTTCTTGCGAGGAAACCCATTCAGGGTCTTCTTCAGCCAGTTTTGCGTCGATCTCTTCAGCTTTTTTATGGAATTCTTTTGCAGTTTCGGAATCCCCTATTTCTTCAAGGAGATTTGCGTAGTTGCTGAAAAGCAAAAAATTTCTTTTCAGGGGATCAAGGTCTTCCGGATTGGATTTTGCCAGGCTTTCGTTAAGGGCAAGGGCTTTTTCAAAGCATTCTTTTCCTTTTTCCTGCTGATCCGTAACCGAATATCCGATTCCGATATTATTCAGAGCCCCAAGCATATGATGGAGGTGCATGGGGTTTTCAGGTTCATTCTCATACAGGACTTTGAGGCTTTTGTATGCATATTCGTATTCCTGGATTGTTTCTTCCAGTTTATCGGCATCCCTGTATATGTCCCCGATTTGTTCGGCAAAACTGGCAAGCATCTTCTGAAGTCCCAGGTTCGTCGGGCAGGATTCATATAAATTTTCAATGGTTCGGAGGGCAAGTTCATAGTATTTTCTGGCAATGCTTGAGTCTTTCTTTTCGGATTCCAGTTTTTCAAGGAGTGACATTCCTAAAAAGAATGCTTTACCTGATGTAAGGATTAAGAGTTCCGGGTCTTCAAACTGTTCCGCAATTATCTGGTCAAATCTTTCAAGAGCCTGCCTGTGGTAGGCACCAGCTTTTTCTTCATCTCCAAGTTCGGAATGAAGCACTCCAAGTTCAAAGTATGTAGTTTCTATATCCAGATCATGATCATGGTCCAGATCATGGTTATGTTCCAGGTCGTGGTTGTGGTTCAGATCATGGATGCTTTCAGGAGGCATTAGCTTAAGAAGCTGCTTCTGGACTTTCAGGATCCTTTCATACGCCCAAATAGCTTTTTCGAACTCTCGATTCTTTTTGAACAGCAGGCCCAGACTGGTCAGGGTTTCGAACAGTTCCTCATGGAAAAATTCGCTATGTGGATCGGATTCGAAGGCTTCTTGAAATACGGGGAGAGCCCTTTCATGGTACTGCACTGCAGTTTCAGGCTCCTCTTCTGCATACAGATTCCCGATCTGGTTCCAGGTATCAGCCTTATTAGCTTCTAACATGAGTTTATCGGCTTCCGTGGGGTGAAGGTTTTCGTAGATTTCGATTTCCTTCTCATAATAAGCCCTTGCTTTTTCAATTTCTTCCTCTTCCGCAAAAAGGTCTCCAAGCTCCCGGTAGACATCGGAAAGTTTCAGGGAGTATTCAGGGTTTTCAGGTTCCTTTTGCAGCAGGTTTTCATAGACCCGCAGTTCGTCCTTATAACAGATTTTTGCACTTTCGAAGTCTCCAATCTCCGAAAACAGCTCTGCAAGTTCATCTAAAGATCTGGCAAGGTTTTTATCGGCTCCGAGTATGTCCGGGTATTTATCCATCAGTCCCCGGAAAGTTTCCCTTGCCTTCGTATAATAGTACCTGGCTTTTGTAGTCTCTTCCGTGTCTGAAAATATTAAACCTGAGTCTTTGTACATATCTGCAAGAGCCATAGAAAAAGGAATATTTTTAGAAACCGAGATGCTTTCAGAAACTTCAATATTTTCAGAAACCGGAATATTTTCAGTCTCTTCTTCTATCTCGCTTTCAAGCAGGTCCAGTGCCTTTTTATAGCATTCCTCTGCCTTTACGAGATTTTCCAGGTCCGTGTAAATACCGGCGAGGTAACGGTATACGTAGCTCAGATAAACTTTGGTTTCGGAATTTTCAGGGTCTTTATCGAGGACTTTCCCGTAAATCTCTATTGCCCGGTCATAAATGTGCTTTGTCTCTTCTAAACACTCTTTCTCCTCGCAGATCCTTCCAAAGTTCATAAGCGAGTCATCAAGGCTGCTGAGGTGTTCGGACATTTCAGTTTCACTTTTGAGCAGTTTCTCAATAATATCTAATTTTTTATCGAAAAGTGGAACTGCGTCTTCGATCAGTTCTCCTGCCTCAAAACAGAGCCCTATATTTTCGATCGTTTCCAGGAACTCTTCCAGGTACGCTGGATTTTCTGGATCGGATTCCAATAATTTCTCAAAACCAAGGACTGCTTTTTCGAAAATCCCTTTCATCGGATAGATGTATTCTTTTGCTTTATCAGGATCTTCGAGCTTCGAAAGGATATCTCCAATGCTTCCAATCGTGTCTCTTATAAAGAACCGGTAATCTTCTTTCTCCGGTTCTTCTGAAAAAAGCTTCCAGCTAATTTCCAGCGCCTTTCCGAAAAGCGTAAGAGACTCTTCGAGTTCGTCAATTCTGTATTTTGCAAAACCTTTAAAATACAGGAGATGGTATGAAATCTCAGGGTTCTTTACTTCTTCTGCGATCTTTTCAACCTTATCAAGGTTTTCAAAGGCCTTTTTATATCGCTCTTTATCGATTTCGTCGGCTGCTTTCTTCAATAAGCGAAAAGCAGAATCTTGTAGCTTCCTTGACATAGAAATAGCATAGGTTTTTTCATATAATAATTGTAGGTCCGGGAGGGCTCAATGTAAACTACCCCTCCATGCTTCCTCCGGAGTCGAGAGAGGGACTTCTAGACTTAGAGCAAATGTTAGAAATTCTTCGAATGCTTCTTCTTTTCAATTTAATTTACGTGAGTAATTCTATAATTCCGGTAAGTTTTCACGCAGCACACCGAAGCTATGAAAATATAAAAAATTAGACTTAAAATGATTGATAAAATCCTGATAATTCTTGCCTTCTTTAAAATAAGCTTCACCTTACGGCTTCCCCGTAAATTTCTTATATTTTTTAATATCCACCGCTATTTGTTTGTGTTTTTCCTTTTCAAGCCTTTTCAGTCCGATTTCGGCTTTTTTCGACTGGAATATGAGTTCTTCAGTTAACCTGTGATAACTGGCAAGCCGTTCCTCAGGAATAATCCCATCCTTTACCGCCCGCAGGACAGCACAGCCCGGTTCGTCCCGGTGAGTGCAGTCTTTAAACTTACAATTGCGGGCTGCGTCAACGATCTCGGAAAAAGCTTTTTCAAGCCCGTCTGAAGAGTCTCCGAGCTGGATTTCCCTGATCCCGGGATTGTCTATAAGAACCGCTCCATTTGGAAGAGGGAACATCTGACGGACTGTAGTTGTATGCCTGCCTTTTTCATCGTCTTCTCTGATACCCGCAGTTCTCTGGACGGTTTCGCCAAGAAGAGAGTTGATAAGCGTGGATTTTCCGACACCTGAGGAGCCTATGAGTGCAACTGTTTCGCCGGGGTTGAGGTAAGAGATGAGTGCATCAAGCCCTGTTTTTGAGAGGGCGCTTAAGGGAATAACCGGCACTTTCCCTGTAATGGAACGGATTTTCTCTACCAGCCGGGGAGAGTTTTCCTCAAGGTCAATTTTGTTCAGTAAAATCACGGGATTTGCCCCGGAAGAGTAAACAACGGTAAGATATCGTTCGAGCCTTCGAAGGTTGAGATCCTTACCAACAGAGGTCACGATAAAAATGGCATCAAGATTTGCAGCAATGACCTGCTCTCCGCCCCCATCCCCTGCTGCACCTCTTGACAGGCAGGTTCTTCTGGGCAGGATATTAACAATCATTCGTGAGCCCATTTCAGGTTGGTCAAGCAAAACGACAAAATCACCTACAACCGGCTGCTTTCCGATTTTTTGGAGTGCACCGGAAATTCCTGCCTGTACGACAGCCCCCTGAATGAGAACCTCGCAGACCGTTTTATGCCGGGATGCCACTCTTCCGGGAGTGTAGCGTCCTTTGTAGGCAGCAAATGCCAGTTCAAGCTCTTCATCCCACCCTGGTACGGTATCCAAACAACCGTTACCTGAACTATGAAGTGAACTTTCCGTTTCGCGATGGTTGTTCATTAAATGGAAGTATCCGCTTAAATGGATAAATCTTTTGATATTTTATCTGTTATCAGTTAATTGCATCTAAAAATTCCTTACTTTACCAGATGCAGAAATTCCACCTGAGGATAAAAATCTTAATTCACCAGCAGATAAATTTTTTTATCCCAAACCTACTCCTCTGTTTGAAACTCTTTTTATAGAATTACAGAGAAGTATAGGAAAGAGTAAGAATGAATGGGAAAGATAAAGAGAACGAAAAAGAAGATGCAATAGGTTCTGGGCTTGCAATTGGCATGTCATTAGGTTTGTTAATTGGAATTATGATGGACAATATAGCCCTGGGAGTTGCTCTCGGACCTGCTCTTGGAATGGCTTTGGGAGCAGCTTATGGGAAAAAAGAGAAGGAGACAGTACGTGAAAAATAAATAGTAATATACTTTCATGCCAAATAAATAAGATAAATATTGGAAATTTCCTAAAAGACCTCTCGCTTATTCTAACTAAATTCACTTCTCTAAGGGGGCAGAAGTTTTGGAAGATTGGAAAATAAAGATTTCAGTGCTCTGGCTCTTTGCATCAATTGCCTTTTTGGCTCATCAGATAATAGTGCTTATGGAACCAGGTGTTATAACACAATTAATGGCAGGAGAAGCAGAAGGTCAGAAAATAAGCCCTGGTATGATACTATTCTTTGCAATCTTAATGTTGGTTCCAATGATGATGGCTTTCCTATCCCTGACCTTGAAAGATTCGCTGAATCGCTGGTTAAATATCATCGTGGGCGCGGTCTTTGCTGTCCTATGGTTCATTAGCGTAATTGAAGCTACACGGTCTGCATACTGGGGCGGAGCACTGATGACGCTTTCAGCAGTCGTAGCTTCGGCACTAATCGTATGGTATGCATGGAAACACCGCCTGGCATCATAATCAACAAAGCACCAGTTATTATGCTAATACTAAGAGCTGATCCCAAAACTCAAAAACTACTTCTTTGAATCCTGTTTTGAAAGAAACAATCTTGTTTTGAAAGGAACAATCGAACTGCTGATCAGGAAAATAGTTATGGGCACTTCCCAATATGGGAGCAAAAATGGCTTCTGGGATAGGTTTAGGATGGGCTCATTGATAAAAAATTACTAATTCAACATTAATAAATAATGATAAACAGTATCCATATGGTGATAATATGAAAGTTAAATACGCTACTATCATAGTTGAGGATATGGATGAGTCAATTAAATTTTACACAGAAGTTATGGGACTTGAAATAGATAGCCAGCACAATCCCCAACCTGGAGCAACAATCACATTATTGAAAGGGGAAGGGGATGCTATGATAGAGCTCATAAAAAATACAGAAAATGAAACTGGCCTGTTTTCGGTGGGAATGGATGTCGAAGACATAAACACCACAGTGAAAGAACTCAAATCTAAAGGTGCCAAAATCACCATGGAACCCATACCAATAACAGTTGGGACCC
Source organism: Methanosarcina sp. (assembly GCF_049706645.1). GTDB lineage: Archaea > Halobacteriota > Methanosarcinia > Methanosarcinales > Methanosarcinaceae > Methanosarcina. The sequence goes on along the minus strand of NZ_JBNAKP010000014.1, from coordinate 40,578 downwards.
TTGTCTTTTTAGAAGACCCAAATGGAGTCAAAATAGCGCTAATTCAACACCACTAATCCTTTTTTTCAATTCATTGCTGCTTTTTAAAAAAGATGGTAAAAAAGGCATTTAAAGCTTTTAAATTGGAGAAGAAGGAATTCCGTTATTACTGGAGGTAATTATCTGGCAGCCTGTTCAGGTTGGGGTGGCCGCACGCAATTTGATTTTAGCATAAATCTCCCACCCCGCAGTCAACGACCTCTGCCCATTTGTCCGAAGGCATCGGAAGGGTGCATTTTGACATCGTAGTGGCACGAACTGGCCGTCGTTCTTATTCTCGTGCCTGGGTTTTTACAGGAGCAGTCCATTGCTCCTGCCGATGCCAATCGATCAATGGTTAGTTATAATGCAATGCACAGACGAACGGTGTCTAACAGTTTTTGTGCCTCGGTTTATGACCTTTTCTGGAGGGGTTGTTCATCCTATTTACCGGCTTTGGCAATCTTATTTCCGGTCTTTCAATTACAACCTTCTTCAGAGCAGGTAGTGCCTGTTCCTTAATATCTACATCATTGTCTTTCAGCACACTCATGAAATTAGCATGGTCATTTTTGGAAAGGATATTTACCGCTTTTCCTTCTGCTCCTGCTCGTGCAGTTCTTCCAATCCTGTGAATATACTGTTTACTCTCCCTGGGAATATCATAATTGTAAACATGGGAAACACCCTGTATATCAAGCCCTCTTCCGGCTACATCTGTGCATACAAGGACACCTATGTTCCCGGAATGGAATTTTTCCATTATGCGAGTTCGTTCGTTCTGTGTCAATCCACCATGAATTGCCACGGCATTGATACCTGATTTTCTCAGGTTTTTTGCGACTTTGTCAGTGTTTCTTTTTGTGTTACAGAAAACCATCCCGAGGTTTGACTTCTCATTTTGTAAAAGGTACACGAGCAGAGATAATTTCATGTCATCTTGTACTTTATAAACGACCTGATTCAATTTTTGCGGGTCGATATAAGACTCTGTTGATACTCGAACCGGGTTTTCCATGTACTTGCGGGAAAGCCGGACAATATCTTTTGTAATGGTAGCAGAGAACAAAAGGGTCTGCCTGTTTTGAGGACATTCCTTGATAATTTTTTCTACATCCACTTTGAATCCCATATCAAACATATGGTCTGCCTCATCAAGGACAAGGGTTTTCACATTATTGAATTTGATGGTATTTCTGCTGATATGATCGAGTAGCCTACCGGGTGTTCCCACAACAACCTCGGCATTCTTTAATTCTTTAATTTGTGGATTGATCCCTACACCGCCATAGATAGATGCGATATTTAACGGGTCGTATTTTGAGAATTTCCTGAAAGAATTTGCCACCTGCTCCGCCAGTTCTCTTGTAGGGGTCAGGATCAAAGCCTGAATTCCTTTTCCTTTTTGGGAATTTTGTAATATGCCGGAAGCAAATGCGAGTGTTTTTCCGGAACCTGTTGCGGCTCCGGCTATAACATCTTCCCCAGCAAGTATTAGGGGAATTGATTTTTCCTGTACTGCTGTAGGGCTTTCAAAGCCATGTTCATCTATTGATTTCAAAACAGCATTACTGAGACCTAGTTTTTTAAAATTATTCATAGTTAGACTTTCCGTGATTTTTCTGAAAAAGCTACTTAATTGCTTTTTCATATTCATATATTTAAGACATATTAAAAACAATTAAGAGCTATAAGCACAACTTCAGAAAAGTTAAGATTAATTTACTGCTTAAAAGTTAGTAATCGCTTATAACGTGAACTCTCCCTTTATACTTTTGCCTATTTAGATGATGTGATTACCCAGCATTCATTGTTCTTCCAAAGGTTCGACCCCAAATGGGTAGACCCAGACGGCATGACTTACGAAGAATATCAGGCTGCAATGGATAAGATGTGGCCCAGAATGGTAGGAACCGGAAGGGGAAGGCATAGACCTGCACCCAGACGACCCAAGGCGGCGGTTTATAGCGACCAGCGAGGGTGTAATCTTCAGTCAAGCGCCCCCTTAACCGAAGAAGACAGGCTCGAAGCGGACTGGCTTTGGGACAGTAAAGCCCTGCCAGGGACCAGTCCAGGTACCGTGACCCCTAAGAAGACGCACTGGAAAAATTATAAGATAGACGACACAAAATTTAAGTGCGAGGGTGGGATTCTAAAGTCCTTATCCTTCAATCAAACTGCGACATGTAAGGCAAAGTCCTCTTTTGTTCATAGTTTTAATTGAGTGTCCGTAACATGCTTCTCTTTGTAGGGAAATTGCTTTTCAAAATCCTCCAGCTCCTCACTTTCTATTTTAAAAACCTCGTCCTCATAAAATTTTCCAGAAATGTCCCTCAGGCTGCCATCGTAGAGTTCTAATGCCATAAATGCATCAAAATTATCGCCCCAAGATGTCTGGATATTATATTCTTTAGCATTGACAAAACCAAAACGATGATAATAGTCGGGATTTCCAAAAATAATTATACCTTTATATCCCAGCTGCCTTGCCCTTTCGATAGAATGATTCATTAATAAAGAACCGATACCCTGCTTTTGATATGATGGCGATACTGTAATTGGGCCCATACATAAAACTTCTAATTCATTGTTTTCCTCATTCAGGACCTTAGCTCTTGAATAAATAATATTGCCAACGATCGTATCCTTATCATATGCAACAAAATCCAATTCTTTTACAAATGCAGGTACTTTTCTTATTTTATGCACCACAAGATGCTCATCACATCCTGGTTTGTATAAATCCCAGAATGCTTCTCTTGTCATGTATTCTACAATTTTGAAGTCTTTTTCTTCTTCTAATCTGATAAAAATGTTCATTGTCGTTTTCTCCTCACCTATAAAATAAATCCGCCTCTTCAATTAATGAAAATAAAATTACTCCATTTTCACATCAAAATTAAAATCTTTTGCTATATTTGTTTGCATCTGGTCTTCTAAGATAATCCAGTCTAACTTAAGGAGATCTTCCCATATCTCAGCCTACTAATCCCCAAGAGCCTTTGGAAATGGTTAGTTAAATGTCCAGTCCATGCAGTTTAATAGGCGGATTCGTTTAGAAATTCTTTCACAAGCACCCTCGTCCCGTTCATTTGAGATAACATTCCATGACCTCCAGTATCATATAATACCAGTTGCGATTGGTTTATTTTACTGTGGGAATTTTCTGCATGTTTGTAACTTACCAGCGCATCATCTTTAGCGTGGATAATTAATGTTGGTGCACTAAGATTACCTGTAGGTACGGTATAAAATTCAATCATTTTTTCATCGTTTACGGTGCCTTTATACCTTTGAGACATTGGATGCATTATATCAAGCATTTCCTGTGCCAATTCTTTCTGTTCCGGATTAAACGTTTCGTACACCTGTGATGGAATTCCCATCAGATCCAGAATTGCAGGTTGGAAAAATCTTGTGAAGAGCCAGTATGCATAATCAGATTGCTGGATAGTGTGAATGATACTAACATAAAAAGGATCCTGGTCGCCTGGTGCCGGGCCCATACTTACAGCAGAAATCAATATCAATGCTGAGCATCTGTCAGGATAGTCATTTGCAAACTGAGTGGCTGACGGACCTCCAGCTGATACTCCAACAACAATTATTTTATCTATGCTTAAATTGTCCAGAAGAGTTTTATAAGCAGCGGCTTGCGATTCAATTGAAGCATTATCCGGAATGGGTGATCGAAGATAGCCATATCGTGAAACCGAGATGAATTTATAATCGTCCCCGAAAAATACTTTGCCCGCCCAGAGTCCCTGATCATAACCTCCTCCTGCTCCATGCAACAATAATACGGGCTTTCCTTCTCCCTCTACAGCATACTCAATATCACCATACTCTGTTTTCAAAATAGTACTGTTCGCAGGTAATTGCTTTTCTGCTTCCATCATCGTCTCGTGGTAATCCGGATAAGTTAGAGCAATTAGAATCATAGTTGAGCAAATTAAACATGCGAGTATAATTAGTGAAATATTCCTAATTCTTTTCTTAACTTCTTTCAAGAATACCACTTCCTATTTGTAGTCACTATATCCCGGACTCAAGTCCAGGCATTTTTGCAACCCCTAAATATCTCGTTTTTGAATACTGTTCAGCAATTATTTTTCAACAACATCCAAACCATTTAATAAAAAATTCTCTATATAATATCCCATAACTCGCATCTTTTTAATCATTCCTACTTTCTATACAAAAATCAAAAATGTAAGTTTTGATTGAAAGTTTTCTTACGACATTATCTGGTTGGCATGAAAATGAGAAACTCTTTTTAATTTCCTTTGTGGGTCCGGAGAAATGATTTTTATGGAAATTAGAATACACAGATTTTCTGATAAAACCTATACATTTTCTTTGTTTCCCTAATAGTGTGTTGCATAAAAGAAAATTAAAAATATTATCTGAGAATATTCTGCTTTTTATGTTCTTTTCCATGAAACTAAATTTTTATTTATATACTTATGATTTTTGCAACAGAACCGGAAAAACTATAGATGTGGCCTACTAGTGAGTAAGTCCTAAATAGTATAATCAATTGGAAACATCAGTCTATGGAGATGGAAGCATGTTGGAAAGCAGAATTGTAGCCGCACAATCTGATGACAGTTTTATAGAAAGGATACGCTTTGAAGGCGAAATGCTTTCGGACGTCGATATCGCAAGGATAGAATTTGAATCGGTACAGTTTATACAATGCCAGTTCAGCAAATGTGATTTTTCAAAAACCAGCTTTTACAATTCTGTGTTTGATAACTGCAATTTTGCGAATTGCAGTTTTATGGAAAGCTACTGGAAAGGCTCCAAAATCTTAACGTGCAAGGGCGATGGCAGCAACTTCAGCAAGAGCCACATGAAAGAAACCTCTTTAGCGGACGGTTCCTTTCGATATGCAGATTTTTCAAGTTCTGTATTGGAGAACTGCTCCATTCATGACTGCAATTTTACGGAAGCCTTCTTATCCGAGATTCGGTTAAAGAAGCCCACGCTGAAAGCGGTTAATTTCACAGGAGCGGATTTCTTTAAAGCCTTACTCAAAGGCATCGACTTATCGGACTGTATCATTGATGGGATCACAGTATCCGATACACGCAATGAACTCAGAGGGGCTATAGTCAATGCCGGGCAAGCAATAGAACTTGCTGCGCGGATTCTGGGAATCAAAATTGTGTAAGGCATTGACTCACTCACATAAATCAGAGGAGAAATGAATGGATCTGTCCAGTGTCTACCAGGAAAAGCAACGCTTTTATTATATCCTCTGGAAGATCGAAAGCTGTAACTATATTTAAATTGTCTGAAAAATAACTGTTACCGCTTCCGAATTTTTCTCTTAAAGCATTCTAATCTCCCATTATGCTTATCTACACTTCATCCAGGTATTTCTGCAGCTTATCCGCAAGTTTGCCAATATGAATACCATCAACAAATGCATGATGGATCTGGACTGCAAACGGCATCATAAATTTGCCTTCTCTTTCATGATATTTTCCCCGATCAAATATGGGTTGTGCTTTTTCCCTGTTTCCGAAATCCGTGTGCGAAATATGCGTAAATGTTATCCACTGCAAGGCTGAGAATTGATATACATCATTTTCTACAGGTCCGGTAAAATGTTCTTTTTGATTTTCTGCCGTTAAGATTGCCAATTTAGGACTTACGCACTTGAAATACAAAACAAAGCATAATAGACACTGTAGTTTGATCATGTTTTAGACTGTTAATGGTTTCTTGCTATTGGTTTTTCATTCAACTGCGTAAGTCCTACAATTGTACAAACTTCTCAATCGTATCCTGCATGGGTACATTTACTACCTTAAATAATTCTGTTTTTTGTCCAAATACCGGGATAATTGAGATTACCCCTTATCTTTTTTCAAATTGCGTCACATCTATCAAAGAAAATTATATCAAAATTAGAATAAGTTAAAAGAAAAGAAGGTTTTGTTGACGTTTAGCCTATAATTCCCATCCCCTGATCAGTCGGCTTGAATGCAAATAAAAACAATCAGTTTTCTTCTGCTGATCTACCCTGAGGTCTTAAAGAAATTAACTTCAATGTACAACTACATACATTAGAAAAATATAATATAAACGTCAGTCAGTTCATTTTCGAAAAAATTATATGCCGCTGATATTTATATATTCTGGTGTAATAGTTAGATCAGCGGAAAAGTCAAAAAATATCTGCTATTAAATTGCTCTATTTGATAACAAAAGAAGAATAGGGCTTTTTAAGACCCTATTGCAAAACAGTTTCCAGCAAAACAAGGATTGAAACAATAAAAAACGAAGGAGGAAAATATATAAAAAGAAATGAAGATGGTTGGGATAAGGAACTTAAGCCAGACATGAAATACTATCGAGGCTGGCATTTGATAGGTCTGGTCATTCTTATGCTTGTCAACGCATATATGGAAATTAAATGGCTTTTCTTTGGCTAAAAATTGCAAAACAGTTTCCAAAAAACAGCTTCCAACAGAGTTTTTCGGTAATCTCAGGAAAAAGTTTCATATTCAATTTACTATTTTCCTGTATTAGGCTCTGGATATGAACAGCCTGTTTTTGTGTAACTTCATTAAGCTGGCCTATCTGCTTGTTCTTTGTAAGCATTTGCTTATAAAGTGCCTAGTTTACTTTTGACTTGAAACCAGAGCCTCCCACTTATTCACCCTTTCCAGAACATGGCTGTTAAGAGTGAACGTTTTATCTGACTTGGCATTCTGCTTCATATAGTGCAATGTACCTTTAGAAAATCCAAGTTTTTTTCCAATCAACATACTAAATATTGAGGATCTTTTGCCTTATGTCATAGAAATCAAATCTCTCAACCTCATACTCAGGCTTAACAAAATCCAGTTTCTCTTTTTTGCTAGTAAGGTAATGAGCAATTCTCTTACCTTCAGAAAGATAATATAGCCACAAGTGCTTTCATTTCATTGATTTTCTTTATATCTTTTAATTTTTTGAGTTCCTCTGAATCATTAAAATTAACCTAAGGATGCCTTAATTTAAGATAGTCAAGAACTGACTGGGATTTTTTTTAACTTGGCCTCAATAAACTTCTTTGCTATCTCAACCCTCTTTTCTTGATCTTCAAAAGCTTGATACTGAGCAAATTTGGTTTTTACATTAGTACTTTCAGGAGGAAGCATTGTTGTCAAAAGAAGATGTAAGGTAGCTGTTTTTAACCAATTTTGGAGGCTCTATACGAGTTATTGCAGGCTAGAAGGATTTGGGGCCGACTACTTCGTTGCTTGCAGTGGGGCGCGCCAGCTAATTTTTATTAAGAGTTAAATTTATAGTTCCCATTGTTGTGTCTTAATATCATTGCCAAGTTGTAAAATTATTTATTTTACGTAATAATGTTACACTACTTTTATCACTAGGTTGTGGAACTGAGCAAGGATTGGAGATGAAAATAAATGGAACAGTTTTTAATAACCCCGGCAGCAGGAAAAAGATTAATAGCAAAAGCTCTGGTAAATCATCCAGCAGTAAATGAATCTCTTGCATCTGGGACCATTGTTATAATTGCTGGAACTACAAATGGTTACGTGGCTGAAGAAATATTGTCTTCTATAGGTCAAGCAAAAAATTTTTCAAGAAAAAGATTCTTCAGGGGTGTTGTACTTCCTCCTGGCGGTCCTGTAACCAGTTCCGGGCGTATTAAAGATGAAACTGGTTTTCCGGGAGATGTAGTAATTAAGGATGGTATCTGGAAACAGGGAGAAACTATTTTTAACGTTGTGGATGATTTGAAGGAAGGAGACGTGATTTTAAAGGGCGTTAATGCGCTGAACCTTCCAAAAGGACAGGCAGGCATTTACATTGGAGATCTACACGGCGGAACTATTGCTACATCGATTCAGGCAGTTGTAGGCCGACGTGTCAGACTGATACTTCCTGCAGGACTTGAAAAACGTGTTTACGCTGATTTAAATGATTTAGCACGGAAATTAAATGCTCCAGGTTCGCATGGGTCTCGTTTATTACCTGTAGCTGGTGAAATTGTCACTGAAATCGAAGCAATTTCACTTCTTACCGGTGCAAGTGCAGAACAGGTTGCAGGTGGTGGAGTAAGTGGAGCTGAGGGCGCTATCTGGCTTGCAGTAGATGGAAACGATGAACAGATTGAATCTACAAAGAAATTGTTAAATTCTATTATTAGAGAGCCTAATTTTGAGTTTATTTACAGATAGAGTATGTAATTTTCGCTGAGCTGCGATCTCCGGGCACTTCACAATGAGTCCAGATTTGACGGTAATCTTCGTGTCTTTTCAGTTGGATGCGAAGAAATCGACCGAATGATTGCATTCCGGAACTGGCTCCGACTTCACGAAGAAGATTGTCGAATATACGAAAACGCCAAGCGTAAATTGGCCGCTTGGATCTGGAAACATGTCCAAAATTACGCTGATGCGAAATAAGAGGTAATAAAAGATGTTTTTGCTCATGTACTAGTGTCTCGTCAAGAATAACTTGTCGTATTTTATATAGCTACAAAGGATAGATAAATATCAAATAAGGATGAACCTTCTATATTTCTTTCATATATATGAAAGACGGTAGCTGAATGTTTTAATTGTAAATCCTCCCATTATGCTTATCTACACTTCATCCAGGTATTTCTGCAGCTTATCCGCAAGTTTGCCGATATGAATACCATCAACAAATGCATGATGGACCTGGACTGCAAACGGCATCATAAATTTGCCTTCTCTTTCATGATATTTTCCCCAATCAAATATGGGCTGCGCTTTTTCCCTGTTTCCGAAATCCGTGTGCGAAATATGCGTAAATGTTATCCAAGGCAGGGCAGAGAACTGATATACATCATTTTCTACAGGTCCTGTATAATATAAGAGAATGAGGTGAAATATATAAGAGAATGAGGTGAAATTAGTGAAAAATCAAAAAGCAGACAGTATAAACGCGATCAAGATTGATTTTTCTGGTGAAATGGTAAAAGAGGCGAAAAAAGAGTGAAAGTGGCTTTTGGGATAGGCCCGTTGATAAAAAAAGATTGTCTCTGCACAAGTGACCAGAAACCATAAGTATCCATAGATACTAATAAGTTATTAACTAATACCTATTTCTTACATAATCATTACAGACTTACGGAAGTGAATAAATGGCAGAAGCATTAAATTCTGATAAGGTAAAACCTTCTCCAACTCTCAATACTATTATAATGGTAGAAGATACAATCCAAAACTTTCCAAATAGTGTCATAACGATTCCGGAACTCAAAAAAGCACTTCCACGACAGGTAAACCATAATACTTTAATGATTATTTTGGAATATCTTGAAAACAGTAACAAAATAATTATAGGGTTAAGAGGGATAACGTGGATTCACAACACAAACAAGAATTTAAGAAATGTTGCGATTTACGGACGTGAGCTATAAAGTGTGAATAAATTATGAAGCGTGTAAGTGTAAGATTAACTCCTGAAGCTGATGAAATATATGAATATCTTATAAGTAAGGCTTTGCACTCAAAGCAGGAGGAGACAATTCTTAATGCTTTTCATCAGAAAATAGAGTTAATAAAAAACGATGTTCATTATGGAAATCCAGTTGCTAAAAGATTAATTCCTTCTGAATATAAAACTAAATATGAAGTAAAGAACCTGTTTAGAGTGGAACTTCCCAGTTTCTGGAGAATGCTTTACACACTTACATCTGGTAATCCGGATGTTGGCACTCTCGTAATAGTGATTGATATAATCGATCATAAAAGATACGATAAAGTATTCGGTTACAAGAAGTAAATTTTCCCTTCAATTTTCCTTTGCCTTTACTTTTCCTTGAATCTCACTTTTACTAAGGTTTGCCTAAGGTTTGCCAATGGTTCATCTTGGAATAGGTTCCACTTTGCAGCCTCCTGGAACTCTCCGAATGATATTGTAATGCTTTTAGAAGTTCTGGGAATACTCCTGTTAGCCTCGAAACTTCCTCTATAATACAGCCTGCAACCTGTTTGCAGGAACTCTCCTACCCACTCACAAGAAATCAGACATATTTAAACACTTATCTTTTAGTTAAAAACTATCTATGTATCGAAAATCATCAGTTTATTCACAATTTAAATGATAATATAAATATTTTCAACTTTCAATCCATAGTTTGTACATGCAAGAAGGTTTTATGATTCCACTGCCTAAGTGCTAACAGAATGCTGATAAATAAAGGATATCAAAGAATATTGAAACGACTTCAAAACAATATCTTTATTATCCATTTGATCTATTTTTATGAGTTGATCTTTAAGAGTGATGCTGATGGCTAAGTATAATTTGGAAAGTCTTAACAGCTTTCTTGAAAATGGGGAAGAAGACGGTATAAGTGGTTTTATTTTTGAAACAGTCGAGACAGATTTTGATATCACACCAAATGAATTTCTTAATTTTGCCAAGCATGATTTTACAGCTAAATACGATCATCATTTAGTAAATTCCTTGTCAAATGTCAAAAGAGCTATTGATTCCCAATTAGATTCTTTATTGTTTGGGTTTGGTTTATCCGAAAGGGCAAAAAAGTGGAATTTTCCTACAAAAATTGATTTCTTGAATAGCATTGGAGTAGTTTCTCCAGGGATTTTAAAGAAAATTAACACAAAAAGAAATCTATTAGAACACGAGTACAGGAATCCAACAGAAGAAGAAGTAGAAGACGCATTAGATGTAGCCGAACTTTTTATAAAATATACTGATAAGTATTTGATTCGTGCTCTTAAATTCTGTGATGTATTTAGTAGAGGAGAAGGATATATCACAATAACTTTAGACTGGGAAAACTGTAAAATTACGTCTACTTATCGTATATATGAGGATGATAAATTTAAAAAGACAGTGACTGAAGAACTGACAAATGCCAGTCAAAAAGAGTATGGTGACTACTTAAAATTTTATCTTAAATTATATAATTACTTATAAGAATATAGCAAAAAGTTCATTAAGTTGTGCAGTTACAAAGTGCATAAAAGGGTACATTCTTAGCACACAAAAAAGTAATCTGTATTTGTGGAGGGAGGGTTTTCACCCTCCTAATGATCCAGAAATTAGGATCAATAAGAAAATTAAACCCACCTGTGTATGAAAATAGGCAAGCAAGCAACGAATAATAAATTTTATACATACCTATGGCTATTAACCAACATATGCCCATTTCAAAGGAAAAAGCCTTGGAATTAATCAACGAAAAAACCAAGCAATTTCAACACCTTTTAGACACAGCTACTTATAATACTCGTTACGATGCAGAATACTATGAAGCATATTATGGCACAGAAGGCTTATTGAAAGAACTTTTTTCAGAAGAAGAAGTAAGAAGATTTAGTTTGAGGGTATCTGCGTCTAGATCGATTAGAGTTGTAACTCCTTTTCTTGAATATGAAATAGAACTACTAACATATAAAAAACATATTAGCAAATGCATCTGGCAATTAAACGTGTATAAAGAATACAAAACTTCTGGGAAGACCCAGAAGTAACTAAAAACACAATTAATGGTACCATGAACCCGAAAGCTGATGTTTTGTTGGTCACTGCAACTAAAGTAGAAAGTAAAGCAGTTATTGAGATCTTCCAAGATGCAACTGTCCAAGTGCCTCAACGAGTACCTATCGGCGACAGGATATATCACTCCATTGGCAGTATCAATGGAGCGAAAATATTTATGGTTCAATCTGAAATGGGATCTGGAGGACCAGGAGCATCTTTACAGACTGTTGAAAAAGGTATTCATGCTTTATCTCCTAGTATAATAATTATGGTAGGAATTGCCTTTGGCATGGACTCAGAAAAACAGTCTATCGGCGAGATTTTGGTTTCACAGCAATTGATGCTTTATGAACTCCAACGAATTGGCACAAAGGATGAAAGTCCTAAAATAATTCTGCGTGGAGATAAGGCACACGCATCTCCACGGCTTTTGAGCTATTTCCGAAGCGCTGATTTTGACTGGGACGAATCAAAGTGTAAAGTAAATTTTGGTCTCATACTTTCTGGCGAAAAATTGGTGGATAATATCGACTTTCGTCAACAGTTGTGTGATCTATGTCCAGAAGCTATTGGTGGTGAAATGGAAGGCTCTGGTCTGTACGTTGCTTGTTTAGACAAGAAAGTCGATTGGATTCTTGTCAAATCTATCTGTGACTGGGCTGATGGAAATAAAAGTGAAAACAAAAACAATCAACAGAAGCTTGCAGCCGGAAATGTTGCTAGTTTTGTGCTGCATGTGTTGCAACAAATTCCTTTTACAGGGAAAGAGCAGGCATGGGAAGGTGTATCTAGTCAGGAATCCTTGAAAACTAGTGCAGACAAGATATTCAATATACAAAAATCAGAAAAAACAAAAGATGCTGCAAAAGCTATAGACATAAAGTTTGCAAAGTTCAGTGCTCCAAAATATCAACAACTTGCTGAAATGTTCAAAAATGAAAGTAAATCTACTTTAAAGTCTAACTATGTCCCTGTCAATCCATTATACTCGCAAAATGATATTGACTTTTTATTTAAGTATGACATTAGTAAATTTGACTACAACTTATCATCTGAAATAAACCAATTTTTTGAAGATTTAAGTGAAGCAGAGAACGCTCGCATTTATATACAAAACAACTGTAAAAACCCTAATCCTCAAATACAAACTTTATGTACTATTGAATACCAAAATATGAAATCTTATCTAAGATCTAGCATCTGCAAAGTAGCAGATATTAGATCACAATTAAAAAAGATTTACACAACCTAAGATAGACCTTTTTACCTTTGTTCAATTCCTTTTTAAAATTTTTTCGCTTTTCATTCCTTCTTTTTTATTTATTATCTATTGTAGCAGTTACAAGATTTAATTCGTACCTTTTTGTACAGAGAGACAATACCAGAATTCTAATCGACTTATTTTAAAAATGACTAATAGGTTACTACTGTAAAAAAGGGACTAGGTATTACTAAAAAGAATACTTTCACCACGCTTCACTCAAATTTTTATACATTTAGAGAGTATTCTATATTGGGGATCTCAGAAAAAGGAGAACCCGAATATACTAAAGAGGATTTAAAATAATGTCAGAAGATGACGGTTTTATTGTATTTCTTGGAACTGCAATCCTTTTAGGAACTTGGTTAGAAGAACACCCAGGTATTTTAGACGCAATATACTTTATAAAAGACCATTTCCTGCTTATATTAGCCTGTGTGGGGTTGGTGGTCGTTGGTATAATGTATATCAAAAATAGGATCGAGAGATACTAAAAAATTTTTAAAAACAGATTTAGTTAATTTTTTGAGGAATCAATTTCTGTTAAGTCAGGCTCTTTTTCTTTGGTTGTGGTAATTCTCTAGGCAACCTGTAAGAGATCAGAACCTGACTCGAAGGATACCGAAAGAAAAAAACTCTCTAGGAGCCTTCCTTAGGTATTTGATATTTTTTCCCTGAGAAATACTATATCTAACTCACAGTTATTTACTAACCAACAGTTATTTAATTACCAATCGTTATATTATAACTTAGAGTTACACAATTGATGGAGTAAATAAAATGAAAATGGAATCTGTGAAACTGGTTTATTTTTCACCTACCGGAACAACAAAAGCGGTTGTTCAGGGCATTGTGCGTGGTATTAATCCGGGGACCGTGGAATTAATTGATATTACCGGACCGGATGCAAGAAAACAACCATTGGTGACCTCGGAGAATGAATTGCTTGTTATTGGAGTTCCTGTTTATATGGGGAGAGTGCCGGCATTATTAAATGAATGGCTGAGTGCAATTCAGGCTCATAATACACCGACGATTTATGTTGTGGTTTATGGCAATCGGGTATATGACGATGCACTGCTCGAACTAAAAAATACTGTAATGAAATGTGGGGGTATTCCCATTGCCGGGGCAGCATATATCGGGGAACACTCGTTCTCAAATTCCGAGACACCAACTGCACAGGGACGTCCCGATAAAGATGATTTACACCATGCAGAAGTACTTGGACGGAAAATACGTGAAAAGCTGCAATCTGTTTCATCGATCTCTCAGGTTTCTGATGTGCATGTGCCTGGCAATTATCCTTATGGAGGGGTTACGAAACTGTGGATTGTTGATTTTATCGCAGTCAGTGATGCATGTGCCCAGTGTGGAATCTGTGCAGAGAAGTGTCCTGTTGGTGCTGTTGATGCAGAAAATTCCCGTTTGATCGATATAGAAAAATGCATTACCTGCTGTGCGTGTATCAAGAGCTGTCCTCAAAATGCCAGATCCATGAAACCCGGACTGGTAAAAGATGCATCAGTGCGTCTCCATACGCTCTATAGCCAGCGAAAGGAACCTGAATATTTTATCTAATGAATATATCTCAATTGGTGGTATCGCAATCGCTAAAACCGGAAAACTGGAATACATTCATTCCTTAAATCATATAACTGAAAGTTATAATATAAAACATGAATTTATAAATGTGGGTCAGGTTGAGTAGAACTATGGGAGTCGCCGATAGAAGACAACGAGAAAAGGAACAGCGAAAGACCGAGATCATTGATGCAGCCGAGCGTCTCTTTTTTTCTCGAAGTTACGAAGATGTTTCCATGGAAGACATCGCCCGCGAGGTCGAACTGAATAAGGCTACAATTTATCTGTATTTTAAAAATAAGGAAACACTTTTCGCAACCATTGTACTTCGTGGTATTCAGATCCTGAAGGAAAAATACACGGAGTGCATGGAGAAACAGGCGCCGGGTATTGTCAAGGTAGTCCTGATGGGCCAGGCCTATTACCAGTATGCACAGGAATACCCTCATTACCTCCGAATGATCCATTTTTACGGTTCTGAGCGTTTTTCCAAAGAAAATCCGTGTAGCGCAGAGATTGGAAAGGGGTATGGCACCTGCCGTTTGATCCTGCGGGATGCGATCCAGGAGGGTATCGATGACGGTACAATCCGGGCCGATCTCGATCCGTTCCTGACCTCGATGTACCTTATGATCTCCTTCATGGGTATACTGTCAATGGAAAATAAATGGAAACTGGTGATCGAGGCTGAGGGGTTCAGCTATGAGCAGTATGCCAGTGAGTTTTTCCGGTTCATAACTCCTGCTATCTCTTCAGGTAAGGAATCTCACAAAATCGATGTCAAAGATTTCGCATCATTTGGATTCTTTTTAACCGAGCCTGTGGAGCCTGAGAAGAAAAAGAGAAAAAAATCTTAAATTTTTCAGAATTTTGATGTTGAATTTTTTTCGCCTCTGTTATTCCTCAAGGATGCAGGCGGGCAGGCTCCGGAGAGGTATGAACCGCGGGGGGTCTGGGTTCGGGTCGGTGAGTTCAAAAGAAGGTAAAAGAATTTTCCAGAAAGAAACCACGAAAGCGTTTTTTTTCGGGGTCTCCGGAGGGTCTGCAAGAAATCAGACCCTAAACCAGAGGAAAGAGAAAAGTTTTTCACAGGCTTTAGACGGGTTTTTGAGCTATTTATGCAGGATGAATAAAACTTAAACTAAAACATGAATCAGGCTCTTAAATTTCAACTCCTTCTTCTTTAAGGAAATAGTCAATCAGCTGTCTTGCAATGCTTATTTTTCCAGGCAGTTCAGGCAGGTTTTCAACCGAAAACCATCGGGCATCATCAATTTCAAGCCCATCGGGCCGGATTTCCCCTGAACTGTATTCCGCAGTAAACCCGATCATAAGAGAATTCGGAAACGGCCATGCCTGTGTTCCGAAGTAAGTGATATTTTTAACCTCAATTCCCACTTCTTCCCTGATTTCCCTGACAGCAGCAGCTTCGGCTGATTCTCCTGGCTCAACGAAACCGGCTATCAAACCATATAGGCATTGCGGGAAATTCGGGGACCTTGCAAGCAAAATTTCATGCCCTTTCCGGATAAGCACTATAACAGCAGGTGAGATTCTCGGATAGAAAAGCTCCCCGCAGTCAGGACACTCTTTTCCCCTTTCTCCGGGCTTTTGCAGGGTTTTTGTCCCGCATCGGCTGCAAAACTGGTTTGTCCTGTCCCATTCCATAACCTGGACTGCTTTATTAACAAGCGTAAAACACTTTTCATTCATTTCCGAATACGCCTGCCTGAGATCCACGAATTTCATTCCCTCAGGTGCCTGCGCGTCTCCGGAAAGTTCCACGGAATAGCAGTGTATTCCCTCAAGCATCCCTAGATACTGTTCCCTGATTCCCGAAAGCCCAAGCTCGCCAAAATCCAGCAGTCTGGGAATTACTCCAGGGTTTTTATTAAGCTTGACGAGAATCTCACGGCCCCGGAAAATAAACCAGAGCGCTTTTTCCGTCCTGTCGGCTGGCGACTCGATGCCTATGACAAATTCCGGGAAGTATTCCGGGCAGGTTGGATTCTCCCTTTCTACTGGGGTCATAATGTTCATACTTATTGTTTTTGTTCTATATATGATTACAGGATTATTTTTATTCAATATCATTTAGCTCTATTCCGTATTTCCCGTGCCACGGAGGTTTTTAAGGCTCTTCGCTGTTCTGTATGGGTTGAAAATAATTACTTAGTTAAAAGGTAGCCAAATCAAAAGAAAAACATTGAGTTTGAATTTGATTTTCAACAATAAATATTTCTGAATTTTGGGCATGTTACTTCAATACTAATGAAATGGATATAAGTTACCCACTCGAAACAGCGAAGAGCCGTTTTTAATCCCTCCGAACTTGAAGCTTGGGGCAAAAAAAGCCCGATCCGAACACTACTATAACGGTAGCTAAGGCATAGAAATAATGGTGTCGCTTCTTTCGTGCTTCCCTGTTTTCAGTAGTTTGCTTTTTCATTTTGAGTTGTCAGGTAACTCGACTTGCCAACTATCTAAAACACTAAAAAATAATTCTGATTTCAGAAAAATTAAATGTCTATCCGAAACGTATAGTATTTTGCAATCATGCCCTCTTGTAAATATAGCGTGATAACAGAAACAATGAGATACTACCCATACTTTGAGAAGACAATCGGTAACATAACTGATAACGAAACCATTTACAGATCTTCTAAAATAGTTATCATTAGGATTGATTTTTAGACTATGGTATTTTTTCCTTCAATAAGTGTATTAAGTGCAAAAAATATGATAAATAGATTATATATTTATCACTACCTTTCTCAATAAATTTTTTTCATTTTACACGGTATATCCTTTAACCATGTTTTCTAGTATACTTTCTACATTTATATTAATCGAATACATGCTGGTGTTCTAAAGAATGCAAAATTATATGGTTATATTAAGATATTCTATTTTATTCAACTTGGGGAATTATATGTAGTCTTTTTTAATTTAAGTGTGGCTACTGTAAGTTTTTTTCTCACTATAACGGCATATAAAAAGACAATTGGAAATAAGGGGTGGTAGATATGAAAAGTCAAATCAAAAAGACAATAGCCGTTTTACTGGCAGTCTGTTTTTTAGTGTCACTGACTGCTGCGGCAGTAAGTGCAGTATATGCTGCTGGCGGAGAACTTGATGATTCGGAAGGTAGAGTAGTAAGCGAGAAGTGTAAGGAAGAGAATGAGGGGAAACAAGACAAATCTTTGTATGAACGTCTTGGTGGGATCTATGCTATCGCTCTGGTAGTGAATCGTTTCAGCGATACTATTGTGAACGATCCGATTGCTGGGAAAAATTCAAAAAACCCTGCACTGAGGGAATGGCACAACAATAAATTAGATCGATTGCCAGGCCTCAAATTTATGAGAACTCTATGGGTTGCTTCAGTGTCAGGTGGGCCATTCAACTATACAGGCAAAAACCTCGCAGATGCTCATCGTGACTTGCGGATTTCACCCGAAGAGTTCGATGCGGTCGCAGCAGATCTCGAAGAATCACTCGATTACTACAATGTTCCCGAACGAGAAAAAGAGGAAGTCTTAGCTGCCTTCGCAGCACATAAGGATGAAGTAACTGCCGGTTATTTCGAAGCGAAATTAAACGAAAGTGTAAATAATACTACCAAATGTAAACAGTACTGACCTTGGGATAAGTTCCTATGAAAATATGTTTTGAGAGAAGGTGGGAAGTACTTTGAAAAACAGAAATTACATTTTTTATGGTTTTCCTCTACTAATGAAGAAATGTGTTAGAAGAAATGTGTTAGCAAAAATTTTATTTTGACTCTAAACTTATTCACAAAAACAGATTATTTACAATCCAGTAGAAAAATCTTACGAATAGCAATAAAATATGAAAAATAATAACACTTTCTGATTTATTTGCAAGAATTGTTTGGAGTTTATTACTCTCAATAATTTACTCTATAAAATTGTTCTAAATCCCAAAATTCTCCTTCATATCAAATAGACTCTTGTTCACTCGCTTCTTTTAATCGTTATCGGCTAAAGCCTACTATGTTTTTGAGTTTAGTTTCGTTCCAGAGACCATGTAACGCTTTTAAAAACAGCTATCGACAGACCCTATATTTTGAAGACAATATTTTTCCCTTCAATAACAATATTAAACATAAAAACGTTAAAAACATGTAGCAAGCCAAAATATAGTGATTATACGTTTTTGTACTTTTTTTAATTGATTTCCATCCTTTTTATTCAAGTATTACTACGTTTGAATATCTTCAAATAATTATATGCCTTAATTAAGACACTCTTTCTGTTCAAAGAAAGAAGTTAAATGGATAATGGATAAAAAATAGGCTCGTATTGTATATTTATCACTAGAAGCATATTAATTTATAGTTTTGAGGTAGGCGGCCTAATAAAAGAGGCAGTCAGTCATGGATTACATAAAGACCTGGAAAGAGGTTATACTGAGACCTTCGTTCTGTTGGTTATAGCCCGGAGATTTTAAAATAGTATATGTAGAATTAAACGGACACGGAATATTATAGATCTATTTAGTAGGAAACCTAATCGAGTCTTCGGATAGGTTCTAAGTTAGAATTAATTAAAAAAGCTTCCAGTTACTATAAATCTTAGAGAAGATGGAAAAGGATATGCTTAAAAGCAAATCCGTTTCTTATTTCCATTTTAATTCAATCTTGGTTTTAATCCGAATTCTATTCTTTTACTCCTTTATTCATGCAATTCGATTTTCCGGTTCATCTGAACCTATTTCCTTCTTTACCTGTGCATTCTCCATTCCAGATATTTCGTAAACTCCATCGCTATAAGCGTGGTCGAAGCCAGCGGAATTATCATTGCCCAGTCGGAAAGCGAAAGGGGAACAGTCCTGAAAGCCGTCTGCATAATAGGAATATAGATTGCAGCAAGCTGCAGGATTATGGTGCTCAGTACGGCATAGATAAGGGACCTGTTGGTAAAGATTCCCAGGGAGAAGATCGAATACCTCTCCGAGCGCCAGTTAAAGGCATTAAACATCAGGGAAATAACCACAAGGGTAAAGATCAGGGTCTGGATCTTCGGAAGGGACACCCCGTTATTGAGAGCCCAGTAAAGAACCCCAAGAGACTGTACTGCAATCAGAAGCCCAAGTCCGAGGCTTGCTATAAGCATTCTTTTTGAAACCAGCCCTTCTTTTGATTTCCTGGGTTTCTGCGTCATAAGCCCCCTGTCAGGAGCTTCAAGGGAAAGCGCCATTGGAGGCAGGCCGTCGGTGATAAGGTTGATCCATAGGATCTGGACCGCAATGACAGGCAGGATCTGCCAGGCAAGCACCCCGACCAGCACAATAAGGACCACCCCTATGTGGCAGGTGAGGCCGTAGGCAATGAAGTTTTTAATATTCTTCAATATATTGCGGCCCTCTTCGACTGCCGACACAATGGATGCGAAATTGTCGTCGGTCAGGATCATGCTTGAGGCTTCCTTGCTGACATCCGTGCCTGTGATCCCCATAGCAATGCCCATATCTGCAGCCTTCAGGGCAGGAGCATCATTTACCCCGTCTCCGGTCATTGCAACTATGTATCCCTTTTTCTTGAGAGCCTCAACCACCTTCAGCTTGTGCTCGGGATATACCCTTGCGTAGACCGAAATCTTCTCCACGATTTCTTCAAATTCTCTGTTATCAAGGGCATCAAGTTCGACACCTGTAAGGACAAGGTCTCCCTCCCGGAAAATCCCAAGCTCCCTTGCAATCGCAAAAGCCGTGGTCCTGTGGTCGCCTGTAATCATTATTGTCCTGATTCCTGCACTGGTACAGGTAGCAATCGCAACCTTTACCTCCTCTCTTGGAGGATCGCGCATACCCATAAGCCCTGCAAAAACCATCTCTTTTTCAGCTTCTTCAGGAAGGATATCTTCAGGAACCCTGCGGTAGGCAAATCCCATAACCCGAAGCGTCTGGTTTGCCAGGTCGTTTACGACATCCAGGATTTCCTGCTTTCTTTCAGGGGTTAAATCTTCCTCACATCCTCCAAGGAAAATTTTCGTACAGGAAGCAAGGATAACTTCAGGAGCTCCTTTGGAATATGCATATAACCCGTCTTCGGAACTGTTCAGGGTAGTCATCTTCTTCCGCTCGGAAGAAAAGGGAACTTCTCCTTTACGCCTGTGTTTCTCCTCAAGGGCGGTTCTCCAGATGCCTTGTTTAGCTGCCGCGACTACAAGAGCGCCTTCGGTGGGATCGCCTGTGATATTCCAGACTCCTTCTTCTTTAACCAGCCCTGCATCATTACAGAGGGTTCCTGTAACCAGCAGCCTGTGAAGATGTACATCTTCGGAAACAGGACTGTCTCCGCTAAAAAAGTCTCCTATGGGTTTGTATCCCTCGCCTGTAACGTTCAGGAGAGTCCCGTTTACGTACACCTTTTCTACTGTCATCTTATTCTGGGTAAGCGTCCCGGTCTTGTCGGTACAGATGATGTTGGTAGAGCCAAGAGTTTCTACTGACGGCAATTTTCTTACAAGCGCATGCCTTTTCACCATTCTTCGGACGCCAAGAGCAAGCCCGACCGTCACAACTGCAGGAAGAGCTTCGGGTATGGCAGCAACTGCAAGGGCAACCCCCCAGAGGAACATCTCAAAAGGATCGAAGCCCTGAAAGATTCCGAGTATAGCGACAAAAGCCACAACTATAAGGGTCGCAATCCCGAGCCAGCGCCCGAACTGGTCAAGTTTCTCCTGAAGGGGGGTTCTTTCCCTTTCGATTTCTCCCAGAAGCCCGGCCAGCTTCCCGAAAGCCGTACTCATGCCTGTTGCCGTAATAACGGCTTTTCCCCTGCCGTAGGTGACCGAGGTTCCGGTATAAACCATATTCTTCCTGTCAGGCTGCGGGGTTTCAGGAGGGAAAATTGAGGTGCTCTTTTCTACAGGAACGGATTCTCCGGTAAGGGAGGATTCGTCTACCTTCAGGGAAAGAGCCTCAAGCAATCTTGCATCCGCAGGAATCCGGTCTCCTGCCTGCAAAAGCAAAATATCGCCCGGGACAAGCAGGGAAGAGGGAATTTTTACTTCTTTTCCGTCCCTTATTATCAGGGCTTCGGGGCTGGTCAGTGATTTCAAAAGTTTGATTGACTCTTCTGCCCTGTACTCCTGGACAAAACCAAGCACGCCAGCAAGGATCACAGTAAACAGGATCACTGAAGCATCAACAAGCTCTCCGAGGAAAGCGGAAACCAGTGCCGCAGCCATCAAAATCAGAATCAGGAAACTTTTGAACTGGTCAAGAAAAAGCTTTACAACCGAAGTCTTTTCTTCTTCTTTAAGTTCGTTTTTTCCGTACTTTTCAAGCCGGTTTTCCACTTCTCCCGAACTAAGCCCGGCTTCGGACGTGTTCAGGACCTTTAGAACCGCGTCAGCGGCTTCATCATAATACATCCAGTTTTTATCTCCAGTTAATCCATGCAAACGCCTTCAACCTGAGAACGTTTACAATCTGCCAGTTTTAACTATATTTTCGAGACGGTAGTTAATTCATTAATAGAATATAGAACTTCGGATGGAAAATCCCTTAAAACGAGCCTGTAAGTTCTTTAGAAACTCCATAAAAAGAGAATTTAATGTTGAATTATGCCATAAAACAAGAACTTATTGCTGAATTAATAAAAAGGCAATTTTGAGAGTTTTTATTCGGAGATTCACAGGAGTTTTCCCCGGACAACCATTAACTCCTCAAAAGAAATCTTTTTCCTTGTTACAACATCAACCGCAAATCCCAGCTTCTCCATTTTTTCCTTAACCGGATCCAGCCCGGTAATTGAAGAAATAAGCACAAGAATTTCTCCTCCGGGCTTGAGATAATCCCTTACTTCGTTCAGAAACCGGTCCAGGGTCTCTCTTCCACTGGTTCCGCCGTCAAAAGCGTAGTTTAGCCATCCCGGAACTTTTTCCTCTCTTGAAGTGGGCAGATAGGGCGGGTTAAAGAGAATAAGGTCAAAACGGGTTTCCAGGCTCCGGGGTTTGAGCGCTTTGAAAAGGTCGGTACGGATAACCTCAACACCGTTTATTTTCGCACATCGGGCGGCATGGGGGTTGATTTCCGTAGCGATCAGCCGGATATCCTTAAGGTTTGCAAGGAGTACGGCTGATACAAAACCTGAACCGGTCCCGATTTCAAGGATATGTATGCCTGCTTTTGCTTCTTTAAGGGCTGCATCGGCAAGCAAGACGGAGTCTTCTGCAGGCTCATAGACAAGGTCCGTATACCCGAGCTTGATCCGGGCTTTCCTGTATTCGATTTCAACCATGTTTCGAGTTCTTTATTCTTTTATTTCTTTTTCTGAAACTGACTTCTTTAAATCAATTATCTGATTTGCAACCTGCGCAAGCTCGCCTGGAGTCAGGTTTTCAGCGCGTTTGCTCATTAAATCCCCAGGCAGGCGGGCAATTACTTCTTTAATGTCGGGAATTTTGAGTAGATGATTTGTGTTCAGGATTGCGTTTCTCAGTTTTTTCCGGCGCTGGCTAAAGACTGCGGCCACGAAATCCATGAAAAAAGCTTCGTCTTTAACTTCGAAAGGTGCAGGGCGGGGAACAAGTTTGACCACCGCAGAATCAACCTCAGGTGCCGGCTGGAATGCGCTTTTCGGGATTTTCATCAAAATGGAGGCATCGGCAAAATAGCAGGTGTCGACCGTAAGACGGGAATAGTCCTTGCAGTTGGGCAGGGAAACCATCCTGGCTGCAAACTCATACTGGTACATTAAAATGCCAAGTTTGAATTTACGGCGAAGAAGCTTGAAAGTTATCTCCGAAGAGATGGAATAAGGAAGGTTTGAAACGACCTTATCGAATTCCGGAAAATCGACTTTAAGAGCATCGCCGGCAATGATCTCGACATTTTCAACCTCATCGAAACGGTCATGGAGAACCCTGATCAGGGCAGGATCAAGTTCAACTGCAATTATTTTTTTTGCCTTCCGTGCAAGCCTCTCAGTAAGGTTTCCGATACCTGCACCTATTTCAAGAATAACATCCTCGGGCCCCAGATCAGCAGCAGCCACTATCCTGTCCAGGTAGCCTGCATCGACCAGGAAATGCTGATCAAAAGTGCCTCCTTTTATATTATATTTTTTAAGAAGAGAACGAACCAGAGCTGAAACCTCCTGAGTAGATCAAGTACTTTCCTGAATAAATCAGTACTTTCCTGAATAAGCCGGGTACTTTGATCTGAAGCAAACCATACTATGTAAATTCGAGTAAACCTGAAGCGGAGTTAATGTGAATTAAACGAATATATGAATTAAAGGAATAACCAAAAGTTGAAAAGACTTAATCTTGAGAGCATTATTGAAAAAATAGAACAGAGAGATTCACATCTCACTCGGCTTTCTGACGGCGCGGTGGAGTCGTGAACAGCCTGTATTTGATGAAGTCATCTTTGAGCTCTTCTTCAATCCTGTGTGCAAGGACTTTAGCCGGGTCATGCAGGCTTGGAATTCTTTCCCGGATATCCTGAAAACTCTTGAAGTCCCCTTTTTTGCGCTCATCAATTATAGACCACATGAGCTTTTTTCCTATCCCGGGCAGGAGTTCAAGCATGTGAAGCCGGGTAGTTATTGAATGGGCTTCGTTGAAAAACTTTACAAAGCGTTCCTCCTGATGCCTGACGCAGGCTTCAAGGATAAAAGGCAGCTCAAGATTAGCTCCTGTCGTAAGATCGGAATAGCCTATCCTTTGCTTCACGTGATCGATTTCGTTCCGATCTCCCGGCCCTATATAAACTCTTGCCTGGATCTGAGGAACCACCCCGCTTTTGGGAACAAGCTCCATAAGGGTAAATTTTTTGTCTCCCACAGCCTGGACAAGAGGTTTCTTCTGGTATGCTGCAGTGCCGTCAACGGACTTCCCATAGGGAAGGTAGTCGAGAACCCATGCATATTCCTCTCTTTCCTGCGAGCTTTCCAGGGATTTTCCGGATGAGCGCGGAGCTCTCTCTGATTGTCTATCGGATTGCGGTTTGCCTGTCGGACGCCTGCCGCCATAAGAAGGTTTTTCAGCAGCTGATCTGCCAGCGTAAGGTCTACCTGATTGCGACTTCTCTACTCTCATCAGCACCCATCCTATCGATAAATATGAAATCCCATGGAAATCTGTGTTCAGGATCTGCCTGATCCTGATATGCCCTATTCACTCTATCCGGTCTGGGACCTATCTCATTAATCGGACCTGTCGGCTATTCACAAATTTCCAGTGTTCTATAATAAAACTTTAGACTACCCTGTAACCGGCATCCCCGGACTCGATTCTTCCATAACCCAAAGAGTCCTCTCTGTTTGAGTTCAGATCAGGTTACTCCCTGATATTTTAAAGTACTCTAAGTTTCGGATACTTCCCTTATAAATAACAAGATGAAAACTGCTATATAGCTTATTCCCTTTGCATCTCAGTTTTATTCAATAGTTTCCAGCACATAATCAAGAATCTGATCAAGTTCTTCATTGCTAAGGGTATATTTTTCTTTAGCGTAAATTGATCGGATTTCGTCCCTGGACTGAGGCAGAATATCTGCGATCCTGACCGCGATTGAAGGCTTCATTTTTTCGAGTTCTAACAGCCTGTTAACCAGTTCTCTTGATTTCTGTCCGCTAATTTTTGAGAACTGTTCAGCATGGCGCAGGGCTTTTCTGAATCCGTATCCTACTTCAAGCCCCTGCTCTCTGCGCTCTTCGACGATCCTGGTAAGTAGTTCTCTGACTTCGGCCAGGGTCAATAATTCTTCACTGAGGACTTCCTTAACTATCATTGGAATACACTCTTTTCGACTTAAAAGCTGTAACTAGTTGCCATTCCCTGCTGAGTAATCCGTTCTGATCACTCTTCAATTCTCCAGGAGTTCCTGGCTTCAAATAAATTTCTGCCTGTCAGTATCCCGAAACCTGAATAAAGCTCAGGATTGTGCATCCTTTGCACTGATCATGCCTTATCCAGATTACCGTTACGCACGAAATTCGATCGTATTTAATAATAATCTGAAATTGTTCCGAATAATTTTATCCTGATCTGGCTCAGGTATATGTCTGACAAACGATATATAATTATAGATATTCCCATATCGGGCTAAGATACCAGATTTTTAAAAGCAGTTTCTTCAAAATTCCCCTCTTGTCTTCAGCAGGTTTTCCAGGGGACATTGGGTTTTACACTTAATTACAGGCCATTACTCTTGCAAGTTCCCGAAAATCCCTGGCAGAAGCCCAAGCTACGGTAGAGGCCTGCATACTGTAAACTCAGGATAAAAGGGGTTAGGTTTTACAACCTAACTGCCTGGAATGGGAATTAATATTTCTGCGGTTTGAGGTGCTGAGGGAGGGAAATAACTTCCTTCATCGCATTTCCATTGCGGACCCGAAGAATGTATGAACGGCCGCGTTGTCCGATTACCTTTCCGGTAGAGCCCTGGAACTTCGGATTGGGCATACCTTTCTGAATGCTCGGGTCAATGTCGATATGGACCATCTGCCCTTCTTCGAATTCCTGAATTGCCTTGCTTACAGGGGAAATTCCTCTTTCACGAACTGTCTTCTGTAATTTG
Organism: Methanosarcina sp.; assembly: GCF_049706645.1. Classification (GTDB taxonomy): domain Archaea; phylum Halobacteriota; class Methanosarcinia; order Methanosarcinales; family Methanosarcinaceae; genus Methanosarcina. The sequence goes on along the minus strand of NZ_JBNAKP010000014.1, from coordinate 14,645 downwards.
TATCTTGTGCAGCGTTTTTCACCGTGGGAATTTGTCATCGCATGTTCCTCCTTAGAATGCTCGATTAATTTCTCTATAGTATATTACAGTTTTTCTCTAGATAAGATGGATATTATTTAAATAAAACGTTCAGTCAGGCAATGCTTTCCTGACCCTGCGTATTAAATAAACCTGATTCAGATTGAATTTAAATATCGACGTTGACTACATCAAGATCTTCCACAAGCGCAGGAATACCTAAAAGCCCGCTCAGATTCGGGTTTGTCCTACCCTCATCTCCGGAAATGAGCTCTTTTACATACAGTCCGCCTTCGCAGTTTACTGTTATGTAAGCGTAACCCTCGTCTGTCAGTTCATCAAGCCTGATACTGTGCACGTGCCTTTTCCTGACAAGGTCAGCCCGCCTGTGAACCACACGCCTCGGAGTCTGCTGAGAGATCTCTACGCCACTCAAAGCCTCAAGGCTGGATTTAAGCTTTTCCTCTGAAACAGGCTCTTTAAATGTAACTTTAAGCTTATAAGTTTTATCCGCCTTTGAGCTTTTCAGGATCTCAATCATATCTTTTCCAGCGAAAGCAAGCTCATTTACCTCAACTTTTCCGGCAGCTTTTTCATTAATGCTCCTCATGAGGGCTTCAAGATCTGTGTTGCGCTTTTTAGGGGATTTTGCTTCCACTATAAAAGGCCTCCCGCTTCCGAGCATCAGGGCGTCGATATCTTCCCTGCCCGAACCGTGAAAAGCCGTATCTATTGCCTGGAAAGCCTCGACTACAGGCCCCTTTATAAGCTCGTCTACGGATTCCTGGTACTGTTTCCCTGTAAAATTGCAGTTTTCACATCCTTTGCCCTTGCATTTCCTGCACGGCCAGCGGGTCTGGGGAATTCCCCTGACCAGTTTGCGGTAGCGCCCCAGGATATATACCGAGCGGACCTGAAGTTCAAGCTTGTTTTTTGCGAGGTCAAGGGTAATTGTAATGTCAGGGCTTTCAAAGTCCACATCTTTCTGAACTTTTTCGGCTATCCGCTTGCCCACTTCCCTGTTAAGCTCGGTCTTAAGCTGCTCGGCGTACGCAGTACCTACCTCAGCCCAGAGCATCTCTTCGTTTTCACTAAGAAGCCCGCTAACCTTCGTGCCCACGAGAAAGGTCGAATACTCGAGACCTTCGAGGGCTTTTGCGGCTTCATTGGCCCATTCATCCAGTTTTTTGAACTGGTCAAGGCAAACCCAGCACTGTTCGTCTTCACCGCTGATTCCAAGCGTCTTCCTTGCAAACGCACTGCAGGGGATAAGCTCCTTAAGAAGAGAGTCATTGTTTTCAGCTTTGTAAATTCGGTCCCCTTCCAGGACGAGGGCTAGTTTGAGGGCCTGCCCGCGTTCTCTGTTGCTCAGGCCGGTGGACAATTTTGCAAACTGGCGGCCCAGGCAGTTATCACATACAGGGCCTTCGTGCAGAATCTTCTTTGAAATTTCAAGTACATCCATTTTCTTTCACTTTCTTTAAGCTCTTTGTTCGGGAAATAGACCTGAGTAAATAATCAGGAAACGAGGGATAAATATGCATAAGAGCGATTGCCTTAAAGACGATACGTTACTGCCAGTACCCGGAAATGCAAATCGGAAAATGCAAATCTCCGGGATAATCACATCCGGATAAGTTTCTATTCAGATACAGGGAAATGGGATATAACTTTTTGTGTTGAAACAAACCCGGGAATTGCAGCCCAATCTTGGTTGTAACTCACTGCTGACTACAACTCAGTCCTGAATTCAACCGTTCCTGTTGCAATTTGGCCCTGAGTGCAGCTTAATCCTCTACCAGGCGGCCAGCTTCTCCGGGTAATTCTCCTCTTTCCGCTTCAGCCCTGTCCAGTTCATTGTGCACAAGGGTTATGCAGTGGTTGGAATGAAGGGAAAGAGGGCCTACCGAGATAATTTTCGCCCCTGCCTTAAGGAGCTGCTCTTCCTCTTCTTCGATAACTCCTACATGGTCTCCCAGAATAAAGACCGGGTCCCGAATTTCATCTGCAAGCTCCCTGATGTCCTCTCCGTCCTCTCTCAGGTAGAGCAGGGTGCGGCCCTCAAAGCTCGAGAGCAGGGATCCGAGATTTCCCCTGCGAATCCAGACGCCCGGAGTGGAACGGAGATCCTGTTCAGTTACATCCTTTTGAAGGGCTTTCTGGATAAGCGAACCGCTGCTTCGCTCGTCCGGGTTGAGGTATCTCAGGTGGAGCCCTTCAAACCTGAGGATTTTTCCGGGATCAGGTTCCCCCAGCAGAAGCAGGTGTACATTTACATCCCTGCGCATTCCGAAAGAGAGAAAAAGGGCAGAACTCACGCAGCGGCAAAGGATATCCATTCTTCCCGCAGAACCTGGAAGATCGTTTAAAGAAATATCACCGCTTGTCTTTGCCTTATGCCCTATAATAACGATATCGCGCATGGGCACTATATTTACGTAAGGGATATAAAAAACCTTTTTAGAAACCTTTTTAGAAATCTTTTTAGAAACCTTTTTAGAAGAAAGGTTTATCAAAAAATCTCTTTAGAAAAAGGTTATCAAAAAATTCGATATAAAAAACTTTTTTGCGAAAAGATTTATCAAAAACCTTTTAAAAAGGTTTATCAAAAAAGCGATACGAAAGGATCTTTTGAATAATTACAAATTATAAGACTCTGCAAATAAACATCAATAATAGTACTCTTACTGATAATTATGAATAACAGGACCGGATAAGGATGAAGATACTAGCTATTTCTGACCCCCACGGGGATTATTCGAAGATAAAGGAAATGATGGAGAAGGCCGGGGATTTCGACCTTGCAGTCGTTGTCGGGGATATTACTCATTTCGGGCCCGATGAAAAAGTCGAAGAATTGATGGAACTTTTTGACAGGCCTGTGCTTGCAATTCCCGGAAATTGCGACCAGAAAAGCATCTTGAAAGCTCTTGACGCCTCAAAGGCAGTAAACCTTCACGGAAAAGCCGAACAGATAGGAAATATCAGGTTTATAGGGCTGGGCGGCTCAAATCCAACCCCTTTCAATACGCCCTTTGAGCTTTCTGAAGAGGAAATTGAAAAAGCTCTTGAAGGAATGGTCTGCTCTGCCGAAAATGCAGGCGAGTGCGGAACCATAGTGCTTCTGACTCATGCCCCTCCCCACGGTGCAAGGGATGAACTTCCTTTCGGGCACGTGGGCAGTAAGGCTATCCAGAAATTCGTTGACAGAGTTGACCTGATCGTCTGCGGGCATATCCATGAGGCAAAAGGCCTGGAGCAGGTGGGAAAGACGGTAGTGTTAAACCCGGGCGAAGCCTCCAAAGGCTCCTGCGCCCTTATTAAGCTTGAAGAGGCAGAAGGCAAACCTATTGAGGTTGAGTTTATAGAGGTATAAGCAGCCAGACTCAATAAAAGCCAGACCTCAATCTATAATCAGGTTCAGTCAGGTTTAGCAAATTTTCTCAGGTACTGCATACCTGTAAGGAACAATCTGTGAAGTTCCAGGTTAAGAGTTGCCTGTAAGAAGTTTTTCTCAGGTTTAAGAGTGCCTGAAAGAGTATTACACAGGCTCTCATATACTCTGAACATTTTTCTCCTTTTAGGGGCTAAATTCATTACCAGGGGCATCCTTACTATCTAATTATATTTTTTTAGCTCGCTCCATCTATTCACCTTGCGGAAATGAGTAGTAATGGATAATATGCGGGAATGAGTAGTAGGATAATATTACCTGTAATTGTTCATTCTACTACGCGAAGTTATTTACTTTATTATTCACAATTATTCACCCGCCTGATTATCTTGACAGATAGAATGCTTAAATAAGTTAAATAGAGATTTAAATAGGGATTTTATAGAGATTTTAAATAAGAATTTTAAATAGGAATTTCTTAGAACTTAACTCTGGATTTTAAAGACCGAAAAATCATAGAGGTTGAGCTACGGGTACCATTGAAGAGTTCGGTTTCGATCCGGTTTTTCTGGATTTCATGACAAAACTGGCCACATCCTTCCTGATAGGCATAATGGTAGGCATAGAAAGGGAGCATAGAGGCATTGAGCACGAAATCTTTGCCGGTGTAAGAACTTACAGCATAACCTGCATGACAGGCATGTTGACTGCTTTCGTAAGCGAGGCAACAGGGCCGGGTTTTGTCTATGTAGCCGCGCTCTTTTTCGGAGCAATCTGTTCCATAATTACTTATGCCAAGATATTTCTCTTCCAACGGATCGGGGTTACCAGCCCTATCAGCCTCTTTTTCATTTTCGTAATGGGTATCCTTGTGGGTTACGACTACGGCCTGTTTGCTATTATCTCTTCAATAGTTGTGGCTTTCCTTCTGATCCAGAAAAAGCCTCTTCACCAGTTTGCAGGGAACCTTACAAGAGAGGAACTTTACAATGCCATACAGTTCCTGGCCGTAGCTTTTATACTTTATCCGGTGACGCCGGACAAAGAATTTTTCGGGGTTATAAACTTCAGGTCTGCAATCCTTATTGTAATTCTTGTTTCACTTATCAGCTTTTTAAGCTATGTGCTCCTGAGAAAGTTCGGCACAAAGCGCGGAATATGTTATTCAGGTTTTGTGGGCGGCTTTGTAAACAGTGAAGCCACAACAGCCGCACTTGCAGGTCTCTCAAAACGGGCAAAGGAAATGGCCGATCCCGTGCTTACCGGAATCCTGCTCTGCAATATTTCCATGCTCATCCGGAATCTCGTATTAGCCCTGATCGTTGACCCTACTGGCCAGACAACCCTGTTTATGCTTCCTCCCCAGGCCATAATCATTCTTGTTTCCATAGCAATGGCTCTCAGGTATGATAAAAAATTCTGCCCTATAGGTGGGGGAGAACTTAAAATCGAGTCCCCTTTTTCACTTGGACAGGCATTTAAATTCGGCATTGCTTTTACCGTCATCCTCATAATAGGAAGCTTTGCCTATAAAATTGCAGGAACTGCCGGAATTTATGTTACTGCTTTCGGGGCTCTTGTTAGCAGTTCGGGAGTAATAGTCTCGGTAACCTTACTTGCCGTAAGTGGAAATATCTCCTATGCGACTGCAGCGAACACTGCAGTGCTTGCAAGCCTGATCAGCACGGTTAACAAAATCTTGCTTTCGAAAATCTCCGGTTCTTCCAGCCTTTTCTCTCTTGCAAAAAATACTTTCGGGATAATTGCGGTTATCGGGACTCTTGCTTTACTTTTGTGGAACGTTATTTGAGCGGGATCTGATACGGATTTTTGTTTTAAGGGGTTTTCAGGTAAAAGCGATCTTATGATCTCGTAATTATTACTTATGAGCTCAAACTGGCACTTATGATCTCACAACCGATGCTTACGGTCTCGTAATTACTGCTTAGCCGCGAATACCATTATATGCGAGTATGATATTAAAATTGTTAATAAGTCAGGCTTGAATTGCCGGGGATATGGAAGCGAGCTTCAGGAGCTTTTAAAAGGGGTACTTATTCAAAATAATAAGAATAATTCAAAAAGAGTGAAAAGTATATTTATATGTACGGGTCATCTTGAAAAAGAAAAATTGGATTCGAAATGCCCTTAAAGAAAGACTGCAATACTACAAAGTACTGAGCCGTATAAGGCAATAAAGGTTGATTAAACCTGAACGGTTAAGTTTCGAATCAAATACTAGCTTGAAATTGCGTGAAATTTCGAGTTGAGGTATTATTTCCGAAATTTCACAATCGTAAGATGTGGGGAATAAAATGAAAACAAAAATAATTGTACTGCTTCTCATATTCGGCGCCGTTTTACTCTCAGGGTGCGCAGGGGACGAACAGCCCTCGCCAGAGGAAAATGCAACTCCTGAAGAAACTGCAACCCCTGTAGAAAATTTGACTGATGTAGAAACACCGGAAGAAGATGTAACTGCCGTAGAGACCGAAACGCCAGAGGAAAATGTAACTGCTGTAGAAACTGAAACACCGGAAGAAAACGTAACTTCGGAAGAAAACGTAACAGAGGGAACAGTCGGGGTTTCAACTCCTGGCATAAAACAGACTCCCTATCCTGTAAGACTGGAAAATAATAGAGCAAGTCCCTCAAGTCTTGAAATAAAAAAGGGAGAAACAGTTGCCTGGTTAAATCTGGAGGACAATCCGAAAAGGGCCTTTACCCTTGTGAGTGAAGAAAATCTTTTTGAGAACACAAACCTTGTGTACAGGCGCGCTTTTGCTTATACCTTCAACGAGACCGGAGACTATCACTTCAGTATTGTCGGGCAGCCCAGAATGAATGTCAGTGTTAGTGTAACTGAGCCCTGAAGGGTAGTTCATTAAAACTAAAGAGTAGAAAGCTCAGGAAAAGCTGGCCTGATAAAGGGTTCGAATAGTTTCATTGTTCCGAAGAAAGTCTAAATAATTATGGAACATGGATTTACAGGAAAGGCCGAGAAAATCTCCCGGCAAATCAATTTTTTACTTTTTTAAACAGGAGCTTCCCGGGACACGCATAAGCTTTATTTCGCATCTCCCTGGATATTCATGGGCTGCGTCCTACAATCCCTGTCTACGGAAATTTTACCGTTACAGGCAAACTGCAGGATTTCTTAACAGGCCCTCCTTTCCGGAGTAACTCAGGATAGGTATGCAGGTGAATTTTCAGGCCCGGTATCTTCTCTAAAAAATGAAATATTTTCCAGGTATTGAGGCTTCATGTTGTAACTGAGGCTTTAAGGCTCTAATTTCTTTTCTAACCAGTATACAAAGTAACACTAATTTTAATTCCGTATTATATTATCCGGATCAGCACCTATCACTCAAAATTCATGTCCGTGCTTCAAAAATAACTCCGGCTTAAAGGACTGTTATAAGAAAGCATTATTATTTATAAAAGGCTTATATTAAACTGGGAGAACAAAAAGGAGAGTAATAATAAGGAGACTAATAAGAAGGAGGAGGGGATTGGTAACAAGAAAAATAATTTTACTCCTGATAGTCCTGTCAGTAATAATTTCGGGTTGCCTGAGTTCGGAAAACGAGGAAGAGGAAGAAGATGAAGGGGCAGGCGGCAGTTCAGGAGGCTCGCAAAGACCGAGACAAATGATGACACCGGAAGAAATACAGGGAGAATTGAGTACACCGGAAGAGACAGGAACAGAAGGAGATATCTGGATATCGGAAGAGACAGATATAGAGGGAGAAGGGTGGACACCTGAAGAAATGGGGATACAGGAAGAAACGATAGCACAGGAAGAGTTTGAAATACCGATAAAAACAGAAATGCAGGGAGAATTGGGGACACCGGAAGAGACGGCAATTTCGGGAATCCGGGAAGAGCCTGAACCAGGGCAAACAGAAGCAGGGACCGAAGAAGGGGGATTATCCGGGGCTGCACAGCCCGCCGGAACCGCGCAGACATCCCATCCTGTAAGGCTTAAGGATTATCTTATGATTCCTCCAAGATTGGAGATCAATACCGGAGATACGGTTGTATGGAGGAATTACCAGGAATCCAGTGTGCTTGTCCTGACCAGCAGGGAGTACCTTTTCGAGGATCAAAGGCTTGCCTATGGGAATACCCTGGAATATACATTCGAAGAGCCCGGAAGCTATAGTTTCAGTGTGAAAGGATATCCGAAAATGCAGACAACCATCACTGTAAAATAAGATCCCAAAGTATAGCAGTTTCAAATGACATATCAAACTATAGTCGAAGGCACAACAAAGGTTTCAGTCCCGGTCCCGCCTCCGGACGCAACCTTCCCTCCCTCGGCAGCTCCGGTTTTTTACAATCCGGAGATGGAGCTTAACCGCGATATTAATGTAGCAGCTACGGCTGCATTTGTGGAAAGGCTTCTTTCGAGAAAAGAAATTCTCAGGGAAGAAGTTCGTTATGTGGACGCTTTCTCAGCTTCAGGAATAAGGGGGCTTCGGATTGCAGGTGAAGTGGGGATCCATGCGACGATGAATGATTGGAGTCCCGACGCATTTGAAATAATAAGGGAAAATATCAAAATTAACGGGCTTGAGGAAAAAACCCTGGCTACCCGCAAAAATGCAAATGTGCTGCTTCACGAGCAAAAATTCCATATCGTGGACATTGATCCTTTTGGCACCCCTTCACCCTTCCTGGACGCTGCGTCGGCCTCGGCTCGGAGTATGCTGTCGGTTACGGCAACGGATACGGCCCCTTTATGCGGAGCCCACCTGAAAGCCGGGATAAGAAAATATGCGGCTGTACCCCTTAACACGGAATATCACAGTGAAATGGGCCTTCGAGTTCTCCTGGGAGCCTGCGCAAGAGAGCTTGCAAAACATGAAAAAGGAATGTTGCCCCTGCTTTCCCATGTGACACGCCACTATGTTCGCACTTACCTCGAAGTTCTTCCCGGAACAAAACAGACTGACCGAACCCTGAAGTTGATGGGCTTCAGCATTCACTGTCCGACATGCGGATTTCGGGGGCCGGTATATGGGCTTGTAGTACATATCGAAAAGGAATGCCCTGTTTGCGGGTCTTTCACACAAATTGCAGGCCCTTTGTGGCTTGGGCCGTTCAGGGAACAGGCCTTCTGTAACGAAGTTATCTCCGAACTTGAAGTGCATCCTCTAAACACAAAAGATAAAGCAAAAAAGTTAATTACTTTCTGCAGGGACGAACTCGATATCCCGATGTTCTATGACCAGCATGTGATCTGTAAAGAACTCGGAGCTTCTGCGACCGGAATAGAAATCCTGATGGAAGCCCTCAGGGCTCATGGATTTGAAGCGTCAAGGGCCCACTTCAGCGGCACCTCCTTCCGAACCGATGCGCCTATAACAGAAATAAAGGAAATAATCAGGGCGCTTTCAGGGTGAGTTCCCCAGGTAAAGATGAAGAGGTAAAAGTGCAGATGTAAAAATGCAGGATAGAAACTATCACGGTATTATATATAAACCATAGAAGAATACTTAAAACGCTCTGGTTTAGACCCAGAAGTAATCCGCTAGAAAAAATCCCGGTGTGATATTATGTCCGATGAAAATGCAGAAAAGTTATTTTTGCAGGAAAAACCCACTCGCGCACTGCTATTTATAGGCTCGATGGGGAAGACCTATGCATCTGTTATTTCTAAAGAGATAGATTCCACCTTTGCCCATACTACAAGAATCCTCGCGAAAATGGAACAGTGCGGACTTATAAGATTCACATTCGAGGGGCGGATAAAATTTGTCGAGCTTACGGAGTATGGAAAAGAGGTCGAATCGGCTCTCAAAGAGTTCAGGGATATAATCGCCGAAGAACCGGCGGAAGAACAGAGAGGGGAATCCCCAGATACAGGTACTGAAAGGGAAGAAACTGCAGACGAGGAAGAAGAGAAAGAACCTGAACAGGCAGAAGAGCTGGACCCTCTGAGTGCCGAAATGCTTGAGAAGGTAAAAAAACTCCGGAATAAAATTGAGACTATCCACAGGGATGCAGTGGAACAGGGAGACAGCAGGGACACGATTTCCCGGAAACTTGGCCCTTACAGTCGGGACATAAAGAAACTCCAGAATCAGATTGAAAGGGCAGAAAGCCCGATTGACGAAACTGTCATCTCAGCCCTGGAAGAAAGTGAAGAACTTCTGGAAGCTTACCTCAGGGGCTGAGGGACTGCCCGGTTCCCGAAAAAACAACAGAAGAGAGAATTGGTAGGAAGAGTATGATAAAAGTTGTAACCCTCCAGCATATTTACGGAAAGAACCGGGAAAGAATGGCTGAGCTTTTGAAAACCCTGGTTGAGAATGAATTGAAAGACCTTGAAGTAAAAGTTGAGATCTCTATTACCCCTGAAAACTGGGCCGAGTTCACCCTTGAAGGCGAGGATGAAGAAGTGTCTGCGAATTTGCTGACTTCGAGATATGGAACGCCTGCGAAGAAACCCGAATCCGGAAAGATATACATGGGTTTTTTGCAGGCGTTCGGAGAGGATGCTTTCTTGGTTAATATCGGTGTGCCTGTAAGGGTCGAAGCCGGGGAACTGAAAGCTCTGGGCAGCGGGAAGCCAAAACAGCTTGCCTCGAGATTTGGCCTTATACCTCATTTGCCGGTCGAAGTTGAAGTTATTGAGGCAAATAAGAATTTAAAAGCTCAGTTCACCAAAAAACAGCTTGACCTCTGGTGGAGCTGGAAAAAAGCAGCTACTGACAGGGTAACGGTTAACGGAGCAACCCGTTCGGAAATCAAAAGCGCGATTAAAAGAACAGGTCACGGAAGGGATATTTACGAAATTGAGCGCCTGGGGCTGCTGGAACATGCAATCGTGTGCCGGGAAAAAACCGACGGCCCTGGCATAGTTGCAGCAATAGGGCCTCGCCTCAAGTCCGAAATGGGAGTTATAGTAGGAGATGCTCGCTGACCGATCGCCTTATGAGAAACGCGCACTGAGGAGAAAAATAGGCTGACGCCCGAAAAAAAGAGCTGGCCTGGGAAAAATTTTATAAGTCAGTTGGTTTTGAGAATGGAGCGCGGTTTAGAACCCAGAGTTATTAATAATAATTTGTATGTAAAACCTTGAGTCTGTAAAAGGAATTTATATTGTTATCTTAAAAAGGCAGTGCTCGTGCCCTGTGCCGTAACACTCGGTCTCGATAACTTTGCAATCCTCCTTCTCCAGCTTTCCTTTAAGAATTCCCTCAATAATGCCTTCTCTAAAGGTGCAAAAAGGTTTTCCGACTACTGGCATTGATCTGGCTTTGAAACTGTCTTCAATCTGAAGAGCAGGGAGATCTGCGAGTACGGAAACCCGACATTTTCCATGGAATTCCAGAAAATCCGCAATCCCTTTCAGAAGTTCATCAGGGGTCCGGGATTCAAAAATAGGGGAAATAGATCTTCCTAGATCGCTTCCTATCGTCTTTATAATCGGGGCATTGTCTATCCCGTATGCTTCAAAGCCAAAGTAAAGTGCATGGAACAGGATTTCTGCAAAACAGAACCTGTCACTTCCGTTTGTGGGAGCTTTTTCCAGCAAATTCCTGTAGTGCTCGATGAAAGGTTCCTGAGAGCAACCCATGTAGCTAGAGGTGAGGGAATAAATCTTTCGGCGCCGATCTTTCGGGTCAAAGTTTTCTTCCACAAGCTCGGACGACCTGAGATTATTAAGGTGTACGGAAATAGTTGATTTGGCTTTTGCTGTAAATTTTACGATTTCATCAAACGACCTGGGTTCTTCCCTGAGCAAATTAAGGATCTGGAGTTTAACAGGACTGCCTACTGTTATCAATCCCCTTTCATTATAAAAAAATTCGGTTTTACTCTCAGGTCTTGCCATAATATCTTTAGATAAGTTGTATTTAGATTATATAAATCGTTCGCACATCAGCGAATAATTTCATATTATATATAATTATAAGCTTATATAATTCTCCTCTTCAGGAAAGCGAACTTAGAAAGAGAAAAATTTGATCCGGGAAAATGGAACTTTAATTCGGGAAAAGAAGAGTTTGATTCAGGAAGAAAGATATTCGATTCAGGAAAGGAAAAGTTTGATTCAGGAAAAGTTTGAATCAGGAACAGAGATATCTAATTCAGAAAGAGAGCTATTTGATTCGGGAAGAGAGATTTATAGGTAGAAGTATAGATATGCTAATAATATAATTCCAGCCAAAACAAGTAGACTGTAAAGCTGCCAGAGTCACCGGATAAAGTGCCTGAAAGGGCCTGGCGTGGTTATCAGATCTATGCATTGAAGCCTCATCTATTCGGCTTGAAAACTTTTAAAAAAGCAAAGGGGAAAATATATGGGATTATTCACAAGGATGGAGACGGTGTTCAAATCAAAGATGAATAAAGTGCTTAACATGATGGAAGACCCTCGGGAAACGCTGGACTATTCTTATGAAAGGCAACTGGAAATGCTCCAGAACGTGAAGAGGGGAGTTGCAGAAGTAGCAACCTCAAAAAAGCGCCTCCAGCTCCAGCGTGCAAAACTGGTCCAGAACACGGATAAGCTTGAAGGACAGGCAAGAGATGCAGTTGCCGCTGGCAGGGAGGATCTTGCAAGGCTCGCTCTCGAAAGAAAGGCTGCCCTTCAGCAGCAGGTTGAAGGAATTGACCGGGAAATTACAGAACTTGACCAGCAGCAGGAGAAGCTGGTAGAGTCAGAAAAGCGCCTTTCAACGAAAGTCGAGATTTTCAGGACCCGGAAAGAATCGATTAAAGCCCAGTACTCAGCAGCTGAAGCCCAGGTGAAGATAAACGAATCCGTTACAGGGATAAGTGAGGAGATGGCGGACGTGGGTCTTGCGCTCGAAAGGGCGGAAAATAAGACCGAAGAGATGAAGGCGCGGGCTGAGGCAATTGACGAGCTTATGGAAGCCGGCACACTCGAAGACCTCACAGGCGGCAGGGATGAAATCGATCGGGAACTTGCAAAGATCAGCACCAAAACCAGCGTAGAATCCGAACTTGCCAGACTTAAGGCCGAAGCCGGAAAAGGGCCTGAAAAAGAGAAAACCGAAGGTACGGAAGAGAGAAAGGAGGTCTGAAGATTGATAATCAGAATTATGGGCGAAGGCCAGTACAGGGCGCCTGAGACTCTCTGTGACGAATTAAACCAGATTGATAACCGGATAGTGGATCTGGTTGAGGAAGGAAAAGCCGAAGAGTTCCGAAACGAACTTGCCAGACTGATTTCCGAGATAAAGCAAAAAGGTGAGCCGATTGAAGCGGAAGAGATTCTGGAATCCGATATTATCGTGCCCCCAGGGGATCTGAGCTTTGAGGAAGCAAAAGACGTGTTTAAAGGTTCGGGAATCTTTCAGGATTAAAGCTTCAGTTTAAGAACGATTTCCCGGCACTGGAAGTAAGGTTAGCAGGCCTTCAGGGCCTGCATTCATCGAATAACCATTACTGGAACCCTGGAGTGCCTGACGACCTTTTCTGCCACACTGCCGATCAGGAATTTTTTGATGCCTGTCAGGCCGTGTGTGCCCATTACTATAAGGTCAATATTGCTTTCTTCGGCATATTCAAGGATTTTATCAGCCGGAATGCCTTTCAGGAACGCGGGCTCAACTTTAACCCCGGCTTCTTCTCCCAGCTTTTTCACATCGCCAATTGCAGCTCCCCCTTTATTCGCAAGATATTCTTCAAATGCCTCGCTCCAGCCCATAACCGTTCGTGTAGTTACTGCGTGCTGGGTAGAGATCACATAAAGGGCATGCACTTCAGCACCTGTTGCCTTTGCTATGTTTATTCCATAAGAAGCCGCTCTTATTGCATTTTCCGAGCCGTCGGTTGCGACCAGAATTCTCTTGAAAAGACTTCCCTCCGTTCTATCCACTCCCTTTTATGATATGATAAAAGCACATCCTTTTTAAGGCACACCTTTTTTCTTATTTTATAATATATATCATGGTTTTTTCTTATTTTAAAACATATGCCACTCTTTACTCTCTAATTTAAAAATATGATTATTGATATTAAAAACTCATCCTGACCTGAGTATTGATATTGAAATTCATCCTGAGTATTAATCTCGAAATTCATCCTGATTATGGGATAGGGACTGTAGAGAGAAGTTGCTTCTTTCAGGCGAACTCATTTTCTTTATTTTGTATCATGAATGTCTATATTAAAAGCCCCCAGTCTGATACAAATTTTTTTATGCGCAGGATATTAAGAATTTTATATAAGAAAGATTGTCAGGCCGATATATTTCTTCAATATATTATAAAAAATAAACCTTGAAATTTAAATGAGAGACTTTATGTAATAACGGATATAACTATTAGTAAATAGTATAAAGACCCGTTTAAAACTCACATAAGACTTATAAGACTTATTTCTCCTGCAAAAAAATCGAATTCCAGAGTGTATGATGGAATAATTTTCAGGATCAACCCTAATCTATTAGTCAGCTCTTAGCTATATTATCAGGGTTAAGTTATTAAAATTGATAAAATTGAAATCCTGAAAATTTAGAATTAAAATCCTGAGAATTAAGGTGGTAAATTTTGTTGAAAAAACGAGTTCTGGTTATTCTGCTCATTATAGCGGCATTTCTCAGCTTTGGCTGCACCGATAGAGAGGGAACGAATCTCTCGGTCTCAAATAATATGACCGAAATAAATGTCAGTCTTCCGGAGACAGGTGAGGGTAGCTGGTGCGCTGCAGGTTCTCAGCTTCAAGTAAAAGACCCGACTACCGGAAAAAGCCTGAACTTGACAATTACCGGAACCGAAAAATTCGAAAACAAAACTCTCTGCAAAGCCTCTGTAGAAACCGGCAGCGAAGGAAATATTTCCGGATTTGAATACATGTGGTCCGAAGATAGGAATACCACAATCTGGACAAAATACGGCAAAGATGGAAATCTCTCAGTGAGATTCATCTATGTGGATGGAAAAAAGAAAATAGTCGATGGAGACGGAAGGACGCTTGAGTTCGGGAATACCGGGACTGTTTTATCTATCCCGTTGTGAAAAGGGCTCAATATCTTTTTCTTTTTCCTGTCTTCCATATAAGAGGATCGATCTGTCTCTTCAACTTTTCACTTATCTATTCCGTTCTTTTTCTTTAATTTTTTTTCTTTAATTTTTGTAACTATTCAGGGTATAGTTAGCGGCGCTCCTTTGAGCGCCGCAAGAATACCCTCTATAACAGGCAAACTATTCTTTCTGATTGTAGAAATGTATGCTCTAATTCTGCAGAAAGC
>NZ_JBNAKP010000013.1:0-23586 GCF_049706645.1 Methanosarcina sp. | reverse complement strand
ACACAGAGCAAGAATCTCTTCACGTTTCATAAAAGAAAAAAATAATTCATTTTATATCCAATTTTTCCTCGGAACGAGGAAAAATTGTGGAGCCCTAACAAGGCTACCTGAATAGTTACCTTTATTTTTGCAAATAATAAGAAAAGATTTTATTCTGGTTATAGTTATGTGAGCCTTAAAATGCCTCTAATTAATATCCAGACTAAATTGATAGACAAAAAGAAAAAGGATTCATTTTTTTATCAGGTCTGCTTTCTTTCGTTTCAACAGCAGCCCGAAGATAGCCATAAACACAACTACACAAGCCCAAAAAATAACAGTGAAGGGTTTTATGGGGTTTTTAAACAGATTCATTTTCTTCTTCATTGTCCGCCAGCTCCATGAAATCTTTTATGATATAATTCTTCGCTTTTTTCTGCCATCAATCAACCTCTGTCTGTTCATAAGTTGTGCGCAGCATAAGACATTTTCGGAAAAGAAAGAATTAGGATTTCAAAAGGTATTCGATTTTGTATTCCCTTTCAAAGTCTGCAACCGTTCTAAGTAGGGCACATTGCCCGGGTCTTTTGATCCGAATCAGACATGGGTTAAAAGCTCAAGGTTAAAACCATAATCATTTTGTATTTCTTAATTCCCTGGTAAAACCCTGTTTCAAATGATCCCGGCTGAGGTCTGTAAACTGCCTGTCTGCCATATCTTGCAATTCTCTGCCTTTACTGAGTTGCTATTTCTTCTAGTTCTCTCTGCATTTTTTGCGCTCATATTATTTTACTGCAGATTACTATATAGTACATCATACGGATAAATATATGTTATAATATATACCATAGATCCGATACATAATAAAGACAATAATAAGAGAAACAATGGGTATAAGCCCCTTATAAACGTTGTAAAAAATTTGCTAGATTTTTAAAGTCGTGCCCTTTAGTAAAAAGAGAGTAGAGAGCCTTAGAATAAGCCTGCACATTCTTCTAAAGGTTCAACCCGTTCAAAAAATACAGTTTTACATACTAACATTTAAAATTTTTAAAATCTTTAAAATGCAATAAAAATTAGGAAGAATGAGAAATGAAAGCATTTTACAGAACAGCAATTGGATTGGGTCTTTCCCTAGCAATTCTTTTTCTAACTATAGGGTCTGCTGCAGCTGCAGACGTAATAGAGATCAGAGGTCCAGTATTTAACGGAGGAGGTATTGATTGCGTTATTGATAACGGTATAAAGATTGATGCGACTCAATTTGCAGCTTTCTACTACGACGTTGATAATGACGTAACCGGTGGCAACGAGACAGAATCATTTGCTCCATGGAATAATTAAAAAAAATGATATTTCCCTTCAAGGGAAATTTTTCTTTTTATATCCTGCACCTCAGGAGCAAAGAGAAGAAACAAACAATACTGCTATCGCCTGGAGAAAAAAGTAAACCCTGGTATAAGTTTTGGTAATAATAAAAATTAAACTCAGTGTATCTTCAAATTCACAACTACCAGGCAGAATAAAGGAAGAGCAGATTCTCTGGTTATTTCCTGGATTCCCAAAGATTGGCTGAAGTTCTTCTAGACTCAAGACATATTTCCCTTGAGAAGGCGGGAAAGGAACTTGACACTCCAGCGCAAGTTTGTAAAAAATTACTAAAAATATCAGAGTCAGAGAGATTTCCGGAAATCACTTATTCCCTGAGCTGCATTGGAGAGTAGAGTAAAAGCTATTCTCTGGTCAGGCCATGAACCCAGTCCACAATCAGGACCTGCATACTTTATCAGGTTACCGAAACATCCGTAAGCAAGCTTGAGCCTCTTTGTTATAATAGCTGGGGTTTCAAGCTCTGTGACAATTTCCTGAAGGTACTGCTGATCTTTCCAGACGTTAGTAGAGTGTCTTTCATTCAGGACTCCTGCCAGAGTGAAGATATCAGTTCTTGCAATTCCCAATCTGAGAAATGAGTCTGTACTTTCCAGCACTTTTTTGTCAATTAATTCCAGATAGGAAGGCTTGCTTGCCGATTCTACTCCTATTACGTTGATTGTGGGAGCTTCACAGGCAAGATTATAGTAGAGAGGAGAATGAAGATGAATCTCTACATCAGCTCCCAGTTTACTTCCTGATTTTGAAGCATCTGTAAGGGCAGAAATAATATCGTTTTCATCAAAAGCAAGCTCAGGGTTCAGCCCTATACTCGGTTCATCAATAGAGATCTTTGAGATCTTAAAATTTTTCGCAGATTTCATGGAATTTCGAACAAGTTTATCCACACTTTTTGCAAAAAGAGAGTAAATATCAGCATACTGTGTGCCTCCGAATTCCTTTAAATAAAGTTCGGTCGGGCCTGTTACACAGATCCTCACTTTCAGAGTTTCTCCGAACTCTTCTTTATAAGTTTTGGCAACTGCTTCTATAGCCTCCAGCTCATCGATCCTGGCGCACTCAAGTTTTACCTCGAAAGGGTTGTCACAGCAGCCAGGATCCCGAATGACTTTCAGGAACATGAAAACATCCTGATACTGAGGATAATTGGGGATCTCCACGCCTGAGTCTATTTTCTGCTGGAAGGCGTCATTGATTACCTTAAAGAGTTTTTCATCCTCTGCTCTCGTTTTAAAGGCATTTTGAATCCAGCCCTTACTGACTCCTTCAGGCAAAGGATAACTTCCGATATCGTCAAAGATGATTTCTTGCATGCCTCTTAGTATATCCGTGACAATTTAACATTGTTGGAAAGTAATAGTAACTGGCCGTTACAATAAAGGAGCTTATCAGGATCTCAAGCGGGCATTGAAACATGGTTATGATGGTTGCCGTTTCTGTTTGCCGGAATACGGCAAAGATCAATCACAATGTTCAGATTTCTATACTTAATTGGGACGGCAAGCTTTTGACAACAAGCTTCCTCTGAAAGTATCGATGTAAAAACAAATTTTGCTCAGTATCATAGTTTTGAGGATAAGTAGCAAGGCTTGAGATATAAAAGAAATTTGTTGAGGTTAAATTTGATAAGTCTAAGACTCTTCTTGACTTCTTGTGCTAAAAGTATCCTGAAATTAAATTTGACATATCGTATGAACTCACAAAATTAAGAGAATTAACCTCTCGAAATACAGGGTACAAGCAAGATATAAAGGATACAAAAATGATCTGGAAAGGACCCAGAAGGATCTAAACCAGTATCCGAGCCTTGTCTGAACCTTGATCCATAACAATACTTTGTCTCCTGTACTACAGCTCCAGATCTGTGATGAAGTCCTTCATACCTCCTCAAACAAAAACATTAAATCTAAAGTTGAGTATGTTTGGGGTTAAGTTAGCAAGCAAAAGACGAGATGAATTCCCAATGCCAGTAATTACCTTGCAGTATGACGACCTCGAGAAACTCACAGGAACCGATAAGGAAACCATCATAAAAAGGGTGCCCATGATAGGAGCCGATATCGAAAGGATAGAAGACGAGTATATCGATATCGAGTTCTTCCCTGACAGGCCTGACCTTTATAGTGTGGAAGGGGCAGCCAGGGCAATGCGGGGTTTCCTGGACCTTGAGACCGGGCTGTCCGAATATGAGGTAAAACCGTCTAAGGTCTCGATCTCGGTCAGCGAGGATATCCTGAGGATCAGGCCTTTTCTTGGGTGTGCAATTGTAAGAGGTATAAAATTCACATCCTCTTCCATAAAATCCCTCATGGACCTTCAGGAAGACCTGCACTGGGGACTTGGAAGAAACAGGAAAAAAGTTTCTATAGGCGTGCACGATCTCTCAAACATTCAGCCGCCTTTCAGGTATATGGCCGTCGACCCGAGTTTCGAGTTCGTGCCTCTGGACTACACCGAAAAAATGAGCATGACCGAAATCCTGGAAAAGCACCCCAAAGGCACTAGATTTGCCCATCTTGTCAGGGGCTTTGATAAATACCCTATCATCCTGGATGCAGACGACAACGTGCTGTCTTTCCCGCCTATTATTAACGGGACACTTACAAGCGTCACCGAGCAAACAACCGACCTCTTTATCGATGTCACCGGGCTTGGAGAAGCCGTATATACCGCCCTGAACATTGTAGTCACCGCCCTTGCGGAAAGAGGCGGGCAGATAGAGTTCGTAAAGGTTGTCAGGCCCGACTGCGGGGAATTAATCCTGCCTGACCTTGAACCGAAGACCAGGCTCCTTACAAAGGCTGAAGTAAAAGTTCTTCTCGGCATGGAACTCTCCTTAGAAGAAATCATTAAACAGCTTGAGAGAATGCGCTTTGGAGCAAAAGCCCTTGATCAGGAGACTGTCGAGGTAAAAGTCCCGACTTACAGGGCCGATATTCTTCATAATTATGACCTTGTAGAGGATATTGCCAAAGGTTACGGGTATGAGAATATCAAAGTAAGGATGCCTGAGACCTATACCGCGGGAAAGTCTCACCCTATTTCCCGGCTTCGCTCTCCAGTAAACGAGATAATGGTAGGCCTTGGCTACTATGAGGTGATGCCTTTTACGCTTACCAGCGAAAAAATCAATTTCGAAAACATGCGCAGGCAAAAGACGGAAGATGTTACTTATGTCCTTCACCCGATAAGCGAAGACCAGACAATGCTCAGGACAAATCTGCTTCCGAACCTCCTTGAAATCCTTGCCTTAAACCAGCACAGGGAACTTCCCCAGAAAATCTTCGAGTTCGGGGAGATCGTAAGCAACGAGACAACGGGCCAGCACGTAGCTGCCGTCTCAATTCACCCACAGGCCAACTTCACCGAGATTTATGAGATTGTAGACGCCCTCATGAGGGAAATGATGCTTTCCTACGAGGTAAAAGAATCCGAGGACCCTGCTTTTCTCGAAGGCAGGCGGGCTGATGTCTATGTCAGAGGCAAGAAACTCGGAGTCTTTGGAGAATTCCATCCCGAGGTGATAAGCAATTTTGCTCTCGGATACGCGGTCGTCGGGTTTGAACTTGATCTCAATGATCTTATAGGCTAAATTAGGTATAGGCTAAATTAGGCTAAAATTAAATTTGTAAGGTTAATTTTCTCAAATTTTTCAATTAACCTTTTAAGTTACTTTTTTTCACCAGATACCTCCAGAAGAGGATTTTACTGTATGAATTTTAAACTTAACATTGCCATTATCCAGTTATTGAATGGTTTAGTTTTAAGACAGCCTTTCAGGGCAAAAAAGTTCCGTAATCAAGTAAAAGAAGTAAAGTTTAAACTCATAGTGTATATAACATAAAAAATAGTGTAACATAAAAAAATAGTGTAGAAATAATTGCGCTAAACTGAGGATTTCTACAGAGCCGATATATTTAAACAGCTCATTCGATTATCAAGTTAGTTTATGAGGCATAATATGAAAATGAAAAATACGTCAATAAGTCTGGTTTTGTTCCTTACTATAGGAATTATAACCATAGTTTCCTTTTCACTTGGCTGTACCGAACAGGAGGAAAATTCCTCAAAACCTGTAGAAAATATTTCCCTGCAAACTGAACCTGTAGCAAATACTTCTGAATCTATAGCAAATACTTCTGAATCTGCAGCAAATATTTCACAACAGCCAGAACCTGTAGAAAATGTTTCCTCTCAGTCTGGATCTTCTGGAAGCGCTTCCTCTCAGTCTGGAATTTCTGGAGGTACCTCCCCTCAGTCTGAATCTTCTGAAGATATTTCCCAGCAGCTTGAACCTATTTCAGCTGATAAAATTACCAGTATCAGATGGTTGTGGAAAGGTTACGAGCATTCTGACAAGTATACTCTGGTACCTAACCCTGAGAATTACATCCTTGCCTTCTTCTCTGATGGAACATGTTACGTCAAAGCCGAATGCAACAGCGGCAATGGAAGCTATACTCTGGAAGAAAACAATCTCACCATTGACTCGACTGCCATAACACTTATGGCATGTGGCCCTGATTCCATGGATCCCGAATATATGGAACTCCTGGCAGGTGTAAAATCAGCGGTTATTAAGGATGGGCAGCTGATCCTGTATTCCAGTGAAGGCGACTCGATGTTCTTTACCAATGGAGGACAATTTGAACAGTAAAATTTGAGCTTCTGGTAACTTTCGTAGAGGCTGAAATTTTATATAGCCTTTTTTTATTTTTTTGCTACCGAGTAATGATCCGGTATGTATTTCAATCTCAAACTTTTTTCAGGATTTATGTTCATTCTCTCGAACCATTATCTAACTGAACTTTCCTCAGCTTTTGATATCTAAGCTGCCGGCTATTTTATTGAAGAGTGAAATGCTAAAATTCCTATATACGTTAAATAGTTTCAGAATAAAAAACTTCACCCCTGAAAAGGTTACGAGAAAGATAAAAATTCAATCTTCGAATTTTAGAACCGGATCAACAAATTTAGCGTGCACTCTCTATTTTATTTATCGGTGGTTGTTATATATTCCTTTCATTATATACTTATTAATATTGTCTTAACGGTTATATGCCTATATTTATATACCAATTTAGTTTTTGAAAAATAGGCCTGTTGATATTGATTTTAATGTAATGGACAATTGTGACTGCTCAATTCTGATAAGGAATGAAAAAACACAACTGGCAGCCAACAATTGAACAAAATTAATTTACAGAGTACTGGGGGAATAACAATGAAAACAAGAAACAGGCTGTGTTCAATAGTTGCAGCTTTATTTCTTTTGCCCTTGATCTGCGCGACCGCATCCGCGGATACGGCACAGGGCATTGAAACTCAAATAACTGCCGATGAGTCCGATCAGGGGAGTACCCTGATCTATGGGGACAAAATAGTGTATGAAGATTTGCGTAATGGAAACTACGATATCTACATGTATGACATCTCCACTTCCACCGAAACCCGGATTACCACTAATGAGTCAGCTCAGTCAGGTCCTGTTATCTACGGGAACAGGATAGTGTGGTATGATGCACGTAATAGAAACGGCGATATCTATATGTACGACCTCTCCACCTCAACCGAATCCCCTGTAATCACCGATGAATCAGAGCAGGGAGGCTCTTTCATCTATGAAGACAGGATAGTGTATCAAGATGCGCGCAATGGAAACCTGGATATCTACATGTACAATTTTTCCACGAAAGTGGAAACTCAGATAACTACCGATGAAGCCGATCAATGGGATTGTGTTATCTATGGGAACCGGATCGTGTGGACTGATTCCCGTAATGGAAACTATGATACCTACATGTACGATCTCTCAACTCACAGGGAAACCAGGATTTCCAACGAATCAAGAGTTATGAATTTAGGGCGCTCTAATATATACGGGGATAGAGTCGTATGGACGGGTGCAGATCCCACAGGAATCATTGATATTTACATGTATAATATCTCCACTTCCGAAGAAACCCGGATTACTACCGGAGATTGTGGCTCAGGCTGGTCTCCCAATATATACGGGGACAGGATAGTCTGGATGGACGGACGCAATGGAAACCAGGATATTTACATGTATGACCTGTCCACCTCAACCGAATCTCAAATTACCACCGACGAGTCCTTTCAGGGATGGCCTGCAATGTACGGGGACAGAATCGTCTGGAGTGATGACCGTAATGGAAACCGGGACATCTACATGTTTACTCTTGATTCTGGTGAGTTAAAGCCTGCTGAGAAAGAGGGTACGGAAACTCAGATCACTACCAATAACTCAAGCCAGTCGAGTCCCGATATCTATGGCGAACGGATTGTATGGCAGGATGACCGCAATGGATATTATGATGCCTATATTTACGAACCGAACTGGGATATCTACATGTACGACCTTTCCAGTTCCACCGAGTCGCAGATTACCACCAATGAATCGAACCAGAGCGGTCCTGCTATTTACGGGGACAGGATAGTCTGGACGGATGACAGGAACGGTAACTACGATGTTTACATGTATAATATCTCCACTTTCACAGAAACTCAAATAACTACCAACGAATCGAACCAGAGTGGGCCTGCTATTTATGGAGATAGGATAGTCTGGACGGATGACAGGAACGGAAATACGGATATCTACATGTACGACCTCTCCGCTTCCACAGAAACTCAGATAACCACCAATGAATCAAACCAGAGGGGACCTGCTATTTACGGGGACAGGATAGTCTGGACAGATGAGCGGAATGGAAATGAGGAGTACATTGTCGACATCTACATGTACGACCTTTCTACTTCCACGGAGACCCAGATCGCAGGAGGTGGAGGTTTTCTTGAATACGGTCCTGTTATCTACGGGGATAGGGTAGTGTATACGAGTGAAGGAGCAGGCGATTTTGTCTGGATGTATGACCTTTCTACTTCAGAACTGACTTTCATCGGCTACGATGCGTGGGGTCCGGATATCTACGGAGACAGGATAGTGTGGATGTTTGGAATAGGTCACTCAGACATCTACATGTATGACCTCTCCACTTCCAGGGAAATTCAAATAACCAGCGATGAAACAGTTCATCAAGGGGACCCAGCTATCTACGGTGATAGAATCGTTTGGAGTGATGACCGTAATGGAAACCCGGATATCTACATGTTTACTCTTGCTTCTCCCGAGTTAACACCTCTAGAGAAAATGGAAGCTCTCAGGGAGTATGTGGAAAATACCTACAAATGTCATGTGAAGACAAAAACAGGTCTGGCTACCCTTCTGGACACCTCAATGTGCCACTATGAAAAAGGTGAGGATGCAAAAACCGTTTCCACGCTTAAATCCTTCATTCATCTTGTGGAGAAAATGAAGGTATGCAAGCAGGCCTCAACTGATGAAGCGGCTTACATGGTTAAGGAAGCAAAAGGGATTATTGACCGGATAGAAACACATTAAGGATGAAACTGGGGAAAAAAATCGTCCAGGAAGTGATAACTGAATACAGCTTACTCTTTGTATGCAGTTATTACTTCTTTTTAATTCTTTTTCCTGCTGAGTAGTTGTTTTCAGTTTTCTTCGGTTTTTGTTAACTCATTTCTCTTTCAGCATTTTTTCCATCTCGGCTGCGATTTTCCGGACTTCGGAGATCTCTTCAGTCCCAGCCAGCCTGTATGTAAGTTCAAGCAGCCTTTCTTTCAGGGAATTAAGGTCTTCAAGGGCAAAATTAAGTTCTTCAACAAGGTTTCCCAGGGTTTTTATTTCAGTTAATCCTGAAAGTTTTTCGGGGCGCTCTTCGATAAGGGAGAGTGTTTCAGGAGAACTGAGGTCGATATCATACTCTTCCTCGAAATCTCCTTTCGGGAGTGTTTTAAGCCACCTTAAACTCCTGATATGACTGATAAAGTTGCTGAGCTGTCGGTATTCGTATTCTCCGGTAACCTTTCCGATCAGTATCTCGCTCCTGGTTTTGAGCGGAACTGCCACAAGGTCTCCTTTCTTTATTTTTGTGATAAAGGCGTGGATCTCCCCTGCCCAGGCAGAACTATGCTCTTCCTTCATCCCGGGGTATTTCTCGAGCATTATTTTCTTTACCTGCACTTCGTTTTTAATGCCGGATAAGTCCGGGAACTCAGCCCATCCTATTGTAATTACGCTGTTTTCCAGAATTAGCTCCTCGTCTTCCAGGGTGCCTGCAGCTTTGAGCAACCAGAATTTCATAACCTGCCTCCCTATTACTATTAAATCCGGTATTTATTAATCCGGAGTTTCTCCGGAAAATTTATTTATTATTCTTGTTTTTCTAGCCAGAGCAGTCCGTTTATATTTTAGCTTATATTTTCGGGAATCCAGCCCGTGAAGAGATATAGATTTCTATGGAAACTCATGGAATATCTTTAATCCCAAAAAGGGATTTGATATAGGTTAAAATTATAAATATTATCTACGAAATTCTATTATAAATATGAAAATTATAATTCTATTTTGGCTTATATAAGGATTCCTTCCAAAGCCAGAAGTTATATATTAAATGTTTAAAATATATATTGAAACGATTATTAAATCGATAAATTCTATTCCACGGGTTCTATCGAACGCGTTACGAACGAGTTGCTGATAATCTGTGTGATTAGAGAAGAGCAGAGTCTTCAATAAGGTTACTTATGGCGCTCTGGAAATACTGAGGGGGGGTCTTCCCGGTTTTGTTTTTTAGAGGCTTGTGCTACTGGCACTTGCCAGGGGTAGAGAGATTGAGTCCGGGAAGTTAAGAGCGGAGAGGAGGAAGCGAAATGAGTACCAAACAGGTTATGATTTTTGTTGATGAAAGCGAGCAGGAGAGACGGCGCAATGCAGAAGCTTCCGTTTCCCGTGTACTGGCGACTTATCCAGGCAGTATTCTCGCCGAAGTGAACGAAGCCCAGGCTGAGCAACTTGCAAGCGAAGGATATCAACTTGAATCACTTGCTGGCAGAGAGACAATCAAATTACGGTCAATCGAGTTCGACCCGACGGTCGAGGTTCCTGCCGCTCCAGCAGCATTGAGCTTGCATGCAGCCGAAGTGGGTCTGACTGAGGAGAACTACTGGATTGTTCAGTTTGTTGGTCCGGTTAAGTCCGAATGGGGTGACGAGATTCGAGAGCTTGGAGGCAAGCTCGGCGATTATGTTCCTGACAATGCCTTTCTGGTGCGGATGACCCCCGAAGTAAAGGACCAGGTTTCTGAGCTTGATTTCGTGCGTTGGGTCGGTCCTTACCAGCCTGCATACAAGATCAGTCCGCTGCTTATGGGCATTCGCGGCAAGGTCAGCCCGACTGCCCTGCATAGCGCAGAGATTAAGGCGGAAGCTTACAGGCCGAGTCCACTGGGCAATCTCAAAGTAGTCCTGCATAAAGAGGATGATGCGGCAGCGGTCAGGCAGGAGGTAGAGCGCCTTGGGGGTACCGTTATCTCGGCCGAAAAAGGAGTTCTTCGTATATCCCTGGACGCTTCCAGAATTGAGGTACTGGCAGGACTGCCGAGCGTGCAGTGGATTGAGCCGTTTGCTGTGCCAAAACTTTTCAATGACATTGCCGCCGGTATAGTCGGTGTTCCTCCTGTCTGGAACAATCACGGACTCGATGGTGAAGGACAGGTTGTTTGTGTGATTGACACCGGCCTGGACACCGGAGTTAACGATGTCTCAATGCACGAAGATTTCAAAGGAAGGATAGTTGCCACTCACAGCTGGGCGATTCCTCCGGGGCTTCATCCTTTTCTTGACAACACTACCTGGGACGATGGCGTTGCAGACCTTGATAGCGGTCATGGAACCCATGTTGCCGGATCGGTGCTGGGCAGCGGTGCACGGTCAAATGGCAGCTTCCGCGGCATGGCATTCAAAGCCGGATTAGTGTTTCAGGCCGTAGAGCAATTTTGTAACTTCAAACGTCCTTTCCAGACCGATCTCCCGGATGGGTATTATCTCCTTGGTATCCCGGACGATCTCAATATCCTTTTCCAGCAGTCCTATGACGATGGTGCAAGAATCTTCAACAATAGCTGGGGTGGTAATGCAGATGCGTCAGGAAACCTGATTTATGGTCAGTATACTTCAGATACCCAGGCTATCGACGGCTTCATCTGGACACATAAGGATGCAGTAATTTTGTTTGCTGCAGGTAACGAGGGAAAAGACAGCGGTAGCAACGGAGTGATTGACCCTGATTCCCTTTCTGTGCAGGCAACTGCCAAGAATTGCATTACTGTCGGCGCTTCCGAAAATTTCCGCCCACGCGGCTCTGTTCCAGCGCCCGGAGCTGATGTTCATTACGGGACAGGCAGGTGGCTGGCCGATTTTCCGGTACCGCCAATCCGCACGGATCATGTATCCAATAATCCGGATGGAATGGCTGCGTTCAGCAGCCGCGGGCCTACTGACGACGGCAGGATCAAACCCGATGTAGTTGCTCCGGGCACCAATATCCTGTCAGTACGTTCAAGCGTCGCGAGCGGAAAAGGTTGGGGATTGCTGCCAGCAGGGGATGCGCGCCGGGATTTCTATATGTTCATGGGAGGGACAAGTATGGCGGCTCCGGTCACTACTGGCGTAGTAACTTTAATCCGCCAGTATCTCCAGAATAACGGTTTTCCTAACCCATCAGCCTCTCTGGTCAAAGCTATACTGCTTCATGGTGCTGTACCACTGGCAGGCCAGTATACACCGCCGGAGGTGGGTCCGGTACCCAACGGTGACGAGGGCTGGGGGCGCATTAATCTCGAGAATTCGCTGCTTCCAGCCTGCCCGGCTAAACTCGAACTTCGCGATTCTGCTGCGGATGCTGTGGGAACCGGAGAGCAGAGAAGTTATACTTTTACGGTAGTTGACGGCTCAGTCCCGTTCCATGCGACTCTTGTCTGGACGGACTATCCAAGTACCCCGGCGGTAGGAGGTATTGTTAATCAATTGCGCCTGTCGGTCACGGCTCCAGATGAGACAGTAGCGCACGGAGCCCCTGCGAATGACAATGTTCAGCAGGTCGTCCTGAACGCACCACAAACAGGCACCTACACCGTCCGCGTTACGGGTATTAATATTCCAACAATTACCATGCCCGATGTTAATCAGAAGCAGGATTTCGCACTGGTTATAACCGGCGGTCTCTAAGTTGCCAACCTCTACAGGAGGCAGTCCGGTAGATGAAGATAACTTACTATCCACTGGCTGCCTTTATCAATTATTGGATACTGCACTTCCGGTTTCAGCAAGAAATTTTTTAAATTTTTACTTCCATATGCGTATGTGAACAAAAAGGTCTTTGTCGGGGTTGACAGCTGCCGAGCAGGCTGGTTTGCAGTATTCCTTGCCGTGGAAAACGATCAAAACTGTGACTGGGAGACTGGGCTTTTTCCGAATTTTTCATCCCTTATTGATTTCCTGAAAAAGAATTACGGACAGGCCGAGCCTCTCATCCTGATTGACATTCCTATAGGCCTGAAAAACGGAGGCTCAGGGGAGCGAATTTCGGATACCGGGGCACGTAGAATCCTGAAAGCCCGAAAATCCAGTATTTTTCCGGTGCCGTGCAGGGAAGCCATCTATGCGGAGAATTATGAGAAGGCCTGCAAGATCAACAAAAAACTTACAGGAAAAAGTATTTCCAGGCAGGCCTGGAATATAGTTCCCAAAATCCGGGATGTAGATGCATTCCTGGCCAGGAACGAAGTCTTGCGGGAAACAGTAAAGGAAACAGCACCTGAAGTCTGTTTTCAGGCGTTTACGGGTTCTCCTATGCAATCTACAAAAAAGAGTCCTGAAGGCTTTTCTGAAAGGATAACAGCCCTTAAAAGTATTTGCCTGGTTGCAGACAAAATTGCCACCAGTGCGCTTTCAAAGTACAGGCGGAAAGAAGTTGCAAAAGATGATATCCTTGATGCGCTTGCAGCAGCAGTCACTGCAAAAATGGGGCAAAGGTACGGATTTGAATGCGTGCCCTGTGAGCCCGAAAAAGACTCTGAGGGGCTGAATATCCAGATGGTTTTTTGCATTCCAGAGTTAAACGCCGGAATCAGGCCCGAAATGAAAATGAAAGAATTAAGATGATAACTGCAGGAATTTCTGTTCATCCAGAGGCTCGGCTGCTTCCATACAATATCTAAAAAGTTCCTTTCCCCAGCATAGAGCTTTTTCCTCGAAACACAGGACTATCTGATCCCTTAACTTTCCGTTATTTTCGAAAAGCTTGAGTGCAAGGCATCTGTCCGTTATGATCAGTGACGGAATCTCTGCCGGCTTTCGTAATACAAAAAGCCTGGAGTTTCTGGCTCCGGATAGCTTCTCTGCTTCTTTCCGGTAATTGAGAAATAAGCGTTCTGCAACGTTTTCGGTCATGCAGAGTGTAATTTCAGCTCCCTTCTCCGCAAGCTCTGCATAGATTAAAGGAGCTTGAGGGTGAGAATAGGCTGTAAAGGTCAGAACCTCTTTTGAACTTATTATGTTATCGAAAAGTATTTTTGGGGTTTCAACCAGATGCTCGGTGTCAGGTTCCAGTAACTCGCAGTGCCCGAGTTCGTCAATTCTCTCCAGCAGGAATTCGGGAATGGAGTTTAAATCGTGGTTCAGCCAGTACTCAGTATTTTCTCCGAAAAACTCAGCCGTACTGAGGAGAGGCTGCATATTTTCGACTATTACCTCTCCCATTTCGGACAACCTGTAGATTTTATTTTTCTCGGTTATCAGGCCGGAATCTTTCATTTTTTTAATATGGGGCTGAATAGAACTGGCATCTACTTTAAGCAGTTTTTTTATCGTATCGATATCTTTTGGTTTTTCCTTCAGGAGCAGTAGAAGGTCTTTTCTTCTGCCCGAAAAAAGAATCAGGTTAAGAAGGCACTGTTTCATTTTTGCTCACTTACGGTCTCTCCCCCTGCTTCTATACTAATACCTTAAAAACTTTTTCATTTTGAGCATTTGGTATTTAACTTTTTTATATTTTTAATAAAAGTTCTTTTACTGCACTTCTTTTTCTCGCTCGTGTTTTATTGCATGTTATTTTATTGTTTGTACTTATTACATTATATTTCATACAGGGTTTGATTTGTTAGTTTCATTAGTCTGTGAGGCAGGTCACAGCAAAGGAAAAAGAAGATAAAACCTTAGAGGATATTTTTGATTATTTAACCAGGGTGGTAAGAACACTGAGTCCGAAAAGAATTCTCTCTGCAAACTGTAAAGCTCCGGAAGAAATCGAACCTTATTTATCTGGCGGTTTAATTGACAGCTCAATGATTAGTTCAAGCCACAGTTCTATTGATATTCCAGTGAATAACCCGATGAATGATGCAGTGCGTAACTCAATGAATAACTCGGTTAACAATTCAGTCGAGAATATGTCCAGTAGCTCAATAATTAACTCAATCGGCATGGAATTTGTTCTGGTTCCTGCCGGAGAATTTGATATGGGCTCTCCGATACGTGAAAAACGAAGAAAGCTCTGGGAAAGTCCTGTGCATAGAGTAACGATTGAAAAACCTTTTTATCTGGGCAGGTATCCGGTGACACAGGAGCAGTGGCAGAAAGTCATGGGAAATAACCCTTCGTATTTTAAGGGCGAAAACCACCCGGTTGAAAATGTTTCCTGGAATGAGGTTCAGATTTTTTTCCGGAAACTCAATGCTCTGGAAAATCCCGGAGGAAATAACCGAATCTTCCGCCTCCCTACGGAAGCCGAATGGGAATACGCAGCCAGGGCTGGAACCTCAACCGCTTATTTTTTTGGAGACGACGAATCGAAACTTAAGGAACACGCCTGGTTTCTGGGAAATTCCGGACTTGAAACCCATCCTGTAGGCCTGAAAAAGCCAAACCCCTGGGGGTTTTACGATATTTATGGCAATGCAGGGGAATGGGTGCAGGATGAGTACCACATCAGTTACAAAGGCGCCCCTGCAGACGGAAAGGCCTGGGAAAGCTCTTTCCCGAGCGTATCTATTCCGGTGCGGATAAGAAGAGGCGGGGGCTGGAACGGAAATGCGGGCTGCTGTCGGTCGGCTGAAAGACTTTTTGCGTCTCAGGATAAAAGGTTGAACAGTCTTGGGTTCAGGGCGGTCAGAGAAGTCTAATCTCGGAAAGGTACTGGAAATTCCGTAACGGTGCCGAAATCCAGATAGTATCGGTACTCCGGATAAGCAATGCCGAAAAAGTAAGTTATGGGTCCTGATCCGGAACTCTATCTTCTGCACCCTGACCCCTGTCTGTTTTTCCTTGCAGGCAGGGGCAAAAAAGTTCTGGTGCTGTCGGCGATTTAGGAGGCGACTAGATTCCGTGTCTGTTTGGTAGAGACACCTAACTATACTACGAACTGATATTTAACACTTTTGTTAAAATTCGTGCTACTTCATATTAACTGTGGGCAGCTTTGTATTACATAAACTTGAGAAGGTACTTCTGAATAATTTTATATAATACCTGGTAATATGCAGCTGATAGAAAATAATTGACCGAACATTTAAATCAAGTCGAAGGATTTAAAAAGCCATAAGCATATGAAAAAAGCTAACACTGCATGAAAAACAAAGCCTGTTCAGTAAGAAGCAAATCCTGAAGCGGTATAGCAAGCCCGGCTCTCGAGTAAAAGCGAGACAGGTGCCGCAGTTAAAGGCAGTCCTTATGCGAAAAATAAGTTGTGGAAGGGATGATTATGGCATTTCGAGATACAAAGCCTGAGGAACTTGACTTTCTTGTGAAAAAAGCTCTGGAACTTGAGGCTATTGACGCAAAGATAATTCCTACCTATAAAGTTTTTGTAGAGAAACGAGTGGTCTTAAAGTGCAGGGGATGCGTGGGGTATGGGAAAAAGCTGACATGCCCGCCGCATGTTCCCACCGTTGACGAATTCCGGGAAATACTTAAAGAGTACAGGTACGCCCTGCTTGTCAAGTTCAGGTCGCCTGCAATTGCGGACGAGGAGATTTCAAGAGCCCCGTATCGAACCTGGCTTGATCCGGCCGGGTCTGAAGCGACGAAAGAAAAAGCCGCAAAATTCTGGGAAGACTATTTTGACTATAGCAAGAAAATGCTGCTCTCAATGCTCGAACTTGAAAAGACAGCCTTTAACGAAGGTTTCACCTTTGCAGTCGCATTTGTAAACGGCTCTTGCAGGCTGTGTGAAAAATGCAATGTGGAAAAGGGAATCTGTCTCCACTCGAATATGGCAAGGATTCCGGAACACGCCGTCGGGATCAACATGAAAAAGACAGCCGCAGAATCCGAGATGCCCATAGTATTCCCTATAAAAGGGCAGCCTGAACCCATGTCCATACTGCTGATTGATTGAAACTTTAATTATTTAATAAAGGCTGAAGAGTTAGTTGACACTAACTGCTGAAGTTAAGGCCTGGATTTTACACATTGATTTCCCAGTTTAAGGTTCCCCCTCAAATACATAGGTTGTGCCTACCGTGTTGAGCAGGAATTGTTCTGGCATCGCTTCTGCAAACCGGTTTATAGCTTTCCAGCCTGTACAATGCATTGGCACGATATAATCAGGCTTTATCCTCTTCATTTCGTCAATTGTAGGCTGAATTATCGGGTCAAAAATCCTGCCTGTCAGGTGGAAGCCTCCAAGCACAGCATGAACCTTATCCGTTCCTGCAATTTTCTTTGCGTACTCAACTGTATTGATAATTCCGGCATGTGCACAGCCACTGATAACGACAAGCCCTTTGCCTTTCAGTTTTATCACAAGCCCCTGGTCATCCCTGAAGGGATCGGTTATCCAGTTTCCGTTAATTTTCGCCTCAGCCCAGGGAAATCCTTTTTCGAATGGGATTTTACGCTCAATCTCCCCGGTTGTGTGGATAAGCCCGTTAGCAATCGGAAAAGCTTTTTCGGACTTTATGAGGTCAGCTCTTGCTTCTTTCAGGGTGCTTTCATTGAGTGCAGGTATTGTGACAGGGTGCCCGATTGCAGGAATATTAAAGCGGCGTTCAAGAAAGGCCTCGGGATGGAGAATAAGCGGGATTTCTTTAGTCTGCTCTTTGCTTAAGAATTTCAAAAGCTCTGCAAGTCCAAGAAAATGGTCAGGATGCCCATGGCTAAGGGCAATAGTTTCTATGCTGCCAAGATCAGCCTTCAAAAGCTCTGCGTTACTAAAAAGGCAGGCTGGAGTAACTGCTGCATCCATCAACACGGTGTGCTCTTCATCTCCGGCGCAGACTTTGATTAAGCAGGAAAGTCCGTGTTCGGCGAAAAGTATCTGCGGAAAAAAAGGTAACTGAGGTCGTCTGCATACATCAGTGCTTTCTATTAGAAATATGTCCGTGTAATTATCCATAAGGACCGTTATTTCCAGCCGATCGGCTTCCCGAATATTCAGTTCACTCATGTAAATCACCCTGTATTTAATCAATTCTTTTATCGATACTTGCAACTGAGACACTACTTACGATTAAATATATGTAACTTGCAGGATGGGAAACTTTATATCTTTTTTGAAAAATAGTTTCTGCGGTCTAGTATCCGCAGGAGGTTAATTACTTTGCTGCGCTTCTACAAACCCTACTCTGACCCGAACCTCCCGGCCTGTAACTTCTGTAAGGTGGTCATCAATTCTTTTTGCTATACCGGCAGGAATCTGCTGGCCTACGCGGCTGTACATAATTAAAGTTACTCTTGCAGGCTCTCTTAATATCATGTCGGCAGGTTTGTAATCGACATCAATGCTTTCTGTCGCCAGCCTCATTTTCGAATACTCGGATTCGTTAAGCATTCTTGACACCTCTATGTTTACCTGCTCCTCCATATGAGCAGTCTGGAACGAAGCGTATGTAACAAGCCCGAGTACCGTAGAAAGGATGAGGATTGAGGTAAGCAGGATAAACACGTGTGCTGCCACCTGCTTTCGGGCAAGGCGGATAGCTGAGGATTCGAAGGGCCTGAAACCGGAAAGCCAGAACAGGATAAGTGCAGACACATTTATCGCAAGCATATTCACGAGTACCAGCACTGCCGAAGTAAGTGCAACCCCAGGGAGTCCCCATGCAAGGCCTAACCCCGACGTTGCCGCAGGAGGAATCAGGGCGGCTGCAATAGCTACCCCTACCAGAGCCGATCCCGCGCTCCGGATAACACTGATCGCACCTGCCATCCCTGATCCCAGCGAAAGGAAAAGCGAAAGGAAGTTCGGGCTGGTGCGCTCGACTACCTGGGGTACCTGACGAATATCGAATCCTGGCGGCAGCAGGTATAAATCCTTAACCAGCAGGCCGATTATCCAGGCTACGGCTACTGCAAGTAAGAGGCCGCCAACCTGCAGAAGTATCCCACGCGAGATAAGCTTCCGGTCATAGATAACCGTTCCGACGCTTGCGGAGATTGCTGGCC
The DNA here is from genome assembly GCF_049706645.1 of Methanosarcina sp. Taxonomy (GTDB): domain Archaea; phylum Halobacteriota; class Methanosarcinia; order Methanosarcinales; family Methanosarcinaceae; genus Methanosarcina. The sequence continues at coordinate 4,890 of NZ_JBNAKP010000013.1, read as the reverse complement.
CCATGAGTGGGGCAATTACCATAGCCCCGATAATGGTAGCAGCTGAGTCGAGCAAAAGTCCGGCAGTCGCGATAATAGTACTCAGAACGAGAAAAGAGACATAGGTTGAAACTACAGGCGCAAGGTCCTCAGCACGCGCAATAAGTTCCTCTCGGGAAATCCGTTTGTCAGGATACCGTTTATTTAGAATCTCGATACGTTCGGAGATCACCGTTTCTGGTGAGAGAATAATGGTGTATGTATCTTTGCTAACTCCTGCTTTGCGCAGCTTGTCAAGTACGGGTTCTACGCCAATCGAAGGCACTGGAAACTGAACAAGAGCCTCAAAGTCCCCACGTCCAGTTTCATCCCACACCGCATAGTCAATCTGTTCGGCATCCAGCACTTCAAGTACCGAGTCTCTCTTCCCTTTGGGAATGAGCACCTGAACGAGACGCATGAGAAAAATATGTGTCCTGAATATTTATCTTATATGAGCCGAATAAAAATAAAATAGACCGATAAACAGGTCTGCAAACCTTATATCCGAAAACCTCTACTATACTGGAAACTTCTATCGATATTGAAAACTGTTCTCCGGGGTTGCTTTCCATAAATCTTATGCTTACCCGGCTGCTTAAAATAGGTTAACAGGATCAGTTTAAAATAAGAGAACGGAGTCTGAAACAAGACTTCTCCTGAATTTGCCGCCCGAAGGGGAAAGGGTGGGAGTGTATTCAGTTTCTTAAAAAAGCGTTGCCCCTGACAAAATGATACCGGATCGATACTATGGAAAAAAATCCTAAAAGGAAAACAGACAGGACAGGACATACAGGCCGGCCTGAAAGAGCAGGCAAAGAGGGCAGGAAAGGCAGGACAGCCGGGAAAGGTACGGATAAGACTCGTGATACTGCATATGACCGCCTGAAGAAAGCCCTTGCAGCCCATGAAAAAGCCCTTGAAAAAAATCCAGAAGATGCAGCGGCCTGGGCAGGCAAAGCGGGAGTGTTTCTAAGGCACAGGATGTACAGGGATTCACTGAAGGCAATTGAAAAAGCTCTTGAAATCAAGCCTGAAGATCCCGGGTACCTTTATGAAAAGGGTTTTGTGCTCCTGCAGCTCGATAGGGAAGAAGACGCGCTACAGGTATTTGACAGGTTGCTCGAAATAAAGCCGGATAGTGATAAAGCCTGGAATCTCAAAACCTCAGTGCTTTGCAGGCTCAAACAGCACGAAAAAGCCCTTGAAGCTATTGAAAAAGCCCTTGCCGGTAATCCGAAGCTCGCAGGTGCCTGGCACGCAAAAGGCTCTGTCCTCGCTGGTCTGGACAGATACGAAGAAGCAATAAAAGCCTATGATGCCGCGCTTAAGCTTAACCCGAAACTTGCAAGGGCCCTGGAGGGTAAAGCCTTTGCCCTCTACAGCCTGAACAGGCCTGTGGAAGCCATGATAGCGTATGATGCTGCCCTGAAAATAAACCCTGACAATGCAAAGACCTGGGCTGGAAAAGGCCTGGTTCATCTCAAGCTCGGCAAATCAAAAAGAGCCCTTGAAGCCTGCAGCAAAGCGATTTCAATAAAGCCTGATTCTGCTGATGCCTGGTACTGCAAAGGTGTGGCCCTTTCCGGCCTGGAGAAAAATGAAGAAGCCCTTGGAGCCCTTGAAAGAGCCCTCAGGATCAATCCGGACTTTGCCGATGCTAAAAAGGCCAGAGCTTCCGTAAACTCCAAACTTGGACTCGACCTGGATGAAGACGAAGAAGAGAAAATGGAAGAAGAAAAGCCGAAAGTGAAAAGAAGTGTATGGACCAGGAGAAAACCAACAAGCGAGATAATGAAGAAAAGCCCGGGTCAGGGAAGAGAGAAAAAGAGATAATCTTCTTCTCCCTTCGGTTTTGATTGGGGATTTCCGGGATTTTCAGGACGTCAGTTTATACTATATTGAGCGGCTTCAAGTTAGTCGGATTAAAGTTTAAAGCTAAAAATTGAATTTTATTTACTGTTATTGTGTTTAACGGCGAGAGAATTTGAAGAATACAAACGCAAGCCCCACAATTGCAGTTAATAAACTGAAAGCTGGTGCAGATGCAGCAGGGGCAGAGGAATTTTCTGAGGCTGGCTGCCCAGCAGTGGGTTGATTTTCTGAGACTGGAGCTTCGCCTTCGTAGTATTCGTTGGAAATAGTGCAATAGGCAACTGTAAATCCACTATTTACAAGAGGTTCAGAATCGCCATGAGCAAGAATTGTATAGTATATATCTAGAGGTAATGACCCGCCTCTCCACCTTTCAGTAGGTTCTACAATCCATTCGTATTCTTTAGAAGAATTTGCTTCTAAAACGTCCGGTTTCGAGTATTCCTCTATTCTCGATGTCGGGCCATTTATAATTTTAAAAGAGTCTTTTTCCATACACGATAAAGAGACATAAACGTCACTTTTTTGATATACTGTCAGATTAATTTTAACTTTAAATGGCTCTTCTATTTTTAAAGTCGGCTTAGCTGTTTCTTTTCCAGGTAGAAGTTTGTCATTGTAATATACATCCATTGAACCATATGGAGATTCTGCAAGAGTGATACTTGGAATAAGTAATAAAATTATGAACAAAGGGCATATCCATTTTACTTTCATCACATTTTCCCTCCTAATTCCTTCAGAAGATTTTCATATTCTTCTGATTTTTCATCCGATCTTCCAATTTTGTCTCCAACTCCTCTTGGCCCTGGGCCTACTATTGTTGTAGCATAACCGCTAAAATAGAAAGTAATCATTTCATTAGTTCCTAGATTTAAGGCAGCTCCATTTTCATCCTTTTTAAAAGGATGAAATATTGGTATTTTTTCTCTTACATACCTTTGTCCTTTATGTCCAAAATAAGGTTTAGGAATCACCTCATTATCGTTATCAATAACTGTAAATACCTGATATTTTCCCACAATCTCATATGACCATACATTTACCGTAAAAATCCAGTGAGGTGGCAATACCGGCAATCCACATGGGACAGCTGCCATCGTCCTATCAAGCCTTTTTGAAATTCTATTTTGTACCTCTCCCGAATAGATGCCAACAGTTTCATTTGCCAAACTTTTTAGTTCACTATCGACTCTCCAGAAACCGGTATCAAGAGCTTGACCTTTATTTACGGTAACTGCACAGATCCCATTTGCAACGCCAATTCTGGTATCAGTATCTACTCTATTCAAAGTAGCGTCAAGTTCATCAGATCCAACTGGTGGGTTTGAACTTCGGATTTCATAGCTTATAATAACAGAGAGTTCAACTGCAAGTTCATCCCTAGTCGATTTTTGAATTATCTGGTCGTCATAAAGGCTGTTAAGGTAATTTGTTGTGAGTTCCCGAACTCTATCTTCTCCGATCCAATCTGAAACTATAGGGTTTGAATTCACCTCTTCGACTATATTTTCAGTTATCTGATACCTCATTTCCTGTGCATAGGTATGCTTCAGATTATAGACTTCACTATTCAAACGAGTGGTATCCAGAGAAATAGTCTGCTCGCTGAGATTCTGCTCAAGCAGAAGAATCTCTTTGTTGAGAGTGAAAATGCTCTGGCTGATTTGCTGGGAAGTTTCTGTTTTTACGTATTCGTCGCTTGAGGAAATACCGTTTGCTATTTCCTCGGAAATGCCTGTTGTGAAAATGCAGGTATTCCGGACACCAAGAGGATAAATTGTTTTTCCGCTCATGACATCAGTCCATTCATACTCTTTCCTGAGGTCAAAATCAGGATCGTGATAAAGATAGTTCGGCTTTTGGTCAACGATCAGGGTCAGGTTTTCTGTCCAGTTGTATTTGCTTTCCGGCTGGCCGGTAACGGTCATTGTTGAGATTATGCCCATATCTTCACCAAGAGCCGAAGCAGCCCTTTCGACTGCCGGGTTGTTAAAAAGAGTCATCGGTCCTGAACTAACGCTGTTAAGCGAGCTAGTGTCAAAACCTTTTTCCTCAAGGGCCTTCAGAATGTAGGAATTGAGGTCAGAATCCAGCTTACGGTTTTTCCGGCCGATATCTTCTATTAGCCTGTTGTAAGCCTCATTTTTTGCAATGTACCGGGCTGAATCACTTGAAGTGTATATTTTTCCTGAAGGCATGAGGTACTGATCCTTATTCAGGTAAGCTTCCCGGTCTTTTTCCAGTTCCAGAATGAGTTTCTCGGCAGTTTCTACCTGCGGATCCGTTGGGTCCTGGCCCGGAGATTCGATAAGGGAATAATTAAAGGACGGATCATCCTTTTCTACCGAATCGAGCATAGCCAGCACTTCTTCTGCCATAATTCTGTGCAGCCAGGGTGGGATATCACAACTGACAGCATGTTTACCTAGATATTTCCCGTCAGGATAAACCCAAAATGTGCTTTCGATTGCCCTTAAATCCACATACGCATCCCTGTATTTGTCGGCAGCATCTGAACAGCATGGGTCGATCCTTTCGATTTTATTTGTGCCATTGGTTATACTGCTTGAATTATCTATGCTGCCTATACTGTCCGAACTGTTTAAACCATTTGTATTGCCTGCATTGTCCGAATAAAAAGTTGTTTCCCTGTACTCCCGTTCGACAGGATTGGAATAAGTTGACAGCCCGACATAACCGCCTGTGGGAGGCCGCATATGATAAACCACTGTCAGTTTTTCGGTTTCAGTTTCGGTATGGGAAAGCGATTCAGCATTGGTTTTACTCACAGTTTCCGAGGCTGAACCGCTCGATGTATCATAATGCATGACTGTAGTATAATTTCCATCAGGCAACTGCTCTCTGGTTTTCCATTTGTAGGTATAATCGTAACTGTAATCAATTTTCCATTTTGTCGTTATTTTATAGTAGATATCGTACCTGATTCGCCAGTCGAAAACATGGTCTTCCCGGTTCAGGTAGCCTTCGCTCCGG
>NZ_JBNAKP010000012.1:0-6085 GCF_049706645.1 Methanosarcina sp. | reverse complement strand
AAGCGTTACCCTTTTCGAGCCGAGTAAACACGCAACCGTTGCCAGAACTTCATTTCGGTCCTTACGGGGGACTCGTACCCTGGATACTTCAGGGGTATCTCCTGAATTTACCGGTTTTGAGGATCCTAATCTTCTTTTTCTAATAGTGCTTCTGTAATTAGCCAGGTTAATTCCTCCTTGATAATCTTTGTTAAATTTTTTATAAGTTGAAAGTTGATAAATTGAAAATTGAATAATTCGTACCAGTTATTACTCCCGCTGCCGTTTTGTTCCTACTTTTCCCTGCCGTATGAGGTGAAATAAGTAAAGAAACAAAGAGAATAAACCAAAAAACAAAAAGAAAAGATGAATCAGGCGTTAATGTAAACTTAATTACAAAATTAACAACACCTGATGCAGATTATCTTTAGAACTTCCTGTGGTTAGGAAGACATTCCCTGCAGTATACCGGCCGTCCTTCGGTGGGTTTGAACGGTACTTCCGTCTCAACACCGCAGTCAGAACAGGTCACTTTTGTCATTTCCCTTGGTCCGCTGTTACCGCGGAAACCTCCGGAATTTCCCCTGAAATTTCTGTCATTAAAAGCCATTTTCGTTTCACCTCCGCTTTAGCGGATAGTTAATAGTTTAAAAATAAGATTGTATAGAACTCTTTGTTTAAAAACAAAAATTGGTTTTTAACAACAGATGTATTATATGTCTCTTTATTTTCAATACACATACATGGCATTTAAAATATATAAAGGTATCTATGAAATTGGATGCACACTTTCAAATGAGATAACACTTTATGTCCAGGGCTTTTGGAGCAGATAAAAGTGCCTGAAATTCTAATTCTTGTTGATAATGGAGAAAAAAACTTGTCGGTTCTGAAAAGTGTTCCTTCTAAAGCTGCAGAAATCAAGGGTTTTTAATACTCTTTTCTTAACAAACGCATTAGGGGAGATTTTAGCAGACAGCCGGCAGGAAAATATATTTCAACTGAATTGAACGTGAACAGAGTTCACTTGAATCAGAAAAGTCCTCACAGCAGAAAAGATCACTTCGATCAAAAAAGGCCCTATAAAGTACTCCTTATAAATCTGCAAAAAATCACAATTTAAAAAGAGTATATTCCAGGTCTAGGTTTATAAAAAAGTAGAAAAGAAATAAGTGTTGATGTAAACTTAATTACACAAATAGCACTTAATATCTGCGGTTTTCTCTGGGTGTCCTGTGGTTAGGAAGACAATCCCTGCAATAAACCGGTCTTTCTGGGTCAGGTTTAAAAGGCACTTCTGTCTCAGCTTTACAGTCTGAACAGGTTGTCTTGTGCATTTCTCTTGGAGCGCCGAAATTAGAATTTCCTCTGAAGTTTCTGTCATTAAAAGCCATATTTGTTTCACCTTTGGTTTTAGTTTTTGTTAATTTGTTTGAAAATAAGATTGTATAGAACTCTTTGATTAAAAACAAAAATTGGTTTTTAATAACAGATTATTATACGTATCTTTATTTGTCAACACACATACACAGTACTTAAAATATATAAATCTATCTATAAAATGGAAGCACAATCTCTCATATGAGAACAACTTCTAAGCATGGTTTGCAGAGGAGGTAATAGCCTATTTTCTGATAGCTCCTAAAAATAGAATTCGGTTAACAGGTTTTCGCTTGAATCAAAACCCCCTCTCAGAGGAAAAGATCACTTCGATCAAAAAAGGCCCTGCAAAGTGCTCCTTTTAAATCCGCAAAAATCGCGGGTTTTCAATCTCTTATCTTAACAAACGTATTAGGGGAAGATTTCAGCAGACCGCCGGCAGGAGAAAAATATACTTTAATGAATTGAAAAGTCTGGAAATGAATTGTATTTTAAGAAAAGAATGTCTAATTTTTAAACAAATATAAGATTATTTGCTGACCAAAATTTTTATCAATTCGGGTTACTAAGTTCATAAAAAGTAACCTTGCTTTTAATTTCGTCTATAAATATACTGACCGAATCTTTTCGAGTATAAATTATCAGATCATTCATAGCTCTTGTTACAGCAACGTAAAAGAGTCTCCTTTCTTCCTCATATCTATCTCTTTTACGTGAAAGGATTGCCGGTTCAAAAATATCGGGATTTTCTATTTCACAGGGAAAACCATATAGATCTTCCACAACATCCAGCAAGAAAACAACTTTTGCCTGTAGACCCTTGCTTTTATGCACTGTCATGAAAGGTATTTTATTAGGATTTTTATTCCCATCAAAGGAGATAGGAACACCTTGAATTTCGGCATATTCCATTAATTTAGCCTTCATCTTGAGGTTTTTCCCAATTCTGGATAGAAGTAGAATATCCTTTGCCTCATACCCTTCATCAAGATAATGCTTTATTGAATCAACACAATGATTAGCAATTTGAGAATAGTACAGATTTGTTGATTTTCGATTATAGCCTGAGATGTAGATTTTTATGAGATTCTCAGCAGCATTCTTAGCAAAAGTATCTTTTTTTATCTGTGAGCCTTTGTTGTATTTTATAATTTCTGCACCCGTACTCACTATAGACTTGCAGCTTCTATAATTTATGGAAAGATCAGTTCTGGCCGGATGGTCAAAGTACTCATGGAAGTTGACAAAAAAATCAAGGTCGGAACCTGAAAAACTCATTATACTCTGCCAATCGTCACCCACGCAGAACAATTTACATCCATTATTTTTCTTCATAAGTTCGCGTATAAGCTCATATCTTTGAGCACTTATGTCCTGATATTCGTCAATTAAGATCTGGGAAAAAGAATTTTCACATATCTCCTGATTCTCTTTCAGTTCTTTTACAGCAAGATTGATCATATCAGCAAAGTCAATCTTGTTTTCAGCTCTTAATTGATTTTCATAAATCTCATAGATATCTAATGCAAGCCTGGCAAAAGCTTCCTGTTTTGCAGACCATCTATCAGTTCGTAACCTTTGCTTGATATTCTCTGGGGGCAGATTGTACGTTTTAGCAATTGTTATAAATCGGCTGATATTGAAAAAAAGACCTTTGACCGATTCTTTGCATCCTTGATTCACTCTATTGATAAGTTGTTCATAAGGAACAGGAGTGAACTCAAAATCTTTATCTGGGTACTTTATTTTTAATGCTTCTGTCATTCTTTCAATCAAAATTTTCTCAAATTCTCCCCTTTTGAATTCATAATTTATGATTTCTACAAGAGAATATTTATCCTGCTGCATAAACTTCTCTATCTTTCTTTTCATACCTAGTTTGTATTCTTCTGACGCATTTTTACCTTCAAACCAGTCCGGCACTTTTCCATCTTTGTCTATCGCCCAATGCTCAAGGTAAATATCATAATCCGGAAAGAAAAAATCGGGCTTTGGAATCTTTCTATTACCATTAGTATCGGTATACGTCATCCAGCTAGCAGAATCTTCATAAAGGATTTTGACTCTTTCTCCATTCAGGTTGTGACTTATAAAGAAATTCAATATAGCCCTTTCAGCCTCACTTTTGACTTTAGTTCCGTCAAGAGACGTATATGTTAAATTAGCCATATATTTATAGAACTCTTCTTTTCGTTCAAAGTCCTCCTGGATCTTTGGTATCTCATCATCATGGTAGAATCTCATATAATCTATAATTTTCTTCTGGAAGTCTCCATTTATTTTTCTGAGATTGAATAAATACTCAACGTAATTAGAAAATTCTTTGTCAAAGTTAGGACCTGAGAACTTTAATTTGGGGATTTCTTTTCCAGAGACTTTGCTCCCTTCCTCCAGGATTTTCTTTCCCAATGAATGAAAAGTTCTGACTTCTGCCTCTTCAATACCAAACCTTTCATTAAGTCTTTTTTTAACTTCTTCAGCCGCTTTATTCTGATACGCAAGAATTAGTATCTTTTTGGCATCAACAGTATCTGGTTCTCTTTCTGTCAGATAAGCAGCTCGTGTGATCAGGACTTCAGTTTTTCCGGAACCAGCCCCTGCTACGACTAAATTATGCGTATCGTCAGTCACTATGGCTCTTTTTTGTGAGTTATCCAGAGGAAAAGAAGATTTCCGGAACAAATACTCATATCTTTGAATTCTTTCCTGTAGAAATTCTTCATTGTCATATCTCTCAAACTCATTCAATAAATAGGACAATTCTGCCATTGATTTTGTTAAAAAAATATTAGAAGGCTCATCCAGAATTTTACTTCGATTTTTAAAGCCAGAACAAGTGTTTAGACAATTCTTGCAAATATCAATTAAGTTTTTTCTTTCATGATAAGTTAAATAAGTCTCTTTTCTTGTATTATATAACTCGTACTTTTTATACAGGTCAGAGATTTTTTTTCCAAGATTTTCTTTTACTTCTTCACTTATAGTTGTCTTTTTAATTTTTAAAATTCGGTTTGCAACTTCTAATAATCCGCTTATGCATTTCTCATATAGATTCTTGGACCAAACTATAGCCGTCGAGATGATTGACAAAGTAAAAAATCTTAACGGACCTGTTTTAAACCCTGAAGAATCTTTACTCCTATTCCGTAAAACCATCCTGAAGCCTTCTGATATTTAAAAACAAACATTTTAAAGTTTGATTTAAATATCTACACATACATTCTATAAAAATATGGTTAAAGAGTGATGGAAATTCTCACTTTAAACAGATAGTTGATAAAAGAGGATCATAGAAAACTTTTTAATATCGGATAACTCAAAAAATTGCCGATAACGATAGTAAGGTTTTTTGCTTAAATATGCATGGGTGAAAGGATAAACATCGGAGATATTCTATGAAAACATAACTCAGTTGACGATTTTTACTTAATTTGAAAACTGCCTTCCCAAGGAAAAAATCAATTAAAAAAGGCCCTGCAAAGTGCTCCTTCCAAATCTACAAAGACTTGCAGATCAGGTAAAAAATAGCTTTTTTCACATGCATTAATCCGGTTTTGTTTAAAAACACCGGGCGGTGTTTTACAGTTGTTGATTCCGGCCTGTTTCACGTGATGGCGGACGAGGAGAGAACGATTTTTGTGCAGCAGGTGCATAGGGTGCTCAAGGACGGAGGCAAATACTTCATGCTGTCTTTCTCTGACAGGGAGCCGGGCGAATACGAGTTCCCCAGAAGAGTCTCAAAGGCTGAAATAGAGAGTACTTTTTTGTCTCTTTTTAATATAATCTATATAAAAAAAGCGATTTTCGATATGCTGCTTAATCCGATTAGTAGAAAAGCCTATCTTTTATCGGCTACAAGAAGTTAATTAGAACAGGAAAATACTTTCCAAAAATGTCAGTAAATTGTGAAATCGGTCGGCTTTTCGAAGGATCCTCCTGAAGTTGCAAAGCGTTGCACATTTCTATTTAGCAAGTTTTGTTACTATATTTAACAACCTGACAAAACATATAATTTAGTAATTATGAAAGAATAATACTATGAAGCAAGAATTTCATCCAGCTGGTTTTCTCGGTTTTCTCGGTTTCCTGGGATTTTTGGGGCAAATTAATCCAAAATTACATTATCTTAGTTTGTTATTTTTCCTCTTATTCCTCGGCCTTCTTCCTAAGAAACCACAAAATAAATGATCAGGTTAGGGGCTCTTTGCCATACTTGCGTGGTAACAGTTATCTTGCAAACCACTTATTCTGGGAAGCTTTCAGCAGACCGCCAGCAGGAGAAACATATTAAAACTGAATTAAGCATAAAAAAGATTTCACCCTCCTTCTTTCCTTCTTTAATAGTTAAATACTACAACCGCAAAATGCAACAGCATATCAAAAAGTAACCAGACAGAGTCTGAAAAATGCCGTAAAACCGAAAAGAAGCTGAAACTTACATCCTGGGAGACAGAAGCTGGGAAGCGACTTGACATACTCGGTGAGTTCAGCAAGACCCCTACTATTTTTAAATTTGTCAACCTTGAAAACTATCTTTCGAATGCTCTGGGCTTTAAGTGGACCTTGTTATGAAAGATGCATTGAAGCCGAATATAGGCAAACATATCCTGAGTGAAGTTGAAGCTGTCTGAAGAGGGATCTAAAATTCGTGAAGTAAAAGATTGTATTCAGGATATCTATGATGCAATGGAAGCAGCAGAGGAATTTGTCAGCGGCTGGACATTTG
>NZ_JBNAKP010000011.1:0-144341 GCF_049706645.1 Methanosarcina sp. | reverse complement strand
ACTTTCCTCCGGTATTTTGGACAGAAGATAACATGATATTGGCAACTGTAGACTAGATACTTAATATTTTTATACTGTTTACCATGGTTTTTAATTTCCATATAACCAGTATATTATATATGGCGCTCGTATATAATCTTCGCGTATGTTCTAAAATAGTATCGGGAGAGTTGACGGCATTCATCCCACCGCTAAAGCGAGTGGGCTTTCTGCCTTATCCCCGTAATTTTAAAAAGGAATTGTAAGATTATAATTCCGTGTAAATTTCCCTTAGCATAAGTGCGTCCTGTTCAAGAACAGGGCTTTCAAGTATCACCCGACCTCCGGCTTTGAATTCTTTTAAAGCCCTCATAAGTTCGGGGTAACTGAAGTCCGATTCTCTAAGGTTCAGATGTTTCTTTTCTCCGTTGATGCCATATTCCACTCCTGCGATATGCATGTGCATGTTTGAAAGCCCCTCTTTTCCAAGGCTTTCCTCAACCCCGGAGAGAATTTCCGTAAACTCGGGGTAGGAATTTTCCTTTCCTTCCCTTGCATGCAGATGGCAAAAATCAAGGCAGGGCCTAACTCCTTCGATTTCTGCACTCAGCGCAAGCACTTCTTCAAGCGTTCCAAACTGCGTACGCTTGCCCATAGTTTCAGGGCGCAGTATTGCGGGGATGCCTTCGTCCCGGAGCTGTCCGGTAAGCGTTTTCAGGGCTTTTGAGACGCTCTCAAAGGTATGCTTTTTGCTGCTTTTCTGATAGAAACCTGCATGCAGCACAATGGATTCGGCCCCGCAGAGGCTGCCTATCCTTGAGGCCTGGTAGATCCTCTCAAGGCTTGCCTTTAATTTTTCTTCGTCATAAGAATTCAGGTTAATATAGTAGGGTGCATGGACACTCAGGGCTACTTCTTCTTTCTTTGCGGTTTCCAGGACGTTTTTTGCCCCTTTTTCACCCATGCGCACTCCCTGGACAAACTCAAGCTCCATACAGTCAAGGCCAAGTTCTCTGATCCGTTTGATTCCTGAGATACTGCTTGTTCCTTTTGTGCTTCTCGGAATTCCCCCGGTTCCGAAAAGCAGTTGTTTTGAGGGCATTTTCCGGTATCCTTAGAAGATTCCAATAAAATCCTTTAGCTGCTTTGCCCTCTCAGTAGATAGCTTTTCGGTAACTACTGCGATCAGCTCTTCAAGGTCTTCGTCCAGGGATTGGACATCCTCCTTTCCTTCCAGTGCAAGCCCTACAAGGTAATCAAGTTCCTCGGGGCTTAGCCTCTCCAGCCTTTTCCTGAAATCTTCCGACGACTCGGCAAACTTGTGTGAAACCGGGCGCAGGATAAAGGGAAACTGATGCCCTGCTTCCCTGGAAGTTAATCTTCCCCCTGCTTCAGGAGCAAGCTTGTTAAAAATCTCAATATCCTTTCGTGTGAATTCTCTGGGCATACTATCACTTTATGATCCTGTCCTGATTTATAGCTATTTAAATACTAAATAGTGCAGTGCTAGAGTCGAATGTTTCTTTCTCGATGTTCTTTTCCCCTGAAAACCGCAGCTCAAGCGGGCGAGCGCTTGGAGTTGAAATGTTTCTTTCTCGATGTTCCTTTCCCTTGAAAACCGCAGTTCAAGCGGGCGAACGCTTGCGCAGATTAAGCGGGCAAGCGCTTGAAGTCGAAATGTTTAGTGCTCGATGTGTCTTCTCAGTCTGCCGTGCCTGTCAATCTCCCCTTTTGCAATTCTCGTTGAGGAAATCGGGATTTCATCTTCAGCCATTACGTATTCAACGTGTACGATTTCCAGGGGCTTCTTACTTTTTTCTTCCCTGATTCGATTGATTTTAACGGCAACCGGATAAGTTTCAGGAGAAACGATTATAAAGTCAAAGTCCTCTTCGATAGTGGGGCCATAGGGGTCATTCAGCTTTGTAATTTCATACCTGTCATCCGGATATCCCTTTGCTTTTATGTACTGCAGCAGCCGGGTCCTCCTTTTTTCATAATTATCGACGTCGTGGCTTTTACTCAGCATCTCGTCTGAGGTAAGCCCTATGTGGACTTTTCCATCCTCTGCTATCTCAAATGCTTTTTCAATCAGTTTGGCGTGGCCGTCATGAAAATACTGAAACGTACCGCCGACTGCGACCTTTGGCATGATGGGTGATAATCTGCCAAGTAAAAAGAAGTTTTGGTTTTTCTCCGGCTTTCCGGGAATTTTCACACTTTTTTCCGTTTTTTCTCTCTTTCTTTTCACTTTCTTTTCACTTTCTTTTCTCTTTTTTTTAAATGTGAGTGCCAGAAAAAACCTTCTTAGTTTTTCCCCGGTTTGCCTTATTTCCCGGCAATAAAACCGTGTTTTACAGGCGCTTTAGAATACTTTCACTCTGCCTCCTCTAGTTATATATACCTGCAAAACTATTGTGGAGCAACTGTTATGCACCTTATACAAACATGTGCATCTTAGGAGAATTTGTAATGAGCGAAATAGCACTCGAAGATCTGCCCGGAGTTGGCCCTGCAACCGCAGAAAAACTCAAAGAAGCCGGATTTAACACCATTGAAGCAGTGGCTGTAGCCTCTCCTTCTGAACTTGCAACTACAGCCGAAATCGGGGAATCGACGGCTGCAAAGATTATTAATGCTGCAAGGCAAGCTGCTGATATTGGAGGCTTTGAGACCGGAGATGTCGTGCTTGAAAGGCGGAAATTGGTAGGCAAGCTGACCTCTGGTTGTACGGAATTTGATGAAATGATGGGTGGGGGCGTAGAAACCCAGGCAATTACCGAACTTTACGGAGAATTCGGTTCCGGAAAGACCCAGCTGGCCCACCAGCTTGCCGTGAATGTCCAGATGGACAGGGAACACGGAGGGCTTGATGGTTCGGTCATCATAATCGATACTGAAAATACTTTCAGGCCTGAGAGGATTACCCAGATGGTAAATGGGCTTTCCGAGAAATACGGCATGGAACTTGACCCGGAAGAGTTCCTCCAGAATATCCATGTCGCCAGAGCATACAATTCCAATCACCAGATACTTCTTGTGGACTCTGCAACAGACCTGGCAAACGAGCTTCGGGAGATGGGCAAACCCGTTAAGCTACTGATTGTTGACTCGCTTATGGCTCACTTCAGAGCCGAATACGTAGGAAGGGGAACCCTTGCCGACCGGCAGCAGAAGCTCAACAAGCACATGCACGGTCTGCTCCGTTTTGGGGATCTCTTCAATGCCTGCGTAGTTGTAACAAATCAGGTCATGTCAAAACCTGATGCCTTCTTTGGTGATCCCACAAGGCCCGTCGGAGGACACATTGTAGGACACACAGCAACCTTCAGGCTCTACCTGCGGAAATCGAAAGGAGAAAAGAGAATCGTCCGGCTTGTGGACTCTCCGAACCTGCCCGAAGGAGAAGCTGTTATCGCAGTTACTACAGCAGGACTCACGGATCAATGAAATTGATGGATCAATGAAATTGATAAGTAAACGTTAAATATATTCGAAGGTGGGTAGGGAAAGGTTTTATCTACCCATTTCCAATCTTTTTTTGATGAAATTCAAAGCCATTGTTGCTGACATTGACGGGACAATTACCTGCGAGAAAAGGGAACTTCATCTGGGGGCTGTCAAAAAGATCCGTTCTCTTAAACTTCCTTTCGTGCTTGCCACAGGAAACATTCTCTGTTATGCAAGAACGACTTCAAGGCTTATCGGCCTGGAAGGGGCCGTGATTGCTGAAAACGGAGGGGCTGTAACTGTCCGCTACGATCTGAAAGGCACTTACGAGGAAAGCCTTGAGGAATGCGAGAAAGCCTTTTCTTTTCTTTCCCGGTATTTCAAGCTCACCAAACTTGATCCTCACTACCGGAGAACCGAGATTGCCCTGAGAAGGGACTTTGACCTTCAAAAAGCCAGAACTCTTCTTGAAACCCAGACTTTTGACGTCGAAATGATTGACACTAAATACGCTATCCATCTCAAAAGCAAGAAAATCAACAAAGGGGTCGGCCTTCAGAAACTTGCAAGCATGATGGGCTTGAAACCCAGGGATTTCGTAGCGATAGGGGATTCCGCAAACGACGTGGAAATGTTTGAAGTTTCAGGCTTCGGGATCGCAGTCGGCAACGGCGACGAAATAATAAAGGAAACCGCGGATTATATAACAAAAGCCACCTTTGGAGACGGAGCCATCGAAGCCTTCGAATTTCTTGAATCAAAAGGCTGGATTTAAAATTCCAAATTTAAAAAAACCATTCTGGCGAGTCCTTTATCTAAATCCCGGAAGTTGAGTCTTAAAATCAGGGATTCACTCTTATTTACTTCCAGATCCGAACAAATCTTTCATCCCGAGCTCCCATTGACCCCATAACTCTTCCATGTTATTACTTTTCTTTAATATTTCAAAAACAGTCGGATTTGGCTCTATGAATATTACGGGATTATCTTCTTCTCCAAGCTCTTTTTTAATTGGCTTTGCAATCTTTTCTTCATATATGGAAAACTGAGCGTCCAAACCCGGCTTATTACCTCTTGCATCTAACCTTATCCATCGATTCAGGTCTTTCAAATATACCGCGTTTAAGCCGTGAAGGAACTTTTTGTTAACGTCACCACTTGAGGAAAGTTTCTGATAACAGAATCCGGTCGGTATCCCGAAAAACCTCAGCATTGCTGCAAACAGGTGAGCTTTGGCACAGCATATCCCGTGGCCGGCTTCCAGAACCTCCGACGCCTTACAGGTACCCTCTTCTGCACCTATATCCCCTGAATGATGAATTTCGTCCCGAACGAACTCATAAACTTTCTTAATCAAGCTGATTTCGTCTTCAGTGCCTTTCTGCAGTTCAAGGCATTTCTCAACAATCAGCCTGTGATCGTAGTTTATTACTTCACTCTTTTTTATGTAGTCCTGAAGATTATTGCTTTCAACATGCATCTTACTTACCTATCAATAGCTACTTCAATAATTCTTCTCTATGGATTTGAATCTTACAGGGAACTACTCTTTTTTATTAGTACAAACATATAAATAATCATAAATCTCGTTTCAAAAGGATTTACCGAACAGAAAATAAACAGCATTGGAGGGCTCATTGTTTGATAAATGCTTTTTCAGGATTCTCTTTTCAGGATGTCTTAACTGAGTCCGGCTAAATGAGATCCAAAAATTGAGGGTGGGGGTAGCGATATGGTAGAGGGTGAAACCTTAGGGGATAAAAAAGTAGAGGATGAAATCCAAACTATACAGAGAAATATCGAAAAAGATTTATTCGATGAACAAAGCAAAATTCTGGATAGATTTTATTCGCTGATAACCCTGACATTTACAGCATTTGGTTTCTCTATTACAGCTCTTACATTTTTTTTCGGTAGGGGAATCCCTAGCTTCCGTGAAGCTCTTCGTTCTTATCATATCTATTTTTCTTTTCTTTGTATATTTATGGCTTTTTTAATCTCAATTATTAATGTGCTGGCAATATTTCACCACAGAAAGCTAGTAAGAAAGGGTAACACTGTAGGATATAGAGAGGATAACGAACTGGTAAACAATAATTTGAAATTATATCTAGCTATCTCAAGGCAAAAAAATTACTATGTAATCGCAATTACTTTAATTGGACTTGGACTTACATCCTTCATTAATCACTTTTCACAGCATCGTGCCATATCCGTTGCGCTTACTACCGGATTTGTTGTGATTGTATTGTTGCTAATACGCAATTCTCGCAGGTATCTTTCCTAATTTACTACAAAGATGGTTCGGCGTAACATAAGGGAAATAACCTTCAAGATTCTCTTTTCAGGATTTTTCTAATCTTTTTTCTCAGGACTCTTTTTAAGGATTCTTTTTTCTGGATATACTAACCAAATTTTTTATTAGTTTTATCTTAAAACATTACTAATTTGCAATTATATATTGATACAAAATCGAAGGAATATGTTAATTATTAACACATTTTAATAGAATCATGTTAAAATTTAAATAGTATCATTACAATAGTCATACTGACGAAAAGTTCGGCTTCCTGAAGGAAGCTTTAAAAGCAATTGATTTTCCTGCGAGACAGGAAGATCCTGTTAAGCGTTAAGGATACAATGCCAGAGACGACATTCTGCGGGCGGAATCTAGATAATCTGCGGAAAAGGAGAATAGAACACTGCTGGTGTCGCCAGGGAATTTAAAGGAAATTAAACAAAATAAAGGGGAAATATTATGGAAAATGAGAGTAAAGGTGAAAGTATTAAAGAACTCCCTTTGGAAATTCAGGAAATATTAAAAAATACCGATTTTCCTGTAAACAGGAACGAGATTATTGAGCAAGAGAGGAAGAGAGGAGCAATCCCTGACATACTGCGGGGACTTGGCATGCTTCCTGACAAGGAATACAATAGCGCTGAGGAAATTGCCAGGGAACTTCACATGATTTATATGGGGGTCCCCTCCTAAAAAACGTAACTTATTTTTTTTATTTTTTAGGAATGGTTAAGAAATAACTTCAAATTTTCACTCTAGAAATCCCACAACAGCTAATCCAGATAATTCATTGGTGTAATGTCGGAACAGGGCATCGATTTTAGCTTTAATGCCAGAAATCTGGGACTATTTTTGCTCCAGAATCGACAGCATACAGGCAAGAAAATCCCTTAACCGACTGCCAATGAATTGCAATTATTTTTTTGAGCTTGACTCCCGTTTCTCTATAGTCATTTTGCACAGCATTATGTTCTGTTCTTCGTATGGAGAACTGGTCATTCAGACCTGACTTATTGCCTCTTGTATCTAACCTTATCCATCGGTTTAAATCTTCTAGATATACAACAGCGTTTAAGCCGTGCAAGACTTCCTGCATTAGATGACAATAACAGAAAGCCAATTTGCCGTATATTAGACAGCATATTATCAAAGTCAAATTATAACTTGACTTTTATATAAAATAAACATTTTCATATAGTAAGGGAAATAATACATTCATAATCATTACTGTCTCTAAAGAGATAATATGAGATATTTTTGAAAAATAGGTCTTTGCAAAGATTATTTTTTTAATTCATTTCGGGGAGGAATTAATATTAAGAGAAGAAGCAAGACTGATATTGCAGGAGAGATTCTAAGAGTGGCAATTAATGGGGCGAAGAAAACTCACATTGTATGTGAGGCAAATGTTAACTTTAATATTGCCTCGGAGTATCTGGAAATGCTAAGCAAAAAAGAACTCATTAGGCATGAAAATGGGTTTTTCATTACTACTGATAAAGGAAAAGTTTTTCAGGAAATTGCTAAAGAACTAAAACTTTAAACTTAGTTCTATTAACGTTCTAACTTTTGTTACACTCTGTCATGTAAGTCAACGTTTATTTATAAAGCTCATCCCAAAGCCAACTTTATTCTCAAAAACCGATAAGGTTTCAAAATATTTTCCATGATCTAAAACCCGGTTGATAATTCGGAAGACAGAATTCAGGAAGCAATATTGAGTTTTGGGATCAGCCAAATATAAGATGAGTTACTCATACGATTGAAGGAAAAGTATCCTGCCATTTTTGAAGAGCCTAATAGATGAACCCTGAATTCATCTATCTTTATGAAAACGCTAACTTCACCATCAGGGGAAAACAACCTTTTAAGAACCTGTATTCCCTGTTCACAAGTTGAGGCAACGTAAAGCAGTAAATTACAAAAATATCGTATTATTTACTGCTGTTGATTTTGTATTTAACGTAAACGCAGGTTTGTATTAACCAAAAAACGATTCAGCATCTACAGACATTTCAATATCTTTATTTCAATATCTTTATTACTTCATCAGACATCAAACTATTGACATCAAACTATTGAGGTGAACAAATGCCGGCAAGAAAAGTAAAGAATGATAATAAAGAAAAAGAATTAATGGAAAAACTGGAATCAATCGAAGAAAAAAAAGAAGATACGGCAGAACAAATAAACATTGAAGAGGAACCCGATGAAAGTAAAAGGCCTAAATAAACGGTATATTACAGGCAAAAGACTTGATTTAATATTTTTGATGGGTTGAATTCATTCACATTTATATATCTTTTTTAACTACAATCAAAACAAGGGGAAACGGATAGCAGTTTTCTCTTGATTGTATAGTTATAAGATCGTAGATAATCATAGATAGATCATAGATATCTTAGACAGAAAATACATAATTTAGTATACTTTTTTACATATTTGCCTATAATTGCCTATGATTTTAATATAGTTGTCTATTCCTGGACAATTGTATCATTTAAGAATAAACTCCTTCATAATTTGGAGCTACAATTGAAACCAGATTGAAGTAATTTCCAGCCTCAGCTTCCATCATTCCAATATCCCTGCGAGCATAGTCGTTATCGCACGAAAGCCAGTCCTGCCAGGCTTCTTCAAAACAGTTTAGCTCTTTGCATTCCTGAATCCTTACCGAATCGGAAGTTTTCCATGGCTTATACCACCAGTCGCATGAATGGAAATTCATGTCATCAAACCAGTATGGGAGTAATTCTGCCTGAGCTCCATCTGTGAATTCCTTTTTCAGCCCCGGATCTGCAACTGCTATTTGCCCTCTTTTTTACAATCGGAGCAAGATAGTCTGTCAAATAATTTTCCTCAACCCCGAAATAGTGATAGGCATCCACACATATGGCAAGGTTAAAAAAATCATGAGCAAACGGTAAACATGGGCATCTGTATGTATCGGTATTATTCTATCTTCCAGTCCCATCGACTTGATCCTTTCATAATTTTCTGTTGCACTAATCCAGAGGTCAGTTGCAGAAACCGTAACATCGTATTCTTTTGCCAGAAATATTGAGGTCAGCCCTTTCCCACAGCCAGGATCAAGTACTCTCATCCCTTTTTCAAGCTTCAAAAACTCAGACAGCTCTTAGCTCTTCAATAATCTTCAATGAGTTTGGGCCCATCATATTTTCTTTAAGAAAATCCGTATCATACTTTCTGCTCTCTTTTTAAGCATCAGCTTGACCACCTGCCATTTGTTTATCTATTCCTTTTATTCTATACAGTCTGGTCTTTATAACTGTCGTTAACTGTCGCAGGCATGTTGTCGGAAGTAAATATTTACCCCCGATTAATTCAGCAGATTTCATTTTTAGAAAAAGATGAATCGAATGCTCTTCAGGGGAGGTTCGAGAGTAAAAGCTATAATTTTGGAAAAATAGTCTGTCTGAAATATTGAAAAAAGTAATTTTTCTCCCGAAGCGGAACTCGGAAGCCGCAACTCGGCGGCACAATTCGGGGTGTCCTCCCGAGTCCCGTCTAGGGAGTTTTTAGTTTAACTTTGCTTTCATCTTGTCAATTATTATGTAGTCCTTGATGGCACTTACGGAAGCGAAAGGAATAAGGATAAAGTTGTCCGCTTTCCTGTATCTGGAAGTGTCAAAATTGGGATTCGGGGTGACCATCAGGTCAATGATGTTTCCCCCTTTGATCTCGACTACAATGTTGCTCAGCGTTCCTATCTCTGTTCCGTCGGTAGCCATTACCTGCTTGTTAAAGAGAAGGTTCCTTGCAAATACTTTCGACATTTTTATCTTATCTCCGTTCGCAGCGTATTATGCGGGTTTGGGTAAAACTGGCTTTTCATTTTAAATATTTTATTCCATTTGAAACCAGATTCTTTAAAACTTTTTCCTTTTAAAATTTGCTCTTTTAAAGAGCTACTCCTTTAAATTCTTACCTGTATCCAACATAACCAGCTGTTTCTGTAAGTTTCTGGCCTCCCTTGAACTGTGCCTCGATCTTCTCATAGAACTGAGCAATGTTCTCCGTAATGGTGGGTTTTACCTTTTTCAGGGCTTCCCTGAAGTGTCTCATTTCTATGTTTTCGACATCGAAGTTCTCCCTGAGGGCAATCATTACGGCTTCCCTGCATACGGACTCGATATCGGCGCCCACGTACCCCTCAGTTATATCGGCGAGGGTTTCAATGTCCACATCGTTAGCAAGGGGTGTATCCTTTGTGTGGATCCTGAATATCTTGAGCCTGCCCTTACGGTCAGGAGAACCTATATAGACCAGCCTGTCAAAACGTCCTGGGCGCAGAATTGCAGGGTCCAGAAGGTTAGGGCGGTTAGTTGCGGCAATTACCACCACGTCCCTGAGGGCTTCAAGCCCATCCATCTCGGCCAGGAGCTGGTTCAGAACTCTCTCTGAAGTGCGGCTGTCCGTGGACTCCATCCCTGGCATTGAGGCAACCGAATCGATCTCGTCAAAGAAAATCACACATGGAGCAACCTGCCGGGCTTTCTTGAAAGTTTCCCTGATAGCTTTTTCCGATTCCCCAAGCCATTTCGAGAACATTTCAGGCCCTTTGACACTTATAAAATTAGCATTGGATTCCTTGGAAACCGCCTGGGCTATAAGAGTCTTTCCAGTCCCTGGCGGGCCGTAAAGCAGGATCCCCCTTGGAGCTTTTATGCCCATTTTAATGAACTTCTCCGGGCTTTTAATGGGCCACTCAACAGCCTCAATAATGGACTGTTTTGCTTCATCCAGCCCTCCTACATCGTCCCAGTTAACTGTGGGCGTTTCCACGAAAATCTCTCTCAGAGCCGACGGTTCGGCCTCCATCAGGGCATCTTCAAAGTTCCTCTTGGTTACAACGATTTTTTCCAGCCTCTCAGGCGGAATTGCTTCCTTTTCGAGGTCAAGGTCAGGCAAATTTTCCCTGAGGCACCGCATTGCTGCTTCCTGCACAAGAGCCAGCAGGTCCGCGCCCACAAAGCCCTGTGTCCTTTCAGCCAGATACATCAGGTATTTGTTTGTCTTTTCTTTCCTTTCTCTCTCCAGGGTAGCTTCATCGATTTCGATTTCGACTTCCCCGGCTTCTTCAGCCCCTGAATCTCTCTCTATGGGCATTCCCCTTGTATGGATCTGCAGGATTTCGTACCTGTCCTTGGTATCAGGCACACCTATATGGATTTCTCGATCAAAACGGCCTGGTCTCCTGAGCGCGGGATCGATTGCATCCACACGGTTTGTGGCCCCTATAACCACAACCTGCCCTCTCTCCACCATTCCGTCAAGCAGGGTAAGGAGCTGGGCGACCACTCGCCTTTCCACTTCCCCTGTCACATTTTCCCTTTTTGGGGCAATTGAATCGATCTCATCAATGAAAATGACCGAGGGAGCGTCCTGGGTTGCCTCTTCGAAGATCTTCCTGAGCCTTTCTTCACTTTCTCCGTAGAACTTCCCTACAATCTCAGGGCCGGCAATGTAATGAAAACTTGCTCCGGATTCATTGGCTACGGCTTTTGCAATCAGAGTCTTCCCGGTTCCGGGCGGGCCGTAGAGAATAACTCCTTTAGGAGGCTCGATATTAAGGTGGCCGAAAAGCTCAGGATGTTTCATGGGCAGCTCTATCATTTCCCGGACCCGCATGATCTCATCCCCGAGGCCTCCTATGTCTTCATAGGTGGTTACGCCCCGGGTTGCTTTTTCGTACCCCTGTACCGGCTTTTTGCGAAGTTCGATAAGCGTTGCTTCCGTAATAAGGACAATTGTGTTTGAAGGTTCGGTCTCAACAGCAACCAGAGGGATTACCTGGCTTGTAGTCAGAGATTCTGTCATTGGCTGAGACATCGAATTTATTATAGGAATAATGTCTCCCCTGAAAACCGGTCTTTTGAGGATATGCCGCTTTATGATCTCATTTGCATGTTCCCCGAACTGAAGTTCAGGCCCCCCCTGCGTCATGCTTTCCGGAAGCGCCAGAATAAGTTTCTTTGCTTCCGGGGCTTCAACCTTTCTGATGGTTACCTTCTCTCCTATGGAAACGCCTGCATTTTGCCGGATGAAGTTATCAATTCTCACAAGTCCCTGATCCCAGTCCTGCCTGTCAGCTCTCCATACCTTTGCCGTGGTCTTTTTCTTCCCCCTTATTTCCACGATATCGCCTGGTGAGAGCTGAAGTTTCAGCAAGGTTGTAGGGTCAAGTCGGATAATTCCTCTTCCAAGGTCGATAGGATATGCCTTTTCAACCTTCAACTGTATTTCTTCCATAGATCATCCCGAAAATAGTTGTCTTTTTGATTGTAATTTTTATTTAAAGATTACATAAAATGAACGGACGCCGGGTTTTTCAGATTCTTCCGGACTGCATATTATGGAACTACCTGTCTTCTATATTAGATGTCTTTTTATTTCAATGCCTTTGATAAGGGAGATTTTTACCCCGGAAGGTTTGTTGCGGAACATCCTGGTTCTTGAATTCTCTCTCCAGGCTTCCTATCCTAACATACCCCCTTTTATGCTCTGTACCCTGTCCGGACAATAGATCTGTCAGCTAGAGGTACATTTGATAATCAGTTATTTATATTATATTGCGTGGGATATATTGCTCCCTATATCTTCCATTTATTAAATAAGTTTACCCTAACTCTGTTTTTTTCTGAGGATTTATATATCTGAAGCTTCTGTGTATAAAATTGTTTAATCCTCAAACCAGACACTTAAACCTGATACCTTTCGAATATATCATCACGGGGAGTTTGAATTCTCAGGAGCTTGAATTATCAATCAGGAGCTTGAATTCTCAGGATCCTCAATTCTCAAGGTCTTGAGACCATTTAGAATATATACCTGACGAATACCCAGGAATTGACAGCATGAACCTTGAAATCGCGCAGAACAGGATTATTGATTTTATCCGGAACGAAACCCGTAAAGCAGGTGTAAATGGAGCTGTTGTAGGTATCAGTGGGGGAATAGACTCAGCCCTTGCCGCAACGCTCACCGTAAAAGCTCTGGGAAAAGATAAAGTGCTCGGAATCCACATGCCCGAGTCCGGCCTTACCCCTGCTGAAGACAGTAAAGATGCAAAAGCTCTTGCAGACTGGCTGGGTATCGAGTTTCGAACTATTGATATTTCAGGAATTATTTCGGCTTTCATGGCTGCAGTCCCTGAGAGTGAATCTGCAGACCGGCTCTCCATGGGCAACCTGAAAGCGAGGATCAGGATGTCCCTCCTCTACTTCCATGCAAACCGGATGAACCGTATGGTCATAGGGACGGGCAATAAAACCGAGATCCTGCTTGGCTATTTCACGAAATATGGGGACGGCGGGGTTGATCTCGAACCCATAGGCGGGCTTTATAAAACCGAAGTCTGGGAGCTCTCTCGATGGCTTGGGGTTCCGGAACCTCTTATCACGAAAAAACCTTCTGCAGGTCTCTGGGCAGGCCAGACCGATGAAGCTGAACTTGGAATCTCTTACGTAAAAGTGGATGAAGTGCTCAGAAGGCTTGAGAAGAATGAAAATCTTGAAACCATTCTGAACACGCTCGGGGTTTCTAAAGAACAGCTGAATTCAGTTATTAACCGCATCGAGAAAAGCGAACATAAAAGAAAAGCTCCTCCCGTACCTCCCGAATTCCGCAAGCCTTTTTAAATAAGGCTTGTCCACAAATTTTTAGAAAAAGGCTTGATCGCAAACCTTTTAAAAAAAGGTTTGATCGAAAAACCCCTGGCAACGGCGTGATCAACCGGCCCAACGGTTGCGGCCCAACGGTTGAGGCGCAACGGTTGAGGCGCAACGGTTGCAGCTCAACGTTTGAAAGGCAGCTTTTACGCCTCAGATTCTTCTTAACGGGCAGGATGGATTTTGAGATCGGATTTCTGTTCCCTGACCAGGGGTTTTGCAAGATGTCTGCGGGCGCAGGGGGGGACTTCATATGATCCTGCTTCAAGGTCTCTTTTTATTTCACAGATGATTTTTGAGGCGGCCTGAGTCCCGCATTTTTTACAGCGAAAACCCTGGGCCTGGCCTGATGATTTCATATTTTTTCCGCAGCTCGGGCATTTCGGGTTTTCTTCTTTATAAAGGGGGGCGAGCGTTTTTATTTCAATTTTTTCGATGTTGAGGGTTCCGGAATTAACACTTCCCGACAGTGCAACTTTATCTCCGGGCCTGAGCTTTCTTATAAGCAGCCGGAAATTCTTTGTGGGTTCGAAGGCTGCGCAGTCGATTCCGTTTCCTTCCGTGTCCCTTATGGGAAAGATAACATGCCCGCCGGGGATGGTTTTGGGAACGGCTGAAACCGTGCCTTCGAGCCTGTAAGAATGCATGTCCTGGATTTCGGCGAGATTTACTGCAGGCAGCAGGTGCATATCAGTGCCCTGGTTTGTCCTGTATACGGCAGAACGCTCAACAGGTTCAGCCCTGATCAGGGATGCGGCTTCACTAACTATGATCGGATTTTCTCCCCTGATTCCGAAAAGCACGGGATCGGCCGAGTGAGGTACGCAGACAATAAGCCTGTTTTTAAGGTCAACGGTGTCCCAGGTTTCAGGATAGGTCTTCCTGTCGGCTTCAAAGAAACTTTCCTTTTCTATCTCGCGTGGGGTTCCCCATCTTTCCTTCTGCCTGTAAGCCAGGTGCTCGAAAGTGTGTTCCCAGACTTCGAGGTTTAGCATAGCCCCGCAGGCTGCAAGGGCGCCTATCAGTCCTCTTCCGTTTTTAAAGCCTTTTGAAGAAATTCCGTATTCCGAGATAAGATTTTTCGCATCCTGTATTTCAATAACGTCCCTCACGGCTTTCTCCAGAAAGTTCCTGAGGACAGGTCTGAGTTTCTCGTAATCTTTTTCCAGGATAAAAACCGCGCCCGGATTGGTCTTTTCGCATTCCATGCGTGCAAGTGCTTCTATTCTGGACAGCACATGGGCGATTACTTTTTCCGGGCAGCCAGTCTTGATTCTCAGGGCTACTGCAGCATTTCCTCTTGTTTTATAGGGAATTGTCGGGTTCAGGCGTATAAGGAGCGGAAAAGTCTCTACAGTTCCGCAGGTTTTAAGTTCTTCCAGCAGCAGAGCTCCCAGATATGTTGTGCACATTCCTTCGTTTGAATCAGTATCATCAATTCCGATAATCATTTTTCTTCGGTTCCAGTTTTTGCCTTTTAGTTTCCCAGATGCGTTTCCGATAGATACAGTTTTCGTTACTCTCCGGCGCATTTTTGCACTGCATGGATTATCAAAAGTAAAGAAAAATATATATAGATGTTCAAACAGAGATTGATATCGGAATGACAAAAGAAGTTCTCATACATCAAATTATTGATGTATTGGCACGTGCAGGTTTTGCACTCTCCGATCGCTGCAATATTCGTCCGAGGAGTTTTGACGTTGCCGCACGGAAAGATGAGACACTATTACTTTGCAAGGTTTTATTTAATATTGACGGCCTGAATGAAGAAACTGCCAGGGAAATGAAATACCTGGCTGAATATCTTGGAGGTTCTGCTATTGTTGTGGGGGCAAAGACCAGAGATCAGATGCTTGAGGATAGCGTCGTGTACATGCGTTATGACATCCTTGCCCTGAATGTACAGACTCTTCACGACTACTTTATTGAAAATGTTCCTCCCCTGGTTTCAGCAGCTCCGGGTGGGCTATATGTCTCCATAGAGGGAGATCTCCTTAAAAAAGCCAGGATGGATCAGTCAATGTCTCTTGGGACTCTTGCTGCCATGGTAGGGGTTTCAAGGAGAACTATCAGCAAGTATGAAGAAGAGGGCATGGACGCGTCGATAGACGTCGTGCTCCAGCTGGAGGATATTTTCGGCGTTGAACTGGCAAGGCCCATTAATATCCTGAACTCCTGCGGAAGCAGGAAACCCCGAAAGAAAACAGAACCCGATACAGAAGAGCAGACAAAATCCTCCAGGCTTTTGCCGGAAGATTTGATCCTTAACACCATTTCCATGCTTGGTTATGATGTCCTTCATACCGCACAGGCTCCTTTCAAGGCTATCTCACGGGACAAGTCCTCAGTTATTCTTACAGGAGTCAGCGAATTCAATACGACCGTAATCAAGCGAGCTCATCTTATGAGCAGCATTTCCTGTGTCACTGAGACACAATCCGTATTTATCATCAACGGAAGTTCCAAAATAAAATCCGTAGAAAAAACAGTCCTGATCGAGAAAAAGGAACTTGACAAGATAAGTGATTCTCAGGAGCTTCTTAATTTTATAGAGGAGCGTAGAGATACTCACGACGAGACGTGAGCCTCCCGGATCCCGCCCGAATCCATCTCGGGAAGACGGCCCGGAATGTACTTAGACAGAGTTGTGGCTCCCGAATTGCGCCTCGGCAGAGTTGCGCCTCGCCCGAATTGCGCCTCGCCCGAATTGCGCCTCGGGAGTACGCCGCCCTTTTCGCTCACTTCGTTCGCTCAAGAGGGCTAATTTAAAGTATCTATAACTTTAAACTGAGCTCTCCGTAGGGGGCTGATTATAGGATTATATCTTTTCCGCGATTGCCGGGTTTTTGATGGTCGAATTTGTTTACGGCTTTTAAAAGGGCTGAAAATTAATGCAATGATTTTATAATGTCGGATGCTGGATTTTTTTCCGGTTGGATATTCTGGCGCTGACAATTTTTTGGATTCTATATTTTCGGAATGTTTGTTTAGCGGATTTTTGAGCTTACTTTATGGGATCGGGCAAAAACAGGCTGGTCGGATATGGCATAGATCCAAAAACCTAATATAGCACTGTTTTAATCTAAAAGCTTCGATGACGGTAAAGATTGCAGTGCTGGTTTCTGGAAGGGGTTCGAATCTCCAGGCGATAGTGGACAGCATTGAAAAGGGTTACATAAAGAATGCGGCAATTAATGTGGTTATCTCCAATAAGGCAAATGCCTATGCGCTCGAACGTGCAAGAAAACATGGAATAAGCACGGTTTTCCTTGATCCGGGCGAATACGACCGGGCCGAATACGATACGAAGATCCTGAATGTTCTGAACCAGTACGATACTGATCTTCTTCTGCTTGCAGGTTACTTCCGACTTTTAGGAAACGAAATAATTGAGGTTTACAGGAACAGGATTATGAATATTCATCCTTCTCTTCTTCCGGCCTTTAAAGGGCTTCACGCCCAGAAGCAGGCCTTCGAATACGGGGTGAAAGTTGCAGGGTGTACCGTGCACTTTGTAGATGAAGGGCTGGACTCAGGACCAATAATCCTCCAGAGCTGCGTGCCTGTGCTCCCCGGGGATACGGAAGAAACCCTTACTGCCAGAATCCTGGAACAGGAACATATTATCTATCCTGATGCAGTCAGGTTATTTACCGAGGGTAAACTTAAAATTGAGGGCAGAAATGTAGTAACCCGGATTATTTGAGCAAATGCTTAAGATCAAGCAAAACCGGAATAGATTTTACCGAGTAATAACCTCATTAATCCCTGATAGTTATAAATAATTCAAACTTATAGGTATTCCACGAAGTCTAACAGGCCATACGGGCTTTCCAGATTTCGAAAATTCCCTCTCTTTAAGATATTGAGGAGCTATTTGCCGGAAGTTCTGAAATTTCAGTACGAAATCCCCCCATCAGGAAGGTTTAGAGCCTGTTTGATTCCACTCCCGCTTATCCGGCGGTCTCACCGCTGAATGCCCCCTACCTCTTGAGTAGCTTTCAGGCTGTCAGGCAGCTCCTGCATATGCATACGTTAGCATTAATCAACCCATCAACCCAAATTACAAAAAACTCTTGATTTTGAACAATTTTATATGAACAGGTTACAGGTGACAGTAATGTCTTATATTGAAAAAATTGATCCGGAATTGTCCGAGGCTATCAAGAAAGAAGCCGAGCGCCAGGAATATAAATTGAACCTCATTGCATCCGAAAATTATGCTAGCAAAGCCGTTATGGAAGCTCAGGGCTCGATTCTGACCAACAAATATGCCGAAGGGTATTCCGGTAAGCGATACTACGGCGGCTGCGATTTCGTGGACGTCGCTGAAGACCTTGCGATTGCCAGGGCAAAGAAGATTTTTAACGCAAATTACGTAAACGTCCAGCCTCACTCGGGTTCAGGGGCGAATATGGCTGTCTATTTCTCGGTATTGCAGCCTGGAGACACCATCATGTCCATGGACCTCTCGCACGGCGGGCATCTTTCCCATGGCAGCCCGGTGAGTTTTTCCGGAAAGCTCTATAATATTGTGCCTTACGGGGTCAGTAAAGAGACTGAAATGCTGGACTATTCCGAACTTCTTGAGAAGGCAAAGGAATGCAAACCGCAAATGATTGTCTGCGGGGCCTCAGCTTATCCTCGTGAAATCGATTTTAAGCAATTCCGCGAGATTGCTGACGAGGTCGGAGCTTACCTGCTTGCAGACATTGCCCACATTGCAGGGCTTGTAGTTGCAGGTGTGCACCAGAGCCCAGTGCCTTATGCGGATTTTGTTACCAGCACGACCCACAAGACCCTTCGAGGCCCCAGAGGCGGAATGATTATTTCCAGGACAGAAGAACTTGCTACCGGAATTAACAAGGCAGTTTTTCCTGGCATTCAGGGGGGCCCTCTAATGCATATCATAGCCGGAAAGGCCGTGGCTTTTAAAGAGGCCATGAGTGAGCAGTTCAAACAGGATCAGGCCCAGACCGTGAAGAACGCAAAAACTCTCTGCAAATGTCTTAAAGAGAAGGGCTTTGATATCGTTTCTGGCGGCACGGACAATCATCTTATGCTTGTCAATCTCAATAATCTGAATATAACAGGCAAGGATGCAGAAGCTGCCATGAGCAAGGCCGGAATTATTGCGAACAAGAACACGGTGCCTTTCGAGACCCGCAGCCCATTTATCACGAGCGGAGTAAGGCTCGGAACCCCTGCCTGTACCACAAGGGGTATGAAGGAAAAGGAAATGGAATTAATTGCCGACTATATCGAGATCGCGATCAAAAATGCAGAAAACGACAATCTCCTGTCGGA
Source organism: Methanosarcina sp. (assembly GCF_049706645.1). Lineage (GTDB taxonomy): Archaea > Halobacteriota > Methanosarcinia > Methanosarcinales > Methanosarcinaceae > Methanosarcina. The sequence continues at coordinate 125,612 of NZ_JBNAKP010000011.1, read as the reverse complement.
AACAAGTGGCAAGGTCAGGGAACTCTGTTCAAAGTTCCCTGTTTATTGCTAATCGAAGAGGTTGGGGTGCTTTTACCAATGTCAGCTGAAGGCTATGAATCACGAATCATAGACGGGAAAATTCTTGCAAAGCAGATTGAAGACGAAGTAGGGTCAGGAATCGAAGACCTGGAAAGCGGCCGTGGAGTCACGCCTGGGCTTGCCACCGTCCTTGTAGGCGACGATCCTGCTTCCAGAATGTACGTCCGCCTGAAACATAGAGCCTGCGAACGTGTGGGCATCCGGGCAGAAGACCACTTCCTTCCGGCAGAAACCAGTCAGGAGGACCTTCTTTCCCTGATCGATACTCTTAATAAAAATAAGGATGTGCACGCAATCCTGCTTCAGCTCCCGCTTCCGAAGCACCTTTCCCCTCAGGAAGCAATGGAAGCTATAGCCCCTGAGAAAGATGCGGATGGCTTTCACCCCTACAATATGGGAAAGCTGATGATCGGGGACGAAGGACTTGTTCCCTGTACTCCGCATGGGATTATCCGGGCGCTTGAAGAATATGATGTGCCTGTCAAGGGCAAAAACGTGGTTGTTGTCGGGCACAGCAATGTTGTTGGAAAACCCATGGCAGCAATGTTCCTAAACAGGAATGCAACCGTCTCGATTTGCCACGTATTCACAGACGACCTTAAGAAATATACTCTCGGCGCCGATATCCTGGTAGTTGCGGCCGGAGTCAAACACCTTATCAAAGCCGATATGGTAAAGGAAGGGGCAGTAATCTTTGATGTGGGCATTACCCAGGAAAAAGATCGAATATACGGAGACGTAGATTTCGAGAATGTGATCAAGAAGGCTGCCCTCGTTACACCTGTACCTGGCGGAGTAGGTCCTGTGACAGTTGCCATGCTTATGAAGCATGTACTTAGATGTGCAGAGAAGAACTTCTGAAACTTTTCTTTTTAAGGCTTCTTCATTGAAGCCTTTTCTTTGTTAATATATAGTTAGAATAGAGAAGGAAAACAGGAAGAAAAACATATAACGATTAAATCTTTGTTCCCGGTTACTTCAAGACCCATCTTTAAGACCCATCTTTATATCTTTTATTTGTACATTCTATCTCTGTTTTTACTTTAAGACAGCTCATACAATATTCTTCGGGGAAATCCGGCCCTGGAGAGACTTGAGGCAAGGGAATACTTTTCTTCTTCTGCTTCTCTGCTGGGAAACAGGCTTATTTCTCCTGCGGGCACACAATAAGGCACCGGCTCTTAGCTTAAACACAAATGTTGCTTTTTAGTCATCCTGCTATCATATTAAAACAAGAAAAGTTGTTTTTCCCAGTTGTGCCAGATCAGGAAATTCAGCCTTATTTTCTCCGTCTTGCCAGTTTACGATAATAGCAGTTGTTTTTTATAGACAATTTCTTAATTAATGTACAATATTGCTTTCCCAATTGTATCAAACTAATTCTACACATCAATATTTTTATGTATTATTGAAGCTTATTTTACTATAATAACAATTTACTACCAATAATATTCGAGACAATTATTGAGTTTATATCTATATGTTTGATACTATAAAATATTCGGCCGGTAAAACGAGACCCCTGGTAAGTCCTGTAGCTGGCTTAAACCCGTCTTAAATATGTCTTAAACAAATCTACCTGATAAATCCAGCTGATATGTATTAATTAATATATGATTACAGTGATTATTTATTTAATCCTGATAATAATCTATCAATTAAGCTCCTCCTGTTCGGAAGCTTCTGGTGACGGAATAAAAAAGTTTTTCACAGAATGCTGTAAAAGGTGCAATAAAGTATACTTTCACGATTCAAAGGCGTACCGTTGAAATCTCCGACAACTGAGAACATCTCTCTGAGTTCGGCTTCCGTCAATACCTGTTTACCAATATTATTAAGCGTCGGCTGGCATTACTTCACTTAAAACCTATATAGCCTGGTTGTCAAAAATGGTTGTTGATACTGATATCTGCGGTATGAAATTAGGAGACCAGTACCCCTCGCATGTAATGGGTGTTATTAACCTGAGCCCTGAATCATTTTACGAAAGCTCGGTCGTAAGCCCTGACTCTGCGCTTGAGATAGCTCTGAAAATGGTTAAAGACGGAGCAACTTTCCTTGATCTCGGAGGCCGTTCAACCTGGCGCTTTTCCGAACCTGTAAGCAGGAAAGAAGAACTTAAACGTCTTCTGCCAGTACTTGAAGTTCTGGAAGGCAATGTGGATGCTGTGATCTCAGTGGATACAATGTTCTCTGAAATCGCAGAAGAAGCTCTCAAAAAAGGAGCTCAAGTAATTAATGACGTCTCCGGTTTTACTGCAGACCCCAGAATGATTGAAGTAGTGGCAGACTACGGATGCCCTGCTGTTGTCATGGCATCGAATAAGGTTCCGGGCGACCCTCTCGGCATGGATTCCATTATCGGATCGCTTGACTCTATCATACAGGCCGCTGAAGCAGGCGGCATAAATCCGGAAAAGCTCATACTTGACCCTGCAATAGGCAGGTGGACCGACGAAAAGCTTCCCATCTATGACTTCGAAACTCTTGACGATTTTGAACGCCTTAAAATTTTTGAAAAACCTTTATTAGCAGCCCTCTCACGAAAATCTTTCATAGGAGACGTACTTGAAAAACCAGCTACTGAAAGGCTTTACGGCAGCCTGGCTGCAGCAGCTATTGCAGTTTACAAAGGTGCTCACATCATCCGTACGCATGATGTGCCTGAGACCTCTGATGTTGTAAAGCTTTCAGGAACTCTCAGGAGTCGGCCAAGTGTGGTAAGAGAGGGCAGGTATGAGGTCTCTGTGGTTGAGGTAAAAGCCCCGCAGGACGCAGCTATTGTAATGCGGAAACTTGGGGTAACCGGGATTGGCTCACAGGTAATGCAGAACAAAAGCGTCCATCTTATGCTGAAAATTCGTAATCTGACGACCACTGAGGCTTTAATAATAAAACAGGAAATGCTCGCCCGGGGAGGGGATGCGGCCCTGACAAGGGATGCAGTCTCCCATGAAACAGAGATGACTGATGTGCTTGTAATGGGCACTCTGCTTCAGCTTGGACGCCTTGCCAGGAAACTTGAAGGTCAGGCGCGTTCTCTTCCGCTTATTGCCGAAATGATCCGCGAATGTATTGTAAACCGGAGCGATCTGGAATATCGATATTTGAGGTAATTATGATTATAACTTCAGCAAAACCCCTTGAGGAAATCCTGGCCCTGTTAAAAGACGAAGACTATATCTTCGTTATCGGATGCAATGTCTGCGCTGCAAAACTGAAGACCGGTGGAGAACCCGAAGTGCTTGAGATGTGCAGACAGCTTGAGAAAAACGGAAAGCATGTAGTAGGCTGGGCTCTCCCCACCGCAGCCTGCAGCGTTCGGTCTTTTGACTCCCTGGTTCAGAAAAATGAAAAGATAAGTGAAGCGCGCTGCATCCTTGTGATGGGCTGCGGCAGTGGAATTTCAACGGTTGCCAGCGTAGCCGAAGTGCCTGTATTCGGTTCAAATGATACTCTTTCTCTGGGAGGTTCAAGTGAAGGTAAATTGATTTCAGACCAGTGTATAATGTGTGGGAATTGTACAATTGGTGAATTCGGAGGTCTCTGCCCTAAAGCGCAGTGTCCCAAAGGACTTCTGAATGGGCCCTGCGGAGGGGCTGTTGACGGGATGTGCGAAGTCAACAGAGAGAATGATTGTGTGTGGACCCTGATTTATAACAGACTGAAAAAAATTAAGAGACTTGATCTTCTTTACACGATCCACGGCCCTCAGGAACATGGATTTAAGTAACCTCATTTCTAATTCTTTTAATTTAATATAAATAACCTGGTTCCTGGTTTTTATTTAATTCAAATAATCTCATTTTTAATTTTTATTTATTTAGATGATTCCATTTCTACTTTCTTAATCAAGTGGAAGAAAGCCTTTCCTTGCTTTAGAGCTTTCATATCTCAGGACTTTTATATTTTCAGAGCTTAACAAGCGTATAAAACTTTTAAGAAAAACTCTGTTATGTCTATTGGATCTAATAAATATCCTCCAGGCTGCTCTTTATGGCCGGAAATCCTGGAAAATATTCTTAAAAATCTGAAAAGATCTTCATTTTAGGTATGGAAGGAGCGGAGGTGGAGGCAATTTGAAAATTCCACACCTTCCTATCCTGGAATAAAATCCGGCCGTCTGGAAGGCGGTTAATCAAGCCATTTGAGGGAACTGTTGGCGGAATTCGCGAGACCAGTAAGAAAGAAGATTATGAAAACAATTGCATTATTTTTATTTTCCAGCGTTTGGTATTAGTCAAGAAACCTGGTCTTCGTTACGTTGTCGTACCCCTCAGGAGCATGGTTTAAATAATTTCATTCCTAATATTCTTATTCAATGCTTTTTAATTTTCGTGAAAAACTGAATTCCAGCAAATTTCTGGTTACTGCCGAAGTCTCCCCTCCTAAGGGCACAAGATTTTCAGTCCCCCTGGAAGACGCTCGCCAGCTTAAAGGCATTGCAGATGCTCTAAATGTTACGGATAACCAGTGCTCGATTATGCACATGAGTTCCCTGGCTTTTAGCAAACTTCTGCTTGACGAAGGGCACGAGCCTATTATGCAGCTCACCTGTCGGGACAGGAACAGGATCGGACTTCAGTCAGATCTTCTGGGGGCGTATGCTCTGGGTATCCGGAATATCTGCTTGATGACAGGGGATTTTCCTTCGTGCGGAGATCACCCCGGTTCAAAGCCCGTATACGACCTCGATTCCGTACAGCTCCTGCAACTTGTCCGAAAACTGGATTCAGGCATCGATTTTGCAGGAAATAGGCTGGACGGAGGCACTTCTTTCTGTGCAGGTGCGGTCTCTGGCATAGACCCTGAAAAAACCATCCAGCTAATAAAGCTTGAGAAAAAGGTCAGGTGCGGAGCTGACTTTATCCAGACCCAGGCTGTCTATGATGTAGGCATGTTTGAAGAGTTTATGGAAGCTATAAGCCACCTTGATGTGCCTGTAATTGCAGGTCTTATCCCTCTTAAATCCCTGGGTATGGCGGAATTCATGAATAAGAATATTTCGGGAATTCGTGTGCCTGAAGAGATTATGCTCCGCATAAAAGATGCACCTGACCCGATCGAAGAAGGCCTTTTCATAGCTTCGGAAACTATAAAAGAGCTTATGAAACTCTCAAGAGGGGTTCACATTATGCCAGTAGGCTCCCATAAAAACACCCCAAAATTGCTTTCTATGGCTGGAATTTCCGGAAAATGATTCCGATAGGGGTTTAAATTACTCTCTGTACCGGAAGAATCTTTTTCCTCTTTTTCAATGGTAGGGTTTTGTATTTCCCTGATTTCGCGCCTGAATCTTTTATTCATATCGAGCACTTTATCTGCATATCTTCTCGCATCTTTTTTTAAGCCTTTGGATACATTTATCAATATCTTGCGGTATTTTACGATTTGATTTCGCATCTATTTTTGATTCAGCAAACCAGGTTAATCATTAGCTTCTAAAGGCAGCAGAATATGAGTTCAGAAAACACTTCCATCCAGATGTTTGGGATTAAGACCCCTATTATCCGGGAAGGGGACGATATCGTACAGATTCTAGAAACAGCTCTGGAGGAATCAGGTCTTGTTCCGGTTGACGGGGATATTTTCGTGCTTGCCGAATCTGCGGTTGGCACGGCGGAAAAAAGAGTTGTCAAACTTGCAAATGTCACTCCCGGCGAAAAGGCAAAGGTACTTGGGGAACAGTACGGGATCGATCCCAGGGAAATGGAACTCGTGCTTCAGGAATGCGATGAAGTTTTTGGGGGTGTGCCCGGAGCTGCCCTTACAATTACAAAAGGCGTTCTGGCTCCGAATGCCGGGATCGATGCTTCCAATGCCCCTGAAGGCCACGTAATCCTGCTTCCGGAAGACCCTCGAAAAAGTTCCGAAAATATCAGGAGCAGGCTTGAGCAGCGTTACACATGCAGGCTGGGGGTAATCGTAGGGGACAGCAGGACTCAGCCTCTCAGGCTTGGCTGCTCGGGAATCGCGCTTGGAGTTTCAGGCTTTGTGCCTGTCGAGGATGCAAGGGGAACTAACGATATCTATGGGAGGCCCCTCCGTATTACATATAAAGCTGTAGCAGATAATCTTGTCTCGGCTGCCGAACTCCTTATGGGAGAAGCCGGCGAAAGAGTGCCCTGCGTGCTTGTCCGGGGTGCTCCTGTAATTATGGTTAGCGAGTCTCCGGATATGCCAACGATCCCGATGGAAGGCTGTATGTATTTCGGCAACGTGATCAGAGGCAGAATCGGGGATAGAGGTGCCGAAAAAAACGAATGATTCTTTATTCAGTTTAAGTTTACTGATGCTTTCTCTTACGAATACGTTTACAGTAAAACCCACGAACCTGAGATAAGCGTTATATATTCTCGAAGATAATATATACAATTATTGAGTCCCGACCCTGTATTTGGTAAATCCAGCTTTCAGGTCGCCTATCATCAGGATTGGGTTTCCGGCAGCTTTGTCGTACAGGCCTTTGCAGGCAATATATGTGCGATCCTCTGTATGCTTCCCGGAGTGGATTAAACAAAAACAGAGAAAGTCTCAGACGTTTCAAAATATACAGGTGATTTTATGAAACCGATTCTATTGGACTTTTCCGCAACATGGTGTGGACCTTGCAGGATGCAAAAACCGATTCTTGAAGAGCTCGAGAAAAAGTACGGGGATAAGGTTGAATTCAAGGTTGTCGATGTGGATGAGAACCAGGAAATGGCCTCCAAATACGGCATACACGCGGTCCCGACGCTGATCATTCAGAAAGATGGGACCGAAGTAAAGCGCTTCATGGGCGTAACCCAGGGCAGTGTACTGGCGTCGGAGCTCGATAAGATTCTCTGACCTTCAGTTTTTCTGACAAAGGCCTCCCAGGATTCAAGAAACCTGGGGCTAATCTTTTTCCATACTTGTTTTTTGAGTTTTTTCTATAATTCCCGCTGCTGAATATTTTATCCCTACAGACGTGTCTATGCTTTCATGTAGTTTCTATTTTCTTTATAGGTAAGTTTTAATTCTTTTGTAGTAAGTCTTACTCTTTTACAGGTAAGTTTTATTTCTTTTATTGGTAAGCTTCATTTCTTTTACAAATAAGCAGTATTTCTTTTACAGGTAAATTTTATTTTTTTTACAGGTAAGCGCTTCGATAGCAATTTATCTGTTCACCACTGTTAACTGCCAATTATTTTTAAGTAAACTGCCCGTGATCGAATCTCTTTTATTCAGGACGGGCAAGTCTTATTGAGATGACTGGCTAAAAAGGCATGAGATCCTCATAAAGATCATAATAATTAAATCAGTTTACAGAAAAAAATTAAAAAAGTAGAAATGGAAAAAATCGAATCAAAATAGACGACGATTCGTAATAATTGTGTCTACTCCTCTTTCTTTATTTTCGTCTGCGGATTAAAGAAATATTTGGGGAATACAAAATCCAGAATACTATCCAAATAATGTTAGTTGAATAGGATAAATATTTATAGTAAGTATATCCTAATAACATCAATGTAAAAACGTAAAAAAATTTACAGTGGGAAGAGAAAAACATGAAAATCCGAGTGGTTAGTTCCAGAGAAGAAATCTTTACGCTTAACCCTAATGAGCGTGTTGTTCACCTGGCTTTCAGGCCATCGAACAAGGACGTTTTGGGACTGGTTGAGACCTGCCCCAGGCTTGAGGTAATTCAGCTACCGAAATCCTACAGGCGAACGGTTTCAAAATCCATAGAAATGTTCCTTGAAATGCAGAGAATCCAGCTCATCGAAGGCGATGTCTGGGGTCACAGAAAAGATATAAACGAATATTACACCGTTCCGCCCTCAGTCACTGAAAAAATAAAGGAAATGAAATCCGAAGGTAAATCGACTGAGGATATTGAAGCAAGGGTTTCAAGGGAAAGTAAGCTTAACCCTGAACTGGTCGCTTATATCATTACCAAAGAATCCCCTGCCTGAATTCGGGCAGGTATGCTGCCAGAATTAGCTGAAGATTGAATCGCAAAAGTGTCGAATTTTTCGCGCTTTCGCAGTCTGATCTCCGGCTTAAATCTTCTTTTTAGAGAAAGGTTATGTCAGGAGGAAATCAGAAGACTTGAAAATATAATTGAGACCTACTTTTCAAGATTTCAAGAGGATTTCTATTTATTAAGTTCTTTTATTGCGCTTTTTAAGAGATTTGTAATCCGGGAAAATTGGGATCCCCAGGGTTATTTTTAAAGCTCTCTTGAAGTTGCTGTTAACATAACTGAAAACAAGCTTTACAATTTCTTCAGCGGCATTGAGGGAAATTGAGTGAAGATTCTCAGGGTTTCTTCCTTCCTGACAGGTGACGGTATATATTTCGATACTCTCTTCCATTAAGTGACGGTGTATATTTCGATGTTCTCTTCTATTTTTATATAAGCCAGCATATTACGAATTTATAGTTTTTCCCTAAGCTTAAATATCTTAAGTATTATCTCCTCAAGGATTTACGTGATTTCTAAAAAACTGATTGATCTTGGTGTGCTGGCGCTCAGGCAGCGTAATTCTCGCGGGACTTTTAAACCGCATGTTTCCATCCGGTTCAGGGATTGCGCCGGGGATTTACGCACCTTTTCCATTGATACTACCAGGACTCCGGGAAAGCATCTCCAGCCCGATGCTTATCTTATCACCCATGCCCATTCCGACCATCACGGGAAATCGGCTATGCTCTCCCCCAATGCAGTCTGTTCGGAAAAAACCGCAATGGCACTTGAAATCAGGCACGACCGAAAATATGCGGGCAGCATGTTCAGGCTTGGGGATGAAATCGAGATAGAGAATACAATGGTAAAGACCTTCCCTACGGAGCATACTGCCGGCGCGACTGCTTTTTACTGGGAAAACGATGTAGGGACAAGAATCCTTGTCACAGGGGACATCAAAGATGCAGGCGGGCTTCCTCCCTGTGACGTGCTTATTACCGAGGCCAATTATGGCGATCCGGCCGATCCCTCCTGCCATTTTTCAGATGACCTTGAGAGCATGAGAGCTGCCCTTTTTGAAAACGGGCCGGTTGCCTTTGGAGCATATGAATTTGGAAAGGCCCAGCGCGCAGTCGAGCTTATAAGAGGCTTTGGATATGACGGCGCCATCCGTATGGAGGCCAGGACAAGGGCGCTTACTCGCAGCATGCTTGAAGATGCCGGGGAACTGGCAGGTTTTGATTCTGAAGAAGGTAACGGGGTTTATGTAGTCGCTCCCTGGGACCTTGACAAGCTTCCCTGGAATATGAAAAAGTATGTGCTCAGCTGCCGCATGGATTATCCCTACCCCATAATCAGAATAAGCGACCATCTAGATGCCTGCGGGCTTGAGGACATGGTCAGGAAACTTTCTCCTGAAGTCACTCTTGTCTATCACCCCGGAGGACACAGGCCCTCAAAGTTTTCAAAACATTTAAATTCAATAGGAATCGATTCGATATCCATAGATCAGATCGGTAATGTTTTAAGCAATGAATTTATTTAAAGCTGTAAAATTCGGCTCTAATAACTTAACCTCATAATTTAATCTCATAATAATCTCATAATAATCTCATAACTTAACCTTATAACTTAACTTCAAATTAACCTCATAATTTAGTCTAGATTATCTCTTTCAACAATGTAATTTTGTTATCCAACTCAAGTAATCTTATTCAATAGTTCAGTTTCGATAATCTTATTTCAATAATTTAATTCTAATAATTTAAATATAATGATTCTAATCTGATAGCTCAGATCCGCAAATTCAGATCTTGTAATTCAGGTCTAATTTTTAACTGAGATTAGATCCTGACTACGATTACATCCCGGGAATGTTAATTGCCGTTCAGGAGAGTATACAGTTTGAGTAAACAAAATCCAAAGTCAAAGTCCAGAAGGGAACCCGCAAAAATTACAGAGGCTGCCGCAGAAAGTCCTGTAGCAAAGGTTGAGACTCCGGAGAAGAAGAGCCTGATTAAGGAAAGGACGCCTGAGGAAAAGAAAAAGGAGCACAGGGATGGGATTATAAAAACGATAGTAGCCTCAATACTTGGTACGATTGCAGGAGTTTTGGTTTTCAGCCTGTATGGGGCCGGAGAAGACAGGATCTGGTATGCCGTACTTATGATCGTTATTGGGCTTACGTATTACATACAGAAGCTTATCTATCCTCAACTCAAGATCAATACAAAGGAGTTCAAATTCAAGGACTGGTTTTACGTAGAGTTTATAGTTATGGATTTCTTCCTTGTTATCTGGACTCTCCTCCTGAACTGAAACCTTTAAATCGTCTTTCCTGAACTGCAAAAAGGCTTTCTTAAAGTTGAAGGCCTTTTATACAGGTCTGTTTATTACAGGATTCTTTATTACAGGATCTTTTACTACAGGTCTCTTTATTACAGATGGTTTATTACAGGATTTTCCTGCTTGATTTCCTGGACTCCTGTAAGATTTGTTTCTCTGTAAGACTGATTTGCCCGTTTACTTTATCAAATTTGCCCGTTTACTTAATTAAACTCCTTCGTGATTTTCATGCCTGCAATCGTCCAACGGTTCATATACCAGAGCAGGCATTTCATAACCGATACTGCTGTATATGTACAAAAATTTCTCAATAGGGCAGCGTTACATTATCATATTGCCCTGCTGTGATAATAGCTCTTTACTATAGCAAATATCAATAATAGCAAATATCAATATTGTTACGCGCCTCGCTTGAAAAATTATAGCAGGCACACATTTCATCTTATCCGATTAATCAAGGAAAAACGTAATTTTCGGGGACTATCATGAGAATAGCTATACTTAATAAAGATAGGTGTCAGCCCAGACGGTGCAGCAAAGAGTGCGAGAAATACTGCCCGAGGGTCCGGACAGGGGATGAGACTATTGTTTTTGAGGAGGACGGAAAGCCCGTCGTCTCAGAAGAACTATGCGTGGGCTGTGGGATTTGCGTTAACAAATGCCCTTTTAAAGCCATTATGATCATAGGGCTTCCTGAAGCTCTGACAGAACCCACGCACAGGTACGGGCCAAACGGTTTTGCCCTTTTCGGGCTGCCTGTGCCCAGGACAGGAAAAGTAACAGGAATTCTCGGCCCTAACGGGATAGGAAAAAGTACCTCCGTTCAAATTCTTTCAGGAGCTTTAATCCCTAACTTCGGACAGGAAAAAGGCGATTGGGATACTGTGCTTGAGCACTACGCCGGAAGCGCGCTTTACGACTATTTCAAGGCTGTAGTGGATGGGAAGGTCCGGGTTTCCCAGAAGCCCCAGTATGTGGACCTGATCCCTAAAGCTTTCAAAGGAAAAACTTCCGAACTGTTAGGAAAAACCGATGAGAGAGGAATCCTTGATGAGCTTGTCGACTACCTTGACTTAAAAAGCGTAGTCGACAGGAAAATCTCGGAGTTGAGCGGTGGGGAACTGCAGCGCGTGGCAATCGCAGCATGTGCGGCCAGGGATGCTCAGTTCTATTTCTTTGACGAAATCAGCCCCTACCTTGACATCTACCAGAGGATTAACGTTGCCCGCCTGATCCAGAAGATTTCAAAGGACAGGGCTGTACTTGTAGTAGAGCACGACCTTGCAATCCTGGACATGCTCACAGACGTAATTCACATTGCCTACGGAGAGCCTGCAGCCTTCGGTGTGGTCACTCTCCCGAAAAGTGTACGTGTTGGGATTAACCAGTACCTTAAAGGTTACCTCCCTGAAGAAAATATAAGGATCCGGCCTGACGCCATTAAATTTGAAGTCCATCCCCCAAGAGAGGACCATCAGTTAAGGTCCATGGTTACCTTTAACGGCTTTTCAAAGAAATTCGGGGATGGTTTCTCCCTGAAAGCCACAGGCGGCAGCCTTCGGGAAGGTGAGGTGCTCGGAATCGTGGGCCCGAATGGGATAGGAAAGTCGACCTTCGTAAAAGTGCTTGCAGGGGAAATCAAGGCTGGTGAAGGCGATCCCGGCATAGACGTCAAGATTTCCTATAAGCCTCAGTACATTAAGGCCGATATCCCGGTAAGCGTGCAGGACTTTCTGCGCGGGATCTCAAGGCAGTTCGGAACCAGTTACTACGAGGTCGAGATTTCGAACCCGCTGCAGCTTGAAAAGATCTATGACAGCCTGCTTACTGACCTAAGTGGCGGAGAATTGCAAAGGGTTGCTATTGCAGCCTGCCTTTCCCATGAAGCCGATCTCTATATTCTGGACGAGCCCAGCGCCCACCTGGACGTGGAACAGCGTTCCATGGTTACAAAAGTCCTCAACCGTTTTGCCGAAAGCAACCAGAAGACAGCCCTTGTTGTAGACCACGATATTTATATGATAGATCTGTTGAGCCAGCGCCTCATGGTTTTTGAAGGCAAGCCTTCGGTATACGGTGAAGCGCACGGCCCGTTCAGTATGGAAGCCGGTATGAACAAATTCCTGAAAAACCTGGGCATAACCTTCCGCAGGGATGAAGAAACAAGGCGTCCACGTGTGAATAATCTCGGCTCAAGGCTTGATCGGGAACAGAAGGAAAGTGGAAATTACTATTATTCGGCAGGTAGTTAAATTCGGCATGCAGTTAATGACGTTTGAAAAATCTCAAAAAACCGGGGTTCCCTTAACAGGAAACTCAGGTTTTTATAGAGTTTTTGCAGCAATTTTGCAGCAATTTTGCAGAGATTTTTGCAGATAAGAATTTTTCGACAATCACATGCAATCCCAAAATAGTTTTTTATCCAATGTGTGAGTTTCTGGTTTTCAATGAAGATAGAAAGTCTCGATCTGCCCGACGAAGTAAAACGGTTTTATCTCGACTCCGGGATTCTGGAACTTTATCCCCCTCAGGCCGAAGCCGTGGAAAAAGGGCTGCTTGAAGGGAGAAACCTGCTTGCTGCAATTCCGACGGCTTCAGGGAAGACCCTCCTTGCCGAGCTTGCAATGTTGAAATCCATCCGTGCAGGAGGGAAGGCACTTTATATCGTGCCTCTCCGAGCTCTTGCTTCCGAGAAATTCAGGCGGTTTCGGGAATTTTCGGAACTTGGAATAAGGGTCGGGATCTCTACAGGGGACTATGACCTGCGGGACGAAGGGCTGGGGGTGAACGATATTATCGTTGCGACATCGGAGAAAACCGATTCCCTGCTCAGGAACGAGACTGCCTGGATGCAGGAAATCTCGGTGGTTGTGGCAGATGAGGTACATCTTATTGATTCTCCGGACAGGGGGCCCACGCTTGAGGTTACCCTTGCAAAACTTCGGAAAATGAACCCTTCCTGTCAGATCCTGGCGCTGTCTGCAACTGTCGGGAACGCCGACGAACTTGCAGCCTGGCTGGAAGCCGGGCTTGTAGTTAGCGAGTGGAGGCCTACCGAACTTCTGGAGGGAGTATTCTTTAATGGGATATTCTATTGCAGGGATAGGGAAAAGCCTGTTGAGCAATCAACAAAAGACGAAGCCGTTAATCTTGCACTCGATACCCTCAGGAAGGGCGGGCAGTGCCTTGTTTTCGAAAGCAGCAGGAAAAACTGCATGGCTTTCGCAAAAAAGGCTGCTTCAACCGTTAAAAAGACCCTCTCTGCAGAAGACCGGGAATCTCTGGCAGGAATCGCAGATGAGATCCTCGAAAACAGTGAAACCGATACTTCAACGAACCTTGCGGCCTGCATTCGCTCAGGGACGGCTTTTCATCATGCAGGGCTTACCACACCTTTAAGGGAACTTGTGGAGGACGGTTTCAGGGCTGGAAAGATCAGGCTGATTTCAAGCACTCCGACTCTCGCAGCCGGGCTTAACCTGCCTGCGCGGCGTGTAATTATCCGGAGCTATCGGCGCTATTCCTCTGAAGGCGGGATGCAGCCTATTCCTGTGCTCGAGTATAAGCAGATGGCAGGCAGGGCAGGAAGGCCGAGGCTTGACCCTTACGGAGAAGCTGTGCTTGTTGCAAAATCATATGAGGAATTTGTCTTCCTTTTTGAGAATTATATCGAGGCAGACGCTGAAGATATCTGGTCCAAGCTCGGGACCGAAAACGCTCTCAGGACCCATGTACTCTCTACAATTTCCAGTGGCTTTGCACGGACAAGAGAAGAACTCATGGATTTTCTGGAGGCAACATTCTTTGCTTTTCAGTACTCGAATTTCGGGCTTTCTACGGTTGTGGATGAATGCCTGAACTTTTTGCGTCAGGAAGAGATGCTTGAGAAAACCGATGCTCTTATTTCTACAAGTTTTGGCAAACTTGTCTCAAGGCTCTATATCGATCCCCTGTCGGCCGCCCGCATTGTAAAGGGCCTGAAAGAGGCAGAAACCCTGACCGAGCTTACCCTGTTGCATCTGGTGTGCAGCACGCCTGACATGCGCCTGCTCTATATGCGGAACCAGGACTATCAGGATATAAACGATTATGTAATGGCTCATGTCAGTGAGTTCGCAAAGGTGCCCAGCCCTTTCAATATTACGGAATATGAATGGTTCCTCGGAGAAGTCAAGACCTCCCTTCTTCTGGTTGACTGGGTCCGTGAAAAATCTGAAAACGAGATCTGCTTAAAGTTCGGTATAGGGGAAGGTGACATACATGCAATTGCGGACATTGCGGAATGGATAATGCACGTCACGACCCAGCTTGCCAGGCTCCTTGAGCTCAAAGGCGCAAAAGAGGCCGCAGAACTTGAAAAACGTATCCGCTACGGGGCAGCGCCTGAACTTATGGATCTGCTCGATATCAGAGGTATAGGACGCGTTAGAGCAAGGAAACTTTATGAGGCAGGCTTCAGATCCTCAGCAGAGCTTGCAGGGGCCGATCCCGGGAAAGTGGCTGCTCTTCTGGGGCCGAAGATCGCAGACAGGATTTTTAAGCAGATAGGAAGCAGAGAGGCAGTCCCTGGAATTTTTGAGCCTGAACTTCCTGAGAAAAGTCCTTCTTCGGGGCAAAAAACAATCAATGATTATTGATTCTACCTGCCTCATTCTCTTTATCTCCTGATAGTTAAGGTCTTTTTTATGATTTTTATCTTCTATTAACTGGCTCAGTAAGGGATAAAATATTAAATGAGAGCAGGGATTTAATGGGATTGGATTATCAGGTTAACCGATTGTTTGGTTTTCGATTCAATCAATTATCGGGTTATTCGGTCTCAGATTATCGATTATGGTTATTCGGTCTCAGATTGCCGATTATCAGTCTGTACCAGAGTCAGTTTATATCAGATTAGCCAGTTTATATCAATTCCAAATTTCAATCTGTATCAGGTCCTGTCAGGTTCTTTCAGAGATGGTCATGATGTTATTCAAAAAATTGTCTGATGTTTCGGAAGCTGAAATGCAGAAATTGCTCTCCCGGGGGTCCGGGCTTGAGGATGTAGCAAAAACCGTTTCAGCCGTGCTTTCGGATGTGCGTACTAAAGGAGACGCCGCGCTCAGGGAATATACGGCTAAATTCGATAAAGTTGAACTTGCAAACTTTGAGGTGAGCGAGGAAGAGTTTGAAAAGGCCCTTTCCGGCATAAGTCCCGAACTTCTGGATCACCTTAAATCTGCAGCCGCAAACATAAAGGCTTTCCATGAAGCCCAGCTTCCGGAAACGACCTGGTTTATGGAACTCAAACCAGGGATTGTGCTGGGTCAAAAGGCAACGCCCCTGGAAAGCGTGGGTGCATATGCTCCGGGAGGACGGGCTTCCTATCCCTCGACCGTGCTCATGACTGTAATCCCTGCCAGAGTTGCAGGAGTGGAGCAGGTCATAGTTTGTACGCCTCCAAGACAGGACGGTTCCGTACACCCGCTTACACTTGCTGCCGCAAAGGTTGCGGGAGCGGATAAAGTCTTCAAACTCGGCGGCGTGCAAGCTATAGGGGCAATGGCGTATGGGACTGAAACGGTTCCGAAGGTGGACAAAATCGTAGGGCCTGGGAATGTTTTTGTCACATCTGCCAAAATGCAGATCAGGGACGTTGCAGAGATCGACTTCCCGGCAGGCCCAAGCGAGGTACTCATTATTGCAGACGAGTCGGCAGATGCCGTTATGGTCGCTTCGGACATTATAGCGCAGGCCGAGCACGATCCAAGTGCGGTCTCTATACTCATCACAGGTTCGGACAGGCTGGCAGAAGCTGTAAAAAGGGAAGTGCTTATTCAGGCTGAACAGGCTGCAAGAAGCAGCATTGTAAAGGCTTCTCTTGAAAATGCCGCAATTCTTACCGCAGATTCCCTGGAAGAATGTATTGGCTTTAGCAATAAATTTGCTCCCGAACACCTTGAGATTATGGTCTCGGACCCGGATTTCGTACTTAACAGAATTAAAAATGCAGGATCGATTTTTATAGGAAATTATTCCCCGGTTCCTGTTGGGGATTATGCTTCAGGAACCAATCACGTGCTTCCCACGGCCGGATACGCCAGACTTTATTCAGGTTTGAATATTAACCATTTTATTAAGTATTCGAGTATTCAGAAAATCAGCAAGAGTGGGCTTGAAAGTTTGAAAGAAACTATAATCGCATTAGCCGAGGAGGAGGGTTTACAGGCACATGCTGATGCTATTAGAACTCGCTTTGGGTATAAACCCTCTAAATAATATTTTGGCTAATCGATATGTATATAAAATGTAAATGCGTAAACAAAATTTGATTTTTAAATAAATGAAAATTTAATTGTTAAATAAAGAGTGGGGATACGTATGAAAATAAGAGTAGTTAGTTCACGGGAGGAAATTCCTACCCTGAATCCGAACGAGAAGGTTATCCACCTTGCTTTTAGACCATCTAACAGGGATGTATTCATGCTTGCGGAAACATGTCCGAAAATCGAAGCGATACAGCTTCCTAAGTCTTACAGAAGGACTGTTTCCAAGTCAATTGAAATGTTCCTGGAGATGCAGAAGATAAATCTCCTGGAAGGGGATGTATGGGGACACAGGAAAGACATAAACGAATATTATAATGTATCTCAGAATGTCCTGGAGAAAATTCAGGAATTAAAAGCTGACCGGTTCACCAATGAGGTTATTGCCGAAAAGCTTTCCAGGGAAAGTAAATTAAACTCGGATATGATTCTTTATATCCTGAGCAAAAGAATTGTGGATTAATCCGTTAATTCTTTCGCCATCTCTCCGGGATACACCCGAGAATAAATCCTTTTTCAGGCTGTATCCTGTGGAGATGGCGAATAGAAATAGGCATAGAAAACACAGAGACCTTGGAACAGGAGTAAATGGACATTTTTTTGAACAGGAGCAAATAGAAATAGGATCTTTAAAAAAGAATCCTTAAAACTTTCTAAAAGCTTTTCCTTAAAATGCGAATCCTTCGTTTCAGGATGGAATTCCGCATTGGAACTTCCATCTAATGTATACTTTTCTCATCTCTGGGTTTTGCAGTTTCTGGAGCAATCATTTAGCTTTTGTAGAAAACAGAGTCTTTATTCTTGCTTATTCTTGTTATTCTTGCTTATTCTTAGTTTATTCTTGAGATCTTAGTTTATTTTTAGCTCATTTAATTATTTTTAGTTTATTCTTAGCTTATTTTACTTATTGTTGGTTTATTGTTGGCTTATCCTTTGCTGTGACTCTTTTCTATTCAATCTTTCATCTTCTAACTCCCGGCTCATGTTTCATGCCTGATTTTCCGTGACATCATTTATCGAGCTCATCCCAAAACCAATTTTGTTTCTCATTTCAGTAAGAACTTCAAGGCAGTTTTCAGAATTTGAAACCCAACTGGTATTAAAATTTGAAATTCAGAGACTCAATTTTGAGTTTTGGGATAGGCTCATCGAGTCTTTCACTCTCCGGGTCATTTCCATTCTTTCCAGAGGTATTCTTCTCCACCCGAGCACAACATTCTAAAATATTTTGCAAAACTCTTTTTTTATATATATTGAGTATAGTGAAATTAATTTATAAACATTTGAGACGTAAAAACCCTGTTTTTTCTTAGTGGTTTTATTTTTGTTCTCCCATATACCTTTTTTTCAAGTATTCTAAATTCAACGGAACAAAGTCTGTAAGTATACTAGAAAATTATTTAAAGAAAGTCGTGTAACTTATTTTATTAATTCTTTAATTAAATTTTGGGTCGGGGGATCTGTATGAAAATAAGAGTTGTCAGTTCAAGAAATGAAATTCTGTCACTGAATCCAAATGAGAGGATTGTTCACCTTGCATTCAGACCGTCAAATAAAGATATTTTCCTGCTTGTTGAGACCTGTCCTAAACTGGAGGTAATCCAGCTTCCAAAATCTTACAGAAGGACTGTTTCAAGAGCCATAGAGATGTTTCTGGAAATGCAAAAGGTTGAGCTCCTGGAAGGGGATGTATGGGGGCACAGGAAAGATATTAATGAGTACTATACTGTTCCCCCTTCCGTAATTTCAAAAATAAGAAGCATGAAGGCTGAAGGCATTCCCGCTGAGAAGATTGCGGAGAAAGTAGCACAGGAAAGCAAGCTTAGTTCTAAAATGATTTCTTACATTCTGAACCGAAGAGATTTAGAGTAGAACCTCCCGAATTGCGGTTCGGCAGAGTTGCGGCTCTGCAGTGCGCCCCGAATTGCGCCTCGCCCGAATTGCGCCTCGGGAGTACGCTGCCCTTTTCGCTCACTTCGTTCGCTCAAGAGGGCTTATTTATAATAAAGATACTGAATCGAGCTCAAGAGGCTAATTTATGGTCAAGAAAAGCTACTTTTTCAACTCGTTCAGGAAGGCTGATTTACCCTAATATCGTATCGGGCTACACGCAAACTTTTTTAAAAAAAGTTTGATCAAAAGCGGTGTGGTCGGCGTGATCAAACGGCGCAACGCAAACCTTTTCAAAAAATGCTTGACCGCAACCCTTTTCAAAAAATGCTTGATCGCAAACCTTTTCAAAAAAGGTTTGATCGAAAACCCAGGCGGCGTGATCAAACGGCGCACGGTTGCAGCCCAATGGTTTCAGGGCAGCGGTTGCGGCTTTGATAAAGTTTTCTTCTTTATAGCATGAGCAATGCTGCAAGCTTGTAATTTCTTGATGTGAGGATGCCTAAGAGGCATCCTGTTAAATTCTACTTAATTTTTGTTCGTTTTTCCGGTGTTTTCAGACAAGTTCCTTGCTGAAATATTTGTCGTAGGAAGTCATGTCGAAATGCCCGTGTCCGCTGAGGTTGAAGAGGATTGTTTTCTCTTCTCCGGTTTGTTTGCATTTGAGAGCTTCATCGATTGCGCAGCGGATAGCGTGGGAAGATTCCGGAGCAGGGACTATGCCTTCGGTCCGTGCGAACTGCACACCGGCATCAAATACCGGATACTGATCATATGAAACAGCTTCAATGAGCCCTTCAGCGCAGAGTTTACTTATGATTGGGGAGTCCCCGTGGTAACGGAGGCCGCCTGCATGGATGGCAGGAGGTACATGCTTGTGTCCCAGGGTATACATTTTCAGAAGTGGGGTCATTTCTGCAGTGTCCCCGAAGTCGTACCTGTATTCTCCTTCAGTCAGGGTCGGGCAGGCTGAAGGCTCGACTGCGATTATTCTTGTATTGCCCTTTCCTTCAAGCCTATCTTTAACAAACTCAAGGCAGATTCCCGCAAGGTTACTTCCTCCTCCGCAGCAGCCTATGACTATATCAGGATAGGTTTCAACCTTCTCAAGCTGCTTTTTGCTTTCGGCCCCGATTACCGTCTGGTGGAGTATAACGTGGTTGAGCACGCTCCCGAGGGTGTATCTAGTATTCTCGTGCGCAACTGCGTCCTCTACAGCTTCACTGATTGCTATTCCCAGGCTTCCCGGGGTTTCCGGTTGCTCCTGAAGAATCTTTCTTCCAAACTCTGTGTCCGGGCTGGGTGAGGGCACAACATTTCCTCCCCAGATTGTCATCAGGGATTTTCTGTAAGGTTTCTGGTAATAGCTGGAACGGACCATATAGACTTTACACTCGAGCTCAAAATAATTGCAGGCAAGAGCTAATGCACTTCCCCACTGTCCTGCACCGGTTTCGGTTGTGAGCCTCTCGGTTCCTTCTTTCATGTTATAGTAGGCCTGGGCAATCGAGGTATTTGTCTTATGGCTGCCCGCAGGACTCACACCTTCATATTTATAGTATATTTTCGCTGGGGTTTTGAGAAGCTTTTCCAGCCTGTGAGCCCTATAAAGGGGACTGGGCCTCCAGAGTTTGTAGATCTCGAGTATCTCCCCAGGGATATCGATAAACCTTTCACCGCTCATCTCCTGTTTTATAAGAGCTTTTGCGAAAATAGGCTCAAGAGCTTCTGGACTTATAGGCTCCCATGTCCTGGGATCAAGAGGTGGCTCGATAGGTGAAGATAAGTCTGAAAGGACGTTATACCACTGCCTGGGCATTTCATTCTCGTCAAGGATTATCTTGGTCTGTTCCATAGCTTTTCTCCGTCATTCGTTTATGCACAAAATCGTACTTCGATGTATTTAAGTGTTACTTACTTTGCAGTTAAGATGTTCACGTCCCATGCATGTACTTTTGCAAAAAAAAGGGTTTCTTGAGGAAAATTGCTTATTCAAAGCAGCCTGAAAAAAGGAAAAAAGGTGAGAACCAGAAGCTTGATCCTGAGAATGTCCACTCGATTCTTAGAATGTTTACTCGACTTTAAAATGGCCGCATAGATACATAAAGTACCTTACGTAAGTACCTGCCATTTAACCGGATTTTACCTGATCTTTTCAGCAAGTTCGACAGCAAGCTTTGCCACTTCAATTGCACCTGAACCGAGTATGCGTATCATTGGTTCTTTTCCAGGGCCTCCTTTATCATAGATAACTTTCGGCACGCGACCGTATTTTTTGATTGCTTCGGTTGTGCCCCAGTCCATAGTACTGGCGTTTTCCGGTTCTGCAGCCCTGTCAAAAGAGGAAATTCCAAGCTTCATTTCCCTGCAGGCTGCAAGGGCTTCTTCGGAGTACTTTACGTTGATTGCTGCCCTTATTTCAGGATTATAGCGAAGGGAAGAGAGAATAACCCCTGCTACATGCCGGCTGGCCCCGAAATCCACACAGCCTACCGGAACTGCCCTCCCGCGATACTTTACGATTCTGCCTTCAACTGCCGCAACATCTTCGT
Organism: Methanosarcina sp.; assembly: GCF_049706645.1. Lineage (GTDB taxonomy): Archaea > Halobacteriota > Methanosarcinia > Methanosarcinales > Methanosarcinaceae > Methanosarcina. The sequence continues at coordinate 104,505 of NZ_JBNAKP010000011.1, read as the reverse complement.
AGCTGTCAGCTTCGGGAATAGCCATTCCTATGTTACAGCCTACTTCAGGAATAAGTTTTGGAAAATCAGGGCTGTTTTCAAGGATTAAAACAGCTTTTTTTAATTTTTTTAAGGTAAGGTAGCGCTCTTTTTCCTCCAGAATCGCTCCAAGCTGGTTTACAGGACTTACTCCCCCGCCTGCAGGCCGGCTCCTGAGGATCGCCTGCTCAACGAATTTCTTTGCTTTCCGTGAAGCCCCTTCAAGGCTTTCTCCGGAGGCTAAAAAGGCAGTCACTGCCGCAGAGTAGGTGCAGCCCGAACCGTGTGTTCCTCCTTTAACAAAAGTGCCCGGAACGCGGGTAAAAGTGTCAGAAGCAGCTTCATAGAGCAGGTCGGTGGCATCCAGGTGTCCTCCTGTAACAATAACAGCTTCGACACCCAGATCCGCGATTTTTCTGGCTGCGGTTCTTGCATCCTCAGGGGTTTTGACCGCCATGCCGGCAAGGGCGCCTGCTTCGGACGCATTGGGGGTAGTAACCCTGCAGAAGGGCAGCAGTTCCTCGATAAGGACCGAGAGTGCTTCTTTTCGCAGCAGGTCGCCTCCTGCTTCTGCAGCCATAACAGGATCCAGCACAAGGGAAAGCTCATGTTTCCTGACTTCTCTTGCAACCTCTCTTACGATTTCCGACGAGGCAAGCATGCCGGTCTTTGCCCATCGGATTTCCATATCGGTACAAACAGCTTTGATCTGGCTGGCAACAGCTTCAGGAGCTAGGTCAAAGGTCTCCAGGACTCCCGTAGTATTCTGGGCAGTCACTGATGTAATGGCGCAGGTCCCATGTACTCCAAGGGCTGCAAAGGTTTTCAAATCCGCAGCAATTCCGGCTCCTCCCCCTGAATCCGAACCTGCAATAGTCATAACAATCGGGATTTTTACTGTTAAGGGTCTTTCGGTCATGTATTTCTCTCTTTTATTAGCTCGTTTTCCTGTTTTTCTGAACTTTTTTCTGGCAATGAGGTTAATTAATTTAATATTGTGCCCTCAAAGAAAATTTTGTAAGGTTTTGATGAAATTATATGTAAAAAGTTTTCTCAGTGGGCTTAAGTAGCGTTTTACTTTCTCCTTGCAAGTATATTTGAAGAGTATTTCCATTAATATCAGGGTATTCTTAAAGAGAATTCTCTTTGATTCAGAGTATTCTTGAAGAAAATTCTGCTTGATATCAGGGCATTTTTTATATGAAAACTTAAAAAATGATATATTGCTTCGATACATTTATATATTGTATTTGCGACTTTGATGCAAATAATCAAATTTAAGCGCGGCGATCAGTTTAAATCTGGATTAACTATTTATATTGATATAGATAATGACTTGATTTATAATGTTTTAAGGGGATTGTAAGGATGGCAAACCGACCTCTGGATATTTTGAACAACGCACTGGATACACCTGTAATCGTTAGATTGAAAGGCGCACGCGAGTTTAGAGGCGAGCTGAAAGGGTACGATATTCACATGAACCTCGTGCTTGACAATGCTGAAGAGCTAAGAGAAGGAGAAGTCGTAAGCAAGTTCAGCAGTGTCGTTATTCGCGGTGACAACGTGGTATACGTATCTCCGTAATCTATATCAAGCACTTCATCTATTATCGTTAAACCTCGGTGAGCAACAGGACTTATTGTGACTGGCCGCAGAGAGTAAATTCAGAAAAACAGAATCGCTTCAGACTATTGAATATTGCTCTAATAAATTGATTTTTTATCAGGAGATTTAGGAATGAGTAAAGGTACGGCATCAATGGGAAAAAGGCAGAAACGCACGCACGCCAAATGCAGGCGCTGCGGCAGTGTTTCTTTAAACGTGCATACAAAACAGTGTACTTCATGCGGCTTTGGAAAAACATCTCGCATGAGAACTTACAAGTGGCAGGCAAAGTGCAAGTATTAAATCTGTCTGTTCCACTTTTTCTATTTTTTACCTGCACCGGAGGTCAAAATTGAAAGAAGAATGCGGCGTTGCAGGCATAATTCTACCAGGCGACAGGCCCCAATCCAATACTGTTGCATTCAAACTGTATTACGCCCTGTATGCCCTCCAGCACAGAGGACAGGAATCCACTGGCATAATGGTATATGACGGTACGTCTCCTCATTCCATCAAAGGCATGGGTCTTGTCCCTGACGTGTATAACAAGGATTCTCTGGGACGTCTGATCGGGAATGTAGGAGTAGGGCATGTCCGTTACTCAACTACCGGAGGATCAAAAATCGAAAACTGCCAGCCCTTTGTCTTGAATTTCAAGGGCGGAACAGTTGCAATTGCCCATAACGGGAACTTGGTTAATGCCAAAGCCCTCAAGGACGAACTGGAATGCGAAGGCCGCATCTTTATCAGTGATTCCGATACCGAGGTCATTGGTCACCTTCTCGTCAAAGAGCTGATAAGACACGAGCCTGTAGACTCGATAAGGAATGTCATGCGCAAGCTTGTCGGTTCTTATTCTCTGGTTATCCATATTGACGGCACTCTATACGCCGTGCGGGATCCTTTCGGATTCAAGCCGCTCTGTTTCGGAGAAGTCGATGGCGGGTACGGGATTTTCTCAGAAAGTGTAGCCCTTGATACTCTCAACGGCACCCTTCTCAGGGATGTGCGGCCAGGCGAGGTAATGGTCTTTGCAGATGACGGTTTTGAAAGCTACCAGATAGGATGCGAGCCTCATCCTGCACATTGCGTGTTCGAGTTCATTTACTTTGCAAGGCCCGATTCCGTTATTGACGGAAAACTGGTCTATAAAGTGCGGGAAAATATCGGACGGGAACTCGCCAGAGAGCATCAGGTGGACGCTGATATTGTTTCTCCTGTTCCGGACTCCGGGATTACGTCGGCAATCGGCTATGCCAGGGAATCAGGCGTCAAATACCTTGAAGGCCTGATGAAGAACCGTTACATAGGGCGTACATTTATCCTGCCTGGCCAGGAACTGCGTGAAACCGCAGTCCGGCTCAAGATGAATGCCATCCACGATAACGTTAAAGGCAAACGTGTGGTTCTGGTTGACGACAGCATCGTCCGGGGTACAACCTCCAGGCGGATTATAGATATGGTCCGCAGGTCAGGCGCGTCAGAAATTCATGCAAGGGTGGGAAGTCCTGCAATTATTGCTCCCTGCTACCTGGGTATAGATATGGCTACCCGGCAGGAACTTATTGCTTCGTATAAAACCATAAAAGAGGTCGAAAGCCTTATTAATGCGGATTCCCTCGGATACCTGAGTATTGACGGACTCATGCGGGCTCTGGAGTGCGATAAGAACGATATGTGCATTGGCTGCCTCACAGGTGAGTACCCTGTGGAAATCCCGGGAGAAAACTGCAGAAGGAAGCAGACACGTCTGGACGATTTTAATAATCCGGAAAGTTCCCGAATGGCTTCAAGTAATTAATAAGGAACTTTCTTCACTATTCTTTTTGATTGCTTTCCATTTATTTCTTAACGCGCTAAACCCCTAAAAGCGTAATATTTACTGTCCTGTTTCTTGGCCCGTCCATTTCGGCAAAAAAGATTCTTTGCCAGGTCCCAGGCTCAAGCTTTCCTTCCGAAATAGGGAGGGCCTCGCTTGCTCCAGGCAGTACTGCCCTGAGATGGGAGTCGGCATTGTTATCTATGCGGTCGTGCCTGTACCCTATGCCTGTAGGCACCAGTTTAGTACCCAGGATATCTTCTTTTAGCCCGCTTTCGTTTGGAACTTAAGTTCCAAAAATATATCCATATTCTTTAATTTAGGACCCGCTTAAATTACAAAATCAAGCACTTTCGGCGTTGTGACCTTTTTAGTATTTTCGACGGCTGGGAATTTAATGCTATTGATTTCTCAGTTCAACCGCGTAAGTCCTATCCTTGATAAAGAGCTTTTTTGAGAATTAGTAATAAGTTGTTTTAAATTTAATAGTTTATATATTTATATAACACGGCTTCGCCTTCAGCCGAATACAAAGGCGAGAAATTGAACTGATATCATAGAAGAAATCCTATCTCAAAGATACATTGATTATGGATATTTGTTGCAGCCGCTCCGAACCGGTGCTTTAAATGAAGAAGCGATGCGCTCCAGTCAGCTCCAGTACAAAGGTTCTTCCCAAATACGGGTTAATCGAGGGTGAGCCTGTAAATATTCAATGAATTTCATCAGTGCATTTCCAAATAGAAGAGACCCCTTCTTTGTGGGGGGAGGCTGTCTCCTCTTTGGCTCTGGTTTGTTTTGCATGTGCAAAAATATCATGGAAGAGAAATCCTGTGGTTCAGGATGAATAAGTCTCTTTAGTTGAGCCTATACCTGTATCTGGTAGCAGGCAGTAGTGATAAGATCCAAGTGAATATAGGGAGATGGAAATATGGAGCAACCAATTGGTACTGAGTCCAGAACGGAGTCAAAAGTATCGCAGGCACCCTGGTGGTCTGTACTTCTGGAGGGGATTATTGCTATTGTTATAGGTATATTCCTCTTATACGAGCCTATAGCAACCACTATTCTGTTAATACAACTCCTGGCCATTTTCTGGCTGGCAGAAGGAATTCTTTCTGTTATAGGAGCGCTGATGTTTACGAAGGACGGGAAATGGAAGCTGCTTTCAGGTATTTTGAGCATTATTGCAGGAGTTGTCATACTGATGTATCCTATCATCAGTCCTTACATAGTTCTTAAGTTTCTCGTTGTCTTCATAGGAGCATTAGCTATTGTCAATGGTGCTGTAGTACTTGCCTCAGCAATTAAAGGGGGAGGATGGGGTACGGGAATCTTTGGTGTCCTTACCATAATCCTTGGTTTGCTCCTGCTAACTAACTCTCTGGCAGGAGTCCTGATCCTACCCTGGATATTCGGGTTTTTCCTTGTTATCGGGGGAGTTGGAGCAGTTATCTGGGGAATAAAAATACGAGCTTGAATACGGAATTTCGCAGGACAAAAAGAGGAGATTTATTCTGGAGCCTATTCCAAAACTAATATTATATTGAAAGTATAAATTTATATTTAAATTTATATTTATGTCGTTTTGTGAAATTGATGGCGTTCTATGGAAATCCATATAACCTTATCTTCCTCCACAGAAACCACATACAGGCAGGCCACATGCAGATATGCGAAATTTAACGAACGGTATTTTGGAGTTGTATTGTTAGCAGCAGTAATGAGGTTAAATCAAGTTTTGGGATGAGCTCCTAATTAAACCAGAGTTTTTATTTTCCAGATTTATGCTTCCCTGGGAAACACTCCAGAAAGCTCAGGATTTTTGAAGTCTGGACGGATTTGCGATCTCTTAAGAGAAAACCATGTAAAACTGGTTCCAGGGGTTTTTGTGGGACTATTTCCTTCATTTTCGCTACCTTTTCGTTCGATTTTTTAATTCCATATTGATTATTCGACGGCTTACGGTAGCTCATTACCGATCTATCTTATTTAAATCTTTCCCACGTTATCTGCTTTTCATATTTTTTAGGCTTTAAAACACAGATTCCAGCTTCACAGCATTTGCTTTTCGGTGTCCTGTGGAATCAAGTTCCTTTAAAGTTTCATTCAGGGACAGAAGGAATTCAGTTTTGAGCTTCTCGGTCAGTCGCTCAGGGTCTATGCTTCTGAAACAGGCAGGAGTTCCTTTTTTAACTTCCACATATCCTTTTTTCGCCATCCTTTCCAGCACAGAATAAATCTTTGGTCTCGGCACATGGGTAAATTCATGGATTTCCCTTGCTGTAGCTTCGTTCAAGCTCAGGAGTCCGACATAAATTTTTGCCTCATTTTCCGTAAACCCCAGTTTCTTGAGCTTGCCTATTAATTCAGTGTGCATTGCAGGCCTCCTATACGATTTTTTTGTTCAGGCGGTCTCATCAAGCTTCTTCAGCGTTGCAAGCATTGTTTTCAGGCTTTCCTGGTATGCAAGAATGTCCTCTTCATCCAGCCTTCTGAAAATCTCTGAGGTATTTTTTTCGAGTTCCCCCACAAACCATTCCCTGTAAGCTTTACCCTTTTCGGTAAGGGAAATCAGGGTTTTTCTCCGGTCCTCGGGATCTCCTTTCCTGCAGACAAGCCCCTCTCTTTCCAGAGCATCGATCATGCTTGTCAGGCTTCCCTTCTGAAGATCAAGGCACTTTCCGAGCGTTGTAGGCATAATATTATCTATTGCCCCGATGATCATAATGGCTCGGTTCTGATTTTTATTCAGGTTATACGGGCTATTTCCGGTTTGGTGAAAAATTCTGGCAAAGTTTTTATGAAACAGGTGAATCATTTCGAACTGGAGTTTTACTGTTTCTTTTATTCTATCTTCCTTCATTGGTATCACATTCCGGGCTTTTCGGGCGATAAGATGAAAGGAACTCAAAATAAATTTTCAAATTAAAATTTATATAATGAGTCTTGAGCCTGGTGTTTCTGACCCTATCTTCCGAATCATATTGTTCATTATCTTACTATTCAGTTATCTAATTGTTTGATTTCTTACTAACTAAATCTGAATTCTATTTATATTTTATGATTCCGGTGGGTCATTACTTTCAGTAAAGTTATCAGTTTTTTAAACTTTTATCCGTGTTCAGCAGGCATTTCAGGTAGATCCGCACCCACACAAAAGTAATCATTGAACCAATCACCGTACCCGCAACAAGCCCCCACCACACGCCAGGAAGCCCCCAACCAAACTCATAGGCAAAGAGCAAAGAAAAAAGGGGAGTCATAACCAGACTTCTTAGAAGAGTAGCAATGAGAGCGCTTGTACCTTTTCCTGCACCCTGGAAAAGGGAGGCCGAGAGCATTCCAAAGACGACCGCGGGATAGAAAACTGCCATAATTCTCAGGAGTCTTGTCAGTTCAGAGGCGATCCGGGCTGTACCCTCACTTTCTGTAAAGACTGCGGCAATCTCAGGAGCAAAGAAGTATACTATAACTGCAATTATTGTTTCTACGAGAAAGCCGATCTGAATCGCATAAATAAGGGCACTCTGAGCTTTTTTGAAGTTCCTTTCCCCGAAAGCAGCCCCACTAATCGAGACTAAGGATATTGAAATTCCTATTAAGGGAGCAACTGCTATACCTACCACTCTCCAGGCTGTAGCGTATACTGCAACTCCGTCCGTATTGCTGATAGTTACGATGATATAATTCATTATAAGGGCTGTTAATGCCAGGGCAAACTGTTCAAACGAGGAGGGTATTCCGACCCTGAAGATATCCCTTACAATTGCTTTGTCGAATTTGAAGGAATTGAATCTGAAAGCTACATAGGTATCTTTTTTGATGAAAAACCAGTAAAACATCAACAGTCCTGAACTGGCATACGAGACTACTGTCGCCAGGGCAGCCCCCGCAATCCCAAGCCCCAGGAGATATATAAAAATTGGGTCAAGCACTACATTCAGACCTGAACCCAGAATCATAGCTTGCATGGATCTTTTTGAATCGCCCTCGCTTCTCAGGATGGCATTTGCAACGTTTGTAAAGAAGAAAACGAAACTGCCTGCGAAGTTTACCCTTGCATAAGCAACTCCGAGGGCTGTAGTTTCTCCGGCGCCACTATACATGAAAAGGTCTCTTACAAGGGAAAGTCCGAGAACCGTAAGGGCAACCGTAAGGATAAGCATTATCACGAAGATGTGCACTGCAACATTGTCCACACCTGCTTTATCTCTGGCTCCTATCCGCCTGGAAATTGCAGCTCCACCTCCGACTCCTATCCCTCCGGTCAGCGCCATCTGGATCATAAAAAAAGGGACGGAAAATCCTACAGCAGCAAGAGCATCAGCCCCAAGCCCGGAAACCCAGAAGGTATCAGTCAGGCTATATATAATCTGTATTGACATTGCAACTATGATAGGGATTGAGAGCTTGACAATGGCTTTTCTGGGATCACCGAGGAGGATATTCACCCCTTCCGTAGTTTTTTGAAGGATTCCTTCTCTCTGGTCCCTGCTTTCCCCAGGGCATTCTTTGGTATCCTCGCTTCCGGTTAATGGTTTCCTGTTCATTTTCTCCCGCCGTTTTTCTCCCGTTGCCTTTAAATTTCAGCGCCTTTTGTCTGTTCTTTTCTGGTCTCTTCTGCCTTTAATATTTCCTTAATTCCCGGGTTCCTTTTCATTTCTATCCAGACTGAACACGGTGAAGCAAATTACTTCTGGGAAAACATATATTTATGAGCAGAATTATGCTTACAGGTAAGTAAAAATGCGAAAAATAAGTTGATTAGAAATTGATTTAACATACAAAATAATAATTTTCAGCACAAACATACATAATATTTATTATATCGAATTAAATAATAAAGCTTGCAAAAATTCAAATAAATAGGTAAACTTTAAATGAAAATGATAAATCCCTAGCCGGTCAAAAGTTATATAAGTCTCCTTGGTTTTTTACTCTTTTTTTAACGCGAAAAATTGCAACTTGAATAAATCTGCAACTTATATACGATGTTCATTGATATCACGTTCATTGGTTCAGAGCCTTATGAAAACATTCATCCAAACTATTACAAAACACAGAGAGTAAACTATGTCTAACAATAATTTTAGAGGAATACTGAACTCTATGGGACTTGTATTCGGAGATATCGGAACAAGTCCCATATACACCCTGACAGTTATCTTTCTTCTCACAAGACCTACATATACTCACGTAATAGGAGTTTTATCTTTAATTATCTGGACACTTATTATACTTGTGACTCTGGAATACGCCTGGCTTGCAATGAGTCTGGGTAAAAAAGGGGAAGGAGGTACAATAGTCTTAAAAGAGCTGCTTCTCCCACTTCTTAAATCGGGTAGAAGTGTAGCTTTTGTTACATTGTTAGCCTATATAGGGACATCTTTTCTTATGGGCGACGGAGTAATTACGCCTGCCATAAGTATATTGAGCGCTGTCGAGGGACTGCGGATTATTCCTGAGTTCGAAAATATAGGACAGGGCGTTATTGTGCTTATTGCTGGCGCAATTGCGATAGCACTTTTCTCAATTCAGAGTAAGGGAATAGAAAAAATTACCTGGGTTTTCGGGCCTATAATGGTTTTATGGTTTGCAGCCATTGCATTTTCAGGCATTGCTTCTATTTTCTATACTCCGGCTGTGCTTAAAGCCATCAATCCTTATTATGCTATCAGTTTTCTTATGGATACCGGAATTACGGGATTTTTTGTATTATCCGAAGTAATTCTGTGTGCTACAGGCGGTGAAGCGTTATATGCCGATATGGGACACCTGGGAAGAGAGCCGATTTTAAAAGCCTGGAGATTTGTATTCATAGCACTGGTTTTAAATTATCTGGGACAGGGTGCATTTCTTATACGGAACCCGGATTCCAGAAATGTATTATTCGAAATGATAAATCAGCAGGCAAACCTGATATATATTCCATTTCTTATCCTGAGCATTGCAGCTACAATTATCGCTTCTCAGGCAATGATAAGCGGCATGTTCTCCATTGTATATCAGGGAATAACGACCCGGGTAATGCCAATGCTAAAGATTGATTATACATCCGGGGTATTAAAGTCACAGATCTACATAAGTACGGTAAACTGGTTGCTTCTAATCGCTGTATTATTCATGATGCTTTTGTTTAAAGAATCGAGTAACCTTGCAGCTGCATACGGATTGGCAGTTACGGGAACCATGTCGATTACAGGCATACTGATGACCTCGATATTTTATTACAGAAAGCATATGACTAAAGCTGTTATTTCGCTATTTATAACATTTATTGACCTGGTATTCCTTCTCTCAAACAGCTATAAAATCCCGCACGGAGGCTACTGGTCCATTATTATAGCACTTTTTATCTTCTCCCTTATAATTATCTACACATCGGGACAAAAGAAACTTTATGAGCTGATGAAGCTGATGAAGGGAGAGGAATTTCTTGAAAAATATAATCAATTATACGCTACTCAAAATAAAATCACAGGGACTGCTCTTTTCTTTACACGAGATATCGATAAAGTTCCCCAATATATTTCCCATGTAATGTTTAAAAATAACATTATTTACGAAAATAATATTTTTATTTCAATTATCAAGTCTGACAGTCCTTTTGGAGTAGAAAGCTCGTTTACAAAAGAACTGGCAAAAGGATTGAGAGTATTCGAAATAAAGATGGGATATATGGAGATCGTCGATGTCGAACAAATTCTGAAAGACGAGGGCATTTATGAAAAAACAATTTTTTATGGAGTAGAAGATATATTTACTAATAATCTAATATGGAAAATCTTCTCCATAATTAAAAAGGTTTCCCCCTCGTTTGTCCAGTTTTACAGGCTCCCTACTGACGAACTTCATGGGGTCATGACAAGGTTCGAAATGTGAAAAGGAAACTTGAAACGTAAAAACGGAAGGGTAGAGTCAGGCCTTTGACCGGAACTAAAGAAGAAGTCGGCCTGGATATTCGGGCAGTAACCGGAAACTATAGTTTTGTGATCGGCTGTGGTTTTCAATACGTTTTCGTGAAGGAAAATCAGTTTTTCCTTTTTTAGTCTTTCCTTTTTTAGTCTTTCTCTTCTACTTTTTTCCTTTTTAGTTTTTCCCTTCTACTTTTTCCCCTTCTATTTTTTCCTGTCATGATTATCCTTTCCTTTTATGACCTGATTATTGCTTTGATAAGTTCAGTTTTTCATATTTTGTTAAACCTAAAAACAATTGATCAAGAAAAGAGATTAAGCCGATGTGAAAATAATGAAATCTGGCACGAATTCAGGTACCCGCAAAGAATTCCAGGTATTTTGATTAAATATAGTCACGAAATTAACTTTTATCTAATAAGATAACAAAATAAAATCACTAGAGATAATGTATGAACTAAGTCTATTATATGAAACAATCATTCCTAATAATATATATGTTTTAAGTTAACACATGATGTTTTATTAAAATCCAGATTTTGGGTTCTTGCTTTTTTGTGCCAATTCATTGTACAATAATGATATAGTAGTGGATACGGATCTGTAAAACCTCGACAAATGGAGCAGATAATCGATATTTACGGATACCGCTCGTGAGTTTGGATTTTAATAATAGTTACTCTGTCTGGGTTATCACCCGGTTTGAATAATTAACCCAAAAAACTCAAGATCTAAATCTGGAAATTGGATTAAAATGGAGGGATCTGATTGGATAAGCAATATTTGCCGTATCTTGCTGCAATTCTCTTTGCGTTTCTCATAATCGCACCTGGCATTGCAGCAGCCGAGGAGAATACATGCACGAATGTGAGTGTAAATGATGCTAAAAAAATGATCGAAGAGGGAAATGTCTTCATTCTCGATGTCCGTACCCCGGATGAATTCCATGCAGCGCATATAGAAGAAGCAGTACTGATACCGATAGCAAGTCTCAAGAATCCACCCGGAGAACCTGTTTTGCCTCCTGAAGATCTGCTGGTGAATCGAATGGATGAACTGCCAGACGATTGTGATGCAAACATACTTGTTTATTGCAAGACTGGGGCTCGAAGTACCAATGCGAGTAAAATTCTGCTAAACGCCGGCTACGTCAATGTCTATAATATGCAGGAAGGGATCAAACCCTGGATAGACGCAGGCTATTCGGTCGAAAGCAGTTTTGTGGATGAGCTTGAGTGTATAGATAAGTCAACCAAAACCGCTCTCAATGCAAAAGTCAACAACATACTCTGTCATCTTGAAAAAGGACATGATGCTAAGGCTATAGAAAAAATCGGTAATTTTACTTCATTTGTTGATGAAATGGAAACCGAAGGCAGGCTGAATTCTTGTGAAGCCGACTACCTTATCCATGAATCCACAATTCATCTTAAAGACCTGATCTGATTTCGCAGTTGCCTGCAGAACAGGTAGCTTTTAATTTTTATACTTTCAGAAAAACAGTATTCTTTCCACAACTTAATTTTTAAGAACCAGGTTCTACAGAAAGAATTAAGTTTTGTAGAAAGAATTAAGTTTTGTAGAAAAGTTAGTTTTGTAGGCTTTCCGGTCCTCTAAAAGTTCAATGAGTTCTTATAAATTCTTTTCCGAAATAAAAGGTAATTCGGGACCACTATCCAGGAAAGCATTTCTTGATAAATCCTGAACAGCATCCCTATGTGTTACTTTTGGCGTATATATCGCCTTCAGTGCTTTATTACATTTAACGTCTTTTCAAGATAAATACAGCTATTAAGACGAATACCAGGCTCGCCAGTGTAAATCCGGGCAGGCTTTCTTTTACAGCATACGGTTTTGCTTCCACCTTTATGGGAAGGTCAAGCGTATTATCCTCTACTTTTTCAGTATCTTCGCCGAAATAATAGACGACTCTGCCTTCCACATTAAAGTCTCCGGGCTGATTGGTTTCGATCCTTACCTCAATATCCCTGCCCTGGCCGGGGTCCAGCTCGTAAGTTGTTGTATACTGTCCTGCGCCCGACTGGACAAATTCCGAGGAAGAGACACTCATTCCTGAAGGCGGAATTATAATGACCTGAACATGCATGACAGGTTTTGTGATAAGATTCACGGCTGAAAGCTTGAGCAGAATGTCTTCTCCGGAAATAACCCGGGTCTTTTCACCATGCAGACTCACACTTGCAGAGGATGGTGCAGGTCTGGAATTTTCGGCTGATCCCGAACTTTCTGGAGCCGCTTTTTGTGCAGGTTCAGGTTGTACGTAGTTATTCTCGATTTTAGTGTACTCTGAACGTTCTATATGGTACGAATTTCCGGTATGATCTGAAGATTCGCTTTCTGTATCCTCTGAGTCCTGCGTCTCTTCTGAAGTTTGCGTTTCTGTAGCTTCGGGAGGTTGTACGCCTGTATTTTCGTTTTCATCGTTTTCTGAGGCTTGCATGTCTGTATTTTCTGAGGGTTGTAACTGCTCTTCGGAACTTTGTGCTTCATCCTGTGAAGACTGCACTTTTTCTTCTGAAGGCTCTGTCTTGTTCTCGTAAGAACCCTCAGAAGCCTCAGATGACGCATATACACACAAAACGTTGCTTACCAGGAAACAACCAATTAAGAGATAAATCATTAGAGTTTTTAAATTAACCCTCTCAGACATTCTACCACCTTTTTGAGCTGCCATCTGCAAACACCCGGTCTCAGCTTTAAGTGAAAGGCTTTTCCGAATACCGATGCCTTTCTGTAGCTTATCGAAATGAATAAAAAATAGGAAAAATATATATTTTTCCTGAAATTCGTTTAAACTTTTTTAACCTGAATTACTTCCTCTTAGCAGCATAAACTCCTAACAGGCCTATAGCTGCAATTAATATTCCAAATCCGGAAGCGCTAAATGAGCCTTCTCCTTCGGCTTTTACTCCTCCGTTCTCCTCTACTCCCCCGTTCTCTTCAGAGCTGGGGGCTTCTTCGGGATTTTTGGAAGCTTGCTCAACCACAAAGGGGTGGCTGAGGGAAATCGGGTTGTAATCATCCTTATTGTCTTCAGGCCAGTACAGGCCGCTGAAGTGTACCGTAGAGGTGCCTACTTTCTCTCCTTTGATATCAATATAGATCGTCCGGGCAGTTCCGGGGGGCACGGAAAATATTCCATAGACCGTACCTGCTGCACCTGTCTGAGCAAAGCCCTGTCCGTATACGTGAATTCCAGCGGGTACGCTTATCCTTGCGTCTACATTCAGAGTCACGTCATTGAGGGACGGATTATCGATATAAAGTTCAACAAGGCCGTCTTCGTTTTCGGTTATAACATCGTTAACCGGTCTCAGAACGACTGTCGGGCCTACCCTGAATTTCTGTTCAGCTACAGGAACACCTGTTTTGGTTTTGGTTACATTGGTGGGGCACGCCTCGTTAACTGGCACTGATAGGTTAGCAGATTGATTGACGGGCTTGTTGGTGGATTGATTGACAGAATTATTGACGGATTGGTTGGCGGATTCATTGGTTTTTAAAATCTTTGATGCCGTATCATTTACTAATGGGTTATCGGCTGCGCCTGCAACCGCACTTGAAAACACAGCCCCAATAATAAAGATTGACACCAACAGTATGGGTAAATATTTTTTCAACTTCTATACCTCCTTCCAGGGGTATTAAATTACCTGTACAATAGTTTTTTGAAAAAGTTTTTCAAAATTCTCAATATTGATTTTTACCAAGCAGGGTTTGCTTTAGATCAATATTTTCCAGCAGGTATTGAACATTTTGGTTTAATTCACTTTCGGCCTTTTTGATAATATCCTGAAAATTCCCTTAAACATTATAATAATTTTAGATTAGAAATATGATTTGATATGCGAATATCGCTTTTTGTACCTGGTTCCGCTCGGTCTGAATACTACTTTTTTGCATATTATTCTCTGTTTGAGTAGTACTTTTTTATACCAGCTCTCCGTGTTTGAATACTACTTTTGTATACGGGAGCTGTCAACACCCCAATAAAATTTAGCCGAAATCTCAAATCACAATTTTTATCTGTATAAATTATGTGCTAATACCAGGTAATGTTTTCAAGACAGAGAAGTGCAAATCGGGAACTGAGTAACTTTATCCGAGCTTTGTACACCGGTTTCTATGATAAACGATCCCTACGTTATCACTTCTCTCAGCTTCGGTTTTTAGCCTTATGGGCTTGCCTTTTATTATTTTACACTACCACGATTTGATGTCAAAACGAAGAATTAGCCAGCCTTACTTTAAAAAAATACGCATTTTCTGGTCTAAAATCCAATTTCAGAGTCTCACAAAGGTGAGAAAATGAAGACACAAATAGCATCATTAGCTGCCAATCCTGAGAAAGAAATGGAAACCCTCTATTCTCAATTCGATAGACCGGGAGCTTTTTTCCATAACCCTGCTTCGTTCAAAGTACCGAATCCGGGTCCGCCCTTAACGGAAAGCACGAGAATAGGTCTCGTCCATGGTGATGTGGCGAAGTATAAGCTTAAGATAGGTGTCGGGCCCGAGGAATATGATTTCATTATACTTACGAGCTATGTTATAGAAAAGAGCCCCTGGAGCACAGACCGAAGTAAAAATCTAATAATCCTGCCCGGACAGGCTTTGACTGAAAGCTTCTATTCCGATATGGCAATATACTACGCTCAGCAAGGATACTGTACATACATTCTGGATCGAAGAGAAACAAATGTTCCGGCAAATGAGACGGATTTCAGTTATATGGAAAACTGGACCATTGACAGGTACCTGAGTGATACCTACGACGGTATCGCTATATCAAGAATTCATACAGCTCTCCTGAGTGAAGAGGCTGTGGAAGACATAGAGGTTACGGTAATTGGGCACAGTCATGGGGCTTTGATCCTGACTGCTTATAAAGCAAGCGAATACCACGACCTGGCTTTAGGTTCGGTTAACAGGATTATACCTGTTGATATCATTATTAAGTACGAGCCTAAATATTCGGAGTTAATACGAGCTCAGGCACAGGAATTCGATTCTATCTCCAGATGTATGGAAAACAGGACATATAATGGCAGTAATATGGCTGCCATGATGCAAATTGCCAGTCTGGCTTTAACCTATCCTGACAGGGAATCTCTTTTTCAACCCGGCCTTACAAACAGGCAATTCTTCCGCCTTATGGCCACCCGGACTCATGCATTCAATCCGTATCCTTATACCCCGAATTATCACTACTGGAGTGGAGACCTGGGCGGCCTTTATTATGTTGACGAAGACAGGTTACTTAATTTGACCTTAACCGGAGGGGCTGTGCCTTATGTGCCAAAGCACCTGGATCTTTATATGGCCGGTCTGATGGGTAATGTAGATGGCTATGAGATTGACTTCTCAAGAATAAGCACTCCTGTTCTTTATATCGGACTCGGGGGAGGTTTCAGTGACTACGGTTCCTGGTGGTATGAAAAAGAGGTCGGAAAAATAAATGATAAGGTTACTTCCATAAGCTGGAATAACCAGGGTCACGGTAGTATAGCTATTGATTACAATGCTCCAGAGTTATGGGCACTTATACACAGCTGGATAAAGGACAATTAAATGGGTAAAAGCCTCAGAACCCGGAAAAATTCCCGGTATTTTTACTGGCTCTTAAGCGGTTTTAAACTCAACCCGGATCGGTAAAACTTCAGATTGGCGAAGATTCGGACCGGTAAAATTAGAGAGAGGGAAGGTCCTGCCTGTTTTAGGCTGAGACTCCCTCGACTCTTGTTACAGGTTCGGTTCTTAAAAGTGCTCTCAGGAAGTATTCTGCCCAGACATACATCAACAGCGAGCCTATTCCGTTGCCTATGACTATTCCCCACCAGGCTCCGACCTGCCCCATATTAAAGGTGAAAGCCAGGAGCGCTGCAAAGAGCGGGGTAAAGACAATAGTCCTGAGGAGGGTTGCAATCAAGGAATTCATGCCTTTTCCTGCACCCTGGAAGAAGGAAGAGGAAAAGAGGCCAAGTGCAACCGTGGGATAGAAGATACACATCACACGCAGGAAGTGAGCAAGATCGGCGGTTATGTGGGCTCCCCCTTCGGACTGTGTGAATATGGATGCGATCGGCATGGCAAAGATAAATATGAAAGCTCCGGCTACACATTCTATAAGGACTCCGAGTCTCGTTGAGTAGGAAAGAGCAATCTTTGCCTTTATATAGTCGTGAGCTCCTATTGCGGCTCCACTTACGGAAATCACGGCAGTTGCTATTCCCATCAGCGGAGCCATTGCAATTGTTGCTATTCTCCATCCTGTTGCATAAACCGCAACTCCGTCAGTACTGCTTACGAGCACAATAATATAGTTCATGAACAGCATTGACAGAGACATGGAAAGTTGCTGGGCCGAAGCCGGAAGTGCGACATCGAAGATCTCTTTTACAATGCTTTTTTCAAAGCGAAAATCCCTGAAATTGAAGGCTACGTAAGTATCCTTCCTGAAGAATAGCCAGTTTGCCATCAAAAGGCACGATATCCCTATGGATAGTACAGTCGCCCAGGCTGCACCTGCAATCCCCATGTCCAGAGTATATATGAATATCGGGTCAAGGATAACGTTCAGGACTCCGCCTACAATCATAGCCTGCATGGCTCGCTTCGAGTCTCCCTCGCTCCGGAGAATCGCATTGGCGGCATTGGAAAAGAAGATTACAATGCTTCCGAGGAAAATAACCCTGGCGTATTCAACTGCAAGTCCTGTAGTTTTCCCGGCTCCTGCAAGGGTAAAGAGCTGAGGGGCAAAGAGGTAAAACGGAACTGTAAATGCAATCGAGAGCAGTGTAATTATGATTATGGTATGTACGGCTACGTTGTCTGCACCGGCTTTATTCCTGGCTCCGATCATGCGGGAGATTGCAGATCCCCCTCCTATGCCTATCCCGTTGGATAAGGCCATGCTGATAAAGAAAAACGGGAACACGAAACCCATCGCTGCAAGGGCATCGGCTCCAAGCCCGGAAACCCAGTAGGTATCAACCAGGCTGTAAATTGTCTGCACGGACATGGCAACAACCATAGGGATTGAAAGCTTCAGTATAGCTTTTTTAGGATCTCCCTGCAGGGTTTTTACGCCAATCGTCTCTTTTTTCCCTGCATGGCCGGCAGAAATTTTATTTTCATTTTGCTTACTTTTCATTTATTATATCTTCCTTAATATCTTCCTTAATGACTCATTTAAAAACAATTCTTAAATTTTCGGTCCCTTGCCCATAATCCCCTGATCCGTTATCTCCAGGTAACTGTCAGATATGCCGATAACTTACAGCCCTTTAACGGGCTTTTCTTCACTTACTTATTGGCACAGTTGTTCACGTATTAACGCTTACGAGTGTCTGCATGACCGAATGACGTGCCTTTTTGTAATTTTCGAATTTTTAGAATCCTTCAAAAGTCCCATAAGAATCCCACAGAAATTTCACAAGAACATTCAAGGAGTGGTTCGGGTCTAAGAGCTGTAATTAAAATGATTATCCCCCATTTTTTAATGTGAGTAACTGGGTGGCCGGGCTTAATCAAATCCATTTAGCTAATTTGTATTGTTCGATTTCTAACTAATTACAATGGATTATATATATACCTATTGAATCAGTATAAAAATATTGGGAACCACATGATTAAATAGCTCATTGCATAAAAATCTCTGATATTGCGTGTTCGATGTGAATATTTTTAGCAAGAACTAGGTTAAGATGCAAAGAAAAGAAAGATCGAGAGTAAGACAGGGATTTTCCCTGTGGTGAAATACCCTGCAAATCTTTAAAATCACACCGGGATTCGAATTCTCAGGTTCGATTTTTATCTATCCACTTATTGTAGTTATTTAGAAAGAAAGCATACAATGAGATTATAAACAGTAAGCGCCTGAATCTTCTCCTTTCTTCTCCTTAAAGCTTCGGTTACAATCCGAGAAAGGTCTTATACTGCAGCTATGATCTGAGAAAAATATTATGATATCATGATATCTTCGACAATATTGCATGATACCTGTACTCGTAGTACATTGAGTTTATATATTCCATGGTGAAACCGTTATTCCTGGCAATTTTCTCAATCAGGTAGGGGTTGTGAGCATCCCCAATTATATCCTTGGGGCGATTTTTCAGGACCGCCGATAACTGCCTGAAGCATCCGAAACCAGCTTTAGTCAAGGTATTCCGGAATTTGAAATTCTGTGAGAACCATCCGATTTTCCATAACGAATAAATCCTGGGATCGATTATATCAAAGAAGACTATTTTTCCTCCTTCATTTAGATAATCGGAGGCATCACGGACAAAAGCATCTATCTGTTCCGGCGTCAGGTACTGGACAACTGCGGCTGCCGTAATCCGATCAAATGATAAATTCAACCTATTCCAGATTGTTCTGTCATCGGCAAGGATTAAATCTACGTTTTTGTAGTTTTGCTCCCAGACTTTCTTTTCCGCTTCAAAAAGCATAGAACTTGAGAAGTCAACTCCTACTACCCTCTCATAATTTGGCACGTAGTATATCAGAAGCTCTCCGGCTCCGCATCCGAAATCGAGAAGAGATTTACCTCCACTCAAGTGAAAAAGTTTTTCTTTTGCTTCTTTATAAAGGAATTCTTCTGTAGAATACCTGTGGCCTCCTTTCTTTTTATCTGAAAAATATTCTGCCCAGGAAAAATTTGACTTATTAAATTGATTAAATGCTGTTTCCATACCGAATAACCCCCTTCCTCTGTCTTTTTCATTTCAACGATGTATTTCTGCAGTTTGACGAAAATGAAAGATGATTACATCTCTTTGAAGTTTATATAGAAAAATGGTTTAGTATTACCAATATCACATGATTTTATCTAGTTATTGAAACGTTTATCCTGAAAACAAGCCCTGATCTGCCATCGGAAGCTTCTCTACTAATTGCAGGTAATTCCAATAAATAATTAGATTCATCTGGAAATCCATATGTAAGTCCATATAAAAATCCCTCTAAAAATCCCTCTAAAATCCATAATAATGCATATAAAATTCAATTTCTACGCTGAGTAAATTCTTAAACCTGTTTTTCCTCCACACAGCATAACTGTCTCCCTAAATGCACTTTTCGGAGTAAAAAAGACCTCTATTCCCATTCTCTTACCACTGGATCCCTTTTTGTAAATCTAAGAGTTATTACAGGCTCCCTTGTCACACATCTCAAAGATAATCGAGGGACCGTCTTTCTTTCCGGAAAAACCAAGAGTAGATGAAAAAGCCGGCAAAAAGGCAGGAAATAGAAGTTTTCAGGCACAAAGCTCTTTTTCTCCGCTTTTTTCATGTATTAAGGGTACGTCAGCTTCTACAAAAAAATGGTATCTTCAGGGTGCAGGCATAGAATATAAAGCATTTCAAGCTGAATGATATAAATTAATAGATTCCTGAAAAATATGAGAATCATATATGATGAAGTTCAGGTTGATAAAAGAGAGGGATAAAGTTAATGGAGGATATGTTTAGATTTGCGGATGATCTTGGGCCATTTAAGATCATTCATATTTACGAACCGTCAGTTGACCTGAAAGCGGTTCTTGTGGTAGACAACATCGCGCGGGGGCCCGCCCTCGGAGGGGTCAGGATGGCCCCGGATGTGAGTACTGAGGAATGTTTCAGGCTGGCAAGAGCTATGACCCTGAAAAACGCGGCTGCAGATCTCCCACACGGGGGAGGTAAAATTGTCATGTACGGGGACCCGAGAATGCCGCAGGAAAAGAAAAGCCAGATGCTTCGAGCGCTTGCCAGTGCCCTCAGATATACGGAAGAATATATCTTCGCCCCTGACATGGGAACGGACGAGTTCTGCATGGCCTGGATAAAAGATGAGATCGGAAGGGTAGTAGGTCTTCCCTGCGAGGTAGGAGGAATTCCTCTTGATGAAGTAGGGGCCACAGGCTGGGGGCTTGCACATGCTACCGAGGTGGCGATTCAATACTGTGATTTCGAGCTGAAAGGAGCTCGCGTGGTTTTTCAGGGCTTTGGGGCAGTTGGGAAGCATACTGCCCGTTTCCTTACTCAGAGAGGAGCTATTCTTGTAGGAGTGGCCGATTCCCAGGGTATGGTACACAGTCCCGACGGGCTTGACCTGGATACCCTGATAAGACTTAAGAAAGAAGGAAAAAGTGTACTTGACTATCCCGGAGGGAAAAAGCTTGACAGTAATGCAGTTATCACCATTCCCTGCGACATATGGATTCCAGCAGCCCGTCCCGATGTGATCAACGAGAGCAATGTCCATCTTTTGAACACTAAACTGATTATTGAGGGTGCAAACATTCCGATCACAGAAGGTGCGGAAAAAATTCTCTATGAAGCAGGTATTCTTTACGTCCCGGATTTTATCGCAAATGCAGGCGGTGTGATCTGTGCAGCGTCGGAGTATAAGGGAGCTAGCAGGTGCACAGCTTTCGGATCAATTGAAGAAAAGATAAGAAATAACACGGTTCAGGTACTGGAAGCTGCAAAGACGAAAGGAGTCCTGCCAAGAGAAGCTGCAGTCCAGCTTGCCGTAGAAAGAATTAAGCGAGCCATGAAATACCGGCGGTGGTCAATCTTTTCTTCGGGGCCGGGTTTTGTGTAACCTTTATCTGATTCTCTATTTCATCCTTTATTTTTAAATTTCCGGCTATTCAGCTATTCAGGTTTCCTCTGTACCTTAAATCGAGTTTCAGCTTATTTCTTTCCTCCACACAGCACCGTTGCCGCCCTGACTGCACTATCCGGAGTAAAAAAGACCGGTATCCCGACTGCCGTAAATAGTGAAGCTGCTTCCCTGCTGAACTTTCCACCTGGAGAACAGATAAGGATCGGTTTTCCGCAACTGTCAGCAAAGTCCCGGATTTTTTCCGCAACTCGTGGGGTAAGAAGAGGCGGGCCCCACAGGAGGCTAACAATTGCAAGATCATAGCCTTCCCTGAAAACTTCCTGAAGGGCAACAATATAGTGCTCATCCCTTACACTGCCTGTCAGGTCTACAGGATTTCTTACGGAAGCAAAAGCCGGAAGTTTCTTTTTCAGCTTCCTTACAGCTTCGCTGGCAATTTCCGGAACCTTTAGCCCTGCCTCCTCACAGGCGTCAGCAATGGAAATCCCTATTCCGCCTCCATCCGTTATAATGAGAACTCTCTTTCCTTCGGCCAGCGGATACCTGTTCAGGACTTTGCAGGCGTCTTTTAATTCTTCATAACTTGCGACTTCTATTATACCTGCCTTCCTGAAAGCGGCTTCATAGGCTTCATATCTGCCGCTGACAGCCCCGGTATGGGAACTGGCTGCTCTTGCCCCTGGCTCCCGCTTTCCTACTTTGAGGGCTACGACAGGCTTTTTTTGCACACATCCGGAGGCAGCGGCAAGGAATCTGCGCCCGTTTCCTACAGACTCAATGTAGAGGGCGACCGCTTTTGTTGCTTCGTCCCCGGCCAGGAATTCAAGGCAGTCACTTTCGTCCACATCGACTTTATTTCCGTAGCTTACTACCCTTGCAACCCCTGCTCCCTCGTTAGCCATTTCATCCATAATCATAGCGGCAAAGGATCCGCTCTGAGTAAGCACCGAAACCCCATTCCTGGCAGGTCTTTCGACCTTATCGCTGCTTATGAAAAATGTGTCCACATTTGAAATTGTATCGTAGATCCCAAGGCAGTTCGGTCCCATAGCCCGGATCTCTTTCTTCTCTAAAATTTCTTTCAGGCGAACTTCCATTTCCTTTCCTTCAGGGCCCACTTCCCTAAACCCTGAGCTGACAATTATCACTCCTTTTATATTCTCCACAGGGCCGTTAAGAATTTCAAGAACAGTAGAAGCTTGCACTGCAAAAATTGCGATATCGATTCTGTCGTTTATCTCACCTGGAGTCGAATAACATTTAAGTCCCCTAATTTCCCGGTAGCCCGGGTTTACAGGATATATTTTTCCCTGAAACCCCATTTTCAGGAGGTTTTCCAGGATTGTATAGGAAAGCCTTTCGGGATTTGGTGATGCTCCTATCAGGGCTATGCTTTGCGGCTTGAAGAAAAAATTAATGTGTCCTTCCTTGGTCATTTATGCCCTTCCGAATGATCTGCAGATAATATTCAGATTATAGCTTTGAGTTAAATATCTATACTTAATAAATTCCGATTCCATAAATCTCGAAAACAAAGAAGGTATGGAAATTGCCAGAAGATAAAAAACTCATTAAAGGATCTTAAGCGCCTGCAGCAAGGAAAACGATTAATGTACGGGAGCTCCGGGGCCTGTTCCTCCCTTTTTCCCGTCTTTCGCCTTTGAGTTTTCCTTCCAGGCCACAATCAGTGATCACAGTACATGCAAATGGCCTTTTCGCATTCTTCGTTCTGGAATTTCCATTTCAGTCCCCACCGTTTGATTGCATGTATTATTTTCACGAAATCCGTTCCGCTTTCGGTAAGGTAATACTCGGATTTCGGGGGATTTGTCGAGTCATCAACCTTCTTTGCAATCAGGCCTTCAGTTTCCAGTTCTGTCAGCCTCTCTGAGAGGATTTTCGGAGTTATGTAGCCGAGTTTCCTTTTCAGCTCGTTAAAGCGTTTTTCCCTCTTTTCTCCCTTGTGCAGCTCCAGAAGAATATGGATTGTCCATCTTTTCCCGATGATATTCATAGTCTTGTAGACTGTGCAGTCTTTCATAGTATAAACATAGAAACTGTCTGATATATAAATTAGTATCTCTAATATACTGGTATCAAAAGGATACTATTATAAAACTTAATTTATAAAATCTGTCTGTATTAATGTACTGGGAAAGTTTCCTGTATCCAGCAAAGCAGGATCGAAGGCAGCCAGTGATTGAGAAATTTTGTCTAAACTCTTTCAGATCTGCCTTGAGTCTCAGTATACAGTAAAACCCAGAAAATTTGGAGAAAGGATCAGCCATGAAAGATAACTTACCGGAAAAAGGTGCAATCGTTCAGAGAGACCGAGAAACCTATGCAATCGCCCCCCACCTCCCCGGAGGAATTGTGGACCCGAAAACCCTCAGGAAGATCGCTGATGTTGCAGAAAAGTACGGGGCTGCTGCCCTCAAGATGACTTCTGCCCAGAGGATTGCAATTGTGGGTCTGAAAGAAGAAGACCTTGATAATGTATGGGCTGAACTTGATATAAATCCCGGCGCAGCTATAGGGCTCTGTGTAAGAAGTGTGAAGTTCTGTCCAGGCACGACTTTCTGCAAGCAGGGAAAACAGGATGCTGTGAGCCTTGGTCTCAAGCTGGATGAGAGATACCACGGGATGCCCATGCCTTCCAAACTAAAAATGGCTGTTTCCGGCTGTCCGAACTCCTGCGCCGAACCTGCCATCAAAGATATAGGGGTAATGGGCACGGCTAAAGGATATACCCTGATGGTCGGAGGTTGTGCGGCCGCGAGTCCAAGACTAGCTGAGGTCGTTGCAAAGGAATTGTCTGAAGAAGAAGTTCTTGAGGCGATCGATAGGATTATTAATTTCTATAAAAACTCTGGCACGAAAAAGAGGCTTGGAAAGTTCATTGAAAGTATGGGCCTTGAGAATTTCAAAACCGGAGCAGGCCTGTAAAACTACGTAAATTTGCATGTAATATCTACAGCTCTCAAATTGCCTCACACAGTCTTTAGAAGGCCTGATATGCTATCATTTTAAACATTTCCTCCATGTGAAAAAACCCTTAACCCCAGAGAAATCCGGGGTTTCAAGGGTTAAAAATTCATAAAAACCCTTCGAATTCAGCCCGTAAAGTAACACAGAAATTTATACTGGAAGAATTTATACTGGTCAGGCATATATGGGACGGATATCAGAATAGAGTGTGCAGGGGAAAAGGAGCAATAGAAAAGTAATATAAGTAGTAAAGGCAATTAAAAATTAGCCTGAAAATTCTTGATACAGGCTATCTCGGTTTAAAGCTGAGAAATATACAAATTATGGTTAAAAGGGGGACTGAGATGAAAGTTATTGAGATGAAATCTTCACCTGAAAAGCCGAATCCTCACAATGTGAGCGTCCGGATGCTCTATGATACCGAAAACGCCCAGGCAGTACACATAGAACTCAAACCAGGGGAAGCCTTAAAGAAGCACATTACTCCGGTAGACGTATTTTTTTACGTGCTTGAAGGAAAAGGGGTTGTTGAGATCGGGGATGAAACGCAGGAAGTCAGCCGCGATATGCTGATCGAAAGTCCTGCAAAGATTCCACATCGGCTTCTGAATCCGGGAGATGGGATTTTCAGGGTGCTCGTTGTTAAAGCCCCAAGGCAAACCGAATCTACACGCCTGCTGTAAGAGCCAGACAGGATTGTGCAAACATGCCCGAAAAAACAAAACCGAAAAAGATAGCCGTTGTCCGCTGTGACCTGGTTTCGGAAACCTGCCCCGGAGTGGGTTGCTTTAAAGCCTTCAACGAGAGAAAATCCAGCTTTGGGGGATACGGTGCGGATACGCAGATGATCGCATTTTTCACATGTGGGGGCTGCTCGGGAAGGAGAGTATACCGGCTGGTGAACGCTCTGAAAAAGCATAATCTGGATGTCGTACATCTCAGTTCTTGCATGCTTATGGAAGACAGTTATCCGAAATGCCCCAATCTGGATAGTATCAGAAAGACAATTCTGGATGCGGGAATAGAAATTGTCGAAGGCACTCATCACTGAGGATTTTTTCTGAGGGTCTGCAGGTAGCCAGCAAAGAAATCAAAAGAGGACAGATAAAACACAAATGAGGAAAATATGTCTACAGAAGAGAATAAAGCAATAGTTCGCCGATTCTTTGAAGAGGGGCCTTCTAAGGGAAATCTAAGCATCGCTGACGAGCTGCTGTCACCTGATTTCGCTTTACATGTTCCTCTGCCTGCATCTTCGGGAATCAAGGGAATAAATGAAGTAATTACCGCATGCAGGGAAGCCTTCGAGCACCT
The DNA here is from genome assembly GCF_049706645.1 of Methanosarcina sp. Lineage (GTDB taxonomy): Archaea > Halobacteriota > Methanosarcinia > Methanosarcinales > Methanosarcinaceae > Methanosarcina. The sequence continues at coordinate 79,203 of NZ_JBNAKP010000011.1, read as the reverse complement.
TAATGTTACAGTTGAGGATATGATTGCCGAAGGTAATAACGTGGCTGCTCGTTTCACAGCCCGCGGTATACATAAAGGGAGTTTTATGGGGTTACCGGCTACAGGAAAGCCAATAACTATGACTGGTATAGAGATCTTCCGCATTAAGGACGGTAAGATCATTGAGCTGTGGGGTGAGGCTAACCTGCTTGGCCTCATGCAGCAGCTAGGCATTATTCCTGTTCCTGGGAACCAGGATTAAACTTCATCAGGTGCGCTGCATCCTCATTAAATTATTTGCATCTGAATATATGTGGTTAAAAATACAACTTACGAATAAACTAGGGTAATAAAATGAGCCATGATATAACTCGGGACCGGAATATCGAAGAAGATGAGAATTACGAAGGTGCTGACCTTGAACTTCGGGACATTCCCCTTCCAAATACAGACAATATCCTGCACTCAATTCTAAATTCTTTGAACCACAATATTGCAAACTTCTACGCTTATACGAAGTTCAGGGACTATCTTTCTGAGAACACCCTGGAAGTGGAACTACTCCAGAGAAGCATGAGCATCCACAGGGACTTTTCAGCCCTGATCCTGAACACCAAAGAAGAAATGGTGTTCATTTATCCGGAGCTTCTGGAAAAAGCCGAAAAGTTGCTGTTCAAAGGAAATACAGGCACGGATTTTATAAACTACACTCTTAAAATGTGTAAATTAATAAACGATTACAAGAAAATGCTATATAGGGAAGGGTATCTGCCGGATCTCAGGATGAAACTGGCACTAAACGATATGTGAGCCCGATATTTCTCCGCGTAACATAAATAAAACATTTTTATAAACACTTTTTCACATGGAAATCCTGAAGGGGGTCGGTTCAATGGTAAAACGAATGATAGTGAAAATTGACGAAAAGAAATGTACAGGCTGCGGAAAATGTGTCGCACCCTGTGCTGAAGGTGCTATTAAAATCATCAGCGGAAAAGCAAAGGTTGTATCCGAAGAACTCTGCGACGGCATGGGTTTCTGCCTCGGCATCTGTCCCGAAGGCGCAATCTCGGTCGAAGAAAGACACACTGTCGAATTTAACCGCGAAAAAGCAGAAGCCCAGCCCAAACAAAAAGACATCTCCATCCAGTGCTTCTCCTGCGGAGCCGGCGAAGACGCCCACTACCTCCTCCCCCTCAGGCACAAAATGGAAAGCCTTTGGGTGTGCACCCGCTGCCTTCCCAAGCTGATTCACGGTTGACCTTTTCAACTTTTTGACTTGAAGTCAGTCCGCTTAAACGGCCCCGTCCTCCCGAGACGGGACTCGGGATGGAAAGCCTTTGGGTCTGCACCCGCTGCCTTCCCAAACTGATTCACGGTTGACCACAACCGTTGGGCTGCAAGCGTGCGCCGCTTGACCACGCCGACAGTATGTTTTTGATCAAACTTTTTTTGAAAAAGTTTGCGAGCAAGCATTTTTTTAAAAGGCTTGTGAAAAGGCTTGTGGAACTCAGGTGCTTACGCTGGTTTTTTATATCTTTCTCCCAAAGTGTGCAGCCACCTGTGGAATTCTTCATGCTTTCCAGGGCCTATTATTTCAGTTTCTACAGCTTCAAAGTGTTCCAACAAGTCGTTCTGGGTAGTCTCCGAAAGATAGGTATCAGCCATCGGGAAAAGCTTATTGTTTTCTTTTTCGATATGAGGAGTTAGAAGCTGAATATAAGCTCTTGAATTTTCAACTATGGCCGGTAGTCCTCTATTACCTTCCTTTCCTGAAACTGCCTCTTCTATTCTGTTGACATGCTGCCTTCCCTGTTCGTGCTCTTTTTTAAGAGAAATTATCAACTCTCGTGAGCCGGAAATCCCTGCTTTTTCCATTTCAGGAAAAAGGTAAAGCTCTTCCTTTGTGTGGTGGCATTTATCAACGAATATTCTCATGAATTCTACAAGTCCGTCAAGATACTCCTGCTTAACACTTCTACCGGATTCTATATTTGTGCATATGCCGTCAAGAATTTCGAGCATCAGTTTAACAGCTTTATGCTCCTCTCTTAAGTCATCCGTCGGTTTCATCATGTTCCCCCTTTACTTAATAATTAAATTATCCCAGGATAATAGTTAAATTATGGATATATAACATGAATATATAAAATTGAGTCAATAAGCTTGTACGCAGCCTGTATTCTGAACTGGAACCATTTTTGGAAATGTTTTTAAGGTTCCGATTATTGAGTTACTTATGCAAAAGAAAAAGCTACTTCAGGATATCGGGCTGACTGCTTATGAGGCAGCTGCATATCTTTCTCTCTTGAAATTAGGGGTTTCCGGGGCAAATATTATTTGCAGGGATGCTGACGTGCCCTATGGGAAGATATATACCGTCCTCGAATCCCTTGCAGGAAAGGGTTTTGTAGAGGTTCAGGTCTCAAGGCCTAAAAAATTCAGGGCGGTTAATCCTGAAACGGCTTTAAACTCTTTTTTTGAGAGGCGAAAATCCGAATTTGAACGAGAAATAAAGGTCTTAAAGAACTCTGTTGAAGAGGCAAAACAGATCCTGAATACTGTATCGGCTCAGAAGCAAAAAGACGAGGTCTTCTGGACGACTGCCGTAACCGAGTCTGAAATCCGGAAGTTCGCCGTTTCTGTTTATGGAGAGGTAAAAAAGTCAGTATGTATAATTCCTCCCACCTTCGGAATGCCCATCATTGCCAGCCTGCTGCCCGAAGTCTTAAAAGCCATTGACCGGGGGGTTAAAATCAGGCTACTTGTGTCCACTCGCTTTACATCGCTTCCTTCCATGCTTTCAAGACAGGGAGAAGAAAATTTCGGCAAATTTAAAAAAGGTATTGAGATGAGGATTGTCCAGAACTTTAACTCCTGTTTCGGCATCGTTGACAACAGTACTGTAGTGCTGTTCCAGCTCCATCCCCAGGACAATGATCGCATCCTTTCGGTTGTGAAAATCTGGGATTCAGGGCTTGCAGAAAACCTGGGTAAGGAATTCGAGCTCCTCTGGAATGGGGGAGAAGAATTTGATCTTGAAAAAGTGCTGGGAGACGAGTTCAAGAGCTTCAGGAATAAATAAATAACATATATACAGATACAATACTACTATTATAACTAATAACCAGTTGAATCGCATTGGGGGTTAATAAATATGGAAGAACGTCGGGAAGGATGTTGTGGAGGACATCAGGAAGAGCATAAAGATCTTGAACACGAAGAATTACTGGAAAGTATGAGTGAGAAGCTGGGTTTTACGCCGCACATTCTTGAGATCATTGGAGAACTTGACAGTGAATCTCTTAAAAAATATAACAGGTGCAATAAAAAATTACTGTCGGACGGTGCCCTGCCTGCAAAAGTAAAAATTCTGGTAGCGCTTGCCGTCGTCGCATCCAAACAGTGTGAAAGGTGCACGGTTGTGCAGATGCAGAGTGCACTCAAGAATGGCGCAACTAAAGAGGAAATAATGGAACTTATGGATGTTATATTCATAACCTCAGGGGCACCTGCTGTAGCAGCTTGCAGGGATGCGTTGAAGCTGCTGAAGTAAAATCGATCCTTAGACTTACAACGTTTTTTTAGGTGCCTGCAACTGGGGTACTTGCAGTCAAGGTGTAGATTATGATAAAATTTGTAAAATTCTCTACTTTATTTTTTAATAAAAATTGCTAGTACCGTTACAAAGACAATTGCGGCTTGGGTTTTGGAGTCAATTAGGTATTCTATATTGAAGATCTTTTCTGCTGGAATTCAGTGCATAGCCTTGCTTTTTTGCGGATCTTGTTCTAGAATCATGAACATAATTCACAGTTTGGGTGACTATGGAGTTAATGAAAATATTTATGTTCATACTACTTCCGATAAGTACATTTATTTCCGATCGATTTTCTCTGATGCCATCTTTTCTATATAATGAAAACACGCCCGACATATACAATCCATTACCTGTTTTCTCCCTATACAAATCAAATTTGGAACATATTTAAGTCCCGTTTAAAATATGGGATTATATGATACAGTTTTCAAAACACCATCAATAAAGGGTCTCATATTTTAGTGCCTGCCTGCCGAACAAAGCCTGAACTCGTGATCAAAAGTTCTAAACACATTTTCGCTAGTAATTTTATGTTATTATCTCATTTAATAAGTATCCTAGATTGGGCATGTAGACAAAACGTAATCAGTAAGATTATTCAAAATTGCCTGCCTAAAGTAGGTTTCATTAAAGTAATCTGAGAAGAGTAGTTTCTACAGTATTACTTATGTTGATGTACTCTATTGTATGCAGTGATTTATAATATATTCAAGGGGTGATAATGGGATGGAAGAGACAAAAGAAATCAGAGTAGAGATTCCAAGAGAAAAGGGCGAGGTTAGTAAATCAGAACGTAAGATCCGAATAGAGATTCCTTCCGGTTTAAAACTTTCCGAAGAAGAGATCCAGAAGATTGCCACTGCGACTGAAAATGAGATTGTCGAGGTCATAAGCGGTACACAAGCAGAGCAGCTGGTTCAGGCTAAAGCCGTAGATGTAGTAAAGGTTGAAGTTGCCAAAGTAAGACCCAAAGAAGTTATTGTAGTACAAAAATAATGCGCAAAGTATAGGAAATAGAAACCTAAAGTCAAGTAGGGTTCCAACAGCGAGTGCATCTTGGAAGCAAAATTTTCCAAATGCTATGGAATTAGATCAGGAAATTACTGACTATGTGAACTTTCTAAAAGAAGGGTAGTAAGATGAATGTTTGTTTTGTAAGTGCTCTGACGATGACCGATTTTGGTGATCCGGAATTGACTCTTGACCCGTATCAGGAGGACACCAGGATGCCTCCATTGGGAGTCCTGAGCCTTGCTGCTGTTTTATGTGAAATGGGAATTACCCCACAGGTTGTTAACCTCAACGAATTATTTATTGATTTCCTTAAGTGTAATAGAGATGAAAAGCCGGTAGATTTCCTAACATTTATAGTCGAGCATATTGAGTCATTGCCCTTCGATGTTCTTTCGTTTAGCACAATTTGTAGCTCTTATCCTTTAACTCTCCGGATCGCAAAAGAATTCAAAAAGTTTAATCCAGGTGTTAAAACTATTCTAGGTGGCCCACAGGCTTCTGTCGTAGATATACCAACGATGAAAGCTTTTCCTTTCATTGACTTTATTGTAAGGGGAGAAGCAGAGGATACATTTCCCCTTTTGCTTGAAGCTCTTTCAGGTTCAGGCTCCTCCTTAAAGTTAGAAACAGTTCCGGGAATTACGTTTAGAAAAGGCACTGAAATAATTCGTAATCCCAATGCTCAGCCTGTACTTGACCTTGACAGCCTCCCTTTACCTGCCTATCATCTTGATCCAGGTATAAAGAAGTATAAAGTTATTCCTCTGGAGGTTGGCCGTGGCTGTCCTTTCAATTGCACATTTTGTTCGACAAGTGAGTTCTTTAATCGAAAGTTTCGTCTAAAATCTCCTCAGAAAATTATTGAACAAATGAAAATTATCAAGGATGAGTACGGAATTAGTAATATAAACTTTAACCATGATAATTTTACGGCAAATCGTAAAAAGGTTGTCGAATTCTGCGAAATCCTGATAAATTGTGGAGAAACGTTTTTTTGGAGCTGCAGTGCTCGAACAGATCAAGTTGACGATGAACTCATTGCTCTTATGGCAAAAGCCGGATGTAAAGGGATTTTTTTCGGTGTCGAGACAGGCTCAGCCCGTTTACAGCAGGTGATCAACAAGAAACTCAACCTCTCTGATGCCGTTATGCGGATTCAATGTGCTAATCAACACGGAATCAAGACAGCAGCAGCTCTGATCACTGCTTTTCCGGAAGAGACAAAAGATGACCTGAGAAGCACGATTAACTTTTTTGTGGATATGTTTCGTTTCAAGAACGTCGAGCCTCAGCTTTCACTTTTAGCTCCACTTGCAGGAACGCAGATCCACTCCATGTACCAAGATAAATTAATATTAGACTATATTTATTCAGATATGTCTTATCAGGGCTGGGAGCAGGATCCAGTTGATATTGAAATGATACAAGCCAATCCGGAAGTTTTTCCAAATTTTTATTCGATTCCAACATCTTATATGGATCGGTCATACTTCAAAGAGGTTCGGGATTTCGTCACCTATATACAAGTCTGGTTTCATTGGCTTCCACTTGCATTCTTACAGGATAGCGGAGATATGTTAAATGTATTTGATAGATGGAGGACGTGGAGAACTAACAAGCTCATAGATAACTCGGATTTAAATACCAGTAAGAAGCCGTATTATCTTAATAGACAATTCTCCAAGGACTTCTGTGAGTTTGCTCTGACTTACTATCAAAATGAGATGGCGGCAGCGAAAAAAGTTATCTCTTCAATTGTTGAGATCGAAAACCTTTTCTTAACCCAGAAGAGCGACCCTATCATTGAGTCACCTGAGAAGCTTGAGATTTTCAGTTTAACTGCTTTTCCATATAAATCCAGAGGTTTGCATGTAGCTCAGCTAAGTATAGATTATAAAGAACTTATTCGATCTCTGAGAGATAAAAAAGACCTTAAACAAGTTCCTGATAAAAATATCACGATTGCTTTCCAGGAGGCAAATCGGAAAGGACTGGAAATAGATGTACGAATTTTGAGTCCCCTCTCAGAGGAGCTTTTGAATATGTGTGATGGAAACCGCACTGTTAACGATATTGTTTCTCAATCCTCCTCGATGAAAGCACAGATAGATGGAATCCCATCTGGGAAAGTATGTTATTTTGGATTAAGCCGGCTTTTTGAACAAGGATTAATTGAAGTTTCATCTCAACCGATTATTAAGGTGGATTCCAATACTGGCAGTGCTCTACAGTCAGGTTCTTAAACTGTAATACTTAGCCAAACTCAGACGTAACTTCTCCCGAATTCTCAATAAAATCACATATATATAAATCTGAATTACATTAATAGTATGGGAGTAAAGAAACTTTTCTTCTGGCTTACACTTGGAGTTCTTGGGGGAATACTGCTTTTTTCAACCTTGATACCCCAGAGTACGGGAGTTATGGCTCAGGAATACGAGCCAGGAAATAATACGACCGGGATTAACACAAGCGCTGTTATTGAAACCGTAATCAAGCCGCCTGGGGCTGCAGGAAACCTGACCTCAGGAGTTACGGGAAATTTAACCCCGGAAACGGCTGAGAATTTCAATAATACCGAGCTTACGGTTTACGAACAGGGAATTGCTCTTGTGAAGGAAAGGCGGGAGATCGAGCTGCAGAACGGGGTTAATCAGATCGAGTATACGGACATTGCTTCAGGAATCGACCCGACTTCCGTTATAATCGAGGACCCGGAAAATGAGGATACGGTCTTACTTGAGCAGAACTATGAATACGACGTATTGGACAGTTCGAACCTGCTTGAGAAATATCTTGGCAGGGAAGTCAATGTAACTGACAGGAACGGTGAAACGTACACCGGCACACTGCTGAGTCATGCAGGCAAGAGCATCGTTCTCAAGACCGAAGCGGCCGGAGTCGTTGTGCTTGAAGATTTCTCAAAAGTCGAGCTTACAGACTCTTCGGGGCTTTCGATAAAGCCTGCTCTCGTCTGGCAGATTTATTCTCCTGTGTCCGGAACCCGGGAACTTATAATTTCCTACCTGACGAGCGGTATTAACTGGGAAGCGGCTTATGTCCTGATGAGCAATGCGGAGAATACCGAAGCAGACATTCGGGGCTGGGTCAATATTGACAATAAGGCAGGGATGACCTTTGAAAACGCAGTCCTGAGACTTGTTTCAGGCCAGATAAACCGTATTTCCGAACCCATGCCTTTGCCTGCGGCAGAAAAAGCCGCCGCTGATGAAGCTGTCTCGCAAACGCCTTTTGTCGAAGAGCCCCTTTTTGAGTATCATCTTTATACCCTTGAAAAGCCTGCAACTCTGGAAAATAACCAGGCAAAGCAGATTTCCCTGCTGTCTGCCGATTCCGTGCCTGTAGAAAAAAAGCTCATCTATGACAGTGCCCTGAGCGAGAAAGTCCTGGCTTATCTTACGCTTCAAAACACAAACGAAAGCGGACTTGGAATGCCCCTTCCTAAAGGAGTCGTGAGAATTTACAGTACTGATGCTTCAGGAGGGCTTCAGTTCATCGGGGAAGACCGGATAAAGCACACTCCCGAAGCCGGGGAACTGAGAATGACTGTGGGCTCGGCCTTTGATCTGACTGCCAAACGGAACGAAACCGATTACCAGCGCATTAGCGATAACGTGGAACGGGTAACCTATCAGATCGAACTCAATAACAGCAAGTCTGAGGATCAGGCCGTCACGGTTGTGGAACATCTGTACGGGGAATGGGATATTCTGGAAAGCTCGGACAGTTACAAAGAAATCGACGCCTTTACGATCGAATTCAGAGTAATGGTGCCTGCAAAAGGCTCAAAACTTGTCTCTTACACCGTAGAACGCCGTTTCTGAGGGTATACCCTACTCTGGAATATAATGTTACAGGAAGCTCATCTACGGGAAAAATTCATTTACGATGACGAGAGACAACGAAAGGAGGATCGAAATTTACAGAAATGCTGGCGGGGAAAGCGTCTGATTCGACGGCCGCCGGCAGATTTCTCAAAAATTCATATTGAGGTAAAAAAGATATTCTTAAATAATGAAGTGAAAAAGGAGTTTACAAGACCGGGTACAGAGAATTTCTGTAGCCTGTCTTTTTACTCGTTTATCCTTCGAGTACTATCTCAATGTTGATATCTTTGGGAACCTGGATTCTCATGAGCTGGCGAAGCGCCCTTTCATCGGCTGCGATATCGATGAGACGCTTGTGTACGCGCATCTCCCAGTGGTCCCAGGTTGCAGTTCCGTCACCGCTCGGGCTTTTTCTTGTAGGAACTACAAGCTTCTTTGTGGGAAGCGGAACAGGCCCTGAAATGTTAACTCCTGTCCTTTCCGCAATGGATTTTACCTGATTGCAGACTCCGTCCAGGTCTTTTGGACTGATGCCTGACAGTCTTATTCTAGCTTTCTGCATACCTTTTTTCTCCTTAAAAAATGGAAAAGGAGAGTGTTATTTCTGCTTAACACTCATGCACATACCGGCAGCAATGGTCATACCCATGTCACGGATAGCGAACCTGCCGAGCTGTGGAATTTCTTTTACGGGCTCGATAACCATCGGCTTTGTCGGTTTGATGGTAACGATTGCTGCATCTCCGGCCTTAAGGAAGGTCGGGTTTTCTTCCTTTGTCTGCCCGGTCTTCGGGTCCAGCTTCCTGTTGAGGGCGATCAGCTGGCATGCGATCTGGGAGGTGTGGGCGTGGAAAACAGGGGTGTATCCGGCAGTGATTGCGGACGGGTGCTGCAGAACGACAATCTGTCCTACGAACTCGTCAGCAACCTTTGGCGGGTTGTCAACATGGCCACAAACGTCTCCTCTGCGAACATCGCCTTTGCCGATACCGCGGACGTTCCATCCGATATTGTCTCCTGGGGCTGCCTGCGGAATTTCTTCGTGATGCATCTCAATGGATTTAACTTCACCGGTTGCTCCGCCTGGCATGAAGACGACCTTGTCACCCTTCTTCATGACGCCGGTTTCAACTCTGCCTACAGGCACAGTTCCGATACCTGAGATGGTATATGCATCTTCAACAGGGATCCTGAGTGGGAGAGTGGACGGTTTTTCAGGCTGTTTGAGGTTGTCGAGGGCTTGCATCATGGATACGCCCTTGTACCAGGGAGTTTTCTCACTGAGCTTGACAACGTTGTCACCGTAGAATGCAGAGGTCGGAACAAAGGGAATTTCGCTTGGCTTGAATCCGATCATTTTAAGGATACCGGAGACCTGTTCCACAACTTCCTTGAACCTGGCCTCGCTGTAGTCTACTGCATCCATCTTGTTGACTGCGACAATCAGCTGGTTAATACCGAGAGTTCTGGAAAGGAAAATGTGTTCCTTGGTCTGGGCCATTACACCATCAGGGGCTGCAACAACGAGGACAGCGGCGTCAGCCTGAGAAGCACCGGTGATCATGTTCTTAACGAAGTCACGGTGGCCAGGACAGTCTACAACTGTGAAGTAGAATTTGTCTGTGTCGAATCTCTTGTGAGCGATATCAATTGTAATACCTCTTTCACGCTCTTCCTTAAGAGAGTCCATAACCCAGGCGAAGGCGAAGGATTCCTTACCCTTCTGCTTTGCTTCTTCTCTAAACTTATCAATGATGTGTGGAGGAACAGCTCCTGCATCATACATTAAGCGTCCTACGAATGTTGATTTTCCGTGGTCAATGTGACCAATCACTGCTAAATTAAGGTGTGGTTTTTCTGCTGCCATATTATAATTCTCCTGTAATTCTGGATGAGTTTCATTCGTATATCAAATATTTACTATATTAATATTAGGGGCGGATCTCAATATTGATTCACATATTTCTATATTCTTTTGTCCGATCAATATTGTTAGTTTCCCTTTCCGGACTCCTTCCTGAACCGCCACTCTAGGAATTTCCAGTGGCCTGGACTGTTTTCCCCAATATAGGCATACCTTGTCTTAAAGCTTTCCGATTGACCGTACCCCCGAACCAATAGGGATTCTCTTCCCTTCCAGATCAGTCCGGGTACTCGTTTTCTATCCTGCCTGAGGACAGGTATAACCTTAAAAATATTAAGGAGAAGCGGAAAATTCCGCTTACATCGAAAGGTAGTCAGAAGCTTTGGGTAGTTCTTTCTTCAGGCCTTTCCTTTCTCTGATCTGGCCCACAATGTCATTCTGGATGCTGGTTGGCACAACGTCAAAGCCTCCGAACTCGGTGCTCCACATTGCACGCCCCTCGGTTGCAGATCTGATCTCGCCTGCAAATCCGAACATTTCAGCTACAGGCACTCTGGCCTCGATAATTGCCAGGTCTCCTTCCGTGGTCATATTAAGAATAATTCCACGGCGGCCCTGCAGTTCTTTTGTTGCACCACCCATCAAAAGCTGGGGCACCTGAACAAAGACCTTCTGATAAGGTTCGAGCAGGGTGTCATCTGCCATAAGCATGCCTGCCTGAATGGCCTGCCTTGAAGCAGGAATAACCTGAGCAGGACCTCTGTGGATTGCGTCTTCGTGAAGCTTGGCATCTACGAGCACACATTTCACGTTTGCTACAGGCTCCCTTGTGAGCGGGCCTGCACGCATGACTTCCTCAAACCCGTCAAGCACGAGTTCCATTGTCTCATTCAGGTACTGGATACCTTTGGTCATATCGATGAAGACGTTGGAATTGAAGATACCGGCAATGCCTTTTGCTTCTTCTTTTCCCATCCCGAGCTCAATAAGCTTCTGCCTGCGTTCAAGCTCAGGCATATTCATGCTGACCTCGCCGGCCTTGATAGCACTGACAATTTCAAGGTCAAGAGGCTCCACAAAGACATAGAACCTGTTATGCCTGTTCGGGGACTTTCCTTCAACAGGTTCGATCCTCTTCTTAATGGTTTCCCTGTAAACGACGATCGGCTTGCTCGTGGAGATTTCCACGTTCTTGTCCCTTTGAATCCTGTGGGCAATAACTTCAAGGTGAAGTTCTCCCATGCCTGCCATAAGGTGTTCCCCGGTCTCCTCGTCAAGAGTGATCTGAAGGGTCGGGTCTTCCTTTGCAACCTGTCTGAGCACCTCAATCAGTTTGGGCAGGTCTTTGGTGTGCTTGGCTTCTACAGCCACAGTCACTACAGGCTCGCTTACGTGCCTTATGCTTTCGAAGGGCGTCATGCCGTCAAGGGTTGTTACAGTCGATCCCACTATTGCTTCTTTCAGGCCGGTAACTGCGGCAATGTTTCCTGCAGGAATCTTGTCCACTTCAAGCCTTTCGGGGCCCATGAAGATACCTACCTGCTGGACTCTGCTCTTCTTTGCAGTGCCTGAGGTGTAGACTTCCATGCCGCGTGTAAGGGATCCGCTGAATAGCCTTCCCGTTGCAACTTCACCTGCGTGGGGGTCAACGGAAATGTCAGTTACCATGAATGCGAGATCTCCATCTGCATTTGCATGGGTCATGGACTTTCCGATTTCGGTGCTCTCGTCCCCATGCCAGATTGCTTTTACCCTGCCTGTCTGGGCTTCAAGCGGGTCTGGCAGGAAGTGAATAACCATGTCAAGAACAGCTTCGTGAAGGGGACATTTTTCTGCAAGAGTCTTCATGTCTCCGGCTTTGCAGTACTCGTATACGTCATTAAAAGAGACCCCGGTTTTCTTCATCATGGGCACACTGATTGCCCAGTTGTAAAGAGCTGACCCAAAAGCAACAGTTCCGGCTGCAGCATCGACTTTCCAGCCGGCTTTGAACTTTTCAGGGTTCATGTTCTTGATGAGCTTGTTCACGTGATCAATGACTTTTCCAAGACGAACCTGCATTTCCTGGGCATCGACCTGCAGCTCATTGATCAGCCTGTCGACCTTGTTAACGAAAAGTACGGGTCTGACATGTTCCCTGAGAGCCTGTCTCAACACGGTCTCGGTCTGTGGCATAGTACCTTCTACTGCATCCACGACCACAACTGCACCGTCCACAGCTCTCATGGCACGGGTAACGTCCCCACCGAAGTCAACGTGTCCGGGGGTGTCGATCAGGTTGATCAGGTAGTCTTCATTATCAAAAGTGTGAACCATGGAAACGTTAGAGGCGTCGATTGTGATACCTCTTGCCTGTTCCTCTTCATCGGAGTCCATGAATAACTGTCTGCCTGCAAGTTCCTTTGAAATCATGCCGGCGCCAGCTAACAGGTTGTCCGATAATGTAGTTTTTCCGTGGTCAATGTGCGCAACGATCCCGATATTTCTGATCTTTTTCGGTTCATTCATGAGCGTCGTTACGCGCTCGACCATCTTCTTCCTTCGTCCCATGCTAATACCTTTTTAAACAAACAAATTTAGTTATAATGACTTTTTAAATCGGGCAAGCCCGCATAAGCGGTTAGCGTGCTGCCTTTGCAACTCTTTCCTTTGCATCCTTCCTGTTAATAGAGAAGGATTTCGTATCACGGTTTGCAGCGCCAATTAATTCGGTTGCCAGACATTCTGCAACCGAGCGCTTGGATTTGAAGGCTGCGGCATTTGTTCCCATACTGATGTAGCGCAGGGCTGTGTCCACACGTCTCTGGGGGGCAGTGTCCACTGCTTTTGGCACGGAGATTCCGCCGTACTTCAGCCTTACTACTTCTTCCCTTGGGCCTGCATTGGCAATGGCATCAACAAGCACCTGGATCGGGTTCTGCTGAGTCTTCCTGTTAACGATGTCGAAAGCTTCTTCAACTGCGCGAAGGGTCGTCTGCTTCTTTCCCGTGTTTACTTCGGTTCTCATTAGGTTGTTTGCCAGGCGTTCCACAATGGAAATCTCGGATTTGTTAAACTGCTGCCTGGCATGCTTTCCGCTGCTGTGTGGAACAATAACAGGGGCAAGACCGACATAGCGCTTAATTCCGAGGTCTCTGACTTCAACTTCAGTCGGGTCCCATTTACCGAATATTTTATACAAGAAAAATCATCTCCTGGGTTTTTCCAATCTGCCGATGACCAGCTGGTTAAGGGACACGTTGTTTACGGCAATCACTTTAAAGCGTACACCCGGAATGTCACCCATAGCACCACCCATGCGGCCTCCAATCCTTTCTACGGTCACTTCATCGTGTTCATCGATGAAATTCACTGCGCCGTCCCCTGGACAGAAAGCAGTTACCTGACGCCCGTTTTTGATGAGCTGGATTCTTACGCATTTGCGGATAGCTGAGTTTGGCTGCTTGGCTTCAACTCCTACTTTTTCTAATACAATACCCCGACCCTGCGGTGCACCACCTAGCGGATCGGCTTTAACGTTCAGCCCAAGAACTCGCCTGCCGTAGTACGAATCTTTCCAGCGGGCATCTTTCCTGGTCTGTTTGAGAATATTAGCTGCATATTTTCCTTTAGCCATTGTTAATTTCTCCAAGTTAAAAATTGATCTCAGTTTTCTAGAGGCATACTTGATGCCGAATTATCCTTCAACGCCGGATTAATGGATCAACGTAAATTAAGGTAGATTACTGCAGGATCACATCTTCTATGTTATGATGGCGACGGGCAAGCATCTTTACTTTTTCAATGTTCTTCCCATTGCGGCCTATGGCAAGCCCCTTCTCTTTATTGGGTACCTCTACATAAGCTAATCGCTTGTCATTTTTGTTTATAATGTTTACCGAACTCACGGACACGGGTCCGAAGGCGTTCTTCAGGAAGGTGACAGGGTCATCTGAATATTCCACAAGTTCTATGGGTTTGTCCAGGGCTTTTTTAACGCGGTTTATATTCTCCCCATTTTTGCCTATAGCAAGTCCCATATCACCCTGTTTTACGACATATACGAGCCTTTCCTCTTCAGGGATGCAGTCGAGAATCTTGGCTCGTGTCATATTTTCAAATAACGCAATGTACTGGATGCTTTCTGCAGTAAGTCTTATTTCACCCAAGACGTTGCCAACTCCTTCTATCAAACTGTAGCTGCCAGGATATCGGATTCTCCTACATCGAGAATTGCCATGGCTGCAATCGTAAAAGGCTTACCACATACGGGCCCGAGCTCTACACTTGTGCCTTCGTATTCCAGGACAGGGACATTTGTTGCCTGAACTTTCTTTTTGATATCTTCCGGGCAGTTTGATGCCAGGACCACCATTTTTGCAGAGCCTTCTGCAGCTGCATCCATGGTCCGGTTGGCTCCAATAATTACTTTTCCTGTTTTCACAGCCTTGATAAGAGATTTATCAACATTGATCTTCATTTTCATCAACTCTGTCTCAAATGAGCTCGTCTACTCGATCTCTTTCTTAATAAAGATTTTCCAAGCTCGGTGAATATATGGTACTCTAAATACCTGATGCCTTATATTTATTTTCTGGTTATGAGCCTCGCGGACTCAAGTTTCTGCAGCAGGATTCTCTGAGTTTCATAAAGGTAATGTATGTCTCATAAAGGTAATGTATACCTGATCTGGACTGGTCTTCTATCAGGCTACACATTTAAATAATTATAGGTTGAGTTTCAGGTTTTTTGCCCTGAAACCTTCACTCTTCCTCGGCAACTTCAATTTCCTCTTTTCTTCTGCTTACAAGGTGCACATCGCCTGTACCCATCCGGATAGGCTGCCCGACAATGATATTTTCGGTAACGCCCTCCAGCTTGTCCACATCTCCGCGCATCCCTGCATCCAGCAGGTGATTTACCGTAACTTCGAAAGCTGCACGGGCAAATACACTTGCCTTTTCACCTGAAATCCCGTGCCTTCCAATCTGTTTTACTTCTCCGTCGCAGGTCATGAGATCGGCTACAAGCATAATATGCCGGATATCCACGGTAAGACCCTGTTCACGCAGGGTATCGGTTGCTTCCTTGATAAGCGCATTTCTTGCAGCTTCTACCCCGAGCACTTCATAAATTTCGTTGATATTATTTGTGCTCGTTCTTGTTCTGTCCACGCCTTCGAACTGAAGCACTTCACGCAGGGCCGAACCTTCGGTGTAGAGGGTATATTCTTCCCCTTCCTTCCGGACCACTACACGCTTGATTCCCTCTATCCCTTTTAATGTGACGTTGTGGATACTTTTTGCAAGCTGGAGGAGTTCCCTGTAAGAAGGCTCTCCCGGGGCAATGATAATCTGGTTATCTATATCCGGGGAAATGGTAACCATTACGTTCAGTTCTTCGTTGAACTTTTCCTTCACCTGGTCTATAGTAATGTTCCTGTTTTCCATTGCTTTTTCGTGAAGGTCTATTATCAGTTGCATCTGGGAAAGGTCAGTGGTCACGTCAGCAATGTGGTCGATTTTGGTCGCTTCAATTTCCCAGGCAAGAGCTCTTGTTTTTTCCCTGTTGTAAGCGTAATCTTCTGGATTCTCCTTGGAAAGGGCAATTGTCATCATAGGAGTGCTCGGGATTTTCCGGGCATCGACAATTTCGATAAGACGTGGAAGGCCGAGAGTAACGTTAATCTCAGCCACACCAGCGTAGTGGAAGGTACGCATCGTCATCTGGGTACCCGGCTCCCCTATGGACTGGGCTGCAATCACACCGGCGGCATCACAGGGCTCAATGCATGAGATCTGATACTCTTCCATTACCGTTTCTATAATCTCTTCCATTTCCTTCTTGCTTACTCCGGCTTTAATGACATCTTCCCTGAGAGCGTTAAGGATATTCGAAGGAAGAGGCAGATCTTTTATCATGCTATCGATTGTAGCTTCACTAATACTCATCAAGCCACCTCCTTGTTTACTACCGAACGCACAATCCTGTGGATAGTATCGGGTTTACTGAAATCACTTTTTGTGGGGTTAATCCCATCTTCCCCGAATTTGAACTGTACGAGCACCCCTCTGGTGTCCCTGACTGTAAGGTCATACTGGACTTCCAGATCCTGAAGAGCGTTGACAAGCCTTCTCTGCAGGTACCCTGATTGCGATGTCCTGACCGCAGTGTCCACAAGACCTTCCCTACCACCGATTGCGTGGAAGAAATATTCCGTCGGATTGAGCCCGCTCTTGTAACTTGCCTTCACGAACCCGTGGGCATCCGAACCAAGGTCGCCTTCTTCGAAATGGGGCAGTGTCCTGCCTGCATATCCTCTGCGGATGCGTTCACCACGCACGGCCTGCTGGCCGACACAGGCTGCCATCTGAGTTAGGTTCAGGATGGAACCTCTGGCTCCGGAACGAGCCATGATAACTGCCGAGTTTTCAAGCCCCATGTGACTGTCTGCAATTCCCCCGGTCTCGTCTCTGGCCTTCCCGAGTTTCTGCATGATGCTCATTTCAATAGTCTCATCAAGAGTTCTTCCGGGGAGAGGTTCAAGCTCTTTATTCTGGTAGGATTTGATGAGGTTCTGCACGGCGTCTTCTGCCTTGCCGAGAACCTCATTGATCTGGATCCTGGCTTCTTTCGGGATATCTTCGTCAGCTATTCCGAAACTCAGGCCTGTCCGCATTATCGCCCGAATTGCAAGCTTGGTCATGTCGTCTATGAAGTTGGCTCCAGCTGCAGGTCCTATTTCCTTGGTAATACGGTCCTGGATCTTTCCTTTGAATGCCCCTATGGCAGCTTCGTCTATCGTGCCCATAATGAGTATTCCGTCCCGGATTACCACATACGCATCGTTCGGGCACTCTTCTTTCTTACAGGTGTCACAGTGCGAGCAAACCTGGGCTGAAAATTGTGTATTCAGGTCCTGGGGCAGGATCTGGCTGAAAATCTGTTTTCCTGTCCAGTAGGGCTTTCCATCGGGATCGTACCCTGCAGGCTCAGGCAGGTCACGGGCACTGCTCTTCCGGAGCATGTCATAAGCATCATGGCTGGAGATGTGGTTTTCGAAACGTGTCAGCAGGAAAAGCCCGGAAATATGGTCGTGAATCCCGCCTATAATGGGACCCCCGAAACGCGGGGAAAGAATATTTTCCTGAACCTGCATGAGGATCTTTGCCTCAGCCCTTGACTCTTCGGTCTGAAGGGCGTGCATATTCATCTCGTCCCCGTCGAAGTCAGCGTTGTATGGAGGACATACCGCAGGGTTAAGCCTGAAGGTCTTATTCGGGAGCACCTTTACAGAGTGAGCCATAATACTCATCTTGTGCAGAGAGGGCTGCCTGTTAAATAGCACGGTATCTCCATCCTTCAACTGGCGTTCTACTACCCAGCCGAACTCCAGTTTCTCGGCAAGGTCGTCCTTATTTAAATTAGTAACTTTTATACGTCTGCCGTCAGAACGCAGCACATAATTTGCTCCGGGATGAATATCCTCTCCATTGCGCACGTAAATCTTGAGCTGCTCTATATTCCTTGGTGTTACCACGGACGGCATTGTCAGGATTCGTGCAATGGGCATAGGAACCCCTACCTCGTTAATGCTCAGGTTAGGGTCCGGAGAGATTACTGTACGGGCGGAGAAGTTAACACGTTTACCCGACAGGCTTCCTCTGAAACGTCCTTCTTTACCCTTCAAGCGCTGGGAAAGAGTTTTCAAGGGTCTGCCTGACCTGTGCCTTGCAGGAGGTATCCCTGAGACGGAGTTGTCAAAGAATGTTGTAACGTGATACTGAAGGAGTTCCCAGAGGTCCTCAATAATGAGCTGAGGGGCGCCAGCTTCCCTGTTTTCCTGGAAGCGCTGGTTAATCCTGATGATATCTACCAGCTTGTGGGTCAGGTCATCTTCACTGCGCTGCCCGGATTCAAGGGTAATTGAAGGACGAACCGTGACAGGGGGTACGGGCAGGACTGTAAGGATCATCCACTCGGGCCTTGCATTCTTGGGGTCCATCCCGATAACCCGGATATCGTCATCAGGAATGTTCTCGAAACGATCCCTGATCTCGGTAGGGGTCAGCTTCTCCCCGTTTTCAAGATATTCACTGGGTTTTTCAAATTTAATTTCAAGCTGTTCCTCATTGCAGTAGGGACAGGTCTTTACTTTGCTGGCTTCCTTATATGCCTCGTTAATCAGGTCATCGGGCATATGTCCGATTTCCTCAATGCCTGTAAGCTGATCCAGGAAGTGCTGTTTCTGTGCAGGTTCAAGCAGGATCTTGCTGCATTTCCTGCAGGTTGCCCTGAGGAGTTTCCGGATAACTTTGTTGAAACCAACGTGGACTACCGGGGCGACAAGTTCGATGTGCCCGAAGTGCCCGGGACACTCGCCTGCCCGACCTGAACAGGTCTTGCAGCGAAGCCCTGGGTCAATAACCCCGAGTTTTGTGTCCATAAGCCCCATGTCAATTGGAAATCCGTCGTCATCGTAAGTGTCGGCCGTGATAATAGGCGTTGAACTCATCTTACGGATCTCTTTTGGGGACATTAAGCCGAATTTAATAGAAGAAATTCTTTTCGGAATAGGAGGTACATTTGCCATTTTCCACCTCACACCGCATCTTCAAGATTAAGCCTGGGAGCAACTCCCAGGGATTTGATTTCGTCCAGCAACAGCTTGAATGCGTAGCTCATTTCCACCGGATATATATCCGTATCAGCCCCACAGGCAGAACAGAAAGAGACGTTTCGCTGCTTGTCATATGTTGCAATCATTCCGCAGTGAGAACAGACAAGTTCCACTACTTTATCCGACTCGTCCAGCAGCCTCTCTTTTAAGGACATGGCAGCTCCGTGCCCTACCAGCACATCACGCTCCATTTCTCCGAATCTGAGACCACCTTCTCTGGCTCGGCCTTCGGTTGGCTGGCGGGTAAGCACCTGTACAGGCCCGCGCGATCTGGCGTGCATCTTTGAAGTGACCATGTGGTGCAGTTTCTGGTAAAGAATAACCCCGATAAAGACATCTGCAGGAATCATCCTGCCCGTCGCTCCGTCGTAGAAAACCTCTTTTCCGGTATGGGCAAATCCGTGCTTTTTCAGGGCTTCTCTGAGGTCATCTTCTTTTTCCCCGGAGAAAGCTGTTGCATTAACTCTTCGGCCTTCCATGGAACCTACTTTCCCGCCAATCATTTCCAGCACGTGACCTACAGTCATACGGGAAGGAATTGCATGCGGGTTAATCATGAGGTCCGGACTCAGGCCGGATTCCGTAAACGGCATATCGGCAATCGGGACTTTAAGGCCGATAACCCCTTTTTGCCCGTGCCTTGAGGCGAACTTGTCTCCGATGTCAGGGATCCTTTCGTCTCTGACCTTTACCTTGGCAAGCCGGGTCCCGTTAATGGATTCGGTCAGGATAACCGTATCAACAATTCCGGTTTCATTGGACCGCATGGTGACCGAGCTTTCTCTCCTCTGCTCAACTGCAATCCCGAAGTCCGACGGTTCTTCAAGGAACCTGGGAGGACTGGTCTTTCCGATCAGTACGTCATTAGGGCCGACCGGGGTTTCGGGGTTTACAAGCCCGTCAATATCCAGGTTCGCATAGGCTTCTGCGCTGCGAGCTCCACGGTACTCGGAATCGGGAATTTCGAACTTATCTTCCTGTCCGCCCGGATACCTTCTTTCTTCGCCTTCGAAAGTCCTGAGGAAGTGACTTCTCCCGAGACCTCTATCAATTGAACCTTTATTGAAAATCAGGGCGTCTTCAATATTATACCCTTCATAGGACAGGACTGCAACGACAAAGTTCTGGCCTGCGGGCCTGTCATCAAAACCTATTGCTTCTGAGGTTCTGGTCTTGGTAAGTGCCCTCTGAGGATAGTGAAGGACATGGGCGCGAGTATCAGGCCTGAGTTTCTGGTTTGCGGTTGCAACTCCTATACACTGCTTGATCATGGCTGCACCCATGGTGTTACGCGGAGATGCATTATGTTCCGGATAAGGAACCATTCCCGTGGAAATTCCGAGAATAAGTTCGGGATCGATCTCCATATGTGTGTGCCTGGGGCCAATGTCAGCCTCGTAGATTGCAATGTAGGCGTTTTCCTCTTCTTCGGCATCGAGATACTCTACACAGCCTTCCTTTACAAGGTCGTCAAAATTGATTTCCTTGTTCTTAATTTTCTCTACGTGCTCAGGAGTTACCTTTAGAGCTCCGTTCTCCACAACTAAAAGGGGCCTTCTTGCTCTGCCCATATCGGAGTTTATAATTACTTCTCTGGTGTTGTCGTTAAGAGCGACATTGACCTGTCTGGATATGAACCCCTGCCGCCTCATCTTTCGTAGCTCGTCTACAAGCGCTGCAGGGTTGTCATGGGTCCCGACAAGCTCCCCGTTTATGAATACTTTTGCTTTAGTCATCTAATCGACCCCTCAATCACCGAACATTGATCCGGCATCATCCATATCTGAATAATCGTAGAACTCTTCATCTTTGTATTTGGTTTCGGGTTCCGCAGGTTCTTCAAACTCTTCCACAATCTCTTCCCCGAACTCGTCAAGTAAGGTTTCCTTCAGCTTGGCCGGGAGTTCCGGTACCTTTACAACTACACGCTCGACGTTCAGGTCATGGAGTATTTTCTTCATGCTGTCGGTCTCTTCTATACCTGTGGAAAGCTCAACCATCTCGGCAAAGTTTTTCACAAGGCCACAGTTCGGGCCTTCAGGGGTTTCCGAAGGACAGAGCCTTCCCCACTGGGTTGCATGCAGGTCTCTGGCCTCGAAGTGAGGCTGGGCTCGGGAAAGGGGAGAAATTACACGGCGCAGATGGGAGAGTGTGGAAATATAGTCATTCCTATCAAGGAGCTGAGATACACCTGTTCTTCCTCCGACCCAGTTTCCGGTTGCCAGTGGGTGTTGCAGGCGGTCAGTCAACACATCTGCCCTGACTATTGTGGCGACGTTCAGTTCCCTGTTCCTCATGTTTGCGCGCTCGAGCTGGTATTTTATATCTCTTGCAAGCCTGTTGAAAGATACCCTGAAGAGGTCTTCCATCAGGTCTCCTGCGAGTTTCAGCCTTTTGTTTGCATAGTGGTCTTTGTCGTCTTCCGAACGCTTGCCAAGGGCCAGCTCGAAACAGGATTCAGCCATTCTTGCCAGGAAGTGAGCCTTGGAGACCCGGTCTCTCATATCGTTTCCAAGATGCGGGAACAGGTATCTGTCAATAACATAGTTTGCTCTTTTTATCTGGTATTCCTTAGCCTGGCCTGCAGCTACCCGAGCCCCGATTTTCTCAATTGCTTCTTCCTGGGTTTCGACCTCGGCTTCTTCCAGGTTTTCCAGCATGAACTTGATAATTTCGGGATCACTTGAAACTGCATTTACAATATCTTCGTCAGTTACAATCCCAAGAGCTCTCATCAGGGTAATGAAGAATACTCTGCCTGAGATCGAAGGGAAGGAAACCTCGAGCAGGGACTTTCTTCCTCTTTCTACGATTACGAGAGCCCTGTATCCGCGTTTCTGGGAGAAAACCTTTGCAACCTCTATAGTATCGCCGTACCTCTCGCCATACTCTACAAGAATTTTGTTAGGAGCGAGGTCTTCAAGGGTCATAACTACCCTTTCGGTACCGCCGATAATGAAATATCCCCCGGGATCAAGAGGATCTTCCCCATAGCGAACTTTTTCAGTTTCGCTAAGCCCGGGAAGGTTACAGATCTTGGATTTGACCATGATCGGAAGCTGCCCGATTTTCGCTTCCATTACCTCGGACTCAACCCCTTCTTTTACCACGCTCATTTCGAGGTATAGAGGGCCTGAGTACGAGAGGTTCCTGAGCCTTGCCTCGTTGGGATAAAGTTTTTCGATTGCCCCGTCTGCTTCCTTTACCACAGGATGTTCTACCCGGATCTTTCCGAGTTTAAGGTAAGTATCCTCGATATCGGTTTCTATTATTCTCTGTTCATCTATGATTTTTTGCAGCCCGTAATCTATAAACTTGTTAAATGAGTCTATATGGTGCTGCACGATCTTATCCCGTGTAAAATAAGCCTGCGACAGTGTACTGGTTTCTAACGCGATGATAGCACCCTCTTTGCTTTGTTAAAATGAAAATCAAGAAATTATGATCTTCAGATCGGTGTGCAGTTATTGAATTTTTCCGTACGATGGTGCATGGAATTCAAAAGACATTCCGTGAAGAAAACATGGTCATGCAAGCGGTTTACTCCCCTCCGCTTACTCGATCACAAGTCTGTAATAATCTGCCTCCCCTGCAGTTTGACTTTTTCTTGTGATTTTCACTACGTCTCCGACAACGGCTCCTATTTCTTTAGTAACAGGATCCTGCACTTTGATTTTCGGAAGTTGTTCCTTTTCAATGGAATACTTGCTTAAAACAGACTTTAACTCGCCCTCAGACATTATTTCATGTTTAGGGACCGACTCATGGTCGAGCAGGCTGAATTTTGTCAAATCCTTTCCTCCAAAAATAAAGTATTCAAAAAACTTGGTTAAACTTTCCCGCGAATGGCCTTTCCGCCGGGTATAATAAAGAACATGGCGGGCCCGTAGGGATTTGAACCCTAGGCCGACTGGTTAAAAGCCAGTCGCTCTGCCTGACTGAGCTACGGGCCCAGTTGCTTTTTCTCCATCTTTACTTCTTTACACCACGGTGATTTTTTCATGCCACCCTGCTGCCCCGCTGCCTCAGGGAGCACCTCTTACACCGGTGCAACCCTCTAATTATAGCTATTCTATAAATAGTTTATGGTGAGATCCTTTTTTCTCCCTGGATTCCTGTAAATTTAGGCTAAATTTCTTTCTTACGTGCAGGATTTTTAGAGAATTTTTCCCGATTTTGCTGGAAAGATATATGTACGAGAATTTCACTTTTTTAAAAGTAAGGCCAAAATATAATTTATCTCTCCATATATCCGGGTAAACGGAGACTTTTGCCCCGATTCTAAATAACGTCCCGATTTCCCGTCAGTCACCCTCTCCAAAAATAAAGCATTAAAATCCAGAATCTCATTTAATAGGTACCTGATCTATTCTATAAGGTACCTGATCTATTCTATACTATAATATACTATAAATCACTTAATCGATAGATTACTTAATCGATAGATTACTTAATCAATAGATCACTTAATCGATAGATCACTTAATCGATAGATTACTTAATCCAATATTTAACAAATTACTTAACCAGAATAAGGTTAGAAATGCTAAAACTTTCTTGAAACTTAAGAGGCTCCTGAAAAGGCTCCTGAAAAGTTTTTACTGATTTTCCGCGACTGTAAGTTTTATAACAAATTCAGTTCCGAAGTCCCTTTTCAACTCAAGTTCGCCATCTAACTGGTCTACCAGAATAGTTACCAGCTGTGTTCCAAGTGTGTCGGAGTTTTCCAGATCAATCTCTTCAGGAATACCCGCCCCGCTATCCGAAACTGTCAGAATATACCTGCTCTTGTAAGCTTCATTTTTGCCTCCGATTTCGCCGTTTCCAGTTTTTCCTTTTTCTTCTTTGCACAGATTAATCCGGATCTCTCCTGTTTTCCCTCCCGGAAAGGCGTGTTTGAAGGAGTTTGAAACAAGCTCGTTAACAATCATACCCAGAGGCACTGCAGTATCCATGCCAAAAAAAACGTCCTCTTCAAGATTCAGGTTCAAGCTAATATCGGGATTCCCAAACCTGTATGTCTCGAAAAGGTTTTCAACGAGTTTCTGCAGGTACTGAGAAAAGTTCAGGGTATCGGCCCCTTCGCCTTCATGCAGTTCCTCGTGGATCAGGGCAATAGATATTACTCTATCCTGACTTTCCCTGAAGGCTTCAAGGACTTCGAAATCTTCAGCGTGTTTCCTGTTTTTGAATTTTTCAGCCTGGAGGTCAAGCAAGGATGAAATTACCTGCAGGTTATTCTTGATCCTGTGGTGAATTTCTTTTTTACGGGCAGTTATAGCATTCAAAAAGGCTTCTTCGGCTTCTTTTTTCTCGGTAATATCCTGGACTGTCCCTCTCACCCGGACAGGAATTTGTTTTTCATTAAAAATAACTTCGGCCTGTATATGGATTACGCGCTGTCTTCCATCAGCTAAGACAATTCGACAATCAATAGCATCGAGCTTTCTTCCATCTAAAGCTCTTTTAAAGGCATTATCCATTCGGGCTCGATCGTCGGGATGCACAAAGTTTAAAAATGCATCGTAAGTAGGGTGGAATTTTTCAGGATCAAGCCCGAAAATCCGATACATTTCATCCGAACAATATTTTTTATCAGTTATAATATTCCAGTCCCAGTTTCCAATGTGAGCCATTTTTTGAGCTTCAGAAAGCCTTCTGTCGTTTTCTATTAATGAGTCATAAGCTTCGTTAAGTTCAGCTGTACGCTCCTTAACTTTTTCTTCTAAACTATCATGGGCTCTTCGGAGAGCCTTTTCTATCTTTTTGCTCTCGGTAATATCGAGAACAAAAGCTATACACTCCTGTCTTGCCTCATCGATTGTGGCCGCCCCGAGAATAACGGGCACTCGCGAACCGTCTTTGCGAATAAATTCCTTTTCATAAGGTGTAGCCACGCCGGTATCTTTCAGTTTCTCGATGATATACTTATCCAGGGCACGGTATTCCGGAGGTGTCATCTGCTCCCAGTTTACCTTTCCGGCCTGCACGTCCTCGCGCGTGTACCCTACCAGCTTCAGGAACCTGTCATTGGCATCGGTAATCTGACCTTCAAGGGTAAAGTAAATCACGCCTATCAGGCCTGATTCGTATAGCCTTCGCAGGCGCATCTCGCTGTTCCGCAGGGATTCTTCAGCCTTCTTGCGTTCGGTAATATCGATAAATGTGCCAACACTGCCACGCACATGACCATCTGCATCGTGGAGCGGGCTGGCTGACCCCATAAGTCCCCGCCATTCCCCGCTTGGCAACAGCACATCAAATTCCGCGTTGCGCACATCTATATCCTTCAAAGTAGCCTCTTGCATGGGCAGTTCATCTGCTGTCAACTCGCGGCCCTTGTGGAAGAAACGCCGCACAGGTGTCACGTTCGCCGAGACATTTTCTCCGAATTTGGCCTCATAGATTTCGTTGGCCATCTGGTTGCCAGTGATATTATGGCATTGAGGGTCGTGGCCAATCCAGATAGCAACAGGCGCCACTTCCATCACGGTTTCAATTTCTTCGGCTCGCTGGCGAGTTTGCTCTTCCAATTGTTTGCGCTCGGTGATGTCCTGAACAATGCCCACCATCCGGCTCCCGCTTCCGGTAGCATCCGCACGGTGCCGCCCGGCTGCCCAGATCCACCGAACCTCACCGTCCACACGCCGAATTTGACACTCGAAATTCCAGTTGCTGCATGTGGTCATGGCCTTGCGGAACTTTGCATCAACCATCGCACGGTCTTCAGGCAGCACGTGATCGAGGAACATCTCGTAGGTCCACTCCGGGAGAAGTTGATCGTAGCCGAAGATGCGGTCGTGCTCGAGTGACCGAAAGGCGGTATGATTCACAAGGTCAAGGTCCCACGCCCCGGCGTGGATGGTTTCGAGCGCAAAGCGCAACCGTTCCTCACTCTCGAGGAGTGCCTCTTCGGCCCGCTTACGTTTTGTTATGTCGCGGGCAATGTGAATGCATCCTGTGAGCTTTCCTTCGGAATCATGCAGTGGCGAGACACTCACTATGAAATCGCCACCCAGGCTGTCTTCGTGAACTTCTCTGGTATGCTCAAGCCCATTTTCAAGCATCTGACGGTGTGGGCAAGAACAGGGGGGACTGTCTGTTCCATGGACAACACGATAACAGACTAAGCCTGCACACTCTTCCGGCGTCACCCCCAATCTTGCCGCCATTGCCCGGTTTGCACGAACAATTCGATACTCGTCATCTATTATAGCTATCAGGTCTGGCACGGCATCAAAAGTATACTCCCAGTTTTTCGTGGCCTGAACAGCCGCTGCTTCAGCCATCTTGCGTTTGGAGCTTTCTATGCTTTTCCACTTTCCTTCTTTTTTGATCAAAGCGAACTGGTGATTTACGACTACATCGATTATCTCGGCTGCGTTATGCCTATCGAGAAAATAGGTGCATAGATTTATCATCCTGTAAGTATCCATGGATTTGTCTGTCTGTTCCTTAAATTCGATGAAATTATTCCAGCTTTCTTCGCTCAGCCAGGTAGTGTTCCCGCTAAGCCTCATGCCATCGAAACCATTGTCCAGAGCATGATTGAGCTTTTCAAACCGGCTGCTGGATACCCTCTTCGGATCGAAAATCCCGTCGGTAACAAACCAGTCAGTGTAAGGGATAATTTCTATCTGCCCTTTCTCAAGATAAGTATTAAAATCAGGTATGGATTTTCTCAGGGCATCTTTTGCATCTTCGACTTCCACGGGTTCTGACGTGACCCAGAGGCAGAATTCATTGTTATCCAGCCCTGCTTTAAAGTAGGTAATCAGAATCTCCATCAGTTCTTTTTTTGTCTGGTAGAATTGACAGATATGCGTTCCCCAGGGCACATCCCCAATAATGTCAATACCAGATCTCCTCAGCTCTTTTTCCATTCCCTGCCTTCTCGTGCTTATTCCAATGCCATTCAATATTCAAAAGTATGTTCTGTAATAAGTTACAGCTATAATTTTAAAGTTACTCCAGGTTTCTTATGTCGATGTCACTCATATCGTCTTTCAATAAAAATAAACCTGGATATCTTCAGAAATATCCGTGAATTTATTCGAAATATCTGTGAATTTATTAATTATTTAGATTAACTGGATATCTCTTCAAAAATACCCGGACCTCTATTGATCTCTTAAATATGAGTTGCTGGTTTATAAAATTTCTTTATAAGCATCGAATTATTTATCATTTATCTTAAAATATTAAAAATCAGGTACAGTAAATTTACTATCTTTCTCTTTTTAGATTAGTTTTATAAAGCACAGCCAATAAATAAATTTTTCGAAAAAAACTTCTTAATGCTCTTCTGCTACTGTGAACTCAATGGAGAATACAGTTCCGAAACCCCTTTTCAATTCAAGTTTACCGCCTAACTGGTCTACCAGGATGGTTACCAGCTGAAGGCCCAGAGTATCGGTATTTTCTAAATCAATACTTTCAGGTATACCTACCCCGTTATCCGAAACTGTCAAAATAAAACTAGTGACCTTATTATTTTCTTTTTTGCTTCCCGGTGCATTGCTTCTACATTCTCTGTCTTTTTCCCTGCAGAGTTTAATTTGAATTATCCCTTTGCTGCTGCCTGGGAATGCGTACTTGAGGGAATTCGAAACAAGTTCATTGACAATTAACCCTAAAGGAACTGCAGTTTCCATTTCAAATAAAATATTATCTTCCAGTTCTATGTTTAAGCTAACGTTTAAATCCCCAATCCTGTAAGTCTGGAAAAGGTTTTTAGCAAGCCTCTGAAGATATGGTGAAAAATTAAGAGTATCGGTTCCTTTACCTTTGTGCAGCTCCTCATGGATCAGGGCAACGGATATTATTCTATCCTGACTTTCCCTGAAAGCTTCCAGGAGCTCTGAATCCTTTATATATCCCCGATTCTTAAATTTTTCAGCTTCAAGATCAAGAAGGGAGGAAATTACCTGCAGGTTGTTCTTGATTCTATGATGAGTTTCTTTTTTACGTGCAGTTTCTATATTTGCGAGGGTTTCTTCTGCCTGCTTCCTTTCGGTTATGTCGTAAATTACACCCTGATAAATAGGTTTTCCGTTTTCACCAGGAATCTTCTGGCAGGTTTCGTGGATCCATTTTATTTTCCCGGTCCTGTTTTTTATTTTGAATTCCCTTTCTGTAACATCAGGGGAAGTTCTAAGTCTTATTCCTTCATTGAGTATGGTAGGCAGGTATTCGGGATCGATAATTTCTTTCCAGGGAAGTTCAGACATAAACTCTTCTTTACTATATCCTGTAATCTCTTCCACGGCTCCGTGCAGAAACTGAGGAATAAAGTTCTCATCTGCCTGATAAACAATCCCTTTGAAGTTTTGTATAAATGAGCGGTACTTTCTTTCGCTCATCTCCAGTCTTTCCTGAGACGATTTTCTCTCTGTAATATCTTTAATTGTTCCAAGAACTCTGTTTACTTTACCCTTTTCGTTTTTCAGGCAGACCCCGCTGTCTTCAACAAACGTGTAACTTCCATCTTTTTTTCTGCACCTGTATTCTGAGCGATAAGTGCCCCCATACTTCATGTATTTTTTAATACTACTTTGCAGTCTATCCAGATCCTCGGGATGAACACGACTTCTCCTGGAAAGAGTTATGTTTTTAAATTCTTCAGGATCGTAGCCTGTAAATTCTTTAATATTGCCTGCCCAGTCAACATCGTTCTTCTCTACGTCATAATCGTATACAAGCTGCCTTGTCTGTTCCGCAATTATACGGTATTTTTCTTCGCTTAATTTAAGCGCCTTTTCAGCCTTCCTTCGCTCCGTAATATCCTGAATTATTCCCCTCGCTTTAATAGGAACATTTTTCTCATCAAAAACAACTTCCGCTTCACAATGGATTGTGCGTTCTTCCCCGTCAGCCAGGATAATCCGATAATCAATGCTTTGAGGACTTTCTTTTAACCTGTTCTGAATTGTTTTATCTACATAGTCCCGATCGTCAGGATGTATATAACTTAAAAATTCATCATATTTTACGCTATTTTTTTGAGTGCTGCGCCTAAAAATACGATATGTTTCTTCAGACCAGTATGACTCCCCAGTTATAAGATTTCGGTCCCAGTTTCCAATATGTGCCATTTTTTGAGCTTCAGCAAGACTCCTTTCACTTTCTTTTAACGAATTATAAGCCTTTTCAAGCTCTACTGTACGTTCTTTAACCAAATTTTCCAGGTTATCGAGTGTTTCTTTTAATTTAGTTCCTGTTTCTTTTATATCAGTGATATCGCGAGAAATAGCAAGAATAGAGGTCACTCTGCCATCAACAAACTCTGGCACTATTTGTGTATTCAAATAGTATTCTTTTCCCTGAGGGGATGTATAATGAAACTCTATTTTTTCGGGTTTTCCTGTGGCAAAAACCTTTTCATAGTGTCTCCCCCAGAATTTCACCTGTTCAGGGTTCATTCCCAGTTCACTATTACTTTTCCCGATAATTTCTTCCTGAGAACAACCACAGGTATCCGCAGCTGCAGGATTAGCATAAAGGTGGCGGTTTTTCCTGTCAAAACGAGCAATCATGTCAGGAGAATTTTCAGCCAATGTCCGGAAACTTTCTTCACTTTCCTGCAATGCCTTGTTTGCTTCCTGAAGTTCTTCTTCTTTTCGCAGTAGTATTTCTTCAGTACACTTGCGCTGGAAACTTGCAACCTGTTGCCATTTTCCTTCCTTTTTGATTAAAGCAAACTGGTGATTGGTAAGCACATCGAGAATTTCGGCTGCGTTACACCGGTCGATAGAATATGAACATAGCGCTATAATCTGGTAATTGCCGGAGATTCTATGTATTTCTCGATATTCATCGAAACCGTTCCTGCAGCCTTCTTTTTCCAGCCAAAAAGTGTTTTCGCTCAATCTCAGGCCGTCATGTCCGTTAGCTATAGCCTGATTAAGTTTTTCAGCCCAGCTATTTAAGACTCTCTTAGAATCGAAATCATTTTCCTTTAAATACCAGTTCGTGCAAGAAATAATTTCGATCTGCCCTTTCTCCAGATAATTATTAAAATCAGGTATGGCCTTTCTCAAAGCTTCTTTTGCAGCTTCGACTTCTATGGGTTGTGATGTAAGCCAGAGGCAGAATTCATTGTTTTCCAACCCTGCTCTAAAATAAGGGACAAGCATGTCCATCAAATCTTCTTTTGTCTGGTAGAACTGGCAGATGTGCGTTCCCCATGATATGTCCCCAATAGTATCAATGCCGGATTTTCTCATTCTCTCTCCCATTTCCCACCCTTTCGTGTATTCCAACCCTGTTCTTCCTTTCAAACACAGGCCCTGCAATAACCTGTAGCTGTAATTAAATAACCCGGCTTCCTTTGCTGATTTTACGTTAATTCCGTTTCAGCAGCAGTGACTCTGGAGATTTTAAAGAAATACGGAAGCTTATTTAGTATTCGAGCACTTTATTTACTGTTCAGGTACTTTTACAAAAATCAAATTTTATTTATTTTCTTAAATAAGAATTACTCGTTTATAAAATAATTGTTAAAATAATTTATATCTCTTGAACTATTGAAAATCAGGTTCAGTAAACTTACATTTCTCTCCAGTAATTCCTGCAAATTTATTCTGGATTTATTTATTATAAGCAAAATTTTTTTATAGGGCTTTTCCCGATTGTTCGGGTAAACGGAGACTTTCGCCCGACTTTAAACGATATTCCGATCTCCCTCCAGTAACCTTCTCCAGAATAAAGTATTAATAAATACTGAAAATAAAATACTATTTATATAATAATTGTCCTATTTAAAGTATCTTTTGATAGCTTCTCTAAAGCCAGGCTTTTTTCATAAATCTTAATCTAGCGTCAATAACTCATTCAATCAAAATCAGGCTGGAGTTTGCAGGAAACTTAACTGGTATCAAAATCAGGCTGGAGTTTGCAGGAAACTTAACTGGCTTCAGAGAGAAATTTAACAACTTCTTAAAATAAACTCGAGTGAATTCCGGAAAACTCTTATTGCGTTTTCGTAACTTCAAATCTTATAACAAACTCAGTTCCGGAGTCCCTGTTTAACTCAAGTTCCCCGTCTAACTGGTCTACCAGGATCGTCACCAGCTGTATCCCAAGCGTGCCGGAGTCTTCTATACTGATGCTTTCGGGTATACCTGCTCCATTATCCGAGACGGCGAGAACATAACCAGTACTTTTGCACGCTTCGTTTTTGCCTTCGAGCCTGCAATTATCACATTTTCCGTTTTCTTCCCTGGAGAGTTTGATCCGGATTTCTCCGGTTCTCCCACCTGGAAATGCATGTTTGAGGGAATTTGAAACAAGTTCATTGACAATTATGCCCAGGGGCACTGCGGTATCCATATCAAAGAAGATATTTTCCTCAATTTCCAGAAAGGTATCGGTTCCTGAAGCTCCAATGCTGTAACACCTGAAAAGGTCCTCGGTCAGTTTCTGCAGGTATGCTGCGAAATTAAGAGTGCTGACTTCTTTTGACCCATACAGTTCTTCATGGATCAGGGCCATAGAAATAACCCTATTCTGGCTGTCCCTGAAAGCTGCAAGGACTTTTGAAGTGTCATAAGCGTTGATGCCAGCGAATTTCTCAGCCTGGAGATCGAGCAGAGAGGAAATTACCTGCAGATTATTTTTTATCCTGTGATGGATTTCCTTTTTGCGGGCTTCTTCAAGCTTTTTCAGGGCATTTTCAGCCTTTTTCCTTTCTGTAATATCCTTCATTATCCCGAGGACTTTATTTGTGAGATAATTCCCCCTTTGAAGGCAGACTCCGTGATCTTCGATATGGATATAAGCTCCGTCTTTCCTTCTAAAATGATATTCCAGATAGAAATTTCTCTTATTTTCAATGCTCGCTGTATTTTTCCCACAGTGTCTTATCTTTTGATCCCATACCTTTTTTCGGTCGTCAGGATGGACATTATTTATCCATAGCTCGACTCCGGTCTTCAGTAATTCTTCCTGAGTATATCCCGTAACTTTTTCTATGGCGCCTGCCCAGTAAATTTTATCTTCCTCGATATCGTACTCGTATATGAGCTGGCCTGTCTGCTCTGTTACGATCCGATATCTTTCCTCACTTTTCTGAAGCTTCTCTTCGGCTTTTTTACTTTCCGTTATATCCCTGGCAATAATCGAGATCGCCATAAGTTCTTCGGAAATATCGAAGATCGGAGAAAGAGTCATTGAGATGTCTATAATTTTACCGTCTTTTCTTAAGCGTGAAGTCTCATACTGGTGAACCTTTTCCCCCTGCTTGATCATTTCAACCAGTCTTTTTGCTTCTTCGCTCAATGCAAATGGTATCAGGATCGCTACGTGCTTACCCAGAATTTCCTCAGCCGAATATCCGTAGATCTGTTCAGCCCCTTTATTCCAGCTGGTAATTAAACCGTCAAGAGACCTGGTTATAATAGCATCATTTGACGATTCCACGATATTCGCCAGGTTCTGGACTTTCTCCTCGGCTTTCTTACGCTCAATAGAATACTGGATAGAACGTTTCAATAATTTTCCGTCGACCTGCCCTTTAATCAGATAGTCCTGTGCACCTCGTTTTACAGCCTCGATTCCGATTTTTTCATCATTTATCCCGGTCAGGATTATGATGGGAATTCTTGAATTCCCTGCATGGATTTCAAGAAAAGTATCAATACCGTCGCTATCCGGCAATCCCAGGTCGGATAATATTACATCAAACGGACTTTCCCTCAGAAAGTCCAGGCCTTCTTTCAGGGTCTCGACGTTTCTAAGTTCATACCGAAAATCAGCGAACTCTTCAAGCATCTCTTCAATCAGACCTGCGTCTCCGGGATTGTCCTCAAAAAGCAGGATTTCGATCTTTTTATCCATAGCCAAATCGTCCTGTCCAGATCTCATTTGCTTTATTTTGACGGCAACTTTACAACCTGAAGCCAGAAGTCTTCTATGGATTTAATTACCTTTATAAATTGATCAAAGTCAACAGGCTTGGTGATATATGCATTGGCGTGAAGATTATAAGATTTAAGTATATCTTCTTCAGCTTTAGAAGTAGTTAGAACCACGATTGGTATGTTTCTAAGGTTGGGGTCTCCTTTTACTTCCTCCAGAACTTCACGTCCATCCTTTTTCGGGAGATTCAAGTCCAGAAGAATTATGTCCGGGCGCAAGGCATCTAAAAACTGTCCCTCTTTGTTTAAAAACAGGATCGCCTCTTCTCCGTCTTCTGCAATGTGAAGGTTATTTCTAATCTTTGCCTCTTCGAAAACTTCTTCAATTAATCCAATATCGCCTTTACTGTCTTCCACTAAAAGGATTTCTATGGGTTTGCCTGCTAATTTTGTTCTCATTTATGAGACTCCCTTACTAGATGAATTTAACTAGAAGCTTGAGAATTTCTAATCGATTACACAAATTAGTATACAAATTAATATACAAATTAGTAAATAAATTAGTAAATAAATTAATTGGATCTTCAAAATCAAACTTTGACCATAAGCTTTTATCTATACTGTTTTTTTCTACATCTATGCTGCTTTTCTGGAGAGAAACTCAGTTAGTTTTTTGCTTTTTAAATTTATAAAGAATTTCAGGTAAGAAATAATGTTCCTTGTAAGAAATAATGTTCCTTTTATGTATTAAAATTCAACTTTCTAAATTCTCCGGGGTTAATTGGTAGAGTAAAATAAAAGGTCGAACCCTTACCCGGTTCGGACTCTACCCATATGTTTCCTCCATGTCTTTCTACAATCTTTTTACAGATCGAAAGCCCTATTCCTGTTCCCGGATATTCTTCCCTTTTATGGAGCCTTTTAAACACTTCAAAGATTCTATCTGAATATTTAGGATCAATTCCAATCCCATTATCACTGACTGAAAATAGCCACTGGTCTTCTTTTTTCTCTGCAGAAATATAAATTTCTGGTAACTCTTTGCTTCGGAACTTTATCGCATTGCTGATTAGATTCTGAAATACCTGAGCCAGCTGGGTATTATCTGCTATTACTTCAGGTAAAGGATCATAAGATATGATAGCTTTGTTCTCTTTTATAGATATTTCTAAATCAGATAACACACGATCCAGAATTAATTCACACTCAACAGGCTCGAATTCTCTGGCTTTGGTGGTGACTCTCGAAAACTCCAGGAGGTCGTTTATAAGACTTTGCATACGGGAAGCCCCATCCACAGCAAAGTTTATGTATTTGTCAGCTTTGTCGTCAAGCTCGCCCTGATATTTTCTCTGTAGGAGCTGTAAATAACTTGTTATCATTCTCAAAGGTTCCTGCAGGTCGTGAGATGCTACGTAAGCAAATTGTTCTAATTCTGCATTTGAGCGGGCAAGTTCTCCCAGTTTCAACTTTAATATAATTTCTGTTTTCTTAAGTTCAGTAATGTCACGTGCTGCAGCAAAAATCCCAATAACTTCGCCAGATTCATCCCGGTAAATCGAAGCATTATACAAAACCGGCGTTATATGCCCGTCTTTATGCTGGATTCTTAGCGGGTAATCCCGTACCAGGCCTTTCTGGAATACATGCTGGTATCCTTTTCTGGCTTTCTCAGGCTTGGTAAAATATTCTGAGAAATCAGTCCCGATCAACTCCTCACGGGAGTAGCCAGTAACCAATTCCGTAGCTTTATTCACATCGGTTATCTTTCCGTCAGGCCCGATAGTTACTAAAGGATCCAGACTGGCTTCAATAAGGCTGCGGTTATACTTGCTTACAAGTTTAAGCTCTTCTGCTTTTTTACGTTCGGAAAAAAGAGTAGCATTCTCTAAAGAAATGGCTGCCTGTGACACAAGTAATTCCATCATGCCGGTTTTTCCTGATGTAAATACCGAATCTGATAGACGATTTTCCAGGTACAGTACCCCTATCATCTTTGACTGTTTGATCACAGGCAAACATAGTACAGAGCGCAACTGCATGTCCTGGACTTTCGGATTGTCTTTGAATATCCCTTCCTGCGCAGCGTTATTCAGTATCAGCCGTTCTCCGGTCCGGTGTACATAATGGACAATTGCTTCACAGATATCTTCTGCATCTTCGAGTTTTTTATAGAATGTTTTTACCACTTCTTTTTCCGTAGTATGGCTTTCCGCGCGGATAATTAAGTTTCTTTCCTCTTCAATAAGTAGATACCCGTGCTGTGCCCCTGAACTTTCGATAACCACGTTCATGATCTTTTTCAGCAAAGCTTCCTGCTCTATCTCAGCGGAAATAGCAAGGGACGACTTCATGAGGTACTCGAT
The DNA here is from genome assembly GCF_049706645.1 of Methanosarcina sp. Lineage (GTDB taxonomy): Archaea > Halobacteriota > Methanosarcinia > Methanosarcinales > Methanosarcinaceae > Methanosarcina. The sequence continues at coordinate 44,016 of NZ_JBNAKP010000011.1, read as the reverse complement.
GTCGAGATCCGGAAGGATACTGGAAGGAGACTCAAATAGCGGGTACTGATAAAAAGTATTTTCTTCCTCAAAGTAATCGGAGTGTTTCTCAATAAGACTTATTTCTTTTCTTTCTGCATGGCATTTCTTGTACAGACGTGCAGCTTCGGCAAAGTACACTCCCTCGGAGGCCCTTCCAGCCTGCAGAAGGAACTCCCCGAGGCATTCGTTAAGATGCCCTTCCAGAAAGGTATAATTTTGCTTATGTGCCGACTCTATAGCATCCAGGTACAGGCTTCTGGTTTCCTTAAATTCACCAGTGACTCTTTGCAGCTCGGCATATATAAAAGCAAGATAGGGCTTCAATAACGGCCCCAAACCTGCCCAGGTCTCGATCTTGCTAATTATAGGCTTGATTTCAGTCAGTAATTCCTGCTCACTCTTAAAGCCCAGCCCTCTTTCATATAGCTTAAGAGAGTTTAACACTCTGAAGACGTGCCACTGTCTTTTCAACACATTGTCGGTGAGGCCTGATAGATACTTCCTGACCCGGACAAGATACTTTTCGGCCTCTTCATGCTCTCCGAAATAATAATGGGCCAGGGCCATGTGGACATAATAGCTTCCTGCAGAAGCAATATGGTTATCCTGCTCCCACTGATTCAGTTTTTCCTCCATGGGCACGGGTGAATATCCCTTCTTCATAGGTTCAATCCAGCCCGCCTGCATGGCGTCTGCGAGACCTACGGAAAATAACAGATGATACCTGCTGGAAAACTGGAAGCATTCCCTGGCATAATCTTCGATAATAGATAGGTCTGCTCCCTGCACCTGAAGGTTCCACATCAGAGGACCGTAGGAGAGACCGGCATTATACAGATCGCCACAATTCTTTCCGCACTGGATCGACTTGAGGCAATATTCCACGATCTCCCCCGGGTGACTTCTTGAGTGCATATTGCACCATACGATACCATTCATACCACGCGTGGCACCGAAAGTATTTGGATATTTTGCCGATAAGTCACGGGCAAGGTCTTCATATTTGAATGCAGACTCGAACTCTTCCTGTTCTCCGAGCTGAAGGCCCATAATACTGAAAGAATAAATTACGGATTCATCCATGCCACCAGCAAGACAATGCTGCGTCGATTGCGCAGCTGAGAGATAAAGCTGTGGCACAAGACCGGACATATACAGATCGGGAATAAGCTCACTATGAAATGCAAGTTCGATCTTGTTTCTCCTGTCCGTAGTAAATGACATATTCAGAATAGTTTCCCATATATCGATGTCTTTTGAAGCAATCTCATCCATTAACTTTTGTCGTTTTCTGTCTGCATCCTCAGGGTCTTCAGGAATAACCTTGCCAAAATAGGCAAGCCCCCGGTTTGCAGTCTCGATAGCTTTGATAAAGTTGCCTATAGACGACATCGAGGTCGTTTGTTCCGCCAGACATTCCGTCTTATCCAGATCGGTTTTGGCATGATCGAGCAAATAATTGAGTAACCTTTCGGAATCCTCGTAATTCCCACACATGAGTTCTGTCTTTGCCGCTTTCTGGAATATCCTGAAAGTACGCTCGTAGTGCTCGTCCTCCCAGCAGTCATCTGGCAGCAGTCCTCTGCTGAGATTGAAATATTCATTTGCCGCTTCCGTGGCAAGAGAGTTCAGCGCCTTATTTCCGGCGTGGTAGTTAATGTCAGACAGGAGATACGCCGTCTCTAAGTCGGGATTCTCTTTTCCAAGGTTAAGATGCGAAACAATAGTAAACAGGTTGTCGAGTCTCTCAAGGTCAGAACCCTCAGGAATGACGGAAAGAAGGTGATTTCCCACTTGCCAGTGAATCTGGCGGCGCTTCTCTACTGATATGGAATATAAGGCAGCCTCCTGGACTTTGTCGTGGATGAATTGCAACTGGTTTTTACTTTCGATCAGCAATCCCTGCCCGAGAGCCGGTTTCAGAATTTCAAAGGTTTCCAGCAAACTCATTTCTCTTATTAGTGACAGTTCAGCAGGCGAGAAGGTATTTCCCATACAGGCACAGTATTCAATTAATTCTATGAGGTCCGGAGGGAGCTTCTGTATCTTTGAGCTGAAAAGAGCAACCACTGTAGTAGGCATACTTGACTGTCGGATCCTCTCAAGGTCCCACTGCCATTGTCGGTCGCTGTCAAGATAAAGGAGATTTTCATTATGCAGGTAAGACAGGCTTTCACTGACAAAGAGGGGGTTACCTTCAGTCAGTGTACTTATGAAATCAGATAATGCCCTGGTCGGAGGAAGGGGGGAATCGAGAATATACGAGACCATCTCATGGCAGTGTTCAGGTTTCAGGGGTCCCAGTCTGATCTCCTTCAGAGGCTGACCTTCTTTCCTGATATTCAGGATAAGCTTGGACAGGGGATGGCTTGAGTCCACTTCGTTATGGCGATAGGCTCCCAGTAAGAAAAGATAAGGATGGTTCTTGTAATTGGCGAATATATTTTCCAGAAAGTCAAAGGATGCCACATCACACCATTGAAGGTCATCAATAAATAAAGTCAAAGGATACTCCTCGCTCGCCAGACAACCTAAGAAGCGATCAAAAAGATCACGGAACCTGTTCAAGGACTCAACTGGAGGAAGCTGTTTGACTTCCGGTTGCGGACCTATCAGGATTTCCAGTTCCGGAATGACATCTGTCAGGACTTTCCCATTCTGGCCTACTGCCTTCAATATCCTGTCCTTCCAGGCTATCACCCGTTCATTACTTTCGGTAAGAAAGGTTCGCATCAAATTTCTGAGTGCCTGGATAAGGGAGCTGTAGGGGATATTTTTCTGATATACATCGAATTTTCCCGAGGTGAAATAGCCTCTATGTTTCACAATCGGCTTTTGTAGCTCCTGTATCAGGCGAGTCTTCCCGATGCCGGACAGCCCGGAGATTAATAGCGATCTGAAATTTCCCGCCGTGACTTGTTCGTACTCTTTAAGGATTAATTGAGTCTCGTTATCGCGGCCAACCATTTTGGATATGAAAGTTGTCCTGTGAGTATACACGCAGCTTTCCAGAGGGAATTCGCAAATCGTTCCTGTGGCTGAGTATTCGTCTCGACACCGTACAAGGTCAGCTAAAAGCCCGCTTGCGTTCTGGTAACGCTTTTCAGGCTCTTTAAGCATCAACTTGGCCACGATATTACTAAGGGTAGCGGGAATTTCCGGGTTTAATTTATAAACGCAAGAAGCTTCTTCAGCGAGATGGGAATGTATCAGTTCAAGAGGGTCGTCAGGTGAGAAAGGGAGGCGACCTGTCAGTATCTCATAAAACACGATTCCCAGGGAATACAGGTCTGACGAAAAAACTATCCTGTGACTGATACGCCCTGTTTGCTCCGGTGAAGTATAGGATAATGTTTCTCTGATAAAAGTGCGATCATAAATAAAATGGCTGACATCTCTAACGTCGAGGGTGCTGATGAAATCTATCAACCGGATATTGAGTATCTCGGGGTCGACAAGTATATTATGGGGTTTAATACCGCCGTGAATAATTCCAGCTTCATGGACTTTTTCCAGGGCAGAAGCAAGCCCAATAGCTATGGTAAAAAAATCGTCCAGAAGAACCCTTGAATGCGTTTCCATTAATTTATCGAGGGTGATTCCCTCAACATATTCCTGCGTTATAAAACAAATCTCATCTTTATCACTGAAAGAGATGGGTGTAATCACGAGGGGACTGTTTAAGACTTTGAGATGTTCGATTTTCTGTATGACCTGAGATTTTTTATAATCGGACAAAAAGTTCGCTTTCACAACCTTGAGCACAAGCAACCGATCAGGCTTTTTCTTGAGATATGCTTTGTATATTGTCGTTTGAGGGCTTTCGGCTATTTTCTCAATTATCTCATAATTGGGAATTATCATTAACTCAACCTCATAATATTGATTAACACGTACAGATGGTGATGATTCGGTGCTTGCCGATTAATTTACTCCCTTTTCATAAAACAGAATCAACCCGGTCATCATTCTCAAGCTAGAAAGTGCTCTCTGTCAACTTCAAACCGTTATAGCCACATTTGCTAGGGCCCGATTAAGTTTTCCAACCCGACCATTAAAATTCTCTCCAAATCGAAAATACCTTCTTTTTAGTCCAGATCACATATGTTTTATTTTGATGGTAACTTTACAACCTGAAGCCAGAAGTCCTCTATGGATTTAATTACCTTTACGAATTGATCAAAGTCAGCAGGCTTGGTGATATATGCATTGGCGTGAAGATCATAAGATCTAAGTATATCCTCTTCAGCTTTAGAAGTAGTTAGAACCACTATTGGTATGTTTCTAAGGTTGGGGTCTCCTTTTACTTCCTGCAGAACTTCACGTCCATCCTTTCTCGGGAGATTCAAATCCAGAAGAATTATATCCGGGCGCGGGGCATCTAAAAACCGTCCCTTTTTATTTAAAAATAGGATTGCCTCTTCTCCGTCTTCTGCAATGTGAAGGTTATTTCTAATTCTTGCCTCCTCAAAAACTTCTTCAATTAATCCAATATCGCCTTTACTATCTTCCACTAAAAGGATTTCTATGGGTCTAGATGCTATTTTTGTCCTCATTTGTGAGACTCCCTTACCAGGTGAATTTAACTAGAGCTTTGAAATATTTTCTAATTTTTATAAAATTAATAAATATTTAATCGAGCCTTCAAAATCAGGCTTTTGACTCTGAAATTTTGCACCTTTATTGTTTCTCAGGGAAGATTTCAATTAACTTTTTTATTTTTCAAAATCTACAAAGGGATTGATAGTAAAAACAATGTTTTCTTATTTGTTAAATGTTAGTCTTTGAAGTTCTCCGGGTTAATTGGTAGAGTAAAATAAAAGGTCGAACCCTTACCCGGTTCGGACTCTACCCATATGTTTCCTCCATGTCTTTCTACAATCTTTTTACAGATCGAAAGCCCTATTCCCGTTCCCGGATACTCCTCCCTTTTATGGAGCCTTTTAAACACTTCAAAGATTCTATCTGAATATTTAGGATCAATTCCAATCCCATTATCTCTAACTGAAAATAGCCATTGGTCTTCTTTTTTCTCTGCAGAAATATAAACTTCAGGCGCCTCTTTGCCGCGGAATTTTATCGCATTGCTGATTAGATTCTGAAATACCTGAGCCAGCTGGGTATAATCAGCTGTTATCTCAGGTAAAGGATCATAGGATATGATAGCTTTATTTTCTCTGATAGGTATCTCTAAATCCGATAACACACGATCCAGAATTAATTCACATTCAACAGGCTCGAATTCTCTGGCTTTGGTGGTGACTCTCGAAAACTCCAGGAGGTCGTTTATAAGACTTTGCATACGGGAAGCCCCATCCACAGCAAAGTTTATGTATTTATCAGCTTTGTCGTCAAGCTCGCCCTGATATTTCCTCTGTAAGAGCTGTAAATAACTTGCTATCATTCTCAAAGGTTCTTGCAGGTCGTGAGATGATACATAAGCGAACTGTTCTAATTCTGCATTTGAGCGGGCAAGTTCTTCCAATTTCAATTTTAACATTGCTTCTGCCTTTTTTCGCTCCGTAATATCACGTGCAGCAGCAAAAACCCCAATAACCTCCTCTGCCTCGTCCCTGTAAACCGACGCATTATACAGAACCGGTGTAACATATCCGCTCCTGTGCTGGATCTCAAGCTCATAGTCCAGCACCAGGCCTTCCCTGAACACCTGTTGATACCCTTCTTTAGCTTTTTCAGGCTCAGTAAAATAGTCCGAAAAATCAGTCCCTGCTAACTCGTGCCTGGAATAGCCGGTAACCAGTTCTGTAGCTTTATTTACATCAGTTATCTTCCCGTCAGGCCCGATAGTAACCAGGGGGTCCAGACTGGCTTCAATAAGGCTGCGGTTGTAGATGTTTGAAAGCCTCAGAGCTTCTTCCGCTTTCTTCCGTTCTGTGATATCACGTGCAGCTGCAAAGACGCCAATAATCTTACCGGATTCGTCCCTGTAAACCGATGCATTATACAGAACCGGTGTAAGTTGCCCATTCTGATGCTGGATTTCCAGCGGATAATCCCTAACCAGTCCTTCCCTGAACACCTGTTGATATCCTTCTCTGGCTTTCTCAGGCTCGGTGAAATAGTCCGAAAAATCAGTCCCGATTAACTCGTTTCTGGAATAGTCGGTAACCAGTTCCGTAGCTTCATTTACATCGGTTATCTTCCCATCAGGCCCGATAGTAACCAGGGGATCCAGACTGGCTTCAATAAGGCTGCGGTTGTAGATGTTTGAAAGCCTCATAGCTTCTTCCGCTTTTTTACTCTCAGTAATATCTCTGGCAATAGTAGAAATGGCTACAAGCTCTCCGGAAGCATTAAAAACCGGAGAAAGGGTTATTGAAATGTTTATTGTCGTACCGTCCTTTCTTAACCGTAAGGTTTCGTAGTGGTGAATCCTTTCTCCCAGTTTAATCTTCTCAATTAACTGTTCGATTTCTCCTCTAAGCTCATCCGGTTCAAGTATTGATACGTTTTTTCCCAGGATTTCTTCGGCAGAGTACCCATAAATTCTTTCTGCGCCTTTATTCCAGTTTGTAATAATGCCGTCAAGCGATTTCGTTGTAATGGCATCATCTGAGGATTCGACAACGTTTGCAAGTATCTGGATTTTTTCTTCGGCCTTTTTCCGCTCGGTAATATCACGTGCAGCTGCAAAGACGCCAATAACTTCCCCTGCATCATCCCGGTAAACCGATGCATTATATAGAACCGGTGTAAGTTGCCCATTCTGATGCCGAATTTCTAGCGGGTAATCTCGCACCAGTCCTTTCTGGAATACATGCCTGTATCCTTCTCTCGCCTTTTCAGGTTCGGTGAAATAATCCGAAAAATCCGTCCCAATCAATTCTGTACGAGAATAACCAGTAACAAGTTCTGTTGAGTTATTCACATCAGTAATTTTACCATCAGGACCAATGGTTACAAGGGGATCTATACTGGCTTCAATTAGGCTGCGATTATAAGCACTGGCCAGTTTTAAGGCTTTTTCAGCCCTTTTATGCTCCGTAATATCAAACAGAGCCCCTATCAGTCCTTCGATCCCACCTTTTATATTAAAAAAAGGAACTTTTGTTACGACAAATTCTTTTCCAAGGCTTTTTGTGAGATACTGATTTTTTAATTCAGCACGATGTTCTTTTCCATTCCGGTAAATCTGAAGATCATTTTCATCGTATTTTTTAATTAGGTCCTCAGGAGCATTATTCGTAAGCTCACGGTAGATTTTACCAATTATCTTTTCTTTAGGAAGACCCACAACTTCATTTGCAAAGAGCTTATTACAGCCTATAAACCTACCTTCCGTATTCTTGTAAAAGATAGGGACCGGAACGGCATCGAGTAAGGTTTCCTGGAAGTTCAGGCTTTCTTTCAGAGCGTTTTCCGTCTTCCTGAGTTCGGTTATATCCCGTGCTGCAGCAAAAACCCCTATAACTTCTCCTGCCTCATCGAGGTAGACCGATGCGTTATACAGAACCGGAGTTATGTGTCCATCTTTATGTCGAATTTCTAATGGGTAATTTCGCACTAGTCCTTTCTGGAATACATGCTTATAGCCTTCTCTTGCTTTCTCAGGTTCAGTAAAATAGTCTGAAAAATCCGTCCCAATTAACTCCTTACGAGAATAACCGGTAACAAATTCTGTAGAATTGTTCACATCAGTAATCTTACCATCTGGACCTATAGTTACGAGAGGATCTACGTTAGCTTCAATGAGACTACGATTATACACATTAGCCAATTCTAATGCTTTTTCGACTTTTTTACGCTCAGTAATATCCTGAACTGTTCCCTTCATTCGAACAGGGGTATTATTACCATCAAAAATAACTTCGCCCTGTTCATGGACTGTGTGTTCTTCTCCATTAGCTAAAATAATCCTATGATCAATGTTATAGGACTTTCCGTTTAAAGCTTCTACGACAGCATTATCCACATAATCTCGATCGTCGGGATGCACGTAACTTAAAAACGCATCGTAAGTTGCCCCGAATTCCTGGGGAATGAGTCCGAAAATGCGATAAATTTCATCCGACCAGTACAGTTCATTGGTTATTATATTCCAGTCCCAGTTTCCAAGATGTGCCATTTTTTGAGCTTCAGCAAGCCCTTTCTCACTCTCTTTCAAGGATTTATAAGCCTTCTCAAGCTGCTCCCGATGCTTCTTTAGCTCCGCCTCAGCGCGTTTTTTCTCGGTAATGTCAATATCCATCGCGAGGACCATGGGTGAACCGTCAACGTCGGTGAATGGAAAGTCATAGGCATCACTCACGCTTCCATCCGGGTTGTTGATTTCCCAATGGTGGGGCTTACCGGTTTCAAGCACTTTATACGTCTCACAAAATTCACAGGGCTTGGTGAGCCCATAGCAATATTCATAACAGTGTCTGCCACCCGGCTTGCCGAACTTTTCGCGGAAGCTGCGGTTTGCAAAGGCAACGTGATAGTCAGTTGTTAGCAGGCATATCGTTGCCGGCAGCGTTTCCAGCACGTCAAACAGTCGCTGTCGCTCTGCCTGAACCCCCGCTTGCGCCTGTTTGATCTCGGTGATATCAATGCCCACCTCCATGATAAGTGTGGAACCGTCGGAGTCCTTGAACGGGTAGTCGTAAATGTCGTAATTGCGGCCGTCCGGACCGGTCCACTCCCAACGGTGAGGCGAGCCCGTTTTGAACACCTTGCAGGTTTCGCAGTTCTCACAGGGCTCGGTGCGCTGGAAGAGATATTCGTAGCAACGCCGGCCCTCAGATTTGCCGAAGCGCTCCTCGAAGAAACGGTTCGCAAACGGCACGCGGTAATCCGGTGAGAGCAGTATCACGTAAGCCGGCAGCATGTCCAGCACGTTGTTTAATCTCTCCCGTTCAGCTTGCACGGCCTCGGCAACTTGACGGCGCGCTTCGCTCTCGCGTAGTGCCTCCTCGGCCCGCTTGCGCTCGATAGCCACCGACACCTGGTCGGCTACGGTGCTCATGAAGGCAAGCTCGTCCCCCGTAAAGCTCTTTCTGCTCCTCATGCCAAAGGAGAGCGTGCCTATTGTTTTCTCACCGATGTGGAGAGGCTGACAGGAATACGCCTGGATCCCCATCGACCGCACGAGATCTGCCCTCTTGTCCCCGTTATGCTGTATATCTTCAGAAACGATACGGCAACCATTAAGGGCCACGCAGCCACAAATGGCTGCTCCTTTATCCAGCCATTCAATCTCTTTAGCTATCTCAGCGCTTATCCCGCCGTAGGCGTTGAGATGGAGCCTGCCATGTACCTCGTCAAAAACGTAGTTAAAAAATACATCACAGTTTAGGTGGTGCATTACCTTTTCGGCGATGATCTGGATCGTAGCCTCGGGTTCTTTGCTCGAGAGGAGGAGAGCATTTGCATTGCTCAGGAGCTCGAAGCGCTTTTCGCTCTCGCTCAACGCTTCATTCGCTTCATGGAGTTCTTCAGCCTGAGCCTGTAACTCTTCCGATTGAACTTGAAGATTCTCGTAAGCTTCACGCAAAGTTTCCTCAGTCCGCTTTCGCTCGGTAATATCACGAATGCTGCCCTGGCTATAGAGTTGCAATCCGACACTATCTTTTACGAGGGACATGTGGTTGGAGAACCAGCGGTAATTGCCATTCTTGGTCAGGTATCGGTATTCCACCTCCACTTTGCCGGTATCATTCAGGTACGCCAGCGCAGATTTCATGGCGTGAATATCTTCTGGGTGGATTTTTGAGATTGCTGTCTCGGCATTCATTGCTAAGAATTCATCGACTGAATAGCCGGTTACTGTTTCAGCATAAGGGCTGATGTACTCATAACGGCCGGTTTGCATGTTCTGACGGTAAATGAGATCCTTGGAATTGTCAAGCACTGAGCGAAAGCGCTCTTTGCTCTCGCGCAGCGCTTCTTCTATCTGCTTGCGTTTGGAGCTTTCTATTTGCTCCCATTTTCCTTCCCTTTTGATCAAAGCAAATTGATGATTGATAACTACATCGATAATTTCGGTTGCATTGCACTTCCCAAGGGAATAGGTGCACAGGGCTATTATAGGGTAGCTGCCAATGATACTGTCGATTTCCTCTTCATAATCAACAAAATCGTTCCAGTCCTTTTTTTCCAGCCAGAAAGTGTTCCCTGTCAATCTCAAGCCGTGGTAACCGTCAGCAAGGGCTTTATCAAGTTTCTCGACCCAGCCGCTAAGCACTTTCTGCGAATCGAAAATTCCTTCCTGGACGTACCAGTGAGTATAAGGAATAATCTCAATTTGCCCCTTTTCCAGGTAAACATCAACCTCAGGAACCGCTCTTCTAAGTGCCTCTCTTGCCTCTTCCACTTCCAGGGGCTGTGATGTAACCCACATACAGAATTCGTTATTCTCCAGCCCTGCCTTGAAGTAAGGGACAAGTACGTCAATTAAATCCTCTTTTGTCTGGTAGAATTGACAGAAGTGTGTTCCCCAGGGTACCTCGCCAATAATGTCAATTCCGGATTTTCTCAAGCTTTTTTTCATTCCAACCCTTTCCCAATCTTAAAGGTAATTTAAAAATTCATATTTAATCAGCTTCTTCAGATTCCGAAACCTGACAGCAAAAGCTTTGATTTTTAATGTTCAGTTTTTAGCCTATCCCTGCCAGAATTTTTAGCGTCGGAATGTTTTCCATACCGCAGGTATCTTTTATTTTCTAACCCGTGTTAATCAATACCTTATAGCCAGATATCAAGGGTACTTTACGGTCCATGTGGCTTGATTTCACGTAAATTTCCTCATTAAAAAGTGAATCGGACATTTCTAAAAAATAACAAATATATTCTTTATTCAAACCTTATTGTAAAATAAATTGTGCATTAATGCATTCTTTATGATTTTTTTGGATTATAAAACTGTCTGTAATAAATATTAAAATATTTATCTGTCATGGAAATTATTAAAATGAGGTACAATAAATCTCAGGAAGTACAGTGAATATTTATGAAGTATGGTGAAGATTATGAAAAGTACATAAACACTACGAAATATAGTAAACGGTATTGCTTTCCGGAAATTGAAAGCAATTAAAAATGGAATGTAATTAAAAAACAAAAAGCAATAATATTCACTGCTCTTTTAAAACATTACAGTCTCTTGATTGCGGAAATCACTGTCTTTTTCTCTTCTGATTATGTCCGCACTCCCAGCCGGTTATGTAGCATTCCCGTGCCGTCATGAGCCGCAGGTACTTATGCTTATTTTCTTCTGGCCAGATATATGAAAATATAAGAATACGGATATCCTGAGAAGATCTTATTCCTTATCCGATACTACGAATCTTATAATAAATTCAGTTCCGGAGTCTGTATTTAGTTCAAGTTTACCTTCTAGCTGGTCTACCAGAATAAATATCAATTGAAGGCCAAGAGTGTCGGAATCCTGTAAATCAAAGTTATCCGGCAGCCCTATCCCATTATCTGAAACCGCTAAAACAAAATTAGCGGGTTTTCTTTTATAATCTTCTTTTCTCCCTGGTATTTTGCTTGCGGATTCTCCATTTTCTTCCCTGCAAAGTTTAATTCGAATAGTTCCTTTATCTCTACCTGGAAATGCATACTTGAGAGAGTTTGAAACGATCTCATTGACAATTAGCCCTAAAGGAACGGCAACATCCATATCAAAGAAAATGTTCTCCTCCAGGTCCATATTTAAACTGATATCTATATTTCCAACTCTGTAAGTCTTGAAAAGGTTCTCGACAAGCTTCTCCAGATAGGGGCAAAAGTTCAATTTATCTGTTCCTTTGCCTTCATGCAGTTCTTCGTGAATCAGGGCAATAGACAATACTCTGTCCTGGCTTTCCCTGAAGGCGTCGAGGATATCCGAATCTTCAACGTGTTTTCTGTTTTTGAATTTTTCAGCCTGAAGGTCAAGCAAAGACGAGATTACCTGCAGATTATTTTTAATACGATGATGAATTTCCCTTTTGCGTGCACTCTCGATATTTGCAAGGGCATTTTCTGCCTTTTTTCTCTCAGTAATATCCTTAATTGCACCCAGAATTCTTTTTACCTTACCTTCTTCGTCTTTCAGGCAGACTCCATTATCTTCCAGATAAATATATTCTCCATCTTCTTTTCTAAAACGGTATTCTGACCTGTAAGCGCCTCCATGCGTCAGAAACCTTTCATAACTTTCGAGGAACATTTTCCGGTCTTCAGGATGAATGCAGGACAGCAAGAACTCTACACTCATATTTCTGAACTTTTCCGAAGTATATCCGGTAATCTCTTTTATGTTGCCTGCCCATTCAGCAATATCTTCCTCAACATTATAATCGTACACAAGCTGCCCGGTCTGTTCGGCTATTATACGATATCTTTCTTCACTTAACTCAAGCGCTTTTTCGGTTCTTTTACGCTCGGTAATATCCTGAGCTGTTCCCCTCATTGCAATAGGGGTATTTTTCTCATCAAAAGTAACGTCACCCTGCGTATGGACTATGCGCTCTTCTCCATCAGCTGAAATCATTCTGAGCTCAAGGTCATAGGGTTCTCCGTTTAAAGTTCTTTTAACAGCATTTTCTACATAGTCTCGCTCATCTGGATGCACGTAATTTAAAAGTGATTTATAAGTTACCTCAAACTCTTGAGGCTTAAATCTTAAAATCCGATATATCTCATCAGACCAGTATACTTTATTAGTTACAATATTCCACTCCCAATTTCCAAGATGAGCCATTTTTTGAGCTTCAGCAAGGCCTTTTCCGCTTTCTTTCAACAACTCATAAGCGTTCTCAAGTTCTACTGTACGCTCTTTTACCAGTTTTTCCAGGTTATCCAGGGTATCTTTCAACCTGGATTCTGCTTTTTTTATATCCGTGATATCGTGGGAAATGGCAAGAACAGAGGCCACCTTACTATCAACAAACTCGGGCACTACCTGCGTATTAAAATAATATTCCTTACCCTTAGGCGATGTGTACTGGAATTCCATGGTTTCAGGCTTTCCTGTGGCAAAGACTTTTTTGTGGTGTTCTTCCCAGAACTTTACGTTCTCAGGGTCCATGCCAAGTTCACCATGAGTTTTCCCGATAATTTCTTCCGGAGATCGGCCATAAGGCTCCGCAGCAGCGGGATTAGTATATATGTGGCGTTTTTGTCTATCAAAGCGGGTAATTATGTCAGGAGAATTTTCAGCCAGGGTCCGAAAACGTTTTTCGCTCCTGATCAACGCTTCTTCAGCCTGCGCTCTTTCCTGTTCCGTCTTTTTCCTCTGCAATGCCTGCGTCACCGCCGGTGCAATAGCTTCAAGATCCTCCTGCTGCTCTGAGGTATAGCCGCCTTTGCGGTTTGCAACTCCCAGAATACCTATCGTTTTTTCGTCTAAAATAAGGGGCACTCCAAGAAATGACCTGAGAGGAGGATGGCCTTCGGGCAAGCCGATACTATCTGGATGTGACCTGGGATCGTTAGTAAAGAAGCCTTTTCCGCTGTTAATAACACGACCGTATAATCCGTGAAGGATATGATCACCCGGAAGACGGCGGTGCCCTGTTTTGTCGTACATCAGGCACTCATCCCATCCAGAATTACTGATTGCAACATCATGCATTAGCCCATCAGTATTTACTTCGCCAACAAAACCAATCTGGCTACAGGTTACGTCTACAGCTACGGATAAACAGGCAACTCCAAGCTCTTCTTCTGTTTCGGCCTTAACTATACTGCCGAATATCCGGTTAATTCCCTCAAGAACGCGGTTGTATCTGTGTATCCGGTGCTCTTCCTGGTTGCGCCTGGTGATATCGGTGAGCATGCCCAGGGAGCCTGTAAACTTGCCGTCCTTATTAAGTAAGGCTTTAACACTTACAAGCACCCATAAGGGTGAGCCATCCTTACATATTAATTTAGATTCATAAACCTCATTGATACCCTGCCGCCTCTTTTCCAGATTCGGTTTGAAGATAGCCTCACCTTCCTCATCGGCAAAGTCCAGTAAAGATCTGCCAATCATTTCTTCCTGCCCGTATCCCAGCGTCTCTGCCATTTTTTCATTAACATAAGTGGTTCTGGCTTCAGCGTCAAGTATCCATATACCTTCGTTCGCCGTCTCTACGATGTAGCGGTATTTTTCTTCGCTCTCTTGCAATGCTTTTTCAGCTTGTTTGCGTTCGTTGATATCGCGAGCTACGTGAATACTGCCTATGAGTTTACCTTTTGAGTCATAAAGTGGCGAGACGCTTACCAGGAAATAACCGCCCAGACAATCTTCGCAGACCTCTGCAGTGTGTTCAAGCCCGTCCTTAAGCAACTGCCTTTGAGGGCAAAAAGAAGGAGGTTTTTCCGTTCCGTGGACGGCACGATAACAGGTTAAACCGGCACATTCTTCCGGGGTCACTTCCAGTTTTGCAGCCATTGCCCTGTTTGCACGAACAATCCGGTATTCAGTATCAAGTATGGCTATAAGGTCCGGCACAGCATCAAAAGTATACTCCCAATTTTTTGCGGCTTGAATAGCTGTTTCTTCTGCCTTCCTGCGCCTGGGACTTTCTATCTGTTCCCATTTTCCTTCCCTTTTGATCAAAGCAAATTGATGGTTAATGGCAAAATCGATTATTTCAGTTGCACTGAGTGTCTCGAGAGAATAAGTACACAGAGCTATTATCCTGTAGCTCCCAATAGTGCTATCTACTTTTTCTTCATAATCAATGAAGCTACGCAAGTCTGTTTTTTTAAGCCAGGAAAGGTTTCCGCTCGACCTCAAGCCGTCGTATCCGCTTATCAGGGCATGATTGAATTTTTCAGCCCCTAGATTTAAGGACTTTTCCAGGTCGAAAGAGTTTCCTTTTGCATAATAGCTGGTATCCGGCAAAATCTCGATTTGCCCTCTCTCAAGATAAATATCAAGATCAGGGACAGCCTTCTTGAGAGCTTCTTTTGCCTCTTCCACTTCCAGAGGTTTTGATGTAACCCACATACAGAATTCGTTATTCTCCAGCCCTGCTTTGAAATAGGGAATGAGTATCTCTATCAAATCTTCTTTTGTCTGGTAGAACTGGCAGAAGTGAGTCCCCCATGGCACATCACCAATAATGTCAATTCCAGACTTCCTCAGTTGTCCTTTCATCCCATACCTTCTCGGGCTTATTCCAGTACTATCCTTCTTTCGGACGATTTTCAGATGGGTATTCTGCAATTATTTGTGGCTGGACTTAAAATGTGTACCAGGTTCTTATGTTTATAGTTTTTTACATAAACTTCCCTTACAACAAAATAATTTTAGATATTTTCAAAAAACATGGTAACTTTATCTGCAATTGACTTTTTTTGTAAAAAACAGGATTGCAAGTGTTTTCTTAATAAGAATTACATTTTTGTAAAATGCTATTTTAAGTATTAGTAATTAATTATTTTTACCTTACTTTACAATATGGTACAGTAAATATTCTCATTTTTCCAAATATAGAAATAGAGCCATATTTACTGCACTAAAAGCATCTGGAAGTTCAAAAGTTGCTGAATATGTTTCTTAGATTCTTCTCTAATTTACGTTCCGCACTCCCAGCCGCTCATGTAGCATTCCTGTGTTGGCGTAAGTTCGTCAATGCTTACACCAATTATTGAGCTCACTTTTCTGCTCCTTTTTCAATTTTTGAACGTATCCCTTTAGCACGATTAGATATTCTTGTAGCTTCCCTGTTCCTTTTCATATTATTCAACAAAGAAGCATAACTTTCTAAGAGGCTAGCAAGCTCAAGACTATTTTCCCCTTTGGTTTTTTCCACAACTTCAATTGCTCGCTCATAAAAAGGTCTGGCCTTGATATACTTCTTTTGATTATGGAAAAATATAGCTATATTTTTAAGGTAAATACCTACAACTGGATGAATCGAACCAAGTGCATTTTCTGTGATTTCTAGGGCACGGGTATACAAAGGTTCGGCTTGAGAATGCCTTCCCAAATTTTCATAAAGTGCAGCTAGATTGTTAAGGCGATTGCCTACATCTGGATGTCTAGGACCAAGAGCTTTTTCAGTGATTTCTAGGGCACGAGTATACAGAGGTTCGGCTTCATAATACCTTCCCAAATTCTTATAGACTCCAGCTAAATTATTAAGACGGATACCTACATCTGGATGTTCAGTGCCAAGCGCTTTTTCAGTGATTTTTAGGGCCCGAACACATAGAGATTCGGCTTCAGAATACCTTCCCAAATCTTCATAAAGTCCAGCTAGATTGTTAAGGCGAGTACCTACGTCTGGGTGTTCAGTGCCAAGCGCATTTTCTGTAATTTCTAGGGCACGAGTGCATAGAGGTTCGGCTTGAGAATACCTACCCAAATTTTCATAAACTCCAGCTAGATTGTCAAGGCAAGTACCTACATCTGGATGTCTAGGACCAAGAGCTTTTTCAGTGATTTCTAGGGCACGAGTATACAGAGGTTCGGCTTCAGAATACCTTCCCAAATTCTTATAGACTCCAGCTAAATTATTAAGGCGAGTACCTACGAATGGGTGTTCAGTGCCAAGCGCTTTTTCAGTGGTTTCTAGGGCACGAATATAAAGAGGTTCAGCTTCAGAATACCTTCCCAAATCCTTATAGACTCCAGCTAAATTGTCGAGGCTTTCTGCTATAGCTGGATCATTTGATTTTAAGACAGTTTCTCGGATTTTTAATGAATTCATATTGAGTAGTTCGGCTTCAGAATATCTACCTAAAATCCTATAAAACTCTGCTAAATTGTTAAGACTCTCTGCTATAGCTGGATCATCTGAATTCAATGTATTCTCTCGAATCTTTAATGCACGCACAAAAAATGGTTCAGCTTCGAAATACTTACCCAGGCTTATGTAAAGTTCTGCTAAATTATTGAGACTCTCAGAGATGTCAAAATGTTCGGGTTCCAGAATCTTCTTTCGAATTTCCAATGAACTTCTCAAGAGTGCCTCACTTTCCTTAAAACGTGCACGTTTATGCAGATAACTCCCGGTCGCATTTAGCAATTTTGCAGATTCTTCATTTTCTATGTTCCACAATCCAATATATTCTGCACAAGTCTGAGAATGCGGAAGAAGCTTATCACAAAGTTCCCAATTTTTGTACTCAACTTCAGGAAATGCGCGGTTTACAGCTTTAACAACACGTTCAGCCCAGAGCTTCTGCTCACTTTCTTCCATCCCGTCTTTAAGAACAGCTTGTACAAGGCGGTGAATATTATAAGTATGGGAACCAGCACCACGATTGATTAAAGAGTACTGCCAAAGTGGATTAAGAATTTCATCAAAAACAAGAGGATCTGTATCAGCTTCTGCGAATTCAACAGAAATTAAAGGTCCTAGCTCATTCGCACCTTTGTAAAATATCTCGGAAGGGATTTCACTTGGGTTAAGAAAAGCGCTGACAAATAAAAAATCTGCCGAGACTTCTGAGGCTTTCTTGACTTTTTCGAAGTTCATCAACCATGTAGTAGATATTGATTCTGGATACTTGCTCTTATCAATAGTAGACTTTTCCAGTAATTTCAGACCGCGTATTTTATAGCTAACCAAATAATCTTTAAAGCTGGAATTATTTGCATTTATGTAGGCCCCTGCTTGTTCTAAAGCCAACGGGAGGCAGCCAAGATCGTGTACAAGCTTTTCAAGAGCTTCAAGCTCGGATAGATTCAGATCAGTACGCCCTGTGCGCTTCAAAAGGAAACTTTTAGCTTCTTCAGGAGACATTTCCTCCATGTCAATCAGTTTCGTAATATTCAGCGTATCAAAAACTCTTAACCTTGAAGTTAGGAGGATATGCCCTTTTGGTTCTGGAGGAAGATAACGTTTTATGAAGGAAATATCATCTGCATTGTCAAAAACAAGTAGCCAGTTTGCGTGGATTCTAAACCAGTTTAATACAGCTGAAACAATATTGTTCAGGTCTGAGTCGTTTTTAACAGGTAAATCCAATAGTTTTGCAATGTCGCCATAACTGGAGACTATCGCATCTTCAGAATCGGCTTTTACCCAGAAGATAAATTCATACTCGTCATAATAACGATAAGTATATTCAACCGCACTTTCTGTTTTCCCAATACCTCCAAGTCCGCACACGGCAACAGGTTGAGATATAGCAACTGTTTTACCTAAATGAAAAGCCTCGTGAATTTGTTCTAATTTGTTTTCTCGTCCTGTAAAGCGAGGGTTCCTCAGATAGGGAATGTTTGATATTGTAGCTTTTGATTCTTGCTCAGTCTCAGAGGATATCAGTTTTTTCATCTTTCCAATATCTGAGCTTCCACTATTATGTTGAATTAAGAATTTGGAAGAACCACCAGTATATTGCATTTGTTCATTTAATACAACAACTATCTCCGAAGGAAATTTCTGGGCATGATCGTACTCCACAACAGCAGAATTACTCGCTATTGTAATTGGGATTCCATATTTAACCAGAGTATCCATAACAGGCTGATTTTTGATTTTAAATTTGTTAATGAATTCATCATGGATGAAAGAGTTGTACAATTCGAAGTCTTCAGGATGAAGCCTGATTGTTATAAGAATATCACTAGAATTACTGAAGACAACCTTTGTGTTGTTATGCACCCACCAGAAAACACTATTATGGGTATCGAGTGAAAAATTTAAAACGGTTTTAATTGAAACTCGATTGCTGTCTATATCAAGCTCATCTGCAAAACGTAAAAGCGCCGCTACCATTCTTTTACGCTCAGTCGGGTCGAATTTAAAGCCCTCAGAACATTCAATAAGAGGTAATTTGGAGTGGTATTTGCATACATCCATCAAATCGTTAACCAAATCATCAGGCATACTTTTAATGGCACTGTGCAATTCAGATGCGTTGTTTCCGTATGCATAGTCTATCCATGCAGCAGTTAAATATTGATGATTTTTACGAATCTGTTTTTGATCGTCTACAGAATACGTGCTAGATTTCTTCGAATTAAATTCACCGTCAAACTCTGCACCTAAAGCCTCAGCTTTAGCCTTTATTTGGGGGAACTTAACGATATCACATTGCATTCCTATGTCATGTAAATAGATACCTGCAAAGAGCAGGTATATTTCTTGTTCTGAAAAATCCTTTTCTAGCTTCGCCTGAAGTAACTTATCCACAAAATAAGCAAGCCTTTCACTATGTTTAACACCATGATCAGTATAATCCTGTACTATTCGAGGAGCATCGTTTGCCCAGATCTCTTCCATTGCCCCACGGATATAACTAAGGCTATCAAGCAAACGGCGATCAGAAATGAATTCAGTTATAATTTTAGTTTCTACTTTAGTAAATGTATCCATTGAAATGTCACTTCTCTGCGTTAAAGCCTTTGAATTATGAATGACAAACGAACTTTTTGATGTAAATGATTTTATAAATTATTATTTAAGGTTTGTTAAATTTTTGCGTATTTTGAAGTTGTCATTCGTAATAAAGACATAAAAATCAGTCAATTTTTTCCATCAAAAACAACAAAGAATAGGAGGGGGTTAAGAAGGGTATGTTCTGTTTCTTATTAAATTCAAGCATTTTCGGGCAGGCGCGCTGCGCGCGGACAAGAACGACAGAAGGATAGTATTAATGTAGTCTCGGAAAAATCAAAGTGGCCATTTGAGCCTGATTTCACGAAAAAAAAGCTATACCCCTTGCGTCAAAATAATTAAAAAGAACTTAAAATTATCAAAAAAGAGGTGCAGTAAAATATTATCGTTTTTCCGAATGTGAAAAGCAATAATATTCACTGCATTTTTAAAGCATCTGGAAGTTCAAAAATTGCTGAATATGTTTCTTAGCTTCTTTTCTAATTTACGTTCCGCACTCCCAGCCGGTCATGTAGCATACCTGTGTCTCTGTGAGTTCATCGATACTTATGCCCATTGATTTGAGTTTCATTTTTGCCACAAAGGTATCAAGTTCAAGAGGTACTTTATGGACGCCATTCGGAAGCTTGTTTTCGGCAATATGGCGCACACAGAGGGCCTGGTTTGCAAAGCTCATGTCCATGACCTCGGCAGGGTGTCCGTCACCGGCAGCAAGGTTAACCAGCCTGCCCTCGGCTATGACATTAATGCGCCTGCTGCCAATATCGTATTCTTTTATATTGTTTCTTACGGTTCGGACGGATTTGGCAAGGGAGGCAAGGGCTTCCATATCGATTTCCACGTTGAAGTGGCCGGAGTTTGCCAGGATTGCCCCGTCAGGCATGGACTCGAAATGCTCGGCTGTGAGGATATCGCGGTTCCCGGTAGTGGTCACAAAGATCTCCCCTAATTTGGCAGCCTCGGCCATTTTCATAACCCTGTACCCGTCCATCCTGGCTTCGAGAGCTCGTATAGGGTCGACTTCGGTAACGATTACGCTTGCCCCAAGGCCCTCAGCGCGCATCGCAACTCCTCGCCCGCACCAGCCATAGCCTGCAACAACAACATTTTTGCCCGCAACCAGGAGATTTGTAGTCCTGTTAATCCCGTCCCAGGCTGACTGGCCTGTCCCATAGCGGTTGTCAAAAAGGTATTTGGTCATGGCATCATTTACTGCAATTACCGGCATTTTCAGGGCGCCTTCCTTTTCCATTGCATGAAGCCTGTGCACGCCTGTAGTTGTTTCCTCGCAGCCTCCCAGGATATTCGGAAGCAGGTCGGTTCTTTCTTTGTGTAATTTAAATATAAGGTCTGCCCCGTCATCTATGGTGATATCGGGCTTGAAATCCAGGACCCGGTCGATTGCGTCATAATATTCCTGGCTCCCGACACCGTATCTTGCAAAACAGCTTATATCCTTGCGGGTACCGAGAGCAAGTGCCACGTCGTCCTGTGTGCTCAGGGGGTTGCAGCCGGTAATTGATACCTCTGCACCACCTGCAGCCAGGGTCTCTACAAGGACTGCGGTTTTTGCTTCCACATGCAGGGCCATTCCTACTTTCAGCCCTTTCAGGGGTTTTTCTTCCTCGAATTTTTCCCTGACGATAGCAAGCACAGGCATATGGTTTCTTGCCCAGTCCATTTTCATGTTTCCGGATTCTATGAGTTCTTTTTCGGTCATGGTGATCCCGTAGTATAATATAGGCGAATCATATAGGCGAATCTTTGAATTTACCCAAATAGTTGTTTGAAATTACCTGGGTTGTTATTTTCACTGAAGATAAAATAATATTATTCTGTACCGCATCTGGATTTCAGATCTGGATTCAGGGTATCTATCTTTTCCCGCATAATTTAAATCATTTCCCAGAGTGGGGATTTTTCAGGCGTTTACCCTTGCTACAAGCTCCTCTGCGGCTTTTTGAGCCTCTTCCATCACTTTCTGCTCGTCAAAAGCCAGCACCCTGTAATCGTCCATCAGAATTTTTCCGTCTACAATCGTTGTCCTTACATCGCTTCCTCTTGCAGAGTACACCAGGTGGGAAGGAACATCAAAGCAGGGAGTAAGATGCGGTTTTTTCATATCCACCACAATCAGGTCTGCTTTCTTGCCGGCTTTCAACATGCCGGTCTCCGTGCCAAGGGCTTTTGCTCCATTCACAGTGCCCATTTGAAGTACCTGCCGTGCAGGAAGGGCAGTCGGACTGAAAATATTGACTTTATGCAGAAGGGCAGCCGTTTTCATTTCCTCAAAAAGGTCCAGGTTGTTGTTTGAAGCACAGCCGTCCGTGCCAAGGCTGACATTTACTCCTTTTTCGAGCATTTTATGCACTGGCGCAATCCCTGAAGCCAGTTTCATATTACTTATGACATTGTGGGAAACGTTCACCCCCCTTTTCCCAAGAATTTCTATATCCCCGTCCGAAAGCCAGACACAGTGCGCAGCAAGCACATCAGGCCCGAAAAACCCTATATCTTCAAGAAGGTGTACCGAACATTTCCCATATCTTTTTTTCATGGCCAGGAGTTCGGCTTCCGTTTCAAGGACATGGATATGAATTCCGGCTCCATCCCTGCTGGCTTCTTCCCTCACTTTTGCAAGAAATTCATCGGAACAGGTATTCGGGGCATGGGGCCCATACATCGTTTTTATCCTGCCGTCGGCTGCCCCCTGCCAGGCCCGGACAAAGCGCTTCCCTTCCTTAAGGTCGGCTTCTCCTTTTTCTTTATTCCAGAGCTCTATGAGCCCGTGGCAAAGCGAGGCCCGAAGCCCGGATGCCTCAACAGCTTTTGCGGTTTCATCCATATAGAAGTACATGTCTGCAAAAGAAGTCGTTCCCGACCTGATCATTTCCAGACAGGCAAGCAGGCTGCCTTTATAGACATCTTCAGCAGTTAGCTTTGCCTCGGCAGGCCAGATATGCCCCTCAAGCCAGTCTGCAAGCTGCAAATCGTCGGCATAGC
The DNA here is from genome assembly GCF_049706645.1 of Methanosarcina sp. GTDB lineage: Archaea > Halobacteriota > Methanosarcinia > Methanosarcinales > Methanosarcinaceae > Methanosarcina. The sequence continues at coordinate 21,718 of NZ_JBNAKP010000011.1, read as the reverse complement.
CCCTAAAAAGTGTCATCGCGGCATGCGTATGCGTATTTACAAGCCCTGGCATTACTACCGAACGTTTTGCGTCAATTATGGTGTCGGCACTTTCGTCGGTCTTTTCCCCGATCTCCGTAATCTTTCCGTCTTCAATGACAACGATGCCGTTTTTGAGGTCTCCCACTTCAGGGTTCATCGTTAAAACGTAAGCATTTTTTATAATTATGTCAGCCATATGATCAGATCCGTCAGGTAATAAACTGAAGTTGTTAGATTGATTTGAATTCAGGAATTATCTCAGTTGAGAAACACTGAAGTTACAGGGTAACTGGAATTAAGAGGTAACTGGAATAAGAGGTTATCCTAAAAAAAGTTGTCCTGAGAATACCAGAATTATACTAAAATTCTGTGAAAAAAGAATTCATAAACTCTTGAGAAAGCAGGACTTTCTTAGTATGGGGTTTTTGTAAATACTGCGGCTACCTGTCAATAATATTACATCCCTGACCAGGAAGAATTATGCTATCGGATTTTATCACTCGACCAGGATATACGATTACTCCGGATCCGATTTTAACTCTGTTACCAATAGCCGGACCCAGGATGTAATATCCGGAATTAACTATCTCCTTACCGGCGAGAACTTTCACCATTTGTGGATTAATCTTGGGATCACCCTCATCAGCATTCCTCAAAATACAGTCTGTAATATGTGACCCACCGCCAAGAAACGAATGATTTCCCACTATGGAATAACGAATATCGGTATTGATAATTGAATCGTTCATAACACAACTCATAATAAGGTTTCTGTTAGCAAGAAGGCTGCTTCGTGCTCCTAACACTCCAAACCAGACTGTACAACCTGGCTCAAGAACAGCATTGTCGCCTATATGTCCCGCTGCAATAGTTACGTTTGGTCCAATAATGACTCCGTCACCAATAGTAGTTGGACCTATTATAGTTGCTGCAGGATCTATCTGGCAATTTCTTCCAATATGGATTGTACCACGGCGTTTCGGTAGATATGGTAGTATTTTTCTAAGCGGCGCGTACTGTTTTCCAAATCCGGCATTTGACTGGCGTGCTTGACAATGGATGCCCCATCCAAAATTGGCAAAAAGCAGATGTGTCCAGTGTTTGATAGCGATATAAGATAGCCGTGGTACCTGTAAGTACAATGGGGGGACCGTAACAGGCGGATTGCTCGAGAATTTTTGCCCCGCTTCTAATTCTAATGAAGGCAAGGAGAAACAGGGAAGAGAGATACTTTCTGTATCTATGACTATGGGTAAGAAGTCCTTCTCTTGCGCTCCAGCTGGAAAAAAGAAAAAGTCTCCCATATATAAATTTCCCACATGTTCCATATTATGCTGCAGGGAGGAGATGTGCACACTAAAACAGGGGTCAGTATCTAAAAATGCTAATCGTGCAGGTTTTCCAATTGTAGAAGCCCTGTTTAAAAATTCCAGGACTATTTCCTTATTGAAGTAAATATCATCACGGTAAACAAGCGTTTGGGAAGTAGACGGACTAATTTCTTCCAGCGATGAGATAAAAAAAGGTTTTTCTTTAATTTTTAATTGTGTGAATACGTCTTCCTGATGTTCGAAGATTGTCCTGTTTAATACTGGCAATCTGGCGGCCGGTGATTCGAAGGGATGGATTACCTGCTTTGTTTCAAGGATATACCTTCTCATCAATCGATCTACAGCGCCTCTGGAGCTCATCCTGACAATATATGCATGGTTTTCTTTAAAGGGTTTGTGACTAACATTGTGTCAACCCTTTCTGATATGAATTACTTATGTAACCTTTCCGAATTAGCTCCAGGCATTTTAAAACATTTCCTGAAGATCTTCAAAATCTACTTAAGTTTACTCAAGTCCGCTCCTAACCTAGAGTCCCGATTCATCAATTCCGGTCTCCAGGTTCAGGGTTTTAAGGTAAAGTCGCATAATTTTGAGCCTTTCTTCGGCAAGCTTTTTCGCGGTATCGGTATTCAGCTTTTCAGGGATTGTGAAAGGTTTATACTGCATATATTCGTTAAAGCCTTCAATAGGGTCTTCGATATATACGGTCCTTTTTGAACTCCCCTTATCAATTCCTGTTGCATGTTTTAGCATCCTGAGAGCTCCCATTGAAAAAACAGCCCTGAAGATCCCTACTGCTCCAAGGGCGTCAAGCCGGTCTGCGTCCTGTAAAATCCGGGCTTCTAGAGTCTCAGGGCTTTCCCCTGCGCTGAAGCGGTGCGTCCGGATACAGCCTGTAACAGCTTCAATAAGCTCTTTTGCAAGCCCTGCTTTCGAAAGGAATTCGGAGGCGATATCGGCACTGTACACGGCATGATCCCCGCCTTCTTCATGTTCCTTAATTATGCCGACGTCGTGGAGGAGAGCTGCAAGCTGCAGTACGAGAGGATCTCCTCCCTCTTCTTTCCGGATTTCCAGACAGAGGGATTCTACCCGGTTTATATGGGACATATCGTGGGAACTGGGCTCTCCCTCAAGAAAAGAAGCTACAAATTCCCTTGTTTTTTCAATCAGGTCCATATTCAGTATTCCATTTCTGCAGCCATGGCTTTAAGGTTTTCCTGGATTTCAGAAATCGCTTCGGAGAGAGCTTTTTTATTATCATAGGTTGTGATTAATTTCACAAGTTCATCTTTCCTCTCCTTTTTCAGTTCCACTCCGAACCTGATCATGTTTTCAAGTGCCCGGGTAAGGTTGTCAACTATCGAGATTGTAGCCATTCTCGAAGTCCGTGAAAGGGGGTTCAGGTCAATGGTTATAACAGTCTTTCCCATTTCTACAAGTTTTTCACATCGGTCCCCGTCTTCCAGCGGGACGAGCACCACGTCTGCGGAAAAGATCCCCCGGCTTTCTACCAGCCGCCTATCGTGAGAGAGTTCAAGGCTTGCATCCGGATTTTTCCCGAGCACCTCGGAAGCCCCATTGGCTTTGAGCTGTTCTATTATAAGGTGGACCCGTGTCTCAGTCCTGTGAAAAAGATTCACCTCAAGCTTTGCCCCTGTAACGTCTGCAAGGGCGACAACTTTATCAGGAGCGAGGGCTGCGACATTGCCGTTTACGGAAATGACAGGGTTCTTTGCCAGAAGCAGGGCAGCAACTGCCGCCCTTTCCGCATACAGGGCAGATTTGGTGCTTCGCTCACCTATAAGGTAATCAAAGCTTTCCCCTCTTCCCTGGGCAATCAGCCCCTGAATGCTTGTAATTCCCATTTTTACCCCGGCTGCAACCTTTTCTCGGGCTATCAGGGACTCATACCTCGGGTGGTCTTTTGGTATATCGGTCATATCTGTCGCTTACCTTTTTTTAATTTACTTTCTCGTACCTTTTTTATTTGCAACTTAAATCCGTAAATGAATTCTTCGGTTCAATATAGTTGCCTTTCAATATAATTGCCTTTCAATATAATTGCCTTATTAGTTCAAAGTACTCAATAAACAGTCAAATAAGCAGTCAAATAAATGCTCTGAACTGTATGTCATCTATTTGATCCCAGTTTTCGATTTCTATTCTATTTAAGCTGTAGGGAGATCTTAGTTTATTCATTCATTAACTTCGGCACGCAGGTGCTTATGCCGTATTCCAGCACCTGCCCGAATTCCTGGAGGGCTTCGTAGAGAGGGAACTCATTGGAGTAAGGGGCAATTGCAAAAACCGTATCCCCAAGCATTGCCTGGGAAGCAAGCCCACCACTTGCATTTGCAGCTTCGATCACGTCCTTTGCCCTGCTGCTCATAAGGCCGGTTTTGCTGGCAAACGTTTTTGCCTGCTGCATGAAATTCTCAAGAGTGGGCTTTTTAAGCAGTTCGGACATGGCCGCTTTTCCTGCACTGTTAATTCTTACGGTTGCGGCTTCGTCCCTCAGGACCGAATCGGTAGAGATCTCGCCAAGTACAATACAGAAAACTCTGGCTTCGGGAACCGGAATCCTGTCCACAAGCCCGAATTCGGGCCCACCCGGCTGCAGCCTGATTACTACCCCACCGCTGGACTGGGCAGCAATATCCCCAAGCCCGCTGCGATTGACAACTTCGGCCACATGGGCATATTCGGTCAGGCTTTTTACGGTCTGGTTCAGGGAAAGTGCCCTGTTCAGAGCATAGGCTGTCCCGAGAGCTCCTGCACCTGAAGCTCCGAATCCGCATCCGATTGGGATTTCTGCCCAACTCTTAATCCTTACAGGCACGTCAGTCATCATCCCTGCGACTGTTCGGGTAGTTCTGCCTTCAACCCTTTTTCCATTAAGGAAGATTTCGGTTTCTTCTACAGACCTCCCGACCTTTACTTCGGTGGTAACTCCTCCATTCAGGACGATTCCGCAGCCTGTAGAACCCTTGCGATGAGGGTTTTCATGCTCGTGGATCTGGAAAAAACCTGTGATGTGTCCCGGAGCATAGGCTTTTGCCAGAAAGTCTGCTCCTTCACTCTCATATGTATACATAGAAAACGCCTTTTTACAATTTCAATCATTTTTTCGAAGTTCGTTCCTGTTTTGCAGAATATTTGCATCATCTTTTGCAAAATAACTACAGAGTAGTTTCGGGTTTTTGTGGGATATTCTGGAATACCTTGCAGGAGAATTCTTCACTTCAGCAGAATTTCTTATTTAACAACTCGGCTGCCTCTTCAAGAATAAAGGCTGCAAGTTTGCGTTTATTCCCGCTTACGTGCCTGGGTTCGCTTTTTTCCCGCCCGAGCAGGTACAGTTCATTTTCCTCGGTGCCCATCCCGCCTTTTGCGACATCGTTTGCTGCAATAAGGTCCAGTTTTGAGGCTTTAAGGGTTGAGGTTGCCCTTCTTAAAAGTTCCTGTTTTTCAACTCCGGTTTCAGCTTTGAAGCCTATAATCACAAGGTCAGGATATCTTTCACGGCATTCTTTTATCAGTTTGCGGGTAGGTTTCAATTTCAACAAAAGTTCTCCTCCCGATTTGATCTTTTCGGGAGAGGGCTCGGCCGTATAGTCTGCAATTGCTGCCGAACTTATAAGCACATCATACCCTTTCTCAAGTTCCGAGAGCACGGCATCGGTCATATCGGCAGCGCTCTCTGCAAAAATCTCCCTGACACCTGCAAACCCGAGCCTGTCCCGATGTACCAGGGTTATATCAGCTCCATTGCGGTAAGCTTCAAGGGCAAGTTCCCTGCCGGTTTTGCCTGAAGCCCGGTTAGTCAGGATTCGGATTGGGTCCAGACCTTCGGCAGTGGAGCCGCTCGTGATAATTACCTTCCGGTTTTCAAGGGTTTTGCTTCCGAGAGCCCTTTCGACCTCGAGCACAATTTCTTCATTTGCTGCAATTTTTGCAATGCCTTCTTCCAGTCTGGGGCCCACGACCGAGATTCCCCAGCTTTTTAATTTTACCAGGTTTTCAGCTACAGCCGGGTGTCTGAACATTGATTCGTGCATCGCAGGGACAACCATTACAGGCACGCCCGAACCAAGGGCAGTTGTTGCAAACGAGGTTACAGGGGTATCATCTATTCCGTATGCGATTTTTCCTACAGTGTTTGCTGTTGCAGGGGCTATAAGGAGAAGATCGGCCCTGCCCTTAAGCCCGCAAAACTCTACATGTTCAACCCTGCCTCCAAGTTCGGTAATTGCAGGGTTTCCGGTAGCATAGTGCAGGGCATCAGGGTGCAGGATGTGCGTGGCAGCCTCTGTCATAACAGTGTGAACCTCAGCCCCGTTTCTTATCAGCTCCCTTGCAAGTTCGACGGTCCTTACCGCTCCAATGCTTCCCGTAACGCCAAGGACTATGGTTTTCCCGGCAAGGGAAGAGCTCTTCTGTCCCTGGATCCAGAGTGTCGGATGGATTTTTTCGGCTCTGGACCTGGCGGCCTTTTGCCCATCCTGCTTATCCGCTTCATCTACTCGATCCGGTTCCTTTTGACCGGGATTTTCCTGGCTCGGATCTTTCTGACCCGTCTGGCTTTGAAAGTCTTTCAATGGGGTTTTCATTCAGGCACCGGAGTGATCTATAAGATTAATAAGCTGACAACGACTTCTTAAATCGACTTGCTTTTCAGAAAATGTTCCTGAAAGCAAAGTGACATTCAATACGATATTCTTAAAACTTTCGAAATGCGAGGATTAAAACTGATAGAGAAGCTTTATAGAGACATTTTATTTTATTAATAAGTCCGGATGTATATGACAAATAAACTGCATTTAAGTTAGCTCATCGAGTACGAGCAAACCGTTTTTAACCTCATGTATATGACAGATAAACTGCATTTAAGCCAGTATGAGTTATACGTAATCCATAGCGAACTTTAACATAAACTGTAATAAACTAGAGAACTTGCCGTAGTAAGATGAAATTTAAGCTCTAACAGGCTATAACATAAGCTGTAATAAGCTAAATCCGGGTCGTAATAAGCTGTAGAGCGCATATCGTAATAATCTTGACTTAAGCCAGTATAAAACTGCGGCTTAAGTTATTAAAAATTACATACCAGTCTAAATAGTTAAAAGTTACAGTATCAGCCACAACATTTATTGACTTACTGAAGCCGATCATGGTCGGGAGAGAAGCTATGAACGACAAAAAAACAAAGAAAGAAGCCTCCGAAGTTACGAAAAAGGGCCTGGGTACATTCATAGGAAAGATTTCAGGAAAAGAGCAGCTCGAACTTGAGATCGACCGGCTCAATTCACAGGTCGTTAGACTGGAACTCGATCTGCGGGGTGCAAAAAGCCAGCTTGAAAAGAAAGAGGCGCTTGCAAGGCAGGCGGTTGCGGACAGGCAGGAAGCTGAAGCCCTTTTAAACCAGGAACGTATTCGAACCCAGACTCTCTCCCACGAGCTCGAGACAGTCAGGACTGAATCCGAAGGCAAACTGAAGTTTCGCGGGATTGAAACCCTGAGCCCGCAAGCGGTTCAGGCTTACCTTTCCAAGCTCAAATCCTTTCACGCCCCTGCAGGCGACCTGCTGACCGTTTATCTGCCCCCGGATACCCGCCTCTCAGATGTACTGAGTGAAAAGCTTCTTGAGCGCGTAGAAGAGGAAACCCGTACGCTTCTTGACAGGCTTGATTCTGAAACCGGCCTTATACTTTTTTATGATCTTCACCGCATGGTCTGCGAAGCTCTGGCTCCTCCCGTTCCTATCGCTTCCCAGGCCTGGCAGCTCGGGCACAATTTTGAGGTTGCTTTGCTCGAAGAGAGTCTGAGTAAGGATTACCGCATGCTCGTCCTTATCCTGCACGCAGGCGAATCCTTCATAGGTTTTGCTCCCGATGCGCGGGTTTTCGATACTGAGGAACTTATCCGCAGCAGCGTTAAGGAAAAGCATAGCAAAGGAGGCTTTAGCCAGCGCCGTTTCGAACGCCTCAGGGAAGAGGATATCGCGCACCATATGGACAAAGTTGTTGAGGCCCTGGATAGGGTTCTCGAAGAAAACAGGTTTATTGACAGCGTTATTCTGAGCGGGGATTTTCAGCTCATAGGGGAGATTCGAAAACGTCTGCCCCTCAACCTTGAGGTAATTGAAAAGCCGTCTGACATCAGGGTCGAAAAAGCAGGTGGTGAAGAGATCCTCAGAGCGGTTTTAAGCTCAAGAAGATATCTGCTGTAAAAGATATCTGCTGTAAAATATTGAAGGTATGTTTGCTGCAAGAGCCAAAAAAAGATATGCTGCAAAGTTCCGAAAAAAACGCCAGAGAAGAAGTTTCATTGTTGAGACTTTACGAACAAAGTTTTTTATTCTTTTTATGATTTTATAGAATCCTCTTATTAAAAGGACTAGAAGATCAGAAAGAAATTGTTTGGTTTTTCCCCGAGCATGGGAAGGGTTTTAGATTCTCTCCTGTAGTGGATCAGATATCTAGAGTTCTTCTATATTTTCTTTCAAAATTCTAATTTCCAGAAAGTAAGATTCAAATCTGTTGACTTAATTATACACCAATTTCAAAGTACTTTTATACTTATATGATAACTAATAAAATATTTTATAATACTTTGAGGGATTAATATCGCAAATAATAACGGTGACATGGAAAAACGATTATGGAGTGCAGCAGATGAGTTACGAGCTAACTCAAAACTGAAATCATCTGAATACTCTGTTCCTGTACTTGGTCTTATATTTTTGAAGTATGCTGACTACAAATTTTCTGTTCTACAAAAAGAGCTTGAAGGAGAAGGTACAGGTAGAAAAAAGATAGGAAAGGAACGTTATCAAGCAAAAGGTGTGATGTACCTTCCTGAAGAATCCCGGTTTTCAACCCTGCTGAAGCTTCCTGAAGACCGTGATATTGGTAAAGCACTCAATGATGCCATGTCAGCGATTGAGCGTGAAAACACTGATCTTAAAGGTGTTCTTCCCAAATCATATACATTACTTGAAAAAAGCACTCTTCTGAATCTACTACGAACGTTCAACTCAATACCAATGGATATCGAAGGGGATACCTTTGGTAAAATATATGAGTACTTCCTTGGCGAGTTTGCCAAGAGTGAAGGACAAAAGGGTGGTGAGTTCTTCACACCGACATCCATCGTAAAACTCATTGTAGAAATTATTGAACCTTATCATGGTCGTATCTATGACCCAGCCTGCGGGTCAGGTGGTATGTTCGTACAGAGTGGAAAATTCGTTACAAATCACAAGAAAAATCCAAATGCTGAACTCAGTGTTTATGGTCAGGAAAAAACTGGTGAGACCGTGAGATTAGCTAAGATGAACCTTGCAGTTCATGGTCTAGCAGGTGATATTCGTGAAGGTAATTCATACTATGAAGACATCCATGAGAGTGTCGGCAAGTTCGATTTTGTGATGGCAAATCCACCTTTCAACGTAGATAAAATTGATAAGGAAAGACTCAGGGATGACAAAGCCCGTTTCCCATACGGTATGCCAAAACCGGACAATGGTAATTACATCTGGATTCAGTTGTTCTACAGTTCATTGAATGAACACGGTCGATCAGGGTTTGTTATGGCGAACTCCGCAAGTGATGCCCGTGGTTCGGAGATGGAGATACGCAAGCAGCTCATTGAAGACAATGCAGTAGATGTCATGATTTCCATTGGCTCGAATTTCTTCTATACGGTGACATTGCCATGCACCCTGTGGTTCCTGGATAAAGGAAAGAAGGACACACCACGCAAAGACAAGATACTGTTCATTGATGCACGCCACATATTCACACAAATAGACCGTGCTCATCGTGAATTCACACCTGAACAAGTAGAGTTCATAGCTAACATTGTCAGATTGTATCGTGGAGAAGATATTGAAACCGTGAATGATAGCAATATACAGTTGAATGAGAAGTTTCCCGATGGAACTTACAATGATGTTCTTGGTTTGTGTAAGGTTGCAACTCTTGATGAGATTGAAGGTCAAGGATGGAGTCTGAATCCAGGAAGATATGTCGGTGTTGCTGAAGGTGAAGAGGATGAAGATTTCGACTTCAAGGAAAGGTTGGAAGAGCTGAATGAGGAGCTTGAAGGGCTGAATCTCGAGGCAAGAGAGCTAGAAGAAGTTATCAGCGAAAATGTGAAGCAGTTACTTGAAAAGGGGATTCTATGAACAAAACGTTCGTGAAGCGAGTTTTGAAAGATTTCATAGATTTGGGGGAAATAGAGATAAAAACTGGCCCTTTCGGAACACAATTACATGCAAGTGATTATGTCGAGCAAGGTACACCTGTGATTAATGTACGTAACATTGGATATGGCCGCATAAAAAATGAAAAGCTTGAATATATAAATGAAGAAACTGTTCAGCGACTTTCAAGCCACCTTTTGAAACATAATGATATTGTGTTTGGTCGAAAAGGAGCTGTTGACCGTCATGCTCTGATAGGATTTGACCAACAAGAGTGGTTCCAAGGTTCAGACTGTTTAAGAATTAGAATTAAAAGCGAATCTCTAGGCCCTCTTTTTTTATCTTACTATTTCTTAACTGACAACCATAAAAAATGGATGATGGCACAATGTTCTCATGGAGCAACAATGGCTTCCTTGAATCAAGATATTATTTCACGTATTTCAATTTGTCTTCCGAGAATAGAAATTCAACACAAAATCGCTGCCATCCTCTCAGCCTACGATGACCTCATCGAGAACAACACAAGACGCATCAAGATACTCGAAGAGATGTCACAGACCATCTACAATGAATGGTTCGTGAAATTCAGGTTTCCGGGGCATGAAAACGCAAAAATGGTTCCTTCGGATTTAGGGGAGATTCCTGAGGGATGGAAAACTAGGAAAATCGGAGATATTTTTACAGTAGTTTTAGGTGGTACTCCCTCTCGAAAGAGAGAAGATTATTGGAATGGGAATATTCCATGGATAAATTCGGGCAAAGTCAATGAATTGCGTATAATTAATGAAAGTGAGGGCATTACAGAACTTGGATTGAAAAAATCAGCTACAAAAATTATGCCTGTTAGAACCACTGTCGTTGCGATAACAGGAGCGACTCTTGGTCAAATAAGCTTGACAGAAATTGAAGTCTGTGCCAATCAGTCAGTTGTTGGAATTTATGATGAAAAGAAAACTTATTCTGAATACATTTTCTTGAAAATAAACGAAATTATAAATGAAATTATTTTGAAGGCTGGAGGAGGAGCACAGCAACATATAAATAAAGAAATCATAAATGAAACTGAAATTATAATACCTCCTAAAAATATGGTTGAAGAGTTCAATTCAGATATAAAGCCAATTTTCAATCAAATTTCTATCTTGTTTTTCAAAAATCAAAACCTCCGCAAGACTCGTGACCTTCTCTTACCACGACTCATCTCCGGTGAAATCGATGTGTCTGAACTCGATATCGATGTAGGGGGTATCACAGCATGACCATATATCCCGACCCTGATTCTGAAGAGGCACTCGAAAACGATACAATGGACTTATTCAGAGTTCTCGATTGGGATGAAGTGGTTAACTGTTATGATGAAAAGTTTGGTCTTGATGGAACTCTTGGACGTGAAACATCAGCAGATGTGATACTTGTTCTCAGACTAAGGGAAGCACTTCGTACATTGAATCCTGATATTTCTTCAGATGCCATTGAACAAGCCATAGATGAAATATTACGTGATAGAAGTCGGATGACACCTGCAAACGCCAATAGAGACGTATACAGGTTGCTTAAAGATGGTATCAAGGTGAAGTTCAGCAATAGTGACAATGAAGAAGTCATTGATACGGTTCAAGTCATTGACTGGAATAATTGTCATAAGAATGATTTCTTCCTTGCATCACAGCTCTGGATATCCGGTGAAATGTACAAACGCAGAGCAGATCTGATAGGTTTCATCAATGGTATACCGCTTGTATTCATTGAACTGAAAGCATCACATAAAAGATTGGAAAACGCATACAATGACAATCTGCGTGATTACAAAAACACTATTCCACAGATATTCTGGTACACTGGTTTTATCATATTGTCCAATGGCAAACAAAGCAAGATAGGTACCCTCACAACCCCCTGGGAACACTTCAGTGAATGGAAGAAGATAAACAGTGAGGGTGAAGAAGGAATCATATCTCTTGATACCATTATTCGTGGGACATGTGAACCTTCCAGATTGCTTGATATTCTTGAGAATTTCATACTATTCAGTGAAGAAAGTAGTGGAATGGTCAAGTTCATCGCAAAGAATCACCAATATATTGGAGTTAACAATGCCATTGAATCATTGAGAAACGTTGAAAGCAACAAAGGACGCCTTGGTGTATTCTGGCATACGCAAGGTAGTGGTAAGAGTTATTCGATGGTTTTCTTTGCACAAAAAGCACTCCGCAAGTTCCACGGAAGTCATACTTTCCTCGTTGTAACAGACCGTGAAGAACTTGATAACCAGATATATGCAAATTTTGCAAAAACCGGTGTTGTCACTGAAGAGCACACACAAGCTGTTGATGGGGAACACCTGCGACTACTGCTTCGTGAGGACCATCGTTACATATTCACATTAATACAAAAATTCAAGACGCCTGAGAAAGGTTCATTTCCACTCTTATCAGAGCGTTCTGACATAATTATTATCGCAGATGAAGCACATCGAAGCCAGTATGAGACACTTGCTGCAAACATGAGGAAAGCTCTACCAAATGCTGCATTCATCGCATTTACAGGTACACCTCTGATTGTTGGTGAAGAAAAAACCAAAAAAGAATTCGGTGACTATGTAAGTGTCTACAACTTCAAGCAGTCGGTCGATGACGGTGCAACGGTTCCTCTTTACTATGAAAACAGGATACCTGAACTGCAACTAACAAATGACGCATTCGATGATGACATGCATCGCATCATCGAAGAAGCTGAACTTGATGAGAATCAGGAAAAGAAGTTTGAGCGTGAGATTTCAAGGCAATATCACCTTATTACCCGTGATGAAAGACTTGAAACGGTTGCAAAGGACATGGTATCGCACTTCATGGAACGGGGATATCTTGGTAAAGCCATGTTCATTGCAATAGACAAAGCTACTGCCGTTAAAATGTATGATAAGGTCAGGAAGTACTGGAACGAATATCTCGAAGACCTCAAAGTCAAATATGCAACTGTTACTAACTCTGATAAAGATATCCCTGGTGATAAAATCATATTCATGCAGGATACAGACATGGCAGTTGTAGTATCACAATCACAGAATGAAGTTGAAGACCTCAAAAAGAAAGGGGTAGATATTAGACCCCATCGTGAAAGAATGGTCAGGGAAGACCTTGAAACAAAGTTCAAGGATTCAAAAGACAACTTCCGTATTGTGTTTGTCTGTGCTATGTGGATTACAGGCTTTGATGTTCCTACCTGTTCAACCATCTACCTCGATAAACCTATGAAGAACCACACTCTGATGCAGACCATAGCCCGTGCAAATCGTGTATACAGCGATAAAACAAGTGGTTTGATTGTAGACTATGTGGGAATGTTCAAGTCACTACAGAAGGCGCTGGCAATCTATGGTTCCGATTCAGGTGGTGGAGTCAAACCGGGTGATTATCCTGTAATCGATAAGGAAGAACTTGTCGAGAAACTCGAAGAAACAATTAATGAAACTATCTCGTTTTGCAAGTCCCTTGGAATTGATATTGAGAAGATTCTGTCATCATCAGGATTTGAACGTGTAAAACTGCGTAGTGATGCTGTTGAAGCTATCCTGGTAGATGAGGAGACAAAAAAAGAATACCTGTCTATGGCATTAATTATACACAAATTATTCAAAGCCATATTACCTGACCCCGCAGCAGATGAACTCTCACCAAAAATCCGGTTATTTGACAAGATTGCAGAAGAAATAAGGTCACTGGAAACACCTGCTGACATCTCGCGTGTAATGGAAAAGGTGGAAAAACTATTGGATGAGTCTATTGCATCAGAAGGATACCTGATAAAAGACCAACCATCTTCAAAGCTTATCAACCTCAATGAAATCGATTTTGAAGTATTAAGAAAGAAGTTCAATCAGGGTCGTAAGAGGACGGAGCTTGAAAAACTGAAAGCAATCCTTGAAAGTAAACTGAAACTGATGATTCTGTTGAACAAAACAAGAATAGACTACCTTGAAACCTATCAGAAAATGATAGCAGAATACAATGCAGGTTCAAGGAATGTTGAAGACCTGTTCAATGAGTTAATCGAACTGGTTAAGAAACTCAGTGAGGAAGAGCAGCGACATATTGCAGAGAACCTGACTGAGGAAGAACTGTCAATCTTTGACTTGCTCACAAAACCTGATATGCACTTGACGAAGAAGGAAGAACAGCAGGTGAAAGAGGTTGTTAAGGAGTTATTGACAACTCTTACGCATGAAAAACTTGTACTGGATTGGAAAAAGAAGCAGCAGGCAAGAGCTGAGGTCAAGACGACAGTGGAAGATATACTTGACCATCTTCCTGAAAAATACAGTGCTGAAGTGTATCAACAGAAGTGTGAAATCGTGTTTGGTCACATTTATGATTCATACTATGGTGCCGGTCAGGGTATCTATGCCTGACTATGCACCTGGACATTCACTGGCGTATCCGGTGGAGATTACTTTTGACCTGAAACCAATGCCTCCCACTTATTCACCCTTTCCAGAAGATGAGAGTTAAGACTAAACGGTTTAACCGACTTGGCGTTTTGTTTCATGCAATGCAAAATCCCCTTAGAAAACTCTAACTTTTTCCAATGAGAATATGAAATTTTGAGAAAAACATAATTTTTGTGCCAAAAAATTGTAAATTAAGTGGAGAAGAGATCAGTTTCTACCTAAAAGAATGACCAGAGGATAACCAATCACGGACAATCAGTAAGAAAGTTACTGAATAATAATTATCAATAGTTTTTTATACTATTGTTTTTATGTAAATCTGGCAGGTCGACCGATCTACTTACTACACGAAAAAATTTCCTCCTTTAAACCCCCCTAAACTGTTATAATAAATAACACCAATACCCCAATTGTCGGCCTGTCAATCCTCCTTTTTGTGGAATAAAAAATTAAATTTGGGAGTTGTAATCTTAGCAGCAATAATCAGATTAAAGGAAGTTTTGGGATAGGCTCATAATTTAAATTCTTGTTACTATGATTTGCTAGAGACTTTTATTGATTCCTTACTTTAGGTGCAACCCCAATAAGTTAGGTGCAAAGTAGAAAGGCTTGTTACAATTAATATAATTCCTAGAATTCTGAATGATAAAAATGCAAATGATGAAAAATGAAAATAAAATAAACTTTAAAAAATTGACCTCCGAATCTGTAGAACTTGGAATACTTCTTGCAATTGTAGGAGGATTTCTGGATGCTTATACATTCGTAGGACGAGGCGGGGTTTTCGCCAATGCGCAGACTGGAAATGTCGTGCTCATGGGTATAGAAGCCGCAGCAGGAGAATGGGAAAATGCAGTACTTTACGCAGTACCTGTTCTGGCATTTATCGTCGGAGTAGTAGTTGCCGAGATAATTAAAAAACCATCAATGCGCCTGTTAATACCGGATACCGAAAGAGCGGTTTTAATTCTTGAAATTGCAGTTCTTTTTATTATAGGTTTTATACCTTACACGAGTCCTAATATGATGGTAACTGTTGCAATCTCATTTGTAGCAGCTATCCAGTTCTCTGTATTTCGCAAACTTGTCGGTTCTCCGTATAACACAATTGCGATCACAGGAAATCTACGATCATCTACCCAGGAAGCCTATATTGCTGTCACAAGAAAAGACTATAAATCGGCTTTTCAAGCAGTCAGATTTTCTATGATTAACCTCTCGTTTTTAGCAGGAGCTATTCTGGGAGGATTGCTTACTTCGTTTATTGGAGTTAAAGCAGTATGGATAGCTGTGATCATACTAATATGCTCTGTAATTTTATTCAGCACAGACGAATGCAAGCATAAGAGTGCTCATGTTGAAATATAAGATTCAATATTGGTAACAGTAGATTAGTGAATATTGACAACAGATCTGGAGATCATTGACAATACATCCACGAGTTCGTGATAAAAACATTTTTTGCGCAATCTATATCAGCTTTCAGTACAGGGAAGGTAAGCAATGCCAAGAGACAGCAGAGATTACTATTATCATCAGACAAAAAAGAGGGCTTAAGCAATAATAAGCTGTAGCTTAAGCCTTTATAAACTATAAATTAAGCCGTTAGATATAATCTCAGCCACGACAGGTCATGATTTTCATTAAAGCTGGATATTAGTCTGGAAGGAGCAGATAAATGACAAACTTGTCAGACTGGACCAATAAACTAAGCTTCTCTTCTGCTCGCTTTCGATCTTTTCGATTAAACGTTCGAATAGAACCCTTCAAGTTGTAAAACTACAGGTTCGTACTGCTCCTGAACCTGGTAAGCTTCTGTTTAATCTCTTGTCGAGCGGCACTGTTCCCCAAGACACTTTAATAGTTTCGGAAGATCAATCCCCAGTTCTCCAAGCCTTTTTACGAATTCCTTGCTGATCGTACCTCTCTCCAGCAGACAGTGCAGCACCTCACAGAGCTCGCTGGTCTCAGGGTCTTTCGGGTTCCAGATATCCCCGCCAGGCACAGCCACGGCAGTAAGTGTCCTTTCACGCTCAAAAGGAGTACCGCGCATAGTTTCCCCAAGCGCACGCACGCGGATATTGAATACTCCGGGAAGCAGGAGATTATAGGTTGCGATAAACTGGTTTTCCGAGCCTGATCCAAAAGTAACGAGATCAGTAGCTCCGTCCGGCCGCTGAATTTCGGCCCACACTTTTGCACGCGCAGGCAGCGGCGCATCATACTCGCGGAGCGATGCCGTCAGGTGAATAACAGCATTCACATCGAAACTGGTTTGTGTCACGTAAACCGAGAACGTCAGGCTTGAATAAGCATGTGCCACAAATTCATAGGGTAAGACCCATCGCCTGGGATTATAGTCTGCCGTGTAATGCTCCTGATTCCGCTCGTACGTGGTTATATCCGGTGATGGGCTACCAAGTTTCAGCACTGCGTGCCACAGCCCGGTATGGCTTCCACCTGGATTTGCCGGAAGCACGGGTAAAGCGCACCTGTAGCAGGACGCATACTGACTCAATATGAACTGCGAATTTGCTCCTCCGGGTCCTGATACCGGCGTAATACGCGAACCGTCTGGCGCTTCAAGTTCAAAATCAATGACTTGCGGAAGCGGACTCAACACGATCAAATCCATTCCGTAGTCTGCCTCGCAGATCCGGAACGGGATACGATGTTCTGAGCTTTTGTCGAGAACCCCTCGCGGATCGGCAGCAATTTGTGCATTCGTAACGCCTGCAAGAATTTGCAAAAAATATTTACTGAGCCGCATAGACTGATCTGCTGAGAGCTGGCCGGTGATCAGGAGATATCCATTGTGCCCCTGGCAGAGTGTGGTCAGGGCGGGAACACTAATATTCGATGGAAGTCCAAGGCCGACAGCATACGTATTTGCTGTGATGCTTCCGGAAACGTTGGCGAGAGACGGTGGGCGGTTCCACATCCCATCGGTGAGCACCACCATAGCGGCTATGTCGTATGGCGGAGTTGCCGCTGCTTGCGCGTCGTCAAGCATCTGTTTTCCTTTAACCACACCATCGCCTATGGATGTCAAGCCTGTGGGGTCGATGTCGCTCCCTGAGATGTGTCCGATTGCAGTTGTGCGTCCAGCCCCTCCCGAGGTCGCACCTACATCCTGTATTTCCATTAATCGCTGCGCTGCTTCGTTGAAACGGACCAGCCCGATCCCGTCGCCAGGAAGCATAATACTGATAAATACGTTGGCCGCCTCACGTAATTTCTGCACCTTGGAAATACCATCGCCTGCGTCCTCGCTCATGCTGCCTGAACGGTCAAGTACGAGTGCAATGGCTGATCGAGGACGGGGAATAGTATTGGCTACGATATTTACGGTCCAGGTCTGTCCGGTTTCAAGGCAGCGAACAGTGACGCTCCCATTTGCAGAATCACCAGGATTTGTCGAGGTATAAGACAGCCAGATCCGTGCATAGGTTGTAGGGAGTATAGGATCAGCCGTAACGACCACCGATGTGCCAAGCGGTGTGCCGAAGCCACCTGTGGGTCCGGCGGTTATTTGAAATGTCAGACGGCGGCAAGTCACCACTTCCCAAACTATCGCGCGGTGAGTGGTTACTCCTATGCCCCCCATTCCCGCTGGAACGTTTGTGAATGAGATACTCGGAGTGACCAGATTGATCGATTCTGCAGGAAGGAACGGCTGAAGTGTCTGCCGGATCACGCCCGCACATACTGGACAAAAAGGCCCGTAGTCCCGCATGTAACAGCTCGGCAGGGGACGATAGGTATTGCAATTCGAGTAGATTGCTCCCTCATACGTACCTACAGCTCCGGCGGGCGGCGGGGTTAAAGGTGGCATGCAGGTAGATGCGGTACAGCTCGAGTCGCATTCTGAAGGCATAGGTGTCGTTGCTGCTATTAAAGCGCGCCATTTGTTTGTAGCACGGTTCGTATCTCGTGTAACGTTCGGTTCTGATGGTTCTCCTGCCGGAGTGCCCGTGCCATCGCCGCCATATTCGTCCGCTAAACCAAATGCGCTATGCCCTATTTCATGTATGGCAATCTTTGCTGCTGCAGCGTGTGTGGAGCATGTTGCAATCACCCCTCCCGAACCACCATACTTACTGGAATTGACAATGCAGAGCACCTGATGCCTGAGCGGTACCTGCGCCGAGGCGACGGACAAAGCCAGAGGCGTATTCACACTTAGCAACCGATCAAGGGGTGTTCCAGCAAAATTGGTGCAGAAAGTCGCGTCGAAATAAGTATTGACTGTTATCACAGTCCCGCCTGCACAGCCGGGATCATCAGCTCCGCTGTCTGTTGATACCACGTCAACGCGGTGGATATTAATGCCGCAGAAGAGTTCATCAAAGGGAGGCGTTGTACGAAACTCCGCCACGAAGTTCTGCACATCCGTATGATATTTTGTGAGGTCGCCCTCACGGTACCCGTCGCCAATAATAACCAGATTCCATCGAGCGCTGTCGGGACCGTGATCGGTGATTTTAGTTGTACCCACAATATATCCATCACTCGCACTCATTGTTCGCCTCCTTTCTCTCCCTCTGGTACATCGAATCGAGCTAGCTCGGTCGATCCTCCAGTACGCTTCTCTCGAGCCTTTGCCGGGTCAAGATACTCTCCCATTAGCGTTATGAATCTGGCCCTGGCATTGTCCGGAAGAAGCACTTCGAAGATACTCTCTTTAACGTCTCCGAATTCGCGGTGAATCTTGCCGCTGGGTGAATGCACTTCCACGGAGTTGCCGAGCGGGTAGTGGAGTGGCCGGTGAAAAAGTACGTGATCGTTTGCATCGCGAAGTTCCATCCAGAAGCCGCCGTATTTTTCCGTTTCCGGGCGTTCACCTACCGAAGGCGGGCATATCATATCGAGTCTTTCATATGACATCAGTCTAACCTTGCCGTCCGTGACTCGAAACGTTAGCCTGAGTGATTTGCGAGATTGGCTAGCATTCAGGGCTTCTGGCCGAATAGTATTTTCCATATTGTCCCCCAAAGTAATGCAATGAATTTTCCTGTAATTTTACCGTTTACATGTCTAAAATAAAATACTTATTAATTGTAATAATTCCTATAAAACAGTTAAAGAAAGTGAAATTAGAACTTTGATTCAAAATATAATCTAAAGTAACGAATAAGTAATACCGGAGTAACAGGGAAGTAGCATTTACGGTATCTGGCGAGTAACTTAAAAATACTTGCAAGAAAACAAAAAAGTCGCGAAAAAAACGGAATTTATCGTTAAAATATCCGAAATTATATATTTAATAAATAATTATATGTTGTTAGTCCTGTTAGATTTATCTTATTTATCTTATTTATCTTATTGAACTGAAGTTATTATCCACTGAAGCTAGCACAAAGGATTTTCCGTAACATATATCAGCTTTCAGTGCAGGGAAGGTAAGCAATGGCAAGAGACAGAAGAGATTATTATTATCGTCAGGCAAAAGAGGAAGGGTACCGGTCCAGGGCTTCCTTCAAGCTTAAACAGATTAATGAAAAACATAAAATTATCAACCGGGGAGACTCGGTTGTCGATCTGGGGGCAGCCCCGGGCGGATGGCTCCAGGTTGCAAAAAAACTGTCCGGGGGAAAGGTTCTTGGCGTGGATTTGCAGAGAATTGACCCAATCGAGGGAGTCGAGACCATTCAGGGCGATATAAACGCCGAATCCACAATTAAAAAGATTATTCAGATCGTAGGGACAAAAGGAGCTGACGTGGTGCTCTGTGATGCAGCTCCGAACCTCTCGGGAAACTGGTCTTATGACCATGCAAGGTCAATTGAGCTTGCTACCTCGGCTCTGGAATGTGCGAAAAAAATTCTCAAGCCCAAAGGGAATTTCGTTGTGAAGGTCTTCCAGGGAGACATGTTTAACGACTACATGCAGCAGGTCAGGGAAAACTTTGTCAAGACGGGGGCTTATTCTCCGCAAGCTTCGCGGTCCCAGAGCGCGGAAATCTATGTTATCGGAAAGAAGTTCCTTACAGCTCCGCTCCGGAAAGGAAACGAATTCGTTGTGGATATCGAGAAGCTGGGCTCAAGCGGGGATGGAGCCGTGCTCATTGAAGGGTTCGTTGTCTTCGTAAAAGAAGTTGAGGTCGGAGAAAAAGTCCGGATTAAAATAACGGACGTCAAGCCGAACTTCGCTTTTGCCGAGGTCGCAGAAAGGCTTGAGAAAACCGAGAAATCTGAGTAATTTTGTCTGAAAGTTCAGTTAATAATATGAACTATAATATTCAGCAATAAATCTATATATTTGGGCAATTAAATCTATAATGGGCGATCAGATATATTGTATTAATTAAAAAATCTTATAGTATTAAAAAGAGTTTAACCCGATTCTAAAAGCCATTTTCAAACACGGTGATCCGGTTGATTGATCTTCACACTCACACGATTTTCAGTGACGGGGAACTGATCCCCAGTGAACTTGTCCGGCGGGCGGTTATTCACGGCTATAAGGCTATTGCACTTACCGACCATGCCGATTACACCAATCTCGAACAGCTCATAGAAGCTGCAAAGAAGGCAAAATACCTGGAAGAGGAATGGGATATCCGTGTTTTTACCGGCGTTGAACTGACGCATGTGCCTCCGGGAAAAATCGCCCCTCTTGCAAAGAAAGCAAAAGAGCTGGGCGCAGAGATTGTGGTCGTGCACGGCGAAACTATCTACGAGCCGGTTGCCCCCGGAACAAATGCAGCATCGGTTGCCTGCGAATATGTGGACATCCTGGCGCACCCTGGACTTATTTCAGAGAAAGATGTCGAGACCGCTAAAGAGAATAATGTCTGCCTTGAAATTACAGCCAGGAATGGCCACAACAGGACCAACGGCCATGTTGCGCGGCTTGCCCTCGAAATCGGTGCAACGCTTCTGGTGAATACCGACACGCATGCCCCTGAAAACCTTATCACCGATGAAACCGCCCTGAAAATCGCAATGGGAGCCGGGCTTACCGAGGCAGGGGCAAGAGAAGTATTAAAGGCGTCTGCAAGAAAGATTGCAGAGATTGTTTAACTACAATATTTTTAAAAGCAAAATATCTGAGGGCAGGATTTAACTGCATGGTTAATGCAATTACCCGCCCCCGACGTTTTTCGATTATTCATCAACTGGCCGCATTCTTTCCAGGTACGCAGTTGCCGAACTTTTTCCGAATACGTAGCTGAAAGGTATGGCTATCAGATCCCCGATGAGATAGGTAACGAATATTGCAGCAAAGAGATACCCGTGAGTCGGAAACTGCCCTTTCATTACAAGAGGCGAAGCGACTCCTAAAAACCAGACTATCTTATAAGTCAGCTGCAAAAGCAAGACTGGAACAAATTTCAGGGGAGCTCTCAAGCCCAGTATGGATACAAGACCAAAAGCGATATAGAGACTACCAAAAACTCCAAAAACAATAGGGTCTTGCGAAGGCCAGCCCATCATGGATATCACAAAGTCAGGAGCAATAACCACTCCCAATCCAAGCAAACCGGCTGAAACAACAGTATAAAAGTACATAAATTTCAGCCAGCCCCACCGAATACTCGAATCCCCAGAACCCATTTTCCACCTCATATGAAAAAATGTTCGTAACTATTCAGGTAGCCTTGTTAGGGCTCCACAATTTTTCCTCGTTCCGAGGAAAAATTGGATATAAAATGAATTATTTTTTTCTTTTATGAAACGTGAAGAGATTCTTGCTCTGTGT